>NZ_JBFPFP010000006.1:0-385379 GCF_047977885.1 Arthrobacter sp. LFS091
TCGCCGCCAAGGGCGAAGTTGCGGAGGACGCACTGGAGAAGGCCATCGAGAAGTATCGGCTCCTGGATGTCAACGCCGGCACCACCGGCGGAGCAGGCGGCGACGCCTAAAGCTCCAACAAACAACAATCGGCGGCAGTGTTCGTGATGAACACTGCCGCCGATTGTTGTTTCCGACCAGGACGGGCAACGTCAGGTGCCCAGGTTCCGCCTGTCGACGACAAAGCCCGTTGCCGCATTTTCGCGGACTGCGTTGATACCGGCCACAACGGCCTTCAAATTCGGAAACTGTGGCGACACTGCCACAACCGTGCCGTCTTCGGCAGTGAGCCGAAATCGGAATGAGTTGGTACCTGCTTTGAGAATCTCGAAACTGCCCGCCATTTTCCCCTGTTCCTTACGCGTCGCTGCGTACACGAGCTGACTTCATAACTCCCCACCGACCCTAACGGCCATTTCCGACCACCAAAAGCCCTACTGATGGGTAATTTACAACCGATATCGGTAGATCTCTTTGAAAGCAACCGTGGAGCTACAGACCGCATGGAACCCCGCGCGTATGGTGAGGATATGACTCCATCCGGCACGCCCACTACGGGCGTCCTGCTCGCTGCGGGCGCCGGCACCCGCTTGGGGCGCGGCCCCAAAGCGCTGCTGCCCTTCCGCGGACGCACGCTGGTGGAAGTACTCGCCGACACCCTTTTCGACGGCGGCTGCAGCGAGGTGGTGGTGGTTCTCGGAGCCGAAGCCGAAAACGTGCGGAACAGTACAGACCTGGGCGCGCACACCGTCGTAGAAAACCAGAATTGGGCCAAGGGGATGGCCGGATCCTTCCGCGCGGGCATCGAAGCGGCAGCCCCTGGGAACAACATCATGGTGGCTCTGGTGGATCAGCCCGGGCTTACCCTGACGGCGGTGAGCAGGTTGCTGGGCAGCCATCGTCCAGGGCGGGTCACCGCCGCCGCCTACCCTGACGAGTCAGGAAGGCTGAAGCGCGGGCACCCGGTGATATTCGACGTCGGGCTTCGCGGACAGGCCGCCGACGCCGCCAATGGCGACACCGGCGCGCGGTCCTTCCTCAAGGCGCACCCGGGCCTGGTGGACCTGGTGGACTGCAGTGATTTGTGCTCGGGTGAGGACTTGGACACCAAGGATCAGCTGCATCTTCTGGACGGATAGCGGCAGGTACATTGGGTGCATGATCCGCATCGAAACAGACGATCCCGCACGCCCGGATGTCCATCAGCTCCTCAGTGAACACCTGGCTGACATGTTCGCCACCTCCCCCGCGGAGAGCGTCCATGCGCTGGATCATTCCGCGTTGTCCCACGAGTCCATCACGTTCTGGACTGCCAGGGAGGATGGACAACTGCTGGGATCCGGTGCCCTGAAAGACCACGACGGTGGACTGGCCGAGATCAAGTCCATGCGCACCACGGCCAGCGCCCGCGGCCGGGGCGTGGCGACATTGATGCTGGAACACATCGTCGCCGACGCCCGAAGCCGCGGGTACCAGCGGCTGTGCCTGGAAACGGGCACCGAGGACTATTTCGCCCCGGCACGGCGTCTGTATGAAAGGCACGGCTTTACGGAGTGCAGGCCCTTTGCGGACTACACCCTGGACCCGAACAGCGTCTTCATGGAGCTCCCCCTCTAACCCGATTGGGCAGGCGGGCTACACGGAGGCAGGGCTCCGGTCGCGGAGCGCCAGGTAGATCTTGTCCCGGGCGATGGGGAGCTCACCGAAACGGATCCCGGTAGCGTTGCGGATGGCGTTCGCCAGCGCCGGGGCCACAGGATTGAACGGGCTCTCACTCATGGACTTGGCCCCGAGGGGACCCGTGCTGTCGTTGGTTGTGGCGAAGTAGACCTCACTCCTCGGCACATCCGCGAACGAGGGAATGTGATACTGCCGCAGGATATCCGTGGTGACCCGACCGGCGTCGTCCACTTTCACTTCCTCGTACAGCACCGCACCGAGGGCCTGCGCGATCCCGCCCTCGATCTGCCCACGGCACTGCCGCGGGTTGACCACCACTCCGGCGTCGGCGGCCTGCACGCTCTGCAGGATCCGCAGCTCACCGGTCCCCGTGTTTACGGCAACCCGGAAGCCGTGGACGTTGAATGCCACCGAACGCGGCGTCCCTCCCCAGTTTCCGTCGGTGGCGAGCCGGACGCCTTGCAGCCGGGCGGCGTCGACGATGTCCGTCAGCTGCACGGTACGCTCGCCGCACTGGACAGCGCCATCCACCAACCGGCAGTCCGCCAGCGCCACCCCTGTGAGCGAGGCCGCGACTGTCTGGATGCGGGTGGCCAGTTCCAGCGCCGCACCGAGCGTCGCCTTGCCGGCAACCACCGTTCCCGCGGACCCGAACGCACCGGTGTCGTGCTCCACAAGGTCGGTATCGGACTGGCGCACGGTCACCTTGGACGCTGAGGTCGCCAACGCCGTGGCCGCCAGCTGCGCGTGCACAGTGGTAGTGCCGTTCCCGAATTCGGCAGTACCGACGTCGACGGCGAACCGTCCGTCCGCTTCCAGGCTCACCCGGGTGTGGGCGAAGTGGCCGCGGGGCGGGACGGTGTCGATCATGGACAGGGCTGACCCCTCACCGGTGACCCACTCCGGGCCCAGGTCATCAAGGCCTGCGGCCCGGTAGCGTTCCTTCCCGCGGTCCAGGGCGTCGCGCACCAAGGCGATGCACTGGTCCAGGCCGTAGCTTCCGTAGTGGACGTCTTCTTCGGGCTCCGGGGTTGTGGACAGCATGTGGTCACCGGGCCGGACCATGTTCTTCAGCCGGAACTCAAGCGGATCCATGCCGATCCCAATGGCCAATTCGTCGATGGCCGATTCGATGGCAAAGATCATCTGGCTCAGCCCGTAGCCGCGGAAGGCCCCGGCGGGAACTGTGTTGGTGTAGACGGCGTGGGCGTCCACTTTCTTGTTCACGCACTTGTACACGGCCAACGACTCTCCGCAGCCGTGGAACATCACGCCGGGAGCGTGGTTTCCGTAGGCACCAGTGTTGGTCAGGACGTTCAGCTGCAGGGCCGTCAGGTATCCGTCCTTGTTGGCACCGGCTTTGAGGTGGATGGTGAAGGGGTGGCGGGTGGTGGTTGCCGTGAACTGCTCGGTCCGGGTGAACTCCAACTGCACGGGACGCTTCAGTGCAAGGGTTGCCAAAGCCACCAAATCTTCGGTGAGGACTTCCTGCTTTCCACCGAAACCGCCGCCGACCCGGCCGGCCACAACACGGATGGTTTCCGGCGCCAGGTTGAACAACCGGCTCAATGTCCGCTTCACCAGGAACGGGACCTGGGTGGAGGAACGGACAACCAAACGGCCCTCCTGATCGAGCCAGGAGATGGACGAATGGGTTTCCATGGCTACGTGCTGCACCCGCTGGGTCTGGTACGTGTGCTCGTGGATGTAGTCCGCGGCGGCGAAGCCGTCTTCCACGCTGCCCAGTTCCGCGTGGACCTCGGCCACAACATTCTGGAGCGGCCGCGAAATACGGGACTCGACACCGTCTTTCTCGCCGTGAATCGCCGGGGCACCGGGAAGGATGGCTTCCTGGGGCGTGAAAACCGGGTCCAGGATTTCGTACTCCACGGCCAAAGCCCGGGCTCCAGCTTCGGCTGCACCCACGGTTTCGGCAACGACAGCTGCAACGCGTTGCCCGATGAACCGTACAACGTTGTCCAGGACGCGGGTGTCATCGGGGTCGTCGGTGAAATTCTCGTGTTGTGCCGTGGAGAAGAGCTGCTGCGGTGCGTCCTCGTGCGTGAACACTGCAACCACGCCCGGCACGGCCAACGCTGGAGCCTTGTCAATGGAAACGATCCGGGCGTGCGGATGTGGCGAGCGCGCCACTTTGAGGTGCAGCAAGCCGGGGAGTTGCTCCGCCGGAACGTCCAGGGCGTACCTGGCGGTTCCCGTGATCACGGCGTCGCTGGCCAGGGCGGGGACGTTGTCGCCAAGTTGGCCGGGGGTCGCCTCCACAACAGCAGGCGACTTTGCGCCTGAAACGTCAGCTCCGGCGTCGTGATCTTCGTGCTGGTGTTGGCCGCCGTGGCCTCCGCCGTGGCCACAGACGGCGTCCGCAATGGAGCGGTAGCCGGTGCATCGGCACAGGTTTCCCTTGAGGTTGCGGGGCAGGTTGGCGCGTTGCTCGTCGTCGAAGGTCGCGACGGTCATCATCATGCCTGCGGTACAGAAGCCGCACTGGAAACCCTGCCCCGCGTTGAACTGCTCCTGCACAGGGTGGAGCTGTCCTTCCTTGGCGAGGCCCTCGATTGTGGTGACCGTCTTGCCTTCGGCGCGGACGGCCGGGTAGATGCAGCTGTGCACGGGAGTTCCGTCGACGTGGACGGTGCAAGCTCCGCAGTCGCCGCCGTCGCAGCCCTTCTTGACGCCGAAGTTGCCCTCCTCCCTCAGGAAGGTGCGCAGGCATTGGCCCGGACGGGGTGTGGCCTGCGAGGCAGTGCCGTTGATCTCAATTGCCATGGGAGGCCTCCTTCTGGGTGCCTGTGGTTTCGGGTTGCGTGGACGGCTGGGGCGACGTGGCATGCGGGGGCCAGAAATCGCCGGAGACAGTCATCGACTCGTCCATCAACTCCGCCCGTATTTCCTCGGCCAGCTTGAGCGTCATGTCGCGGCGCCATGCCGGGAGCCCGTGGATATCGTCGTGGTACAGCGGCCAGGGAATGGAATGTTCGACGGCGTCGGCCAGCGTCCGCGCGTCCGGAACCTTCCCGGCCGGGAACCTGAGTTGCACCGGGCGCTTGGTCGAAGCAGTCACCGTGATGACCAAGCCGAAGACGGGATCGATCCTGCCAATCAGCAGCACCCCTGAGCGGCCAAGGTTGCTCAGCGACAAGCGCCTGAATGCTACGCGCGCCGAGAGTGCCTCGGCGGGGAGATGAATGCTGCGGAGCAACTCCCCCGGGGCCAGGACGGTCTGCATATCGCCGATCACAAAGTCGGCAACCGGGACCGTGCGGCTGGAACCATCCGGGCTGAGGATGGTGGCGAGGCCGTCGAGTCCGGCGCACAGCGACGTCATGGGTCCTGCGGGCAAGCCCGTGCAGATGTTGCCACCCACCGTGGACATGTTCCAGATTTTGAAGGACGCCACGAACGAGTCGCAGCTAGGCCGGATCAGAGCCAGTCCGGGCCATTCGCGGTGGGCTGCTTCTTCGCTGGCAGGCAAGGCGTAGAGCTCAGCCACAGTGCAGGTGGCAGCCAGTTCGATGCCGTCATCGGTCACGGTCACGGCGGGCCAGTTGGCTTCGCCGAGGTCGAGGAGCCGTTTGAGGACAGTGCTTCCGTAGGAGAAAAGGACTGTACCGCCGGCGAGCCAGGCATCGCCGTCGCGCCACAGGGCCGGGTCCGTCGTGGGCACCACGGCCTCGATGGTGTTCATGTCCATGGGTCCTCCTGGGTGAGGTGTTGAGGTGCTGGGTGAATCGGGCCGGTGCCGTCTTTGAGGGACGGAAAACCGGGCGTGCCGTGCGTTTCCCGGGTACCGGGTCCGCGCTCGGCGATGATCTCGGCCGTAATGGAAACCGCCACCTCTGCTGGTGTCACGGCACCAAGGTTCAGGCCGATGGGTGAGTGCAGCCGCGCCAAGGACTCTGAGGGAGTGCCTGACTCGAGGAGGGCATCGACCCGTTGGCGGTGGCTCCGGCGCGAACCCATCGCGCCAACGTAGGCCAGGTTGAGGCGGAGGGCCGTCTCCAGCAAGGGGATGTCGAACTTGGGATCGTGGGTCAGGACGCAGACCACGGTCCGGGAGTCGATCCGTCCTGCTGCGGCCTCTGCTTCGAGGTAGCGGTGCGGCCAGTCCGTCACCACCTGGTCGGCTCCGGCGAATCGACTTTGTTGAGTGAAAGCAGGCCGGGCATCGCACAGCGTGACGTCGTAGCCGAGCAGTTGTCCAGCGGGAAGCAACGCGGCACCAAAGTCGTTGGCGCCAAAGACCAGCATCCTCGCTGCCGGCAACCTGCTTTCGACCAGCAAGGTGATGGGTTGAGGTTCTTCCTTTTCCCGGGGCGGCGCAGCCAACCTCTCGGTTGTTACCCACCCATCGATGCAGCCCTCGGGCGGGGCCAGCCGGACAAGGCCTGCGCGGCCCCCTTGGAGGAGGGGCTCCACTTGGGCGGCTGCCGCGAAAAGGGTAGCCGGGTGGTCCCCCACCAGTCTGGCCAGTTCTTCGGATTCCATGGCACGGAACCGTGCGGGATCATCCACCACCATGACTCCACCACCAGCATCAAGGCGGCGGATGAGTGCGCCAGGGCGTCGGGTTTCGGCCAGCATTGAGAGTTCTGGCGAGCCTTCCTGCAGCGGCTGGATGTGGACTTCCAGTTCCCCTCCACAGGTGAGTCCCACCGCGAACGCGTCCTCGGGACTGAAGCCGAAGGACTCAAGGCGGGGGCCGCCGTCGCGCATGGCTTCCAAAGCCGCCTCCACAACGGCGCCCTCCACGCAGCCGCCGGACAAGCTGCCCAAAATTTCGCCGTGTTCGGAGACCATCATGGACGTCCCCAGGGGCCGCGGCACAGAGCCGCCGGTCCCTACGATCGTGGCCACAGCGCATCGTTGGCCGGAGACCGCCGTCCGCCAGCCGCCCAGTGAAGGCATCAGATCCAGCATGGCAACACATCCTTATTCCAGGTGTCCCGGCCAGGTGGCCCGGCCGGAGCAGTGCGCGATCTTGCCCCATAATCTCATTCGCAGAGGCTGTTGAGGGGCAGTCGCGGCTGTTCAGTAAAAGTTCAGTCAGTAAGGGTTCATAGGAACGGGGGCAAGGGCTTCATCTCCCTGCCCCCGTTCCCTGACGGAGCACCGGCACCCTGCCGCCGCCCGCCGTCGTGCCTGTTTTCAGGGACGACGACGGCGGGCGCCTATTCGTGCGGAGGGAATCGGGGGACCGTCGATCGGAGTGCCGGATGATGACCCGCCGGCGCGGGCTGGGGTTCCTGGCTAAACGCCCATCAGGGCGTTGATGGGACCCCGTGCGAAGTAGATGATGAAGCCGGCCGTGACCACCCACATGAGCGGATGCACCTTCTTGGCTTTACCAGAGGCGGCGTTGACCACGGCGAAGGAGATGAACCCGACCCCAATGCCGTTGGCGATGGAGTAGGTCAGCGGCATGGTCACGATGGTCAGGAACGCAGGCAAGGCGACCGAGAACTTGGTGAACTTGATCTCGCGGATCTGCGCCATCATCATCGCGCCCACAACAACCAGTGCGGCCGCAGCAACTTCCAGCGGAACCACCGAAGTGAGCGGCGTGAAGAACATGGACCCCAGGAACAGGAGGCCGGTGACCACCGACGCCAAGCCCGTGCGGGCACCTTCGCCAATACCGGCAGCGGAGTCGATGTACACAGTGTTCGATGATCCGGAGGTTGCCCCACCCACCACGGCACCCATGCCTTCAACGATGAATGCCGACTTCAGCCTGGGGAACGTACCGTCCTTGTGCGCCACCCCAGCGCTCTTCGCCAGCCCGGTCATGGTGCCCATGGCGTCGAAGAAGTTGGTGAACACCAGGGTGAAGACCAACATGGTGGCGGCAAGTCCACCGATCCGGGCGAACGAGCCGAAGAGATCGAAGTGGCCCACCAGGCTAAGATCCGGCACGGACACCAACTGGCTGGACAAGATAGGCACGTTCAGGTGCCAGCCGCCGGGATTGGTGGCGCTGCCAGGGCCGATCTTGAATACGGCCTCGACAACTGCGGCGAGGACGGTGGTGGCGACGATGCCGATCAGCAGGCCACCCTGGATCTTGCGGGCCACAAGGATGCCCATGGCCAGCAAACCGACGATGAAGACAAGCGTAGGTAGGGAGGTGATGGAGCCGTCGTTACCCAGCTGGACCGGTGGGCCGCCCGCTGTGGGACGGACGAACCCTGAGTCCACGAAGCCGATGAAGGCAATGAACAGGCCGATGCCAACGGTGATGGCTGCCTTCAGTTCCTTGGGCACTGCCTTGAAGATCGCTGTCCGGGCCCCGGTAGCACCGAAGAGGACAATGAGGATGCCGTTGATGACCACCAGGCCCATGGCTTCTGGCCATGTGACTTCCTGGATGACCGCAACGGCCAGGAACGAATTGATGCCCAAACCTGCGGCCAGGCCGAAGGGAAGGTTGGCGACCAGACCGAAAATGATGGTCATGACGCCGGCAGTGAGGCCAGTGACCGCACCGACCTGCGCGGCCGACAACCAACCGCCCGCCACATCAGTCGGCGCGTTCTCTGCCGAGAAGCCACCCAGGATGAGCGGATTCAGGATGACGATGTAGGCCATGGTGAAGAACGTGACCAGGCCGCCGCGGAATTCGCGGGCCAGTGTGGAGCCACGCTGGGAGATCTGGAAGAACTTGTCCAGGAAGGAGTTCGACGCCGGGGGCTTCTTGTTGCCACCTGCCAGGCCGGCTGCCGTGTGCTTTGCTTCTGCCGCTGTGGGCTCTGCGCTGTTCTCACCGTTGGGGAAGAGCGCAGCCTGCTTTTCAGCTGCTGTGTGCATTTCTGCGGTACCCAGGATTTCCATGTCAGCCACCGGGCCCTAGTAATCAATCCTGGAATCAAGCGTGTTCCATGTGGTGAACGGCTGGAGGGCCTCCGGAGCCTGGGGATCGCCCAGTTCCAGCTTGGCTACCGGCATCAGCGCGTCCCGGTTGTCGTTCTCGAAGTACTCGTAGAAGACGGCGTCGTCGAAGCCCACGGATGCGGCGTCGTGACGGTCTGCGGCGAAGAACACGCGGTCCACGCGTGCCCAGAGCGCGGAAGCCAGGCACATGGGGCATGGCTCGCAGCTGGTGTAGAGGGTTGCTCCGCTCAGATCGAACGTTCCCAGTTCACGGCAGGCGTTACGGATTGCCGTGACTTCTGCGTGCGCTGTGGGATCGTTCGTGGCGGTCACGCGGTTGACGCCTTCGAAGGCTCGTCCGTCCGCGGTGACAATGACGGCGCCGAAAGGGCCACCACTGTTCAGGACATTGGCTGTTGCCAGCTCAATGGAGGTGGCCAGGAATTGCTCGGCCGTGACGGTTGTACTCATGTTGCGACTTCCTTAGTGCTGTGGAAGCCAGGTGACCTGTTTGAGCGCGCTGCAAAAAGGAGCTCCAGTTAGCTTGGTTACCAGGCTTCAGCATGTGCGATGAAGGTTAAGTTGCGCCTGGTAGATAGCTTCCCGAAGTCCGGGTGCCCGCCTTTGGCAGTTAGAGCGTAGCACCAGGGTTGTGAGCCGCGCCATAGTTTTTTGAAAATTTAATTTCGTCATGCGAAATTACTTGAGCCGTGCTTTTAGCGCCGGAATGTGACCGCAGGCGGGAAGCGGGCGTTGACGGCCGCCGTCGTGCATTCTACGCTTTGGGGACCCGACGCCCCCGGCGCCCGGGAAACCTGGATCAGCAGACAGGGCCTAACTGAGCTGGAACGCGAACACGCCGACCAGACAAGGACCTCCATGCTTTGGATCAAAAACCCGCTGGGTATCTTCACCGCCAACGACCTCGACGCCGGCAACGGCCTGGTGGTCTCCGACGACGGAACCATCGTTGAACTCGTGCCCTCCGGCGCTGAGCCTTCCATGCCGTGTTCCGTGTTCGACGCGTCCTCCCACGTGGTGCTACCGGGCCTCATCAACACGCACCACCACTTCTACCAAACCCTCACCCGCGCCTGGGGCCCCGTGGCCAACGCACCCCTGTTCCCGTGGCTGCAGAACCTCTACCCCGTGTGGGCGCGGCTCACTCCGCGCAGCCTTGAGCTTGCCGTGCAAGTTGCCCTGGCCGAGCTGCTGCTGTCCGGCTGCACCACCGCAGCCGACCACCACTACCTCTTCCCCGACGGCATGGAAGACGCCATCGACATCGAGGTGTCTGCAGTACGGTCCATGGGAATGCGGGCAACCTTGACGCGCGGGTCCATGACCCTGGGAGAGGACGACGGCGGGCTGCCGCCCAGGACCACGGTGCAGTCACCTGAGGCGATCCTCGCGGACAGCGAACGCCTGATTCGCAGGTATCACGAGACCGGCGATGGGGCCGTTGTCCAGATTGCCCTGGCCCCATGCTCGCCGTTCTCCGTAACGAAGGAAATCATGGCCGAGTCCGCGGCCATGGCCGAGCGCTTCGATGTCCGGCTGCACACGCATCTTGCCGAAACCATCGACGAGGAGGACTTCTGCCAGTCCATGTTCGGGCTGCGGACCGTGGATTACCTGGAGTCCGTGGGGTGGCTCGGATCCCGGACCTGGCTGGGACACGGCATCCACTTCAATGACGAGGAGATCGCGCGTCTGGGAGCTGCCGGAACAGCGGTGGCCCACTGCCCGACGTCGAACATGCGCCTGGCCTCCGGGACGGCACGCGTGCTGGAACTGGAAGCCGCGGGCGTTCCCGTGGGGCTGGGCGTGGACGGATCTGCTTCCAACGACGCGTCCAACATGATCCTCGAAGCCCGGCAAGCCCTGTATTTGCAGCGCTTGCGGTATGGCGCGTCGGTCCCCGTGTCACGCGCACTTGGATGGGCCACGCGCGGGTCCGCGGCAGTTCTTGGGCGGTCCGACATCGGCCAGCTGGCTCCCGGGATGCAGGCGGACCTGGCACTGTTCAAGCTCGACTCGTTGAGGTTTTCCGGCAGCCACGACCCCGTAGCTGCGTTGCTGCTCTGCGGGGCAGACCGGGCCGACCGGGTGATGGTGGGCGGATCCTGGCGCGTCATTGACGGGGGAATCCCGGACCTGGACGTGGCCGGGCTGATCGCGGAACACTCTGCGGCTGCGCGGAAGCTGGTGGCCGGGTAGCTCGTTGGTTATGGTTTTGCGCGAGTTCGCCGGAACGCTGCCACTTCGCAGGGAGCGTTCCGGCGATTTCGCACTCTTCCCGCGAACCCGCGGGTGGTGCGGCCCTCCCTAGATGGTGACCTTGTAAACGTGGTGCGTGTATTCGTTGGCAAAGGAGTCCGTGAACTTACCGTTTTGCACGGAAATGCTCCGGTTCTCGCCCACAACCTCCACCTGTGTACCGGTGACACCGTCAGGCAGGGTGAAGGTCTTGGAACCAGTACTGCCTTTCAAGCCAATGCCAGCAAAGAGGTAGGCGCTGCCATCCTTGGCCTTCAGCATGGTGTCCGTTCCTGCGGCGCCTGCGTTCCACACATAGCTCTGGGTGTTGAGGACAGGTGCCAGCGCCTGGATGCCGGCCAGCGCTACCTTGATCTTTGCCTTGCGATCAGCGGGCGCCTGGACCAGTGAATACGTGCCGAATCCAGCTTGGCCATTGTTGTTGTGCTGGAAAATGCTGATCCCCCGGGCCTCGTGGATGATGCCGGACCACATGGCACCCTCCATCTGTTCCGGGGTGATGGTCCGGTCATTCACATCATTGAGGAACGGTTTTGCGGACTCCACGAAGATCCAATTCGGGTGGACGCCTGGCGAGGATTGGAAGCTTCGCATCTGATCCACCTGCCAGCCGTAAGCCGCGGAGGTTGCCGTGATGGCGCCCTGCGGCCACGACGGAGTCCGGTTCAGTTCATCCTGAAGGTCCGCCCGGGCGTACATGTAGTTGTCCACGGACGCAGCGTCCACCGCGGACATGAAATCGTCCATCAGCCCCGGAGCCCAGTAGGTTCCCAGGATGCCCTTGGAATAGTTGGCGAACGCGAACCTGCCATCGTTGAACCCATGGATCTGGGCCACCTTGTCCTCCATCTGTTGGAGATTCTGGGCATAGGTTGCGCCATCGCAACCCAAGCCGAGCATGTCGCACTCATCGTAGGTATCCCAACCCACCACTCCGGGGTTGCTGCCCACCTCAGCGCGCGACCACTCTGTCCCGGCGATCACCAGCATTCCTGTGTCCGTAATTGACGCCAGGGAAGACCCATCGTGCTCGGCGTTTTGGTACACGTTGACGCCGATGTCCTTCAACTGGGCGGCGTGCTCGGGCTTGCCGTAGTAGACGCTGATGGGGAAAAGATTCGGGTTGTTGAGTTTCGCCGCACCCGGGAACTTTGACCAGTACGCAGGGCCGCCGTCCCACGGGACACGGGCGAGATTGGCAAGGCTGCCTGTGGGTGTTGGTGTGGGGGTGGGCGTTGCAGTTGGCGTGGGCGTAGGCGTGACCGTCGGGGTCGGCGTGGCGGTGGGGGTTGGGGTCGGGGTCGTCGTCTCTGTCGGAGTCGGGGTGGGGGTCGGGGTCGTCGTCTCTGTCGGAGTCGGGGTGGGGGTCGGGGTCGTCGTCTCTGTCGGAGTCGGGGTGGGGGTCGTCGTCGGTTCAGCCGTCGGCGTGGCCGTCGACGTCGTTGTCGGTTCGGGAGTTCCGGTGGGCGTTTCGCTAGGGTCCGTGGGAGTGGCGGTCGGTTCGGCTGTTGACGTTGCGCTGGGGCTCTCGGTAGGTGGCGGCGTGCCTGGATCCGTGCATCCGGCAAGGGCCACCACAATCACCGCCCCGAGCGTGACGAGGGTGCGTTTCATGACAAATGTTTTCCTTTGGGGAAGCAGCCTGATTGCTGCTGTGCGGCGCTGAACCCCCAGATCCAGCTCTTTCTGAGACCTACCGCGGCAGGCGTTATCAGCCAGGCGTCCATGTCCCGGCACAGCTCGACGACGAGCGGCAGCTATTGCTCAACGTGCTGCAGTGCGACGCTCGCGGACCTCGTCCGACGCCATCGAGCCAGCAAGTGCGGCCCAAATGGGGGCCACGACGACCTGTAGGTACCCAAGGGCGGCCGTCACCCCAGCATACGTGACCCACGCCACACCCCATCGGAATATGACGAGCCCATTTTTTGGCCAATTCGTCGCCGCGCTGCGTACTGAGCCGTTCGCACGGCACAGTACGCAGCTACGCATCGAAATGGGTTTATCCACATAGGCCAGCCCACACCTTCTCCCTGCGGGGGCGCCATTCGAGGCTTATGACGTGATGAAAAACGCCCCAGGAGAGCTGCCAGCAGGAATACACCTGTGGCGAACCAGCGAACTCCACGAACTCGGCTTCAACGACAGAAACATCGCCGCTATGTTGCGCACGGGAGGCTTGGTCCGGCTTCGTCGGGGCTGTTACATCCGAGGCAGCACATGGGCAGCCCAAAAACCTTGGTCGCGCAGCCTGCAACTCATAGCCGCACACGCCCACGGAACACTGACGACGTCGGTTGGTGGCTTGGTTTACAGCCACACCTCTGCAGCGCGCCTGCATGGGCTATTTCTGTGGGACGTCGATGACCGCGTGCACGTGACCACCGGGACTACCCCCTCTCGGACATCCCATGGAGGTGACGTCGTCCCCCATACTCGGACATTGAACCCCAACGAGGTGGTTACCGTGCAGGGAATGCCCTGCACCTCGCTCGAACGAACGGTAGCGGACTGCTGCCTTATGTTGACCTACAAGCAAGCCCTCATCGTGGTAGACCACGCGCTCAGGATAGGTGCCCACACCACCGCCCTGGAGCAGATGTGCGGCAGCCTCGTCGGGCGCAATGGCGTCAGCAGGCTCCGCAGAGCATTGGAGAATGCGGACGCAAGGTCGGAATCGCCCGGAGAAACCCTCACCCGTGAGTTGCTCCAACGACTTGGCATCGAGCTCCCCGAGCTCCAGGTAGAGGTGATGTCAGCGGAGGGTCGCCATCGGCTCGACTTTGCCTGGCGCAGGAAGAAACTGGCGCTGGAGTTCGACGGGAAGGTCAAGTACTTCGACTACGCCCCCACGGGCGAAGTCCTCTACCGGGAACGCCAGCGCGAGAAGTCACTCACCGAACTCGGCTGGAGGTTCATTCGGATCAAGTGGCAGGACCTATTCCGTGAGCAGGAGTTCAAAGTGCGGGTACTACGCGCCCTCCGTGATTAGGGCCAATTCGCTGACTCGCTGCGCATTCGATGTTGCGCACGGCATCCTGCGCAGCGAGGCGTCTAAATGGAGGCGAGCACCGAAAAGCGGGCGACACCTCCCCAGGTATCGCCCGCCTCGTTGGCTCTGTTGCGCAGAGTCCGCGCCCGTGATGCAGGAAAATCAGGGGCGCTGCCGGCCGAACACCGGAAGCGCGCGCAGCCAACGGGAGAACCCGCCGGCTTTGCGGTCGCAGTCGGCCGGAATATAGAAGTCCGGATCTGTTGCACCGAAGGGCAGGTACAGCTCCTGACCCGGTGCCGGGAATTCCACGACGTTGTTCGTATCCTTCGAGTCCATCTGTTCCTCCTCTTTCTCATGCACTCAGTTTCCGTACTTCGGAAAACTTTTATTGTTATGTGGAAAGTGTAGGCAGGCGGCAAAGCAAGCGTCAAGACCCCCGAAAAGCCAAACCGAGTTGCCCCGGTCACATTCGGGTAGTTCATAACGATCCTTGGGAACCCGTATACACAGGCCAAAACCATGCGCTACTCTCGAATCAGTTCGTGGCGTAGGTCACGTAACCTGAGAGCAGCAGGCAGGGTCGTAATGAGCTGGCATCAATGGATGTCGGCTCTTTTTTGTTGGGTCGGCTCCACCAGAAACGCGGTGGAAACACGCGCTTAATTTCATTGATGGAACCTAGGTTCCACCTCACAGAAGTTGGGATATGACCATGAGCAACAACATCGTCCTCGGCGAAAACCAGTACGGCAAAGCAGAAGTCCGCGTCGTCAAGGTCACTCGGGATACGGACCGCCACCACATCGAAGACCTGAACGTCACCTCGCAGCTGCGCGGCGACTTCCAGGCAGCCCACCTCGAAGGCGACAACGGCCACGTCGTTGCCACCGACACCCAGAAGAACACGGTCTACGCTTTCGCTCGTGAAGGCATCGGCTCCCCCGAAGCCTTCCTCCTGCGCCTTGCCGATCACTTCACCGGTGGGTTCGACTGGGTAACCGGCGGACGCTGGGAAGCCGAGGCCTACAGCTGGGATCGTATCCAGGCACACGGCGAGGGACACGACCACAGCTTCGTCCGCAACGGACAAGAGGTGCGTACCGCCGTCGTCGTCCGTGATGGCGCAACCACCCACCTCATCAGCGGCCTCAAGGACCTGACCGTCCTGAAGACCACCCAGTCAGGTTTTGTCGGCTACCCGCGGGATAAGTACACCACCCTGCCGGAGACCACGGACCGCATCCTCGCAACGGATGTCTCCGCCCGCTGGCGCTACAACACCAACCTGGACGTCGCTGGCACGGACTTCAACAAGAGCTACGAAGACATCCGGGCGCTCCTGCTGGAAGGCTTCACCGAGAACTACTCCCACGCCCTGCAGCAGACGCTGTTCGACATGGGCAAGAAGGTCCTCGAAGCACACAGCGAAGTGGACGAAATCAAGTTCTCCATGCCCAACAAGCACCACTTCCTGGTTGACCTGAGTCCGTTCGGCCTGGACAACCCCAACGAGGTCTTCTTCGCGGCTGATCGCCCGTACGGCCTCATCGAAGCAACCGTCCAGCGCGAAGACATCGACGCTGCACCCGTTGCATGGAGCGGCATCGCCGGCTTCTGCTAACCACCCGGCGAAGGCCAACCCCTGGGTTTGTGTACAGGTGCTGTCCCTAAGAGCCCCTTTAAAGGCATCACCTGTACACAAACCCGACCCCTAAAACCCCAAGATTTGTTAGCCAGACACAGTTAGCCAGACGAAGACGTCTGCCATGAACCCAGAAAGTCTGCCATGAACATCAAGAAGAAATCCCGCCCCGCGAATACCACCTCGTCCCGGACGGACCGCGCGAACAAGCCCGAACGGCCCGAGGACAAGCGCCTCTCCATCGGAAGCACGTTTGCCTACGGCTTCCAGCACGTCCTCACCATGTACGGCGGAATCATTGCCCCGCCGCTGATCATCGGTGCAGCGGCCGGCATGAACTCACAGGACATCGGCCTTTTGATCGCCGCCTGTTTGTTCGTAGGCGGGCTCGCCACCATCCTTCAGACGGTGGGCATCCCGTGGTTCGGCTCGCAGCTGCCGCTGGTCCAGGGCGTGTCCTTCGCCGGCGTTTCCACCATGGTGGCGATCGTCCAGGGTGGCGGCGGGATCCAGGCGGTGTTCGGCTCGGTGATCGTGGCCTCGCTGATCGGTTTGGCCATCACTCCCCTGTTCTCGAAAATCATCAAATTCTTCCCACCTGTGGTTACGGGCACAGTAATCACCACCATTGGGCTCACCCTGATGCCGGTGGCCGCGAACTGGGCCATGGGCGGTAACGCCAAGGCTGACAACTACGGCAGCATGGCCAACATCGGATTGGCCGCAGCAACCATGGGCGTCGTGCTTCTCCTGAGCAAGGTTGGCAACGCCGCGATCTCCCGGCTCTCGATCCTGCTGGCCATGGTGATCGGCACCATCATTGCGCTCATTGCCGGCATGGCCGACTTCTCCAAGGTGGGCCAGGGCGACGTCGTCGCGTTCCCCACACCCTTCGCTTTCGGTGCCCCCACCTTCGAAGTAGCCGCCATCATCTCCATGCTGATCGTTATCCTGGTGACCCTCACCGAGACCTCCGCAGACATCATCGCGGTGGGCGAGATCGTGGACACCAAGGTTGATTCCCGCCGCATCGGTGACGGACTCCGCGCCGACATGCTCTCCAGCGCCATCTCCCCCCTGTTCAACTCCTTCACGCAGAGCGCTTTCGCCCAGAACGTTGGCCTCGTTGCCATCACGGGCATCAAGAGCCGCTTCGTGGTCAGCGCCGGCGGCCTCATCCTTGTGATCCTGGGCCTCCTGCCGATCCTCGGCCGCGTGGTCGCAGCGGTTCCGACGCCCGTCCTGGGCGGTGCCGGCGTCGTACTTTTCGGTACGGTTGCCGCCAGCGGTATCCGCACCCTGGCCAAGGTCGAATACAAGAACAACATGAACCTGATCATCGTGGCTGCTTCGATCGGCTTCGGCATGATCCCGATCGCCGCCCCGAAGTTCTACGACCAGTTCCCGTCCTGGTTCTCCACGATCTTCCACTCCGGCATCAGCTCGGCCGCGGTCATGGCGATCCTGCTGAACATCCTGTTCAACCACTTCAAGGCCGGCAACTCGGACAACCAGTCGGTATTCGTTGCAGGAACGGACCGGATTGTCAGCGAAGAGGACATCAAGTGCCTCAGCGAAGGCGACCGCTTTGAGAACGGCAAGTTGATCGACGCCGACGGCAACGAGGTCCCGCTCAAGACTTCCAGCGCGTCAGAGCACTGACCACTCTTCCGCGGATGAAAGGCGGCAGTGTTTCCTTGGGGGACACTGCCGCCTTTCGCGGTGCCACGGAAGCGCACGACGGCGGCACTCGCCCAGAGCGCGCCGCCCACCTTCCAGGGGCCGTCCAGATAACAAAAGATGGCAATGTTCGCGGGGAACATTGCCATCTAGTGCCATCTGGCAGGGATTAGTTTTGGTTGAGCTCCGCGGAGATCGCCTTGGCCGCCTCGCGCAGCATGGGCACAGCACGGTCGGCGAAGCTCTGGTCCACGCGGGTAATCGGCCCGGAAACGGAGATCGCAGTGGGCGTGGGCGCGTTGGGGACGGCCATGGCGAAGCAGCGCACGCCGAGCTCCTGCTCTTCCTCGTCAATGGAGTAGCCGCGCTCACGGATCAATGCCAGGTCAGCGAGCAGAGAGTCGATGTCCCCGATGCTCTTGGCCGTGGGGGTGGGCATGCCGGTGCGGGCCACGATGCCGCGGACAACCTCGTCATCCAGCTGGGCCAGGATGGCCTTGCCGACGCCGGTATCGTGCGTGTGGGCGCGACGGCCAACCTCGGTGAACATGCGCATGGAGTGCATGGACGGAACCTGGGCCACGTAGATGACCATGTCCGAGTCCAGGACCGCCATGTTGGAGGTCTCTCCGAGTCGTTCTACGAGGGTCTTGAGCTGAGGGCGGGCTACGGCACCGAGTTGCTTGCTGGCACCTTCGCCGAGCCGGATGAGCCGAGGGCCCAGGGCGTAGCGGCGATTAGGCAGCTGGCGGATGTAGCCGAGGGAGACCAGGGTCCTCAGCAGGCGATGGATGGTAGGCAGGGGCAAATCCGTGGACGAGGAGAGCTCGCTCAAGGTGACGTCGCCACCGGCGTCCGTGATCAGTTCCAACAGTTCAAAGACGCGCTCAACGGACTGCACGCCTCCGGAGGCTTTTTCAGCCATTCCCTTGTCTCCAATGACTCAGATTCCGACAACTCTTATCCGCATCGTGAAAAGAATTGCTTAGAACACCCAACATACAGCACGCATGCAAGCGGCGCGATGACACCGAACATGACCAAGCAAGGGGTTGTGTTTCCACTTTGTAGATAATAATATCCATAATACGAAAATATTTTGTAGGAACGGCGGCCCGGGAACGGGCCTAACAGGAGGAATTTCAATGGCGAATCCGAGCCCCGGAAACTCGATCACCCTGCGCGTCGCCGCACCGTCGAGCTTCACCGCTACCAGCGAACTGGCAGCAGCCGTCGGCGCAGCCGGTGCAGCAATCACCGCCCTGGACGTCACGGAATCCCACCACGAGAAGATCGTTGTCGACGTCACCTGCAACACCACCGACGACGACCACGCAGCCCGCGTCAAGGACGCCCTGAACGCACTCGACGGCGTCACCGTCCAGCACGTTTCGGACCGCACTTTCCTCATGCACCTCGGCGGCAAGCTCGAGGTCGTCCCCAAAGTAGCCCTGCGCAACCGCGACGATCTTTCGCGCGCCTACACTCCCGGCGTCGCCCGCGTTTGCATGGCCATCGCAGAAGACCCGGCTGCTGCCCGCAACCTCACGGTCAAGCGCAACACCATTGCTGTCCTCACTGACGGTTCCGCCGTCCTGGGCCTGGGCAACATTGGCCCCGCGGCCGCACTTCCGGTCATGGAAGGCAAGGCGGCGCTGTTCAAGCAGTTCGCCAACGTTGACGCCTGGCCGGTTTGCCTGGACACCCAGGACACCGAAGAGATCATCATGATCGCCAAGGCCATGGCCCCCGTTTACGGCGGCATCAACCTTGAAGACATCGCCGCACCGCGCTGCTTCGAAATCGAGAACCGCCTCCGCGAAGAGCTGGACATCCCGGTCTTCCACGACGACCAGCACGGCACCGCGATCGTTACGCTCGCAGCCCTGGTCAACGCCCTGCGCGTCGTGGACAAGAAGCTGTCCGAGGTCAAGATCGTGGTTTCGGGCGTCGGTGCTGCCGGCTCCGCCATCATCCAGCTCCTCAAGGCCCAGGGTGGGCAGCACATCATCGCCGCGGGCCGCTCGGGCGCCATCCACTCGGGCGAGGAATACAGCGACGAGCACCGCAGCTGGATCGCCGCGAACACCAACGAAGAAGGCTTCTCCGGCACCCTGCACGATGCCCTCAAGGGTGCTGACGTGTTCATCGGCGTCAGCGCACCGCACGTGATCGGCGAGGACCAGGTCGCCTCGATGGCCGAAAATGCGATTGTGTTCGCCATGGCCAACCCGACGCCGGAAATCGATCCCGTGATCGCTTCCAAGCACGCCGCCGTCGTAGCTACCGGCCGCAGTGACTTCCCCAACCAGATCAACAACGTGCTGGCTTTCCCCGGATTCTTCCGCGGGCTACTGGACGCAGGGGCATCGGACATTACGCCTGACATGCTGGTGGCCGCCGCCGAGGCGATCGCCAACCGGGTGGCTGACGATGAGCTGAACGCGAGTTACATTATCCCCAGCGTCTTCGATCCCCACGTTGCTGCCGATGTTGCTGCTGCGGTGGCAGCCGCCGCGCACGCAAACGCCGCCAGCGCGCTGTAGCACCAGCGCACCCTAGAAGAAGGAATCCGCTCACATGGCTATTACAGTCACTGATCCCCGGCCGATCGATCGCGCCGAGGAGATCCTCACCCCGGAGGCACTGGCCTTCATCGAAGAACTGCACACCCGCTTTGCCGGCACCCGCAACGAGCTTCTCCAGGCACGGAAGGTCAAGCGCCAGAAGGTTGCGGACACGTCCCGCCTCGACTTCCTTCCGGAAACCCAGGAAATCCGCGACGGCGACTGGAAAGTCGCCGAGGCTCCTGCGGCTTTGCAGGACCGCCGCGTTGAGATGACCGGTCCGGCAACCCCGGCCAAGATGGCCATCAACGCCCTGAACTCCGGCGCCAAGGTATGGCTTGCCGACCTCGAAGACGCTTCGACGCCCACGTGGCCTAACGTCGTCGACGCCATCCTGAACCTCCGCGACGCCGCCCGGGGCACCTTGAGCTTCACCTCCCCCGAGGGCAAGGAATACCGGCTCCGCACGGACGCTCCCCTGGCCGTCGTTGTTGCCCGCCCCCGCGGCTGGCACATGGAGGAAAGCCACGTACTGCTCGACGGCGAACCCGCCGTCGGTGCGCTGGTGGACTTCGGCCTCCACTTCTTCCACATCGCCAAGCAGTTGCTGGAGAACGGTCACGGCCCGTACTACTACCTGCCCAAGATGGAGAGCCACCTTGAGGCGCGCCTCTGGAACGACGTCTTCGTCTTCGCACAGGACTACCTCGGCGTCCCGCAGGGCAGCGTCCGCGCCACCGTGCTGATCGAAACCATCCCGGCAGCGTTCGAGATGGACGAGATCCTCTACGAACTGCGTGATCACGCTTCCGGCCTCAATGCCGGGCGTTGGGATTACCTCTTCAGCATCATCAAGTACTTCCGTGATGCCGGCGAAGAGTTCGTCCTCCCGGACCGCGCCACCGTTGCCATGACGGCACCCTTCATGCGTGCCTACACCGAGCTCCTGGTCAAGACCTGCCACAAGCGCGGCGCCTTCGCCATGGGTGGCATGGCCGCCGTCATCCCCAACCGCAAGCAGCCGGACGTCACCGCCGCAGCCTTCGACAAAGTCCGCGCCGACAAGACCCGCGAAGCAAACGATGGCTTTGACGGTTCCTGGGTTGCCCACCCGGACCTGGTGCCCACCTGTCGCGAAGTCTTCGATTCCGTGCTTGGCGACCCTGCCAACGGCGGTAAGAAGAATCAGCTGGATAAGCAGCGCCCCGAGGTGAACGTCACTGCTGAGCAGCTGATCGACGTCGCGTCCGCCGGCGGTACCGTCACCGAAGCCGGGCTGCGCCTGAACCTGTATGTCGCCGTCGCCTACACCGGCGTGTGGATCTCCGGCAGTGGTGCCGTGGCCATCCACAATCTGATGGAAGACGCCGCGACTGCGGAGATCTCCCGCTCGCAGGTGTGGCAGCAGCTCCGCAACAAGTCGATCCTCGCGGACACCGGCAACACAGTGACCCGCGAACTGGTCACCCGCATCCTGGGCGAAGAGACCGAGCGCCTGCGCATCGAATTCGGCGACGAGAACTTCACCAAGTACTACGAGCCCGCGTCCAAGCTGATCGAGGACATCTGTCTCTCCGATGAGTACACGGACTTCCTGACCACGCCGGCGTATGAGCTGGTGGGCTGAGATGGGTTCACTGAGTTCATCTGACCTGGCCCACATCGAGGAACAGCTGACCGCGACGGACCAGTTGCTGGACCGCAACTACCCCGGCGACGACGGCTCCCGCCAGCCCATCCACACCGTCTACATCCCGGCGGACCGCTTCACGCCCACCTTCCTGGCGGACTGGGGCGCCCAGGCACTCGCGACGGCGGAAGCCCACGGCGGTCTCGAAAAACTCGGACAGCTGTTGGGCCAGGAGCCCGACTTGGCTGCAGCCGTCGCAGCGCGTGTGGCCGCGAAGCTCGCCTCCGAGCCGATCGAGGACCTTCGCCTGGACTTCGAAGACGGCTACGGTGACCGCGGCGATGAGGCAGAAGATGCCGACGCCGTTGCTGCCGCCAACGCCGTTGCAGCTGCTGTCGCAGCCGGAACAGCACCGCCGTTCATCGGTATCCGCTTCAAGTGCTTCGAAGCCCCCACCCGGGCCCGCGGCCTGCGAACCCTTGACTTGTTCGTGTCCACGCTCGCAGCAGCCGGGGAGCTCCCCGTCGGCCTGATCCTCACCCTGCCCAAGGTCACCACTGTGGCCCAGGTCCAGGCCATGGATTACGCAGTGTCCCGCCTGGAGGAAGTCCTTGGGCTCCCCGCTGGCCGGCTCCGCTTTGAGGTGCAGGTGGAAACCCCGCAGCTCATCATCGGCGCGGATGGAACCTCGCCTGTGGCCCAGCTCCCCCACGTGGTGCCCGGCCGCATTAGCGCCCTGCACTACGGGACTTACGACTACAGCGCGTCGCTGGGTATCTCTGCGGAATACCAGTCCATGGAACACCCCGTGGCAGACTTCGCCAAGCAGGTCATGCAACTGGCCGTCGCCGGCACAGGCATCCGCCTGTCCGACGGTTCCACCAACATCATCCCCGTCGGTGACGCAGTGGAAGACGCCTGGAAACTGCATGGCCGCCTGGTCCGACGTTCCCTGGAAAACGGCTACTACCAGGGCTGGGATCTCCACGCCGCCCAGCTCCCCAGCCGCTTCTCGGCGTCGTACGCTTTCTACCGCGAAGGCCTGCCCGCCGCGGCATTGCGCCTGCGCAACTATGTGGAGCGGACCGAAGGCGGCGTCATGGATGAGCCCGCCACGGCCCGCGCTTTGGCCGGCTTCGTCCTCCGCGGCGTCCAGTGCGGCGCAGTGGGGACCGACGAGGTCAAGGCGCTTGCCGGCGTCGAACTTTCACAGCTGACCGCGCTGGCGCACCCGCGGCTCGCACAACCGACTTCCCACTGATAGGAGCATTTCGCATGGGCAAGTACTACTACCCCGAGGGCGGGCTGCCCCCGCAGACCCACCTGACCACCGAGCGGGCCATCGTCACCGAGGCCTACACGGTGATCCCCAAGGGTGTCATGACGGACATCGTCACCAGCAACCTGCCGGGCTTCTCCAATACCCGCTCCTGGATCATCGCGCGGCCGATTTCCGGCTTCGCCACCACGTTCTCCCAGCTGATTGTGGAGATCGGCCCGGGCGGCGGCGCTCCCAAGGCCGAGTTCGAGTCCGGCGTTGAGGGCGTTATCTTCGTGACCAAGGGCCAGGTCAACCTGACCCTCGACGGCGAGCTGCACCACCTCGAAGAGGGCGGCTACGCCTACCTCGCAGCCGGTGCGGAGTGGGGCCTGGAAAACGTGTCCGACGACATCGTTTCCTTCCACTGGATCCGCAAGGCGTACGAGCGGCTCGAAGGGTTCGAAGCGAAGTCCTTCGTGACCAATGAGAAGGACGTGGAGCCCACCTCCATGCCGGACACCAACGACGTCTGGAAGACCACCCGCTTCACGGACTCCAGCGACCTGGCCCACGACATGCAGGTCAACATCGTCACCTTCCAGCCCGGCGGCGTGATCCCCTTCCCGGAAACCCACGTCATGGAGCACGGCCTGTACGTGCTGGAGGGCAAGGCCATGTACCTGCTCAACAACGACTGGGTTGAGGTGGAGGCCGGCGACTTCATGTGGCTGCGCGCGTTCTGCCCGCAAGCTTGCTACGCCGGCGGCCCGGGCGAGTTCCGGTACCTGTTGTACAAGGACATGAACCGCCAGGTGAAGCTCACCTAGGTTTGATGCTTGCGCCGAGATCGCCGGAAAGCTGCCAGTTCGCTGGAGTTTTCCGGCGATTTCGTCGTTTTCCGGCGGACTCGGTGCTGACGCCCCGTGTTGTTGTCCCCCATGCGCCCGAGTCTAACCTGCGTGCGAATTCGTAAGGCCAAGCGAGTTCGCTGGAACGCGGCGAAATCGCCGAAGCATTCCCAGCGTTTGGCACGTTTCCCGCGAACCCGTGTCGGTCCCCTTCTGTAGAGTGCACAACATGGATGACAAAGCGACGCTGCTCACATACCTCAGGAATCGGCGGGAGGATCTCCTCAGCAAAGTCGAGGACCTCAGCGAGTACGACGCCCGCAGGCCCACGACGCCCACCGGCACTAATCTTTTAGGGCTCGTCAAGCACGTCGCCAGCGTCCAGTTGGACTACTTCGGTGTGACGTTCGGGCGGCCCAGTGGCCGGGAACTTCCGTGGTTTGCCGATGGTGCCGAGCCTGATGGGGACATGTGGGTTCCGGCCAACGAAAGCCGCGAAGAGATCATGGAACTCCACCGTTTCTCTGCCGAGCACAGCGACGCCACCATCGAGGCACTGCCATTGGACGCGGCGGGCGTGGTGCCCTGGTGGAACGAGGCAAAGAAGAACGTAACGCTTCACCAGATCCTGGTGCACATGTGCGTCGAGACGGCCCGCCATGCCGGGCATGCGGATATTCTCCGTGAACTCATTGACGGTTCGGCCGGCCAGCGGCCAGGGGATCCGAACGTGCCCGGAAAGTCCACGGAGGAATGGGCGGCGTACCGGGCCCGCATCGAGCAAGCAGCAGTGGAGGCTGGCCACAGCAACCGCTGACACCCTGGCAGCGCCCGACGACGGTACTCACGTGCCGCCGTCGGGCGCTGTTATTCGGGAAGTCCACCGGCGCAAGTCCGCCCCGCAAACTTGATACGAACTTGAGCTAATCGAAAAGGTTCCTTGATACATCAGCGCCACGCTGGAAGCAGTCGAAGCACCAATACACGGAGTCTTCGGCATCGAATTTCCGGTATGAATCACGACGATGTGGGGGACCCAATGGACCAGTCAGCAGCTCTCAGTGAGGTGATGGCCATCAAGGGCATCATCCAGGATCAACACCCCGTGGATTTCTACGCGCTGGGCGTTGCGGGATGCATCGACCGGCTGGCCGCTCCGCTTCGCAGGGCCGGTGTAACAGTGCATTGGCACACCCCGCACCACGGAATCGAGATCTCCTCTTCCGCGGCGGCCCTTTTGTATCACGTGGCCCAGGAAGCTTTCAGCAACACCCTGAACTACGCGGGAGCCAGCGAGCTCACCATCCGCCTGAACGCGGTTTACCACGGCATCCAACTCACCATCACCGATGATGGCAGCGGCTTCGAAATCCATGCCGCGCCCAGTGGACGGCGGCACGGTTTCGGGCTCCTCATGATGTCGATCGCAGTGCACGACGCCGGCGGGACAGTGGACATCGACTCCGAGGTTGGACGGGGCACCAGCGTAAGGGTCACCCTTCCCCTGGATTGAGTCCTATTTGGAACCTTATTTAGGCTTCGACCCCATGGATCGGCGGCAGAGCCGGACGTATTCTGTACCTACTTTTCAGCCTCATATCCCTACGGAATGGCATCGAAAATGGCGCGGAACAAGGGTCGTAAGCCAGCTCTCGGGAGGGTCCTGCTCAGGATCTTCGGTTTCTTCTTTGTAAGTATCCTCTGCGGCGTGCTGATCTCCGGGTTCGTGGTGCCCGTAGTCGCCTTCACCAGCACCACAGTGGGCGGTTCCATCGGGTTCTATGAGAGCCTGCCCAGCGAACTCAACGTTGACTCGCCGTCCCTTTCCAGCACTGTTGTCACTGCCGACGGCCAACACATTGCCACCTTCTATGCCGAGAACCGGGTGAAGGTTCCGCTGGAGGAGATGTCACCCTTCATCCGTGAGGCTATCGTCGCCATTGAAGACAGCCGGTTCTACGAGCATCCGGGTGTGGACGCCCAAGGCATCATGCGGGCGCTGAGCTCCAACCTGACCAAGGGAACCAGGCAGGGCGCCTCCACGCTGACGCAGCAGTACGTGACGAATGTCCTCAACGAGTCGCGGCTCACTCAGGGACGTCCGGAGGATGTGGTCCTGAGCGGCGAAAAGACCATGGGAGACAAGCTCCGCGAGATCAAGCTGGCCCTGGAATTGGAAAAGCGGTTCAGCAAGGACCAAATCCTTGAGGGCTACCTGAACATTGTCTTCTTCAACCGGAACGCCTACGGCATCGAAGCGGCGTCGCGCTACTTCTTCAGTACGTCCGCCAAGGACCTGACCTTGCCGCAGGCCGCACTCCTGGCCGGCTTGGTGAACGGGCCCAGTGTCTACGATCCAACCGTTGCCCCGGACGCCGCAGTCGCCAGGCGAAACCTCGTGTTGGACAGGATGCTGGAGCAGGGCAAGATCACCGCCGTGGACCACGGTGTTGCAGTGGCGGCACCGTTGGAACTCAACATCACCCCGTCCATGCAGGGCTGCGCGGGGGCCACCATCGCCACGTATTTCTGCGACTACGTTTCGCATCTCATCCTCAACAACGACGCCTATGGCTCAACTTTGGAGGAACGCGAGCGGCTCCTATTCCGCGGCGGCCTCACCATCACCACCACGCTGGACAGCAGGCTCCAGGCCGCCGCGCAAAAACAGGTCGATGCCTCGGCAGGCGACAATCCTGACAAGTGGGGCGCGGCCATGACCACGGTGCAGCCCGGTACCGGCAAAATCCTTGCGATGGCGCAGAATACGGTGTTCGTCCCGGAGGAAGGGAAGTACGATACCCAGCTGAACTTCAACGTGGACGCCAAGGACGCGAACGGCTACGACCTCAACGGGGCCGGCGGCTTCCAACCCGGGTCCACCATGAAGCCGTTCATCTATGCCGAGTGGCTCAATGAGGGCAAGAATCCAACCGCGGTGGTGGATGCTTCCCGCCGGGTCTACCCGGTGGGCTTCCCGTGGCGTGACAGTTGCGGGAAAGTGATGGGTGGCTACAGCACGGCCCAGAAAGCGGCCAACCTGGGCGCCGACGACGACCTGCAAAACAACGACCCCGGCTACTACCGGCCCATGCCCATCAACTACGGGCTCTACAACTCGATCAATACGGCCACGTTCGCTACTGCCGCGCAACTGGATTTCTGCGGTATCCAGCGGATGGTGGACACCGTGGGCCTGCACAGCGGCCTGGACAACGCGCCGGTCAACATGCACCAGATCGGCAACCTGCTCGGTTCCATCGGCGTGGCGCCCGTGGTCCTGGCGAGTGCTTACGCCACCTTCGCCAACGACGGCACCTACTGCGCCCCCATCGCCATTACAGAAATCAAGGACGCCCAGGGGCGGCAATACGATGCCCAGCAACCCGAGTGCCGGGATGCCGTCAAACCTTCCGTTGCCCGCGGAGTCAACGCCGTGTTGCAGGACGTACTGAAGATGGGTTCCGGCGTCTACATCGAACCCAAGGTTCAGAACCAGGTCCCTGTCGCAGCAAAAACCGGAACCTCGAACAACAACGGAGCCACCTGGGTGGCCGGCTTCACCACGGCGCTCGCTACGGCGTCGTTCTTCGGGGATACCTCGGCGGGCCAGCAACGGGCGGGCCAAAACGTCACCATCAACGGCAAGTTCTACAGGTCGCTGGACGGCTACATGATCGCAGGTCCACAGTGGGCAAACTACATGATGGAAGCCACGGCGCTCTACCCCAGTGGTCCCTTCCCTGCACCGGCTCCCCCACCGGCTCCGGTCACCCCTGCACCTACTGCGCCGCGGTAGGTGTCCACGCCGGCGAGATCCCGCCCGGCGATGTAGCCGAACGTCAGCGCGGGACCGAGGTTGATGCCGCCCGCCGGGTAGTGGCCGCCCATGACGTTGGCTTGGTCATTGCCGGTGACGTATAAACCGGGGATGGGTTCGCCGTCGTGGTTGAGGGCGCGGCTGCGGCCGTCCGTCTCCACGCCAGCGAACGTGCCGAAGCTGCCCGGAACCACCCGCACGGCATAGAACGGGCCCTTCTCGATGGGACCCAACGACGGGTTGGGCTTGTTGCCGGCATCGCCGCCGTACCGGTTAAAAGCGGTCTCGCCCCGGCCGAAGTCGGGGTCGACGCCGGCACGCGCGTTGGCGTTGAATCTGGCCACTGTTCGACGTAGACCGGCGGGGTCTATGCCGCACTTCTCCGCCAGTTCTTCGATCGTCCTGCCCTTGATCAGGTATCCCGAGCGGAGGTACGGGAACAGAGGCACGGGCAAAGGTTTGGCCATGCCGAGCGGGAACCTGCGGACAAAGCGGCTGTCCGCGATCTGCCACGACTCCACGGTTTCGCCTTCAGGCGTTGCGGCCAGGAGCGCCTCGACGTAGTCGTAGTAGCCGTTGGCCTCGTTCACGAACCGCTGACCGTCCGCGCGGACACCGATGCTGCCCGGCTTGGCCCGGTCCATGATGTGCGGGAACACCCCCGTCCTGCCGTTGCGGTACGGCACCAGGGACACCGGGCACCACGCGGCAGGCGATTTCACCGCAGTCTTGAAGCTGGCCCCCACAGACTGGGCCAGGTTGATGCCGTCGCCGGTGGTCTCCCGTGGCGCAAGCGTCCAGTGCTCACGGCCCGTTGGGGTTTTGGGGAACAACTCTTTCCGTCGCTGCACATCGTTGGGGAACCCGCCGGACGCCAGCACGACGCCGCGGGCCGCGTTGATCTGCAGCTCACCTTCCAGTGAACGCACGACGGCGCCAGTCACCGTGCCGTCGTCGTCGCTGAGTAACGCTGTGGCTGGCGTGGAAACGCGGATGTCGACGCCGAGGTCATCAGCCGATTTCATGAGCCGGCCGGTAAGCGCTGTGCCGTTGACCAGTTGCATGTTGCGGCGGTGTGTCAGGAGGTCCAGGAGGTGGAAGCCGAAACGCCAGCCCGCGTGGAACAGTCCTTTGGGGTTTCCCTGTGATGCCGAGAGGAACTTGCCCAGGTCCGGACCGGCCATGATGCCCATGCCGAGGAACGATGTTTCATATAGTTGGTGGCGCATCATGGCTCGCACGGTGGGTTTGATGGCGCGGGCGTTCAGGGGTTTGGGCCCCACGGACCGGTTGCCGGTTCCTGCTCCGGGCAGCTTGCCGTAGATGTCGTTGATCTTGCTGCCGGGAACGAACTGCAGGGATGTTTTTTCGTGGAAGAAGCCCACCATGTCAGGGGCAGCGTTCAGGAAGGCATCCACTTTGTCGGCCTGATAGTCGTCCCCAAGGACCCCTTTGAGGTAGGTGCGGAAGGTGTCCATATCCTCGTTGACGCCTTCCTTCTTGGCGAGGGGATTGCCCGGTGCCCAGGCCCAGCCGCCGGACCAGGATGTTGCACCGCCGCACACGTCGGCTTTTTCCACCACGATGACTTTCAGCCCGTGATAGGCGGCCGTCACTGCCGCTGAAAGGCCTCCGGCCCCTGAGCCGATCACCAGGACGTCGCAGTCCACGGTGGGCAGAGGTTGCTTGGTGTTCATTTGGTGCTCCCGGTAAGTGCTGCGTTGTTGATTGTGAGGGTGGTGAGGACAGCTCCGGCTGCCGCTTTGAGGTGCTTGGCCCATCCGGATTCGCCCAGTGCCGCGACCCGGCTGTCCGATGGGGTTTCGACGCTGACCGGAGTGCCGGCAGGTAAGGCAGCTACGAGGGACGCAAGGTCGAATTCTCCTTCTCCCGGCACGCCGCGCTCGGAACGGGACTCCTTGATCAGTTCCTCCCTGGTGCTTGGCGGTGAGGAAGGTCCATCGCAAAGTTGGATCAAAGGAACAAGGTCCGCCGCGGCCACAAGCTGATCCAGTGAACCGCCGAAGCGGTTGACGTGGAGGGCGTCCACCACGATCTTGCAGCCCGCCCGGCGTGCCAGCGCTGCCGCCTGCGGTATGGAACGGACTGCCTGGTAAGCAATGGGTTCCAAGGTAGGCATGATGCCGTAGGCCTTGCCATCCAGGGTCATCTGGGCGAGGTGGTCCCCAAAGCGATCAAGGTCCGGGTCCGCGCATGCCACCGTCAGGGTCGAGGCACCCAAGGCTTGGCCGGCTTCCATCATCTGCAGCCACGCCTGGCGCTGATCGGTCCCGTTCTGCAACCCTGTTCCGTCCAAGAGCAGGAACTCGATGTCTTCAACCGTGATCCCTGTGTCAGCCATGCGGGCCAGGGTTTCCCGAAGCATGGGCGAGCCCGGCTGAAGGTCATAGGGCCGCTCGGAAGCAGTAACCGGCCGGACCCGTGCGCCAATGAAGTCGAATCCGGCCTTGGCTGCGATGGTCACCAGGTCCGGGGGCGCGGTGCCGACAAGGGAAAGCTGGGCCAATCCGAGCCGCCGGGGCTGACGCTCGCTCTGCTCTGCGCCGAATTCGCCGGAAGCGTGCGGCTTCGCTGGAGAGCTCCAGCGACTTGGCACCTTTCCGGCGAACTCGGCTCCCATGCCGCTTCCGGCCAACGTCGCTGCGATGCGCTGCGCGGCGTCGTACCCGCTCTTCACAGCGTTGGACACGATAGCCGGGGAGGTATCCACAACCGTCCCGGCCAGCGCGACCGGTACGGACGCAGCCAGGCTGAGCCCTGCTTCCCGTTCCTCGTGCGTGATGGAACCATCCAGCGGCAGCACGGAACGCGAAACCAGGAGATCGCCCGGAGCCTCAACCCACTGGTCCTCAACACCCGCTCGGCTAATTCGGACCCGGGAACCCTCATACTCCTCGATGGTGCTGGACAGGAAAATCCGCACCTTTGGGTTGGCCTTGAGCCGTGGCACGGCAAGGATCTTGGCACGGCGCCCCGACTCAGGAGCCAGCGCCGCCTGGGGGCCCACGATCAGCACGGCTGTGCCCAGGGACGCGAGGGTGTCCGCCACACTCATGGCCACGGAGTCCCCACCCCATATGGTCACGGCCTCGGGAACAGCAGCCGATGAATCGCCGTCCAGGATGTCCGGATGGGCGGACAGCCAGTCCCGCACATCGGACACCTGCGGCAAGTCGACCCCGATAAACCCTGGCGTCGGCCGCAGCCCACCGGTAGCAAGGACCACGGCATCGGCGCCGACCTCGCGGGCCAGCTTGCCTGCGTCGGAGGTGTCAACGCGGGCTCCCAAGCGGACCTCCACGCCCAGCCGCTCGTTTTCCGCACTGGACCAATCGGCAAAGCGATGAAAGTCCGGCGTCGATTTCATGCGCTCAGCCATGGCAAACTGGCCGCCTGGCCGCACGCCGTCGTCCATGAGCGTCACTCGGGCACCGGCTTCGGCGAGTTCGCGGGCGGCTGTGAGGCCAGCGGGTCCGGCCCCCACCACCAGCACCCTCGAGTCGGGACGGACAGCGGGAGTCGGAACTGGAACCCGTGAGCGTCCAACCTCAGGATTGACCGTACAGGTGACCTGGCCGAGCCCGAGGTTATCGATGCAGACGTTGCACGCGATGCAGGGCCGGTAGCGTTCGCCCCGAAGGACGCCGCCAACAAAGGCAGGGTCTGCATGGATGGCACGGGCCAGGCTCACGAAGTCGCAGGTGCCCTGAGACAGGACTTCCTCAATGATCTCCGGCGAATTCAAACGCCCAGCCATGCCCAGGGGAAGCCCGAACTGCCTGTATGCCTTGGCATAGTCGGCCAGGATCCCGGGCTTCCACTCCCCCGACTGCACGATCCATTGGCCGGCGTCGTAACTGCCGGCCGAGAGGTCCAGGAAGTCGAGTTTGTCAAGGTGGGCCTTGGCGATGATGGCTACTTGCTGCTCGGCGCTGATGCCGTCGGCCGGGCCTTCCACCACCGAAACCCGCATGCCCACGATCGTGTCCGGCACGGCCTCCCGCACAGCGTCGATCACGAGGTTCATGAAGAACCAGGGAGCTGCGAACTCGTCGGTCCGGTGGTTCGAAATGGGCGACATGAACTGGTGGATCAGGTACCCGTGCGCGCCGTGGAGGTTGATGACGTCAAACCCGGCGGCAACAGCACGGCGGGCCGCGGCCGCATATGCGGCCACAAGCTCGTAACACTCGGCAGCGGTGAGTTCGCGCGGAACCTCGCCTCCCGCCGTCGGGCATGGAACGGGCGACGGCGCGAGGTTCTTGAAACCGGAAACTGCGGCCTGCGCGGTGCGGCCGCCATGGTTAAGTTCGACGGCGGCGAGCGCACCCTCCGCGTGCAGGGCCTCAGTGAGCCGGCGAAGTCCGGGGATCATGTCATCGGTGTGCAGGCCAAGTTGGTGGGTGCGGCCCTTGCCGTCGGCCCGGACGTAGGTGGCCTCAGTGGTGACCATGCCCAGTCCGGCCTTGGCACGGGTGACCAGGTAGTCGATGTATTGCTCCGTGATGTAGCCGTCCGTGGTGCCGTAGTTGCGCTCCATGGGCGCGGAGGCCAGTCGGTTGCGGAGGGTCTTGGGGGTGCGGCCGTTGCGGCCAAGGGTCACGGGTGTTCCGGCAATTCGTGTCTGTGCCATGGTCAGCCAGCCACCTTCTGGAGGTCGCGGAGCCCGGGGATCGCCTGGTGTGCGGGGTGAACGGGTGCGAAGCGGACTGGTTGGCCGGTTCGTGAAGATTCGTACACGGCGAGGAGAATGCGGAGAGACTTCAACGCGTCCTTACCCGTGATGGCTGGTTCGGTGCCAGCCTCGAGTGCCTGGACGAAGTCCTGGACCTGGAGTTTGTGGAATGGGATCAGCTGGCCGTTGATGGCGGAGAGATCGACGTTCGGCTCCACGCCTTCCGGGTGGACAGGTTCGACGACGATCCGCTCGCCCACCGCCCACAGGTCCAACCGTCCGTGGCTGCCTTCCGGGAACTCCGTCAGGGAAGCCGAGGCACCTGTTTCGCCGGTGATACGGAGCTGGATCCCCAGGTTTGGCGATACTGCAGTGGAGGCCTCCAAGGTAGCCATGGCACCGGAGGTGAAGGTGATCACCGCCGTCGCGGAATCCTCTACCTCTATGTAGTCACCGTGGCGGTAGGTGTTGACCTTCCCATAGACCTCGGCCACGTCGCCCAGGTACCACTGGAGGAGGTCGATCTGGTGTACAGCCTGGGACATGAGGACCCCACCGCCGTCGCTGTCCCAGGTGCCTCGCCAGGCGTCGCGGTTGTAATAGTCCGGTGCCCGGTGAAGCATGACCGAGCATTGGGCCATGATTGCCCTACCCAACGTGCCGTCGTCGATGGCTGCACGGATCTTCTGCGACGCCGGCCAGAATCGGCGCTGGAACAGGACACCCAGTTGGACTCCTGCTTCCTCGCAGGCTGCGACCATGCGCTCGGCGGACTCCAGTCTGGTGGCGATGGGCTTCTCACAGAGGACGTTAACACCAGCGGCCGCGGCCTTCAGGACCACTTCCTCGTGCGTGGGGTGCGGCGTGCAGACGGAGATGATGTCCACCTCCAGCGCCAGGAGCTCATCCACGCTGGTGACCGCGTTGGGGATGTCCCAGGCTCTCGCTGTTGCCGCGGCGCGGTCTGCATCCACGTCGCAGACGCCGATCACCTGGACGTTGTCCAGGGCCTTGAAAGCCTCCAGGTGATTGCGGGAAATGGCGCCGCAACCCGCGATTCCAACGCGGAAGGTGCGGGTTGCCGGTGCTGGGGAAGTCATGGGGTATCCAACTTTCGGAACTGGGGTTGCTTGGATGGTTGAGCCCGGGTGCCGGGCCAGCGGGGGCGGGTGCCGGGCCAGCGGGCCCGGGGACGGGTGCCGGTGCCGGTGCCGGTGCCGGTGCCGGTGCCGGTGCCCAAGGCAAGGTGCCGGGCGGCTGGAAGGTGCCGCCCGGCGTCGTGCTTTGTTCGCTTACTTGCTTGCTTTGCTCGGTTTGCCGAGATCCCCAAGCGGAACGTTGTAGGTCTCGCGGGCCGTCATGATGGCGATGGCCGAGGCCGCCAGGCAGAGGATGGTGAAGCCCGCCACGGGCATCCAACCGTTCGGTCCGGGCTGGGCCAGCAGCGTAGCGATAGCGGGTGCGAAACCGGCCAGGATGAGGCCGATCTGGCTGCCGATTGCCATGCCGGAGTAGCGGACAGCGGCGGGGAACATTTCCGGGAAGAAGACCGTCCACACGCCGTTCCAGCAGGAATAGAAGACCGTCATGTTGAGGAAGCCGAACAGGAAGACCAAGGCGATGTTCTGCTCGCTAATGGCCCAGAAGTAGCCCACCGTGGTCAGTGCGCAGCCGAGGGCACCCACCAGCAGGACCTTCTTCCGGCCAATACGGTCGGAGATCATGGCTGAGATGGGGATGGTGACCATCGAAAGGCCGATCGTCACAGCGTTCACCGTAAGCATGAGCGTGCGGTCGATGCCCACGGCCGGTCCGGTTGCGTAGGCCAGTGCGTACACGGTGAAGGTGGTTTGCATGACAGAGAACAGCATCACCACGCCAACGCGCAGGACGTCGCGCCACTGGGTCTTGAGGACGGCGACGGCGGGGATGGCTTTGGGCTTGCTGGTCTCCACGATTTCTTCGAAGACGGGCGGCTCGTCCAAACGGGTCCGGATCCAGTACGCCACAGCCAGCACCACAACCGAGAGCCAGAACGGCACCCGCCAACCCCAACTGAGGAGCTGGTCTTCGGGCAGGGCTGCGAGCGGGATGAACACGATGGTGGACAACACCATTCCCGAGGCGTAGCCGGTCATCACGAAGCTGGTGAAGAAAGCCCTGCGGCCTTCCGGTGAGTGCTCCATGGTCAGGGTCGAGGCACCTGCGGACTCGGCACCGGCGGAGAAGCCCTGGGCAAGGCGGCCCACCAGCAACAGCGCTGTTGCCCAGTAGCCGATCTGCCCGTACGTGGGCAGGAACCCGATACCGATCGAGGCGAGGCCCATGATCACCAGCGTGACCATCAGCGCCTGCTTGCGTCCGATCTTGTCGCCGTAGTGGCTCATCACGAGCCCGCCCAGCGGCCGGGCAAGGTAGCCCACGCCGAACGTCGCCATGGCTCCGAGCAAGGCAACCACGGGGTCGCCTCCCGGGAAGAAGATCTTGGGGAAGATCAGCGCTGCGGCCGTGCCGTAGATGAAGAAGTCGTAGTACTCCAGGGTGGATCCCAGGAAGGAGGCAAGTGCCGCTTTCTTGGGCATTTTGACGTGTTCAACCGGCGCTGTTCCAAGCGGCGCGGTTCCAAGCGGTGCTGCCGGTTCGTTTACATCCGAGGGCGAGTGCTGCTGCACGTGTCCCATACTGTCTCCTCATTGAGTGCCGCGGGAAGTGGCACCGCCATGGTGCCTTGCCCGGCAAAGAATTAGATGAGGTCCGGATCGCCGGGTGCCGCTTTGTTGTGCAGCCCATCATGTTGCCGTTGATAACGGCTCCGGATGTATGCTCCAGATCACTGACGATTGTTCCTCTGGGATCGACTGTAGGACCCAGGTCACACCGCATGGACGAACTTCCCGTTGAACGGGACAAGCTCTTTGACTACGCGGAACCAGCCTGCGACAACCATGGCCGGGAGCCGTACGGTCGGCGCTCAGCGCCCATGGTTCTGGACAGGCCGCGGCCTGCGGCCACCAACACCGGCAGGATCAGCCCGGCATCTTCGTCGACAGAAGGCACGACGACGGATATGGCACCTATGACTGCCTGGCCCTGGCCAAACACAGGCACCGAAAAGGCGGTGTTTTCAGCCACCAGAACACCCACCAGACGGGCATAGCCGCGCTCGCGGATGAGGGCAAGGTTGCTCCTGAGACGGGCCGGATCTGTCTCAGTGGCGGGGGTAGTCTTCTCCAACTTCCCGGCGATGAACCGATCCTGGACCCAGCCTGGCATGTGCGCCATCATGGCCATTCCTGAGGACGTGGTATGGATGTCCAAGCGCCCGGCGACCTCGGCCAGGTTCATGACCGTCCCGTGCCGGTCCAACCGTTCCAGGTAGAGGACGCTGTTGGATTCGACATCCGGGATCGACAAGGACACATGTTCCCTGACGGCTGCATGGACACCTTCCAGGAACGGCAGTCCACGACGCCGGAACTCCTCAAGCGGATTGCTGCGGGATGCCAGCTCCCACATCTTCATGCCGACGCTGAATTCACCGGCCTCGTTTCGAACAAGGAGGCCATTGGATGCCAGGTCCATGGCAAGCCGGTGCACCGTGCTGCTGGACATCCCGGTGATCCGGACGAGTTCCTTGAGCGGTAGCCACGGCTGACCCTTGGAAAACGCATCCATGATCTTCACGACGCGCTCAATGACGGACTCCCCCGACGCCGAGTTAGCCATGGTGCCTCCGTTGAACCGTCCGGCTGCTTTCACCCGGAACCAGAACCCAATATAGCCTTGCACTGGATCCGTAAAACCTGGGAGGGACTGTGGAACTGCGGCAGATCGAGGCCTTCCTGGCTGTAGCCGAGGAACTGCACTTCGGCCGGGCGGCTGAGCGGCTCCGCATGGCACAATCACCACTGAGCCAGACCATCAAGAAGCTCGAGAAAGGCCTGGGCGCACCACTTTTTGAGCGGAACACCAGGTCCGTTACGCTGACCACTGCGGGTCACTCACTGCTCCCGCACGCCCGCAGGATCCTTGAAGAAGTAGATCTGGCGCGGAGGGCCGTAAATGCGGGCAACGGAACCGTCTACGGCAAGCTGGCCATCGGCTTCTCCGGTGCCCTGAACCACACCACGCTGCCCCCGCTGACCCGTGCCTTGCGCCAGGAGTATCCCCAACTCGATGTGACGCTGCACGGTGGATTGCTGACCCAGGAAGCTCTCCAGCAACTGGGTAACGGGGCGTTGGACCTTGCATTCATCGGCCTTCCCGTGGATGCCCCGTCCTTGGCCACCCGCCGCATAGCTACTGAGCGTTTGGGCGCCACCTTGCCCACAGACCACCCCCTTGCGGGTCGGTCGTCGGTTGACCTGCTGGACCTCGCGGGGGACCCCTTCATCACCATGCCGGCCGCGCAGGGGTCCACCCTGCGGGAAGTCACTTTTGCTGCCTGCGCTGCCGTAGGCTTCCGGCCAGGGATCAGCCAAGAGGTTGCGGATCCGTACACTGCGCTTTCCCTGGTGGCCAGTGGGGTGGGGATCAGCCTCATGCCGGAATCGATCGAGGGGATCATGCCGGCGGGGACAGTGTTCCTGCCGCTCGACGGCGACGACGTCCTGCTGTTCTCCGGGCTGGCGTGGAACCCGGGTGCCGTGGCCCCCGCGCTCCGGGCCGCCCTTCAGGTAGCCGAGAAAGTACTCCCCACACCCACGACCTGAGCTTGCCCCCATGCCGACTATGTGGGGATTTTACATAGTTCTTGACCAACTAAGTATTGGACAGGGCCTAATACGTTGCCCAACATTGAGGAAGCCCCATCAACTCAATGAAGAGGACACCCTCATGGCCACTTTTGCCGTCACCTACTCCTATTCCGATTCCACGTCCGCTGGCCGGGACGCTGTCCGGCCAGTCCACGTGGAGTTCCTCAAAGCCCAGTTCGACAACGGACGGCTCCTGAAAAGCGGGCCCTTCGGACCGGAAGAAGCTCCGGGCGCCCTCCTGATCATCGCGGGTGAGTCCAAGGCCGACGTCGAATCCCTCATGAACCGGGACCCTTTCCACGAAGCCGGTCTCATTGAAGAGCGCACGGTTCGGCAGTGGAACATCTTCTTCGGCGCCGACGCCGTACAGCCCGCTCAACCGACCGGCCAGACCGCTGGCCGGAACTGAGGTTCCCACATGCTGTCAGCAATCACCGTCTCCCGGGAAACGATTGAATTCCGGGAATCCGCCGAGCCCGCCCTGGAGCCCGGCCATGCCCTGGTGCGAGTCCACAACGTCACCCTCTGCGGCACCGATCTCCACATCTGGGAGGACGACTACCCCACGGAGTTGCCGCTGATCCAGGGGCACGAATTCTCCGGAATCGTCGAAGCCATTGCCACAGGGAACACCCAAGGCATCGCTGTGGGTGATCGAGTTGCCGTGAACCCCATCATCTCCTGCGGCCAGTGCCGCCCGTGCCTGAGCGGCCGGTACAACGTCTGCCGGAATGTCGGTTGCCTGGGCTGTTACTCCGATGGAGCGCTCACTGAACTGATCAGCGTCCCGCTGGGCAAACTCCACCCTGTTCCCGACGAGCTGCCGTTGGACATCGCAGCCATGGGCGAACCTGCTTCCATCGCCATGCAGGCGGTGAACCGAGGCAGGCCAGAAGCTGGGGAGACTGCGCTGGTGCTCGGAAGCGGGCCTATCGGTTTGCTGGCCACGCTCTACTTGACGGAATTGGGCGTCAAGGTGATCTGTGCCGATACCGAGCAGCACCGCTTGGACCTCGCTATCGACTTCGGGGCTGCAGACACCCTCCTGGTGACTCAAGGAATCGAGTTCCCGGACGCACATCAGGCTCAGCGCCTGGACGCACTAACCGACGGTTACGGGCCACAACTGGTCATGGAGGCAACGGGCGTTCCTTCATCGCTGGAGAACGCCATCAGGCTTGTTGCCAGCGCCGGGAGGATCGTCCAAGTGGGTATCTCGCCCCGGCAGGCCAACGTTTCCATGAAGGACATCCCCTATAAGGAACTGGACATCATGGGCAGCCGCATGAGCCTGAACCTCATTCCTGACGGCCTGGCATTGTTGTCACGCCATCCTGAACAAGCCCGGGCGCTCATGACGCACCGCTTCGCCTTCTCTGATCTCCAGCAGGCATTCCAGCTCATTCAGGGACGCACGGAAAAGATCGGCAAGATCCTCATCGGGATGCCGGCGGCTGGTGTCGCATGAGTACCCCTGTCCTCACCGAAACCAGCCAGCTCAACCCAAGTTACGACGTCGTGATTATGGGCAGTGGCGCGGCAGGGCTGGTCGCCGCCGTCCGCGCGGCCGACGCCGGACTGAGCGTCCTGGTGGTTGAAAAGGCTTCGCTCTTGGGCGGTACGACGGCGGCAGGCGGCGGCGTCATGTGGGCGCCCAACAATCACCTCGCCAGGGCGGCCGGGTACCAGGACAGCCGTGCCGACGGCGTTGCTTACCTCTCAGAGGCGGCTGGCCACGTGATGACGGCCGGGGAAATCGACTGGTACGTCTCCACTGCGCCGCGAGCCGTGGAGTTCCTCAACACGAACACCAGAGTCTCCATGGTTCCCATCGCCCGCCCCGATTACCACATGGAGTGGAAAGGTGCCGCGAACGGCGGCAGGGGCTTGGACAACAACGCGTTCGACCCCCAGGAGTACCCGGGCTTGGCGGAGCTGATCCGGCCGTCGTCGTACTTTCCGTTGCTCACCATGACCGAGCGGGACGAACTCAACGGCCGCGCAGCCGACCCTTCGCTCCTCGAGCACCGCGCCGCCACGGGCATCCGAACCATGGGCGGGGCACTGGTGGGAAGCCTGGTTGCGAGCGCCTTGGACCGCGGGGTCCACATCGTGGTGTCGTGCCCTGTGGAGGAGTTGTCGCGTGACGAGTCCGGGTGGCTGGTGACTCTTGGCGGTACCGCCGCCGGGGTGTCGGTGGCCGCGACCGCCGTCGTGCTTGCTTCCGGCGGCTTCGAATGGAACCCGCGGCTCCGTTCCGCTTTCCTGCCCTATCCCGTGACGCCGATCAGTGCCCCATCCAACGAGGGCGACGGCCTGCAGCTGGGACTGAAGGCGGGGGCGGCTGTGGAGGACATGTCGGCTGTGTGGGGTGTCCCGGTTATTTCGACGGCGGCCCATCAGTACGACGGCCGGCGTTCGGGCCGCATGGGGAACGTGGAAATGACGCTTCCGGGTTCCATCACTGTGAACAGCGACGGCCAACGCTTCGTCAACGAGGCCTTGAATTATCACGATGCCAGCCGGGTGTTCGCTTCCATTAATCCGCACACGGGCAGGCAGCAAAACAATCCCGCGTGGTTGGTGTTCGATGCGGACTATCTCGCCAAGTACCCGGTGGCGGGGTCTCTGCCCGGCGAACCCGCTGAATGGATGGTGTCCGCGCCGAGCCTTGAGCTGCTGGCCAGGGAGGTGGGCATCAATTCGGCCGGTCTGGAGTCGACGGTTGCTCGGTTCAACGCCGACGCGGCCGTGGGCGTGGACACGGAGTTTGGGCGGGGTGCGACACCGCAGGACCGCTTCCTGGGCGATGCCGGCAACACGCCCAACCCTTGCTTGGCACCCCTGGTCACTGCCCCGTTCTACGCCGTGCCCATCCACGCCGGGGTGCTGGGTACCTCGGGCGGGCTGGCCACGGACTTCGACGGGCGTGTGCTGGACCATCGGCAGCAAGCCATTCCGGGGCTCTACGCTGCGGGCAACGTCTCGGCCGGTGTCTTCCGGAACAACTATCCGGGCGGTGGGGCAACCCTGGGCTCTGCGATCACGCGGGCCTTCGCGGTTGGGGAAGATCTCGCGGCCCGGCTCGCGTAGCCGCACCTTGGGGGGACACAAACGCTCGACGGCGACTACCGCCGTCGGGCGTTTGCGTTGCCAGGCCCGCTCTACGCGGCAACCCATGGCCCAAGCCCGCAAAGCAGGCCCCACAACACACCACCCCACCATGCGAGGCCCGCTCTACGCGGCAACCCATGGCCCAAGCCCGCAAAGCAGGCCCCACAACACACCACCCCACCATGCGAGGCCCACTCTGCCCGGCAACCCATGGCCCAAGCCCGCAAAGCAGGCCCCACAACACACCCACCCCACCATGCGAGGCCCACTCTGCGCGGCAACCCATGGCCGAGGCACGCAAAGCAGGCCCCACAACGGGGTGCTAGCGGGCGTAGAGCTCCGTGAAGTTCCTCAGGACCCGCATCGGCTCGGTCACCGATGAGCTCCGGGCCGTTTCGATGAGTTCGTCCGCGGTGTGCGGCGGGAAGTAGCCGGAGTTCTTGTAGATATTGATGCGGGTGATGAGGCCGTCGGCGTCGAGCTCGGGGTGGAATTGCGTGGCGTAGAGATTGTTCTTGATCCGGAACATGTGCACACGGCACGCGGCCGAGCTCGCCAACAAAACCGCGTGGGCAGGCAGTTTGCTGCACGCTTCTTTGTGACCCACAAAAGCGTCGAAGGTGTGCGGAATGCCCCGCAGCATGGGATCGCGCTCCCCCTCAGCAGTGAGCTTGATCTCCGTTGGCCCCACAGGTTCGCCAAAACGGCGGTCGATGGTGGCCCCTTGGTGAACACCCAGAGTGCCGACCCCATAGCAGGCACCCAAGAACGGGAAGTCCTCGGCAACTATGCGGTCCAGCAGCGCTGAGAGTTCCGCCTCCACCCGAATCTGGGCTGCGCTCTTCTCTTCCACAGGATCGCTGGACGTATAGGGACTGCCACCGACGATCACTCCGGAGTACTCGGAAAGTTCAAGGGGCGGCAACGGCTCGGATTCCAAGCGCAAACGGACCAGTTCTTCAGGTTTCAGTCCGCAGTACCGGAGGTAGGCCTGATACTCGTCATCGGCTGCGGCATCTTCGGCGCGGGTGGCCAGCAGGAGGAAGGGCTTCACAAGGACAGTCTGCGCGCGGAATGGCTGGCGGACAAAGTGTGTTGCGGGTAAAGGGGTGACTAACAGTGACTCCCTCGCGCCGGTGTCGCCGCATATCGTTGGCTTGACCCCCTATGAACAGCACACCCCATCCCCGGAGGAGCAATTTTTGAAGCAAGACCCTGTGGCCGTCCAACCGCAAACGCCCAAAACGCCGGCCCTGGAAAGGCAGCAGCCCAAGAAGATCCCGTGGGGCGGACTCCTTGTTCTGGCAGCAGCGGGCTTCACGGCGGTGACCACCGAACTCCTGCCGTCGGGCTTGCTCCCCCAAATCAGCCGCGACCTCGGTGTCGACGAATCTGCCGTGGGCTCCCTGACAGCGGTGTATGCGGCCATCATCGTCTTCACGGCCTTGCCTCTTTCACGGTTCCTTGCCGGAAGGGTTCCCCGGAAGACCCTGCTGATCGCCACTGTGCTGGCCTTCGCCCTGAGCAATGTGCTCTTGGCGTTGAGCCCCGCTCTGGGGTGGGCGATCGGGGCCAGGCTCCTTGGCGGCATCGCGCACGGCATGCTGTGGTCCAGCATGGCTCCCTACGTGGCGCGCATCGTCCCGGCCCACTCCGTAGGTAAATCCATGGCTGTGGTCTTTAGTGGCAACAGCATCGCACTGGCAGTCGGCGCTCCGATTGGCACGCTCATGGGCTCGCTCATGACGTGGCGTACTTCCTTCCTGGTCCTGGCCGGAGTGGGTGTGCTTCTGGCAGTGCTGGTCTTCTGGCTGCTCCCCGGTGCCCACGACCACGCCAGCCAAAAAACGCCCTCCCTCCGGGCAGCCATGAAACTGCCCGGCGTCGTGGCCATAGCCATCGCCTGGCCCCTCCTGCTACTGGCCCACTTCACACTTTTCACCTACGTCGCCCCGTTCCTCCTCGCCTCCGGACTCCCGGAATCCGCTACGAGCCTCTCGCTCTCCGTGGTGGGAGTTGCCAGCCTGGTGGGCATCTGGATTGCCGGCATGACCGCCGACTCCCACCCACGACGCTCGGTGATTGCCGCCGTCGGGCTCCTGACGCTGGCGTTCGCCCTGCTCCCCGCGCTGGGCGGCACGTGGGTAGGTGCGTTCGGCCTCATGACCTTGTGGGGTATCGCGTTCGGTGCAGTGGGTATCTACAACCAGGCTGCGATCCTGCGTGCGGGTGGAGAACACAAAGATGCAGCCAACGGCCTCACCGTGGTCACCATCCAACTGGGTATCGCCGTCGGAGCGGTCTATGGGGCCTTCGCCCTCACCAGCGTCGGAGCGCAACTGGTCCCATTTGCCGCGGCGATTCCCACTGCCATTGCGCTGGTGATCATTATTGCCAGTCGTCGCGGCGGCTACCCGGCCGGGCCCCGGGAGAAGCGCCGTTAACATTGCCGAAACATGCCAGTGACGTGATCTTCACGAACGAAGGATTTCTGTAACTTTCCTGCAACTTAGCTCTTCGGAGTCGGAAACATAGCTCACCGAATATTGATCGGGGGGTAGGTGTGGGCCGTGCAACAACGGCCCCGTTTCGGACAAGCTTGAAGGGAACGCAGGTGGAGATCTCTGCGCAACACGTCTGGCTGATGTTGTCATCGGCGATGGTGCTATTCATGACCCCAGGCCTCGGCCTTTTCTACGGCGGCATGACCCGCGCCAAGGCCGCCCTGAACATGATCATGATGAGCTTCATCTCCGCCGGCATCGTGGGCGTGGTGTGGGTCCTGTGGGGCTACTCGATGACCACCGGCGACGGCATCCTGGGCCTGTTCGGCAATCCGTTCGCGCACTTCGGCCTGCAGGACTTGATGGGATCCCCCGACCTCATCAAGGCCACCTTTGCAGCAACCTTCGCCATCATCACTGTGGCCCTCATCAGCGGTGCAATCGCTGACCGGACCAAGTTCGGCGCCTGGGCCTTGTTCGTACCGATCTGGGTCACCGTGGTCTACTGCCCCCTGGCGTACATGGTGTGGGGCGGTGGCCTGATGAGCGCCGGCGGTGCCCTCACTCAGATCTTCGGCCAGGTCATCGACTTCGCCGGTGGTGCAGTGGTTGAGGTCAGTTCCGGAACCGCCGCTTTCGTCCTCGCATTGATCGTGGGAAAGCGTCACGGCTTCGCCAAGGACCCCAACCACCGCCCACACAACGTGCCGTTCATCATGATCGGCGCAGCCATCCTCTGGTTCGGCTGGTTCGGTTTCAACGGCGGCGCTGCTACTACCGCCGCGCAGGCCGGCCTCATCTGGGTCAATACCCTGGTGGCCCCGGCGGCGGCCATGCTCAGCTGGCTCGTCGTCGAGAAGGTCCGCCACGGACACCCCACTTCGCTGGGTGCGGCATCAGGCGTGGTGGCGGGCTTGGTGGCCATCACCCCGTCCTGCGCCAACATCACCCCGCTCGCCGCATTGGGCCTGGGCTTGGTGGCCGGCGCCGCCTGCGCTGTGTTCGTGGACCTGAAGTACAAGTTCGGTTTCGACGATTCCCTCGACGTCGTGGGCGTCCACTTCGGCGCCGGTGTCATCGGCACGCTCTCTCTCGGCTTCATCGCCTTCCCGCAGGACGGCGTCGCGGGCGGCCTGCTCTACGGCGGCGGTCCCCAACAACTCATTGCACAGACCATGGCCGTGCTGATCACCATCGCACTCTCCGGCGTGGGCACCCTGGTCATCGGCCGGGCCATCCATAAGGCCATCGGCTTCCGGGTTCCCTTGGAGCACGAAGTCACCGGAGTGGACCTCACCCAGCACGCCGAATCGGCCTACGAATTCGGGCTCACCGCCCACGGCCACTTCCGCCAGCAGCAGGCGCACCTTTCCGCGCTGATTGGCCGGAAGCCCGCGGCACCGAAATCCGAACAGGTCAAGGAAGACAGCTTCGCCTGACGGCACCACACTCAGACAGCAGCCGACGGCGGAACCCGGGTTCCGCCGTCGGCTGCTGTTTGCGTCGCTAAGGTTTCATCCTGAACCGTTCCAGATGCGCTGCCACCACGTGCGCCTGGCCACTGGTCCAGCCTCGGGCTCGGGAGGAGCTGCGGCGGCCCTCCGCTCGCGCCACCGCTCCAGCTCAGCATCCACGTCCCTGAGCTTGGTGATCACGGGTGGGCCGCCCTGGAGTTGCCGTCGGGCCTCGATCACCCGCTTGTTGAAGTCCTCGAGGATGTCCCGGACTTGTTTCTCCGTGTACTGCTGGTCCAGTTTGGCATCGAGTTCGGAATCCTCGATCCGCAGCAGGATCGCGGGAGGTCCGATGCCACTGAGCTTCTCCCGTTGAATGAGCCCTTTGACCCACCAATCGGGATCGTAGTGCTCGCCCAGGCCCGGAATGGGTTTGCCGGCATACTTGAGGTTGTCGAACTTGCCCTGGTCCATGGCGTCCCGGATCAGGTACTCAACCCGGGCGGCGTCGTCCACCTTCCGGCGTTTCTCCCGTTCCGCGGCGTCCGCGGCTTCGATCTCCGCGTCTTCTTCCGCGTTCCCACCCCAGCCGCGGACAGCGCGCAACTCAGCGCCGCGCTCGAGTTTCCGCCTGAAGGCATTGTTCCCGGAGTTCACTTGTGGACACCTCCTCGCACGGCAGTCCTCCCCTGCCGGACATCGTGGTTCTGATTCCCAGTATTCCGCAAACTGCGCCTGCCTGGGCCTGTACCCCCGCCACCGGCTGTGGAAACAAGCCAGCCCCGGCACGCCGTGGAAGCGGGGTGTCGGGGCTGCTTGTAGGCCCAGAGTGGGTGTCGGAGGTACGGCTCCGGATCTAGGACCGAACCGCCATGCTTGGATCGAGTTGTTCGATGCCCTCGGGAGTGACCAGCACTACGCGGGCCGTGCAGATGTCGTAAAACAAGCCAATGGGCTGCACCCGGCCGGACAGAAGCGCCGGGCCGGTCACAGGGTGGTCCTCAAGCTTCCTGAGCTGCAAAGCCACGTTGACCATGCTGAGCTGGTCCACGCAGCTGTACCCTTCGGCAGCCGCGGCCACTGCCACGGGATGTCCGGAAAGCAGGGCCGAGTAGCTTGGCCGCGCATGTTCCAGCCAGGTATCGAATCCGCCGCCCAAGGCAGGCGCAGCTCCTTCAAAGTCGGCGATGACGGCGTTCATCGCACCGCAGTTCGAATGCCCGCAGATGACGATCGAGTCCACGGACAACCCTTTGACTGCGAAGGAGAGCGCGGAGTCGATCGAAGCATCGCGACCGTCGCTGCACACCACGTTTCCGATGTTCCGGAGGGTCAGGAGGTCGCCGGGTCCGCTGCTGGTGATGAGGTTGGGATTGACCCGGGAATCCACGCAGGCAACGAACAATGTGTCCGGATTCTGGCCTTCTGTCAGGTCTTGCACCAACGGCCGGACCTTGTCCGCGTGGCGGCGGTGGTATTTGTCGATGCCCAGGAGGATAGAGCGCAGCGGCAGCCGCCCGCCGTCGTCGTCCGCTGTTGGGCCGCCGGCGGACGGCAACCAAGACGTCTTGGGCGGAAGCGGAAGTTCACGGGGGTCCTGGCGCTGGGGAGTGTTGTCCTCGGCGTCGGTGAAAGCAGTGGTGCCGTGCTCTTCCAGGGCCACGGAGGCGCCGGTGTTGCGGTGCTGCTTCTGCCAGGCAACCAGGGCTTCGCGGAAGGCGTGGTCGAGGTAGTCGGCGTTGAGTTCCACTACGGCATCATGGCCTTCGGGCACCGAATGCAGGACGCGGTTGAGCCGCGGCAAGGCGAAGAAGCTGCAAGAGCCGGCGATGGTGACCCGCCACGGCAGTCCGGAACCGGCCGGGGCGTGAGCGTGGATTTGAGCGCGGAGCACCCGCCACAGTACAGAAACAGCAGCGAGTGCCAGGCCAATGAGCACGCCTTCGAGCAAGTTCAGGGCCACCACGCACACCAACGTCACCGCGTAGACCAGCAGGTCGCCGGTGCGAAGGCTGGTGCGGATGTCGGCGACCTTGATGAGCTTGGCACCGATCACCAGCAGCAGGCCCGCCAGCACGGACAGGGGAATCAACTGGATGAGGCCGGCGAACAGCAAGGAGAACACCAGGACCCACACGCCGTGCAGGATGGCCGAGGTACGGCTTTTCGCTCCGGCTTCGACGTTGGTGGCGCTGCGGACGATCACGCCGGTTACCGGGAGTCCGCCGAGCATGCCGGAGACCATGTTGGCGGAGCCTTGGCCGACGAGCTCTCGGTTCAGGTTGGTCCGCGAACTGCCGTGCATCTTGTCAACGGCCACGGCGGACAGCAGCGATTCGATGCTCGCGATCAGCGCCACAGTGATGACGGCCATCGCTGCGGCGCGCCAGTTGCCGTCGGGCAGGCTGGGCAGCGCGACGGCGTCCAGGATTGAACCGCTGAAGCTGATGCGCTCAACGCTCGGGGCCACTGCTACTGACAGCGCTGTCACGGCGACGACGGCGGCCAGCGGCCCGGGAACTTTCCGCACCATCGCGGGAAGGTACTTCCAGGCCAGGAGAATCACGACGACGGCCAGGCCCAGCAGCGCCGAATGCAGCTCGACGTTGGTGATGGCCGCGGGCAGGCCCGCCAGGTTTTCGACGGCGGACCCCGCGGCTTGGCCACCCAGCAGCACATGGAGTTGTTGCAGGATGATCGTGATGCCGATGCCCGCGAGCATGGCCTTGACCACTACCGGCGACACTGCCAGCGCTGCCCGGCCGATACGGCTCACACCCATCAGCAACTGCACGACGCCGGCCGCAGCGGTGATCGCACAGGTCACCTGCCAGCCGAACTCGGCTACCAGGCCGGCGACGACGACGGTGAGCCCGGCGGCTGGGCCACTCACCTGCAGAGGCGAACCACCCAGGCTGCCCGCGACGATTCCTCCGACCGCGGCTGCGATGAGCCCGGCCATGATGGGAGCCCCTGAGGCTGCGGCGATGCCGAGGGACAGGGGAAGGGCGACCAGGAACACCACCAGGGACGCGGGGAGATCCGCCCCCAGGTTGCTGAGGAAGCTTGGCTTGGTTCGTCCCGGCGGGCTGTGGGAATCGGTGGGGATGGTGGCGGATTCGTTGGACTGCGGCATGGTGTTCCTTTGGCTCGGCAGTACTGACTCCTCCAAGCTACGGAACCTGTCACGGTTAATGACAACAACATGTGACAAGCATGACAAAAGCTGTGAAGATGCGCTTCATCTTGGGACCAAGGGGAACTTTCACGGGGGTTAAGCGCGTTGGAGGGGTCCGTGGTTCGACGTCCGCAAGGCGAGAACACGCCGGCGGGCAACTCACGCCGTCGCCGTCTTGCCGGGCGCACCAAAACTAAGGTTCCTTAGAATAGGCTGGGTCCATGAGCAATACAGAAGTGCAGCCCGTACGCATCAGCTCCGCGCCCGTACAGCTGCAAGCACTGGATCCCATAATGGGAAAGGTGAGCGCAGCCGTCGGCGACGTTCCAGCCCTTTTGGCCATCGCCGAGGACATCGGACGGACAGCTCCTACGCCCGGGAGCGGGAACACGGCCAAGCTCTGGGAACTTCTGGCCTCGGTCACGTCCGTGGATGTCGCGGCGGGGCGGGTTCTCGAGCCGCACCTTGACGCCGTCGGAATCCTGGCCCAGGCGGAACAGCCTCAACCCGAGGGAGCATGGGGAGTTTTCGCAGCCGAAGGTCCAGGCCTGAAGCTCGAGGCCAAGCAGGAAGCTGACGGCAGCTACGTGCTCAGTGGCTCAAAGCCGTGGTGCTCCCTCGCTGCACAACTGGACGGGGCCGTCGTCACCGCCCATGTCGCTGGAGACAACACCCGGGGCGCCTTCGCAGTGGACCTTAAGCACTCCGGCGTGAGAGCCGAAACACCCGAGTGGACCAGCCGCGGACTCAAGGAAATCCCGAGCGGAACGCTGCACTTCGACCACGTCCCCGCTACGCCCGTTGGCGGCGCGGGCTGGTATTTCGAGCGCCCCGGCTTCGCGTGGGGTGGCATGGGAGTCGCCGCCTGCTGGCTTGGAGGCGCAGTAGCCGTGGCCCGCGACTTCTGCGACTCCCTGGCCAGGGCATCGGACAACGGCCGGGAACCGGACCAGATCGCTCTCGCCTCCCTGGGCGAGGTAGACAGGATCATCGCGTCCGTCACCGGATACCTGGCTCAAACGGCTGAGCGCATCGACGCCGGCGACCTCGCAGATCCAGGCGAACCGGGCGAAAGCCCTTGGCCCGAAGCCTTGCGCGTCCGCGGAACTGTTGCCTCCGCCGTCGAACGTATCCAGACCCTGGTGACGCAAAACTTGGGCCCCGGCCCGTTGGCGTTCAACGAACAGTACGGCAAGAGGATGGCGGATTTGTCCCTCTATGTCCGCCAGCATCACGCCATGCGGGACGACGCCCAGCTGGGGGCGCTGGTGTTGAAGGGGGACCGCCGGTGGTAGCTTTTTCGCACACAGACACAGGCACGACCGAGGCGGAATGGCTGTCCAGCGGCGTGGCTGCGCTGCCCGAGCTCCCTTTGGGCCAGGACGAACTCGCGGACATGGCTTTCGTCGTCCTGGCTGCGCACCCGGACGATGAAACTTTGGGCGCGGGCGGGTTCGTGGCCAAACTGCATTCATCCGGAGCTGCGGTGGAACTCCTGCTGTGCACGGCCGGTGAAGCATCCCACCCGGAATCACCAACCACGACGCCGGAACAGCTTGCCGCCGTCCGGCTCGCTGAGTTCGACGCGGCTGTGTCCGGGCTGGCTCCCAGCGCGACCTGGAAGTTCCTGGGACTGCCCGACGGCAAGTTGGCCGCCAACGCGGGCCGCATTGCCGAGGCCATACGCGACGCCATTTCCGCGCACAACCGGCCACCGGAGAACATCGTCATCGTTGCCCCGTACCGCGAGGACGGCCACACCGACCACGATGCTCTCGGCGCAACAGCAGCCAAGGTTGCTGAAGAGGACGGCCACGGCCTCCTGGAATACCCCATCTGGTACTGGTTGTGGGCGGGCTTGCACGACCCAGCATGGCAATCCTGGGTGCGGGTGCCTTTGTCCGGGCGTGAGCTGGAAACGAAGGGAAAGGCCATGGGCGCCCACACGTCCCAGATCGAACCGTTGTCGGAGGAACCCGGCGACGGAACACTCTTGTCGGGGACGTTCCTGGAGCACTTCGAAAGGCCGTGGGAAACCTTCGCCTGGCAACCGTCGAAGGCAGGCAACAACACCGCGGCCGACGCTGAACGGATCTTTGACGAAGTCCACGCCAAGGGAGACGACCCCTGGGCCTATACAACCAGCTGGTACGAGCGCCGAAAACGCGCACTGACCTTGGCTGCCCTCCCGGAGGAATCGTACGAATCCGGGCTGGAACTCGGTTGCTCCATCGGCACCCTCAGCGAGGAACTCGCTCAACGTTGCCAGGCGTTCCTCGGTGTTGAAGCCAGCGGTATTGCGGCCAAAAAGGCGGCCGAGCGGCTTTCCGCGTACCCCTCCGCCGAAGCGCGGCACCTCACCATCCCCCATGAGTGGCCCGAGGGCTCCTTTGACCTGGTAGTGCTCTCCGAGATGGGCTATTACCTGGCACCGGAAGAGCTGGCTGAAGTTTTCGGGCACATCAAGGCCGCCATGAAACCGGGCGGCACCCTGCTCCTGTGCCACTGGCGCCACCCCATCTCAGGCTGGCAGTTGGACGCGGAAGCCGTTCACTCGATGGCCCGGCAGCAACTTGCCTGGCCAACGTTGGGGGTCTACCGCGAGAAGGATTTCGTGCTGGAAACCCTGGTCGCACCGGCCCCGGCCGTCAGTGACGGACCGACATGACCGGGGGCACCAGGCAGCGGATCCAACGCATCGCGGTCACCATGCCCGCCCACGACGAGGAACAGCACATCGGCAGGGCGTTGGCAGCACTGGGTACAGCGTTGGACACCCTGGAGCGGGAGCATCCGGGTATGCCTGCCACTGTCACTGTGGTCCTGGACAGCTGCACCGACAGTTCGGCCGGGATCACCGCCGCCCACGTCGCGGCGGACCCGCGTTTCACGTCCGTCAGCGTCCAACTGCGGAGCGCAGGAGCTTGCCGGGACTACGGCATCCGGACGGCCCTGCTCCCCCATCCGGCGGAAGCAACAGGGAGCTTGTGGCTCGCCAACACCGATGCCGACTCGGTGGTCCCGCCGAACTGGCTGGTACGCCAAGTCGGGTTGGCCAACGCCGGCGCTGACGTGGTTCTGGGGTCGGTGGAACCGGATGCCTACGATGTGGACCCAGCCGTGCTTCGTCGATGGCTGGAACTACACCCCTTTCGCGAAAACCATCAGCACATCTACGGCGCCAACCTGGGTATCAGGGCCTCGGCGTACCTCGCCGCAGGGGGTTTCCCGCATCTCCGGGCCCATGAGGACAGGCGCCTGGTGGAGCGCACCCGTCACCAAGGATTCAGGGTGGTTGCCACGGATTCCATCAGGGTTCTCACCTCCGGCCGGACTGAGGCCCGGGCACCCGAGGGATTCGCAGCGTATCTGCTGGCACTCGGCGCTGACGTTCCTGCCGCGACAGGGAGCTAGGCTCCTACGGCCTTATTCGCCAAGGCCCCTTCGATGGCGGCAATCGCGGCCTCAGTAATCGCTTCCCTCTCGCCGGATCCATTCACCGTCAGCAATATCCCACGCTTTGAGTAGGCCTCCAGAACCGGCCTTGTATGCTCACGGTAGAGTTCCAAACGGCGACGAATAACCGGCGCAGTGTCATCGCTGCGTCCCTGTTCCTGGGCGCGGCGGAGCATCCGGTCCAGCAACTCATGATCGTCGACCGTCAACGCGAGGGCTGCGTCAAGCGCCTGTCCCCGATCGGTGAGCATCTCGTCCAGGGCAGCAACCTGGATGACCGTTCGCGGATAGCCGTCCAGGAGGAACCCCTCTCCGGCATCATCTTCGTCCAGGCGTTGCTTCAACATGGCCGTGGTGACATGGTCCGGCACGAATTCGCCGTGGTCAATGTACGCACTGGCCTCCTCCCCCAACTCCGTCTTTTGGCGAATGTGGTCGCGGAACAACTCTCCTGTGGAAATGGCAGGGATCCGGAAGTGCCTGGCGATGTGCTCCGCCTGTGTGCCTTTGCCGGAACCGGGAGGGCCCATGATGATCAGTCGCGCCATGAGTCTGGTCCGTTTCGAGAGGCGGCCGGGACTTAAACCATACGCCCGCGGCAGGTCGGAGCGCCCGGGTCACACGAATTTGTTGGTTCATCGATCCCAGTATCCAACCACCCCCTTGCAGCCAATCGCGCGCGCGGGTAAGTTATTGAAACGTCTCAAAGAAAGCGTTTTCCCAGACTTTAGGTGGAATGAACATGACTCAGCTCAGGTGGATCGACGCCGAACCGCCCGTCAGGCTCAGCAGCGGCACGACCTGGGGCATGCCGTTCCAGCGCGGCACCGCAGCGGGCGCGGACCACCTCCAGGTGCGCGACATGAATGGAGTTGCCGTCAATGCCCAGGCCTGGCCGCTCGCCACGTGGCCCGACGGTTCCCTCAAATGGGCCGGCATCGCCATCGGGGCAACGGATCAGCCCTCCGACGCCTACCAGGTCACCCACTCAACCGATAGGCACGACGGCGGCCCGGCAGCCGCCGTCGAACACTCACCCGGGGTGACGGTCGCCGAAACGGACGACGCCGTCACCGTCTCCACGGGCGTGCTCGACATGGTCATCCCCAGGCGCGGGGAAACCCTGTTCAGCGAACTCCGTCGCGCCGGCGAGGCCGTAGCCAAGGATGCCCGGCTGGTAAGCCTGCTGCAGAACAACCTGGCAGAGGGAGCAGGCAGCGCTCCGCGCGAGGCCTACACCAGCCAGGTTTCAGGCGTCACAGTGGAACAGCGTGGCCCGGTCCGGGCGGTAGTTCGGATCGAGGGGCGGCACAGTGCCAAGGATGGCGGCAGGGAATGGCTCCCCTTCACTGTCCGCTTATACTTCTACGCGGGCGCCAGCAGCATACGGATGATGCACTCGTTCATTTGGGACGGCAATGCGGAGGAAGACTTCCTTGCGGGTCTCGGTGTTGAATTCACGGTACCGCTTGCCAGTGAATTTCATGACCGCCACGTACGCATCGCCGGTTCTGACGGCGGATTCCTGGTCGAAGCGGTCCGGGGCCTGACTGGTTTGCGCCGGGATCCGGGAGAAGCTGTCCGCGCCGCGCAGATTGCCGGTGAGGCCACCCCGCCGCTCAGTGAGTGGAGCCCGCTGGTTTCGGAGCGCCTCCGCCTCATACCCAGCTGGAACGACTACACCCTCACCCAACTGTCTGCTGACGGCTTCGAGCTGCGCAAACGGACGGCGCCCGGCCACGGATGGGTGGGCATTTCCGGCGGAACCCGGTCAGCTGGTTTCTGTTCGCTGAGCGATCTACGCGGCGGTTTCGGTATCGGAGTGAGGAACTTTTGGCAGTCGCACCCGGGGCAGCTGGATATCCGCGGCGCCGCAACAAGCAACGCGACAGTGACCGCTTGGCTCTATTCCCCCGAAGCCCAGCCGATGGATCTCCGCTTCTACCACGACGGCCTGGGCCAGGACACGTTCGAGGACCAGCTTGAAGGCCTTGAAATCACCTACGAGGACTACGAGCCGGGCTTCGGAAACCCCACCGGGATCGCCCGGACGCACGAACTCACGCTGTACGCCTACGACTCAACGCCCAGCACGGAGAGCCTCGCCGCCGACGCCCGGGCAGCCTCCACTCCCCCGCTGCTGCAGCCCTCCCCGGAGTACCTTCACCAAGCCGGCGTCTTCGGTGACTGGGCTCCCGTGGACCGCAGCACCCCCGCCCGTGCAGAGCTGGAAGACAAGCTGGACTTCCTGTTCGATTTCTACCAGGGCCAAACGGAGCAGCGGCGCTGGTACGGGTTCTGGAATTACGGCGACGTCATGCACACCTACGACACGGACCGGCACGTGTGGCGCTACGACGTGGGCGGTTACGCGTGGGACAACTCCGAGCTCTCCCCGGACCTCTGGCTTTGGTACATGTACCTGCGCACAGGCCGCGCGGACGTCTTCCGCTACGCCGAGGCGATGACCCGCCATACCGGCGAGGTGGACGTCTACCATCTGGGACCCTGGCGTGGGCTGGGTTCCCGGCACAACGTTCAGCACTGGGGTTGCAGCGCCAAGCAGTTGCGCATCAGCACCCCGGCGTACCGGCGCTTCTACTACTACCTGACCGCCGACGAACGCACCGGCGACCTCCTCACCGAGCTCGTGGACAGCGATCGGAACTTCCTCGGCTTGGACCCTGTCCGCAAAGTAAGGCCCGACGCCGACACTTACCGCCCGGACCGCGGCGCCTTGGGCGTCGGGCTGGGGACCGATTGGGGTTCACTTGCCGCCACGTGGCTCACCGACTGGGAGCGCACGGGCAATCCCCGCTCCCGTGATCGCCTGCTGGGAACCATGGCCGATATCGGTGCCCTGAAGTACGGTTTCCTGACCGGCGAGGCGCTCTATGACCTTGATGCGGGAAGGTTCGACGCCGGCCGGGAAGTCATCAGCGTCTCGCACCTGAGTGCCGTGTTCGGTTTGGTGGAAATCTGCAGCGAACTTATCAGCCTGGTGCCGGACAAGGACTTCGAGGAAGCCTGGATGCAGTATTGCCGGCTGTTCCTGGCCACTCCGGAAGAGCAGATCGCGGAGGTGGGCCAGCCCCTCGCCGGCATCTACCTCACTCAGGCGCACAGCAGGCTCACGGCCTACGCTGCGGCCAAGCTGGGCTCCCCGGAATTGGCGGAATTGGCCTGGGAGAGCTTTGCCGAGGGCGGAGAAAACCTGAACCACGCCGAGGCCTTTACGCTCAGGAAAATCCTTCCCCCGTACGTGCTTCAGCCTGTCGATGAAGCGCCGACGGTATCCACCAATGACACCGCGCAATTTGGGCTCGCGGTCGTCCAGAACCTGGCCCTGATCGGCGACCGGCTGCCGGCGTCCACCGAGGCGCGGGAGGAGGAACCGGCGTCGTAACTTCTTGCTAGGAGCTGGACCTGGGATGCATGATCCGCATCTGGTCCCAAGTCCGCTCCGACGCGGCGATGTTGAGGTTTGACCGTTCGCGGTCCAGGGATGCCAGCTCGACGGCGATCGCCTGGACCGCGGTCACCGCACCTGTCAGGGAGGGAAAGAACCCGGCACCCTCGGTGGGCACCACGATCCTGTGGTCCGCGTGCACCGCCACCGGTGATCCCGCGCTATCAGTAATGGAAACTATGGGCGTGCCCAGGTTGTGGGCGATGTCGACGGCCCTCATGGTGCTGTCGTAGACCCGCCAAAGGCTGATCGCGATGACCAGATCTTCGGCGCCGAGCCGGGCTATGGCGTTGGTGAGGGCGGCGACGTCGGCATCCAGGAGCCGAACGTTGTAGCCGGCAATGATGGCGTTGTGCTCCAGGGCCTTGCCGGGAATGGCGTAGCTGCCTGCCGCGATGATGAAGGTCTGCCGCGCCCCCGCGATCAACTTCGCAATTTCATGAACAGTGTTGGCATCCAGCGTGCGCTCGAAGTGCGCCAAATTGGCCCGGTCCGTGGAGACCGCAGCCTGTGCAGGACTACTGATGTGGCCGTTGTGTTCGGCCGCGACTTCCACGGCACTAAGTGATGCCAGGAACCGCGACCTGAGCTCGAATTGGAAATCCACCCAACCCTTGAATCCCAATGATTGCGCGGTTCTGGTCACCGTGGAGGCGTTGGAAGCAGCAACCGCGGCGATGTCGCTGACGGAGCCATAAGAGGCGAGCCGCGGCTGGGACCGGAGGATGCCGATGACCTGCATCTGCCGGGCCGCGAGCTTCCGCCCCTGGACACGATCGTCCAGCCACTCGGTCAATGTTGACGAGTCGAAATCTTCTTCCACCTATTGACCTACCTCACACTTTGGCCGTAATTTCGATACATCACTTCTGCACAGATCCGTGCATATTCCTCAAAATGTACAACTTGGCCCACTTTGGCAGGAATCACCATGTCTCTCACAGCACGCCTGGATCGTCTGGCTCTCAGTCGACCACACTACAAGCTTCTCCTCATCGGAGGCCTCGGCTACTCGTTCGACGGCATGGACGGGGCAGTGGTTGCTTTCCTGCTCCCGCGCATCCAGGAACTGTGGGGCCTCAGCACCGCCAGCCTCGGACTGGTAGGTTCGGCAGCCCCCTTCGGCTTCTTCTTCGGCGCGATCCTGTCCGGCTGGATGGGCGACCGCTTCGGCCGCAAGAAGGTCATGCTGTGGGCTCTCGCGTTCTACTGCCTCATGTCGATCATCGCGGCGATGGCCCCGAACTTCGAGATCTTCCTGATTGCACGGATCTTTGCAGGACTGGGCGCAGGCGCGGAAAGCGTGATCATAGCGCCGTTCCTGTCAGAGTTCATTCCCCCAAAGCGCCGCGGCTGGTTCATTGGAACCCTTGCCGGATTCTTCTCCTTCGGCTTTGTCGCCGCAGCATTGATTGGCCGGTTCGTGGTTCCCATGGGCGAGGACGGCTGGCGCTGGGCCCAGGTCATTACGGCAATCCCCATCCTCCTCCTGCTCTGGTGGCGCCGGGGACTGCCCGAATCACCCCGCTTCCTGATCAGCCGGGGGCGCGTCGCGGAGGCGACGGCGGTAGTGGAACGCTTCGAGCAGAGCGTTGTGAAAGCCACCGGCAAGGAACTCGCGCCCCTGGAACCCGGTACTGAAGAGATCACCAAGCACGAGCAGAAAATCAGCGTCTGGAATGCCCTGAAGTTCATGTGGTCCAAGGCGATGCGTCGCCGGACAGCGGTGATCTGGCTGATCTGGTTCGTGATTACGTTCTCCTACTACGGCTTCTTCTCCTGGATCCCCACCTTGCTGGTCGGCCGCGGCATCACGGTCACCAAGAGCTTCGAGTTCTCCATCCTGATCTACCTTGCACAGATCCCCGGGTACTTCTCCGCTGCCTGGTTGTGCGACCGGATCGACCGCAAGAACACCATCGCCCTCTACTTGGCGGGATCGGCCATTAGTGCCTTCTGGCTAAGCCAGTCCAACGATTCCGGCATGATCCTGCTGGCCGCCGCAACACTGTCCTTCTTCCTCAACGGCACCTACGCCGGCGTCTACGCCTACACCCCGGAGCTCTTCCCCACCTGGATGCGCGCTACGGGCGTTGGCCTGGCCAGTGCCGTTGGCCGCATCGGCAGCATCCTGGCACCATCCATCATCGGCATTTTCGCAGCCTCGCTCGGCTTCGGCGGCGTGTTCACCATGACCACGGTGGTCCTGACCATCGGCGTCCTGGGCGTCGTGATCTTCGGAGCTTCCACGGCCGGTAAGTCCTTGGAGGACATCAACGCCCGCGCCGAGCATGACGCAGCGCCAGACAACCACGCAGGAACGGTCACCAAATGAGCTTCATGGAATCGGACACTACTTTCCAGCAGGCCTACGATGCGCTGCAGCAGGACCCAGGCGTCGTCCTTTTTACGGCCCTTCAATGGATCCCCCAGCGCTCCAGCCTGAAGCGCCTCTTCACAAGCCACCCCGCAGAGTATCCGGTGGGCGGCGAAAAGACAGTTGAGATCTCCCCCGGGTGGCTCGGAACCGTCATCGAGGACAAGAAGCCGTTCCTCGCGGCAGACCTGGACGCGCTGAAGGAAGTCTTTGCCGACTCCGGGCTCATCCAACAACTCGGCTGCGGTGCCGTGATCAACGTGCCGGTCCTCGATCCGGAAAGCAACGTGGTGGGCGTCCTTGCCCTCCTCGACGCTGAAGGCAAGTACACGCAGCAAAGTGTGGACAGCGCCGTCGGCCTCGTCAACGCAAACCAGGCACAACTTATACAGGCCTTCGAAGCCCACCCCACTGAAGTCGAAGTCCCCGAATCCACTGAAGCACCTGCGAAGGACACCGTTTAACATGAGCACCACACCCCTCGTTATACGCAATGCCAGCGTCCTGGACGTCGACGCAGGCACGTACTCCACCGCCGACGTCGTCAGCGTTGACGGAAAGATCAGCAGCGTCGGGCCGAACGCCGACGCTCCTGAAGGTGCGCGGGTCATCGATGGCACCGGCAAGTTCGTCATCCCGGGCCTGATTGATGCCCACGTCCACGTCGTTGCTTCCAGCGCCGACTTCCGCTCCCTCACCTACACACCGGCGTCGTATGTCTATGCGCAAACCGCCCGGATCATGGGCGAGATGCTCCGCCGCGGCTTCACCACTGTCCGCGACCTCTCAGGTGCCGACTTTGGCCTGGCGATGGCCCAGGAAGAAGGACTCCTGGAGGGTCCGAAGATCCACTTCTGCGGCCACGCGTTGAGCCAGACCGGCGGCCACGGCGACATGCGCCTCCCCGGCGAAGACCATGACCCCAACGGCCGGGGCTGCTGCGGGATCGGCCGGGTGGCCGACGGCGTGGATGCCGTTCGCGCGGCCGCCAGGGACGAGATCCGCAAGGGCGCCCACCACATCAAGATCATGGCATCCGGCGGGGTCTCGTCACCTACTGACCGCATCGACTCCACCCAGTACTCCATGGAGGAAATGCGTGCAGCAGTGGAAGAAGCCCAGGCCGCAAACCGCTACGTCGCCGCCCACGCCTACACTGCACGCGCCATCAACCGCGCACTGGAAGCTGGTGTCCGCTCGATCGAACACGGCAACCTGCTGGACGACGAAAGCCTGAAATTGTTCCTCGAAAAGGACGCCTTCCTGGTTCCCACCCTGGTCACCTACTGGGCGCTCAAGGAAGAGGGCAAGGAGTTTGGGCTCACGGAAGAAATGTGGGCCAAGGTGGACTCGGTGCTCACCAGCGGCCTCGAGGCAATCGCCCGCGCCCATGAGGCCGGAGTGAAAATGGCCTTCGGTTCCGACCTCCTGGGTGGCATGCACCGCCACCAGAACGAACAGTTCAGGCTACTCGGCAAGGTCCAGCCAGCCATTGATGCCATCCGTTCTGCAACCACGACGGCGGCCCAGCTGCTTGAGCGCGAAGGTGAACTTGGCGTGGTCGCACCTGGCGCGGACGCGGACATGCTGATCCTGGATGCGGATCCGGTGGCTGACATCGCCGTACTGGCCGACATCTCCGAGCATTTGGAACACCTGATCCAGAACGGCCGCGAGATCTCCTAGTTCCTGCGTCACCAGGGCCTGTCTTTACCCTCCAAAAAGCTCGATAATGTAAGTATGCTGATCAATATCGAGTCAAGGAGGAAGACACCATGACCACGAAAGTGAACAAGACAATCATGGTCAACGTTCCGATCAGTACGGCCTACAGGCAGTGGACCCAGTTCGAAGAATTCCCGCATTTCATGGGCGGAGTCGAACGGGTGACGCGGCTTGGCGACGACCGCCTGGAATGGGTCGCCGAAATCGCGGGCGTCCACCGCAAGTGGGAAGCAAAGATCGTCCAGCTGGATGTCAACCGGGCCGTGGCATGGGCCGCCGTCGAGGGCGTCAAGAACGCAGGGTGGGTGGAGTTCAAGGAAGCCGGGCCCAGCCAGACGTCCCTGCACCTGTCGTTGGAATACGAACCCCACGGCGTCCTGGAGTTCCTGGGCGACAAGCTGCACGTTATTGAAAGGCAGGCGGAGTCGGACTTGAAGAAGTTCAAGGAGTACATCGAAAAGCAGGCACCGGAAACCGCGTCTACTGCCGGGACCACCACTGCCGCTCCGGCGACCGGCACCCCGACTCCGGCGACCGCCACCGGAACCGCGGCCACCGCCGTCGGGCATGACACCAGCGCAACGGACACGACGCCGATCGTCGATCCCGTCACCCATCCCTTCGACCAGACGAACGGGTTGGCCGACGACGACGGCGACTCGGACGGAACCGCGGAAAGCGATACCCGCAGCGCCGCGGAACGTGGGGACGACGACGCAGACCGCGGTCCCGGATTCATACCGCCGCAGAGCGGATGGCTGCCGGGACAGCACTAGGTCCGCCGACGCCAAAAGCCGCCCGGGTCAACACGACCCGGGCGGCTTTGTTTGTGTGGGCTACTTCTTGCCGGTGTAGACGACGGCGGGCATCGCCGGTGCCTGCATGCCCTCACCAATGAAGAAACTCGGGTGCGGCGGCTGGTTGTACGCCACGTTTTCCCGGGCCACCGCCGCGCGGTACACGGTGTCGTGCATCAGGGTCCGGAGACGGACCTCGGTGGGAGCCGTGGTGGTGTAGATCCGCAGCTCGGAGCTGTCCGTGGAGGGCCACGCGATCTCTTCGCGCCAGTCGCCCAGGATGTCAGCCTGGATGGACGGGTTCCCCTTTGTGGTGTTGTTGCTGCGGGCACCCTCAGCGGTCAGGAGCCGGTCACTGGTTTCCGTTTCCCAGTTCCACTTGGAAATGGTGGGAACGCCGCGGGACACGGTGGCGTCGTAATCGTGGTCCACGATCTCACGGAGCAGGTCGCCGTCCCACCAAGCCAGGAAGTTCGCGGCCGGGATGTTCTCCGCGATCAGCTCACCCTTTGCGGAAATCAGCTGACCCACTGGCGAATCCCAGGCAGCGGAACCGCCCACGGCCCAGCCCTCGGCCCCGGCGTAACGCGGATCGATGTCACCTGCAGCGCCGCGGCCTGTGTCCTTAATGGCCGGGATGCTCCACAACACCTCGCCTGTCGCAGCGTCACGGAAAGTTGCCCCGCGATTGCCGCTGGCACCCATGTTCTCGTGGACGGCGAAGGTCTCCAAGCCGGGCCTGGACGGATCAAGGTCGCCGGTGTGGATCGCATCGCCATGGCCGAGCTTGGTGTTGTAGAGCGGCTTGCCATCGTCGTCAATGGTCATGGAACCGAAGACGAATTCGTCCTTGCCGTCCTGGTCAACGTCAGCCACGGACAAGTTGTGGTTGCCTTGACCCTTATATTGGTCACCCGCATGGTTGGAGTCGAACGTCCACCGTTTTTGAAGCTTGCCGTTGACGAGGTCATAGGTGACCAGGACAGTGCGGGTGTAGTAGCCGCGGCTGAACATCATGGAAGGGTGTTCCCCGTCGAGGTACGCCACTCCAGCCAGGAAGCGGTCCACCCGGTTGCCGTAGTTGTCGCCCCAGCTGGCTACCGTGCCGCGATCGGGCTCGTAGGCCACGGTGTCCATGATGGTTCCGATTTCCCCCTTGAAGACGGTAAGGAATTCGGGACCGGACAGGACGTAACCGGCACTGTTGCGGAAGTCGGCGTCGGCGTTTCCAATCACGGTGCCGGCCGCATCGCGGGTGCCGTCGGCCGTCTTGAACGAAACCTCCGCCTTACCGTCGCCGTCGAAGTCGTAGGCCAGAACCTGAGTGTAGTGCGCGCCGGCGCGGATGTTGCGGCCGAGGTCGATGCGCCAGAGCTTGGTGCCATCCAGCTTGTACGCATCAACGTAGACGTTGCCCGTGTAGCCGGACTGGGAGTTGTCCTTGGCGTTGGAAGGGGACCAGGTCTGGATGACTTCGTACTTACCGTCTCCGTCCAGGTCCGCCACCGTCGCGTCATTGGCCGAGTAGGTGGACGGCTTGCCATCCAGGGTAACGCCGTCGGCAGGCTTGTCCAGCTTGATGGCCAGGTAGTTCTGCGCCATTGGCGTCACGGCTTCGGTCAGCTTGTCCTGGCCCTGTCCGTTTCCGACGGTCTTGATGACATAGCTGGACTGTGCCGTGCCTGCGGGGTCCACGAACATGGTGGCGTTGCGGATGGGCTCGGGAGTGATGTTGACACCATCGCGCAGCACCTGGAAGCCGATGCTGTCCTTGTCCAGGCCCAGCATGCGCCAACTCACGGTGACACCCTGGTCCGTCAGGACTGCAACCGGCGCCCGGTCGAGGTTTTCCACTTGCCGCTTCAGCGGTGCTGCGTCTTTCGCGGCAGGCACGACGCCGGGAAGGCCGGCTTGCGCTGCCTGCGGGAGGTGGGCGGGGGCTGCTTGGGCGAGTGGGACACCCGTCAGCGCGATGGCCGCGGCAGCGAGTGAAGCGGAGGCCGCGAGCGGGACTGCTTTCCACGCACGGCCACGGGAGGGGCGGTAGGAACATTTCGAGAGGTAGGCCAAAGAACATCTCCTTTGATGGGCGGCAGTGGGTCTGCACGCACTTTTTGGAACGTTTCACTCACACTGCCGGCAACGCCGGCCTGCTCAGGCGCCAGGAGTGGGTTGTGCTAGAAAACGCTTTCCGCCCACAAGGTTTACCAGCGCCTCAACGGCCCGGTCAAGGGTTTGACAGGAAATGACTGTGAGGCGACGTGAGAAAATGTTCACGCTTGTGCGTCATCCGAGCGCCGGAACCCGCCCGGGAATCGCCGAGACCAGCTGGCGGGTGTAGTCCTCAGCGGGGTTCTCCAGCACGTCGATGGCACCTCCCATCTCCACGAGCTTGCCTGCCTGCATGACGGCCACCCGGTCCGAGATCTGTTGCACCACGGCCAGGTCATGGGAAATGAACAGGTAGCTCAAAGCCTCCTGGACCTGCAGTTCCGCCAGTAGCGTGAGGATCTGCGCCTGCACGGAAACGTCCAAAGCGGACACTGCTTCGTCGAGCACCACCAGTTCCGGCTTCAGCGCCAAGGCACGGGCAATCGCGACGCGTTGCCGCTGCCCTCCGGAGAGTTCGGCCGGACGACGTCCCGCATAGTCCGCAGGGAGGTGAACCTCGTCCAACAAGGCCTCCACCCGGCGTTTCCGGTCAAGGGTAGATCCCTCCGCGAAAGCCCGGAGCGGCTCGGCAATGATGTCCTCCACAGTGAAACGTGGGTCCAGGGATGCGTAAGGACTTTGGAACACCACTTGGAACCGGCGCCGCAGTTGGCGCAGCTTCTCCCCCTTCGCGCTGGCCAGGTCCACGCCGTCGAACTCCACGGAACCGGAGGTCGGCTTGTCCAAACGCAGCAACAAACGGGCCACGGTGCTCTTTCCCGAGCCTGACTCCCCCACCAGCGCCAAGGTCTCGCCGCGGCGAATGTCCAGGGAGACATCGTCGACGGCGATCAAGGTCCTGGCGCCACCGGCGGTCCGCGGCAGGCTGAACACTTTCCGGAGGGACTTCGCCTCCACCAGCGGCGAGTCGGGCACTGCGCCGCCCGGCGTCGCGCCTGGGTCCGGAACCGAAACCGAAGGCCGCAACCGCCGGGGGTTGAGTCCCGGTGCCGCCGCGATGAGTTGCCGGGTGTAGCTGTGCTGCGGACTCCCCAGGACAGCGGCGGCGGACCCTTCCTCCACAATCTCGCCGCCGCGCATCACGATGATCCGGTCGGCACGGTCGGCAGCGACGCCAAGGTCGTGCGTGATGAGCAGTACGGCCGTCCCCCGCTCGGCAGTAAGGGCTGCGATGTTGTCCAGGATCTGCCGCTGGACCGTGACGTCAAGGGCGCTGGTGGGTTCATCAGCGATGACCAGCTTCGGCCGCGCAGCAAGCGCTGTGGCAATGAGCACACGCTGCCGCATGCCACCGGAGAACTGGTGCGGAAATTGACGTGCGCGGGTCGGGGCATCACGGATTCCGGACTCCTCAAGGAGCCGCACGACACTGTGGCGTGCAGCCTTCCTGGGTTGGATCCGGTGGATGGTGAGAGCCTCTGCAACTTGGTCGCCTACACGTTGCAGCGGATCCAACGATGCCGTGGGGTCCTGCGGGATCAGCCCGATTTCCTTGCCTCGGGTGCCCTGCCATTCCTTGCGCGTCAGCTTCGTCAGGTCGGTACCGTCGAAGCTCACTGTGCCGGCGGAAACCCGGGCATTGCCGGGGAGCAGGTTGATAATGGACTGCGCCGTGGTGGTCTTCCCGGAACCGGACTCCCCCACAATGGCTACCACTTCCCCGGCGTTGACCTCGAAGCTGACACCGGCCACGGCTGTCCGGGGTGACCCGTCCACCAGATAGTCGATGCGGAGGTTCTCAACCGTCAGCAGTGCGGAGCTCATGCCCGGTTCCTTTCAGAGTTTTGGAAAGCATGCGAAATTCGGTTGGTGGACAGCACGACGGCGGCAATCACCACGCCCGGCAACGTCACCAGCCACCATGCGGCCACGAGGTAGTCGCGGCCTCCGGCTACGAGCGAACCCCATTCGGCGGCAGGCGGCGGAGCTCCGAAGCCAAGGAAGCTCAGGGAAGAGATGGACAGGACGGCCATGCCGAACTCCAGCGCGGACAGCGCCAGAACAGGGCCCGCAGCGTTGGGGAGGACATGTCGGAGCAGGATGGAATGCCACCGGACACCTGAGGACCTCGCGGCTTCCACGTACACAGCGGTGCTCACTCGGAGGGTTTCAGCCCGCATGATCCGGGCGAAGTTGGCCACGCTGGCAATACCGACCGCGATGGCGATGTTGATGGTCCCGAAGCCCAGCACTGTGATGAGTGCCAGCGAAAGCAGCAGGCTGGGGATGGCCAACAGCACGTCCATGACACGCATGATGGCGTCATCCACCCACCCCCTGGTGGAGCCGGCCAGCAAACCCAAGGCGGATCCCGCAACCAAGCCGACAGCTACCGCCACGGCCGTAGCAGCCAAGGACGTCGCCGAGCCGTGGACCACCCGGGAGAACAGGTCGCGTCCAAGGCTGTCGGTGCCGAACCAGTGATCGGCGGATGGCGGCTTGAGCCGGTCAGAGGGGACTCCAGTATCCGGCGGCCAGTGCGTGAAAGCCGTGGGAATCAACGCCCAAAGGATCACCAGCACCAGCACCGCGACGGACAGCACCAGCCCCGGACTGGCCAGGAACGTGCGGCCCTTGGCAGCCCAGCCGGAAGTGGAAACCCGGGGCCTGGCAGGCGGTCCCGGCTCCGGGATGACGGAGCCCGCGAGCGGATGCCCCGGTGCGGAGTCCCCCAGAGGCCGTGTCTCCCTCACAAGTTGCTGCGTCATGATGGTCCTCCTAGGCCTTGGCCCGCGCGGTGTTGATGCGCGGGTCCACGAGCGGATAGATCAGGTCAACGATCAAGCTGGTGATCACGAAGATGGCAGCGGCCAGCACTACCAGTGTCTGCACCACTGGGATGTCCCTGCTGTTGACTGCCGTCACGGTGAGCCGCCCAATGCCTGCGCGGGAGAACACCGTCTCGCTCACCACAGCTCCGGCCAAGAGGTTTCCCACCAGGATGCCCAGCATGGTCAGCGTGGGAATGGCCGCGTTGCGGAGAGCATGGCCGAAGTTGATCAGCGCTTCGCTGGCGCCTTTTGCCCGGATCTGTTCGATGTACGGCTCGCCCAAGGTTTGGCGCAAGCAGCGCGTCAGCAGCTGGGCGATCACGGCTGACGTGGGTATCGCCAGAGTCAAGGCGGGAAGCACCAGGCTCTGGCCGCCGTCGTTCCCTATCGCCGGAAACAACCGCAACCTGAACGAGAAGAACTGGAGCAGCAGGAGCCCGATCCAGAAGGTCGGCACGGCGATACCCAAGGGTGGCAGGGAGGAGAATGCCTGGCGGATCCAGCGGTTGCGGCTGAAAGCCGCAACCACTGCCAAGGCACTGCCAAGAAGAACTGCCAGGGCGAAGCCCGCTACAGCCAACTTGATGGTCTCAGGCAGGACTTCCGCCACCGTTTGGGTGGCCGGAACGCCATTCTTGATGGACAACCCGAAATCCAGCTGGAGCGCCTTGAACAGGGCAATGATGTATTGCTCGTAAAGAGGCCTGTCCAGGCCATACTCCGCCCGCAGCTTCTCCACGAGTGCCGGATCCACCGCGTTCTGTTCGTCCCCGCTGGCCATGATGCTCACGGCGTCGCCGGGCAGCAGGTACAGGATCAGGAAGGACACGGTGTAGGCGGCCCACAGGACGAAGGCGCCCTGCAGGAGTCGTTGGCCGATGTAGCGGATCATGGGATTCCTACTTGCTCAGCCAGGCGTCGTAGAAGTCCAGGCGGCTGGAAGCTTCAAACTTCAGACCTTTGACTTTGTCGCTGGCGGAAATGGTGGTGGACAGCTCATACAGCGGGATGGAGTGGGCGTCCTTGATCAGGATTTCCTGTGCTTCGTCCACCAGTTTCTGGCGTGCGTCCTTGTCCAGCGCCGCGGCCTGCTCGCCCAGGACATCGTCCACGGGCAGCTTCTCGCGGAGGTTGCTTCCGCCACGGGCTGTGGTGGAGGCGAAGACGGTGCGGAGGACGTCCGGGTCGCTTCGGGTCAGGTTGCCGTAGGAGAAGTCATAGGTCTTGTCCGCCTGGGCAGCCGTCACGTCCGCGATGGTGGTGAACTTCAGCTGCAGGTCCACGCCGATAACCTTGAGCTGCTGCTGCACGAGTTCCAGCACTTCCTTGGGCGATTGCCAGTAGGTGACCTTGAAGGACAGCTTCTCGCCGTTCTTTTCGCGGACCCCGTCCGCGCCAACCTTCCAGCCGGCATCGTCCAGCAGTTTCTTGGCGCCGTCGGGATCGTTCTTCAGAAGCTCGCTGTAGTCCTTGAAGTACGGAGTGGTGTGTGAGAGAACGCCCTTGGCAGGTTGGTCCGCTTCGGTCAGCAGGGTCTTGGTAATTTCCTCACGGTTGATGGCCTTGGAGATGGCCTGGCGGACGGCGGTTTCCTTGAGCTTCGGGTTGGACTGGTTGGCGTACAGGTTGTAGACGACACCCGGGTTGGCGCGCGTGTCATTCCAGAAACCGTTGCCGTTGAACAGGCTGATGTCAGCGGCGGAAATTGCCGCCGTGGCGTCGATCTGGCCGGACTGCAGGCTGCCTGTACGGTTACCCGCCTCCGGAATGATCTTGAAGGTGACAGTGTCCAGGTAGGCCTCGCCCTTGTTGCTGTTGGTGGCGGCGGGCCAGTTGTAACCGGCCCTGCGTTCCAAGACAGCTTCCTTGTCTACGGTGTAGCTCTTCACGCTGAACGGGCCGGAGCCGGAGAACTTCCCGGCGCAACGGTCAGCTTCGGAAAGAGTTGCAGAGGCCGGGGACAACAGGCCGAGTGTGAACGTGGACGTTGCCTGGAGGAACTGCGCGTTCGGCTTGGAGAAGTCCACCACCACTGTTTGCGGATCCTTCACGGTGATCGCGCTGACGTCGCTCAGGTAGGTGGAGCCCAGCGTGGCCTTGGCACCGAGTGCCTTGATCGCCTCGAAGTTGGTCTTCACGGATTGAGCGTCAATCGCTGTTCCGTCCGCGAACGTTGCACCGCTGCGGAGGGTGAACGTAAAGCTGGTGGCGTTCGCGTTGGTTTCGAACCTCTCGGCAAGCCACGGGACAATGTCGCCGGTCTTTGGGTCCTGCGACGTCAGCGACGCCACCGTTTGGCGGGCAATGGCGATGGCATCGTTATTGCCCACCTGCTGCGGGTCGATGCAACCACGGTCCACCGACACCGCGAAGTTCAGGTTCCCACCCGACACAGGTGTGGCGTCGGCACTTTGCTGTGTGCCGGCGTCGGCCCCTCCAGCGCAAGCTGAGGCGAGGAGCGCAACGGCTCCCAGGACGGCGACGACGGCGGCAGGTTTCCGCAGCGTGCGGGTTGCGGGACGGTTGGGGACGCTCATGCGACTTCTTCGCTTTCACTGAGTTGGGTGCTGGTGAGTGATCCGCGGCGGGTCAGCGGGGCACGGAGGCCCAGGTTCTCGCGGAGGTTGGTGCCTTCGTATTCGGTGCGGTAGACGCCGCGGTCCTGCAGGCGGGGAACCAGCTCGTTGACGATGTCGTCCAGTCCGCCGGGGACGATCCACGGAGTGATGTTGAAACCATCAACGGCACCGGCATGGGCATATTCGGCGAGTTTGTCCGCAATGTCGTCATACGATCCCACCAGGCCACGGCCATTGAGCCGGGAACGTGCAGCCACGAACTGCCTGATCGAGTGGCCGTTTTCCTTGGCGTCCGCACGCCACTGGGCCGCGAGGTCCTTGGCGCTCTTCCCATGGAAGGCGTTGCCGCGGGTGGGGTTGGTGACGTCCACAACGGGGTCGATGTCCGGCAAAGGACCATCGGGGTCGTATTCGGTGAGGGTCCGTCCCCAGAACTGTTCAAGGTAGGCGATGGCCGTCTCCGGACCCACCTGCAGCGAGCGGACCCACTGGTGCTTTTCTTCCGCTTCTGCAGGCGTGGCACCGAGGATGAACTCCTGGCCGGGGAAGATCTTCACGTCGTCGGCGGGGCGGCCGGCCTTGAGCGTGCGGGCCACGATGTCGTCGCGGAACTTCTTGGCATCCTCCAGTTCCGGGTGTGCCGAGAAGATCACATCGGCATTCCTGACGGCGAAGTCACGGCCGTCCGGCGAGTCGCCGGCCTGGAACAGGACGGGATGCTGCTGGCTGGAGCGCGGCAACCGGCCGGTGACTTCGACGTCGAAACTCTCATCCTGGCGCTTGACCGTGGTGATGGCGTCCTCGCGGAGCCAGCGTGGATCATTCCGGGACCCGGCGATTGCGCCGTCAGCCCAGGAATCCCAGATGGCCTTCGCTGTCTGGACGAACGCCTCGGCCCGGACATAGCGGTCCTCGTGCTTGAGGAACCCGCCGCGCCTGAAATTGGCGCCGGTCCATGCATTGTCCGTGGTGACGATGTTCCAGGCCGCACGGCCGCCGGACAGGAGGTCCAGGCTGGCCAGGCGGTGGGCGAGGTCCGCGGGATCGTTGTATGTAGTGTTCTGCGTTGCCACCAAACCGATGTTGGTGGTGATGGCTGCCAGCGCTGCCAGTGCGGTTTGGGCGTCGGGACGGCCGACGACATCGAGGTCGTGGATCTTCCCGAGGTGCTCCCTGAGGCGCAGCCCTTCACCGAGGAAGAAGGCGGAGAAGAGCCCGCGTTCAGCGGTTTGGGCTACCCGGCGGAACGACTCGAAGTCCGTTTGCGAGCCGCTGTGTGCGTCTTTCCAAACGGTGGTGTGGTTTACCCCTTGGAAAAAGACACCGAACTGGATCTGCCCGTTGCCTGCGATGCGGTGACGGTTGGTCATGGTTCTGCTCTCTGAATCTGGCTGATGGCCGTTGGCTCTTGTGGCGGGCGTCGGTCAGGCCGCGGCGAAGCGGTTTGCGGGACGGGGAAGCCCGAAGGTTTCACGGAGCGTGGCGTGCGGCAGCGGCGGCACCACCAGTCCTGAGCGATGCAGTTCCGGCAGGACCCTGGTGGCAAGTTCGGGGAGGTCCACGTCCAGGACTGCGGGCTTGAGGCGGACGCCGTCGGCTGATGCGAACAGCGTGGTGAGCAGTTCCACCAGTCCTTCAGCCCTGCCCACGTACCGCGCGCCGCCCGTCCACTCCTCGTAGTAATCGAGCTCGGCAAAGCGGTCCTCCGCGGTTTGTCCACGGGAATCGAGGATGACGTCCAGCTCCACGAGTGTCCGCGGAGCCCCTGCCGTCGCAGCCGCTTGGGCGGCCCGGGGAAGATCGTCAACGGTGTCAGCAGACACCAAGGCGACATCAGCCTCGACGGCGGGAAGCAGCACTGCGGGCGCGAACACCACCAGTTGGCCTTGAAGCGGGCGCGGAATGATGGACGGTCCCTTGACGGAAAAGCGTTCACCTTCAAAGTCGGCGTAGTGCAGCTTGTCCCGATCCACATACCGTCCGGTGGAGACGTCGCGGATCACCGCGTCATCTTCCCAGGAGTCCCATAGGCGGCGGGCTGCCTGGACCACGTCGGCTGCTTCGCTGGTGACGTCGCCTTCGTTCAGTTGTACGCGTCCCACTGACAGGGCTTCCCTCTCCAGGTTTTCCGCGTTGACCAGCCATCCGGCCCTGCCCAAGGAGGAATAGTCCAGGCTGGCCAACTGGGTGGCCACGTGGAACGGCTCGGTAAAGATCGTCCCAGCCTCGGGCACCAGACCGATGGACCGGGTGATCGGAGCTGCGAAAGCTGCGCGCTGGATCGCATCGATCCGGCCGGCGATTCCTGTGGTTCCCGGGTCCACCACCCGGGTGTCCTTGAAAGTAGCTATATGGAAGCCCGCGATATCCGCAGCTTGCACGGTCTCACGGATCCGCTGGCCCCCCAATAGTGCCTGCGGATCATGATGGGCCTTGCGCCACGACGCGGGGTGGGCCCCATCGCCGTCGAGCTCCAACGCGATGACGCGGGAGCGGAATTCGGGTACGGGTGTGGAAGGCATGATTCTCTCTTTCAGAGGCCGCACAGCGGCCGGGACGACATTCACTTGCCGCTCTTGCGGCCTGGTCTGTTTCCGGAGCACCCCGCCACGTAATGCCTGAGGGTTGCCGCAGCACGAGCCGGTCCTTGGCGTGCTGACTCTTGACCTGAACTTGAATCTAGGAGGCTGTCCAAAGAATGTACAAACCGCTGGACTCGCGGCGTCAACGCGGGAAATACCGCGTCAACGGGCTGCCAGAATCGTCATCTTCAGGCCGGCGGGGGCGCCCTTGTGACGGTCCGTTTCGCCGCATTTCGCTGGATTTAGCCCGGTTGAGCGGGGTGACGGATCGGCTTTGGCCAAGGCACTGCGCTCCGTAGTGTCGTGCCATGCCGAAGCCTTCAGTCACTCCCCTGTCCGTCCTTGACCTGACTCCGGTCTCTGCCGGGCAGTCCCCCGGCGAGGCCCTGCGCAGCACCATTGCTCTCGCTGCCACTGCCGAGGCTTCCGGCTACTCGCGGTACTGGCTGGCCGAGCACCACCTCAACACCGGCGTTGCTGGTTCTGCCCCGCACATCCTCGCCGGGTTGGTTGCGTCTGCCACCAAAACCATCCGTGTCGGCACGGCGGCCACCCTGTTGGGGAACTACAAGCCGCTCCAGATTGCAGAGAGCATCGGCACTCTCGCTGCGGTGTTCCCGGACCGTGTGGACCTTGGCTTTGGCCGTTCCGGGCCGCCGAAGTCGCCCAGCGAACCGGCTCCCGGAGTAGTGACCCCGACGGACACACCCGGCGACCGCGTTGTTGACGGTTTGCTGATTCCTTCACCGCGGCCCATCTTCGGTGCCGTCCTCCCCAGGAAATTCCGTTTGCAAGGTGAACTGCTGGGCCGCTTCCCGGGAGACACCGACAACTTCGAGAACGACGTCCAGGACATCATCGGGTTCTTCACCGGCGGGTACCGAACCAGGCATGGCGAAGAAGTCACCGCGACGCCGGCCCTCGGGCAGTCGCCACAGTTCTGGATCCACGGTTCAACAGCGGGTCCCAGCGCCCGCCTCGCCGGCAAGTTGGGCCTTCCCTTCGGCGCGAATTATCACGTAGCACCGGCCGGCGTATTGGACTCCATTGCCGAATACCGGGCCCACTTTGAACCGTCTGCTTCCCTGCAGGAACCACAGGTGATCGTCTCGGCGGACGTGCTGGTGGCCCCGGACGAACACCAAGCACAGCGCCTCGCCCGCGGCTATGCCCAGTGGGTACACGGTATTCGCAGCGGACAGGGTGCCATCCCCTACCCCTCCCCGGAGGATGCCTTGGATCTGCCCTTGGACGCTGACGCCAAAGACCTTGTCAAAGACCGTGTGGACACCCGGCTGGTGGGCGACCCGCACCAGGTCAGGGACAAGCTGCGCACTCTGCAGCGGGCCACAGGCGCCCAGGAACTGCTCATCACCACCATTGCCCATGACCCCGCCGATCGGCAGAGCTCATACCAGTTGCTCGCCGAGGCCTGGGGTCTCTAGCTATCCGATTTTCCACCCACCACCAACCAAGGGAGCACCATGTCCATCGAAACCGCCGTACCGGAAAACGACGTGCAGGATACCCAGCTGATCACCGCCCAGGAAGCGGCCAAACTCATCGAAGAAGGCGCGCTGCTGATCGATGTCCGCAGCGAAGGCGGCCGCGCCAGCACCGGAGCCGTCCCCGGTGCCGTGGTGGTCAACCGCGAGCATGTGGAGGAGGACTTCAGCCCGGAGTCCGCCCACCGCCTGACCCAGGTCAGCGGTACGGACCAGAAGATCGTGGTGTTCTGCGGCTCCGTCAACGGTTCACGTCCCGTCGCGCAGAAGCTCCAGATCCTCGGCTACGCCAACGCCGTCCACGTGGACGGCGGCTTCCCGGCCCTGCGCGACGCCGGCGTCCCCACCACCGGGCCGACCGCCCCGCCCGTCGAACCGGCCCCGCCTGTCGAATCGGCTCAGGCGTCCACCGATTCGGTGGCCTCCGAACGCTGAGTACCTCCCGCCGTCGGACGTTCCGGCGTTTGCACTGCCGCCGTCGTCGCGGTTTCCTTTCCGGAAGCCACGACGGCGGCTCGTGCGTTTCTGCGGTCCCTTCCCTCGCGAAGCCAGTCGAGTCCGCCGGCGAGCAGTGCGACCCCCAGCAAAACGCAGCACATCACGATGCCTTGGTGGAAGGCGTCCTTGGAGGCTTGGCCGGTGGCCGCTCCGTGCGCTTGAAGGAACATGCCTGCGGCCGCAGCTGAGCACAGGGCCGCCGCGAAACGTTGGCTGAGCTGGTAGAAGCCTGCAGCCACTCCTGCGGCACCTGCGGGCGCATGGGCAAGCGTGAGTGTCTGGTTTGGCGCCACCACAAGGCCTGTTGCCACACCTTGGATAAGTCCGACGGCGGCCACCGCCAGAGCCGCCGTACCGCCGTCGAGCCCTTGCACGAAGAGGTCCTTGGCAATCAGGCAGGCCAGGCTGCCCACCAGCGCGTAGACGATCCCGGCGCGACCGTATCGGGCCAGGAAGCGCCAACTGAAGCTGGACGCCAACAGCATTCCTGCTGCTTGCGGCGCGAGGATCGCTGCGGCCGCCAACGGCGCCATCCCCGCCCCGGAGAGGAAGTAGAAGGCAGTCACGGCGGCCATTCCGGCACCGACGCCGAACTGGCAGAGCGCCACCACCGTACCCAAGGCGTAGCCCCTGGATTTCACCAAGGAGGCACTGAGCAACGGGGTTCGGCCGCGCCGTTGATAAAGGAGCTCCCAGCCAGCGAAGGCCAGAAGCGTCCCCGCACCGACCGCCAGCGATGTCACTGCAATGATGCCCGCACCGTAGATCGTGGGAATGAGCGAGGCGATCACCACTCCGCCGAGCAGCAAGGCACCCAGGACGTCGATGGAAGGTTTCGCTGTCCCGTTGTCGGGGTGTTTGCCGGCCGCCCTCGGGAGGAGCCGGAAGGCAAGCGGCACCAGGACCATCACCAAGGGAACGTTGGCGAGGAACAGGATCCTCCATCCGATCGAGGGGTCGCCCAAGGAAAGGACCACTCCGCCGAGCAGCGGTCCGCAGACCGCAGCGGAACCCCCGGCGGCAGCGTACGCACCGAGCGCTTTCGCGCGGTCGTGTCCGGAATAGATGTCCTGCAGGAGACCCAGCACCTGCGGATTCAGGGTGCCGGCGCCGAGTCCTTGGAGGAGCCTGGCGATGATGACCAGCGACGGGTCCGTGGCCAGGCCACCCACCAAGCTGGATGCACCGAAAACAGCAATACCCGCAATGAAGAGCGTGCGCCGTCCCACGATGTCGCCCAGTCTGCCCGCGGGAACCAGCGCGACGCCGAACGCCAGCGAGTAGCTCGCCAGGATCCACTGCACGGACCCGGAATCGGCGTGCAGTGACGCAGACATAGCCGGTACCGCCAGCACGAACATTGACTGGTCCAGGAGCGTGATGAACCCTGCGCCCAAGCAAAGCCAGAGAGCGGAACGTTTAGCGTGGTTTCCGTGGCCCATGATGTGGACTCTAGGCGTGTTCCTGCTGGCTTTGGGTATCGCAAGTCACCCGGTTAAGGGGCGTGAATCCGGGTTACCGCCGGTGACTCCTATGTGACTCTTTGGGGCAATCCCGGCATGGCTCCGGTCACGGAAGGACGCGGTGGGAAACGCTTTTTTGCGAGGGAATACCCGCGTCCTAGCGTGGGCGGCATGACCGTGTATGAATCAGTCCTGGATGCGATCGGCGGCACTCCCCTGCTTCGGCTGAAGCGGCTTGGCGCCGGTGCCCGGCCCCGCATCTACGCGAAGCTCGAGTTCCAGAACATCGGCGGGAGCGTGAAGGACCGCGCCGCTCTGGCCATGATCCGCGCCGCAGAAAGTGCCGGCCTCCTTGGCCCCGGCGGGACTGTGGTGGAGGGCACCAGCGGCAACACCGGCATCGGTCTGAGCTTGGTGGCTGCACAGTTGGGCTACCGCTCGGTGATCTTCGCACCCGCCGCCACTGCTGCGGATAAGGTACGGCTTCTGGGGGCCTTCGGTGCCGAAGTACATCTGGTGGCTGACTTCGTTCCGCGGTCCGATCCCGGTCATCTGGCCAACCGGGCCGCAGCTTTCGCGGCCGCCACTCCCGGGGCCTGGCTCGCGTTGCAGTACGACAACCCGGCCAACCCGCAAGCCCATCAGGAAAGCACGGGGCCGGAGATCTGGAGCGACACCCAGGGGTCGGTCACCCACTTTGTGGCGAGCGTCGGGACCGGCGGAACCATCTCCGGGACAGGGCGATTCCTGAAGCAAGCAAGCGACGGACGCGTGCAGGTCATTGCCGCAGACCCCGAGCACTCCCGCTACGGCGGCGGCAACGGATCGCTCAAATAAGCCGCAGGCGCCGGTCACCCCTTGCACCCGGCATCGGCGGAGGACATCTGGCCCGAAGCATTCGACACCGCACTGGTGGACAAGTACATCAGCGTCAGCGATCGCGACGCCATCTTCACCGCCCGCCGTGCTGCCCGCGAGGAAGGCCTCTTGATCGGTGCCACCGGCGGCACCGCCCTGGCAGCAGCTTTGAACCTTGCCGCGACCCTGGACGAGCAACACACCATCGTGGTGATCCTGCCCGACTCCGGACGGAATTATCTCTCCACCTACTTCGATGACAACTGGCTCATCTCACTCGGCTTCCTGGAACCCACGACGCCGGAAGGAACCGTCCGTTCATTGCTCACCACCGTGCCTGCCGGAGTCCAGCTTCTGGCGAGCGGCCTTACGGCGGCGGAGGCCGCCGTCGAACTTCATGGGCGGGAAATGGCGCCGGACGATCCGGCGTTCTTGGTCCTGGACCGTGGCGAGACCTTTGGAACCGTCCATCCGCGTGAAGTGGTGGGAGTGGTGACCCTGCGTTCGTTGGGAACGGTTGAGCCCGCCGCTTTGGCATTCACCGCGGCCATCCCCCACCGCACGGTTGCCGCGGGGCTCCCGGCAAGCCTTGTAGTTGCGGGGAACAGATCCGTGGGCCGAGGTTCGCCGGAAACAGCTGAAGAAGGGCAGCGGGCCGAGCAGGAGGTCATCGCGGTCCTGGTTGATGGCCGAATCGCCGCCACCGTCCCCTAACCCTCTCTCACCAAACCGCCCCAAACCCCAAACCCTCTCTCACCAAACCGCCCCAAACCCCCAAACCCTCTCTCACAGGGCGGAACGTGAGAGAGGGATCGGGAAAAGCCGCGGAACGTGAGAGAGGGACAGCCCCAAACGGGCGGAACGTGAGCGAGGGTCACGGGCGGAGGAGGCGGGCGCGGGCGGCGGCTTGGCTTGCCCGGATCTCCTCGGCGGTGCGGCCTTGCTCCCGATGCGCCACTTCCTGCTTCAGCTGCGGAATAACGTGCTGCCCGAACTCAAGGGCGTCCGGGACGAAGTCGTAGCCACGGAGGCCGAAGATCTCGAATCCGAGGTCGTGGTAGTCCAGGATCGCCTGGGTGACGGTGTCGTAGGAGCCAACCAACGCCGTCGCGCTTCCTCCCCCGCCACCTGCCGCTTTGGCGAGGGCCGTCCACAGCGCGCGGTCGTGGAGGTCCCCGCGCTCGGCTGCAGCGAGGAGTCGCTGGGTGCCGGCGGCCTCGGGCTTCTGGTTGTAGTGGCGGACAGGATCAATCACCTCGCCGGCCGACCGTCGCGCCTCGAAGGTGCCCAGGATGGCGTGTGCTTTCTCCCACGCGAGCTCATCAGTTGGCCCAACAATGGGCCGGAAGGCGATTTGCCAGCGCAGGGGATGAGTGCGTCCGAGGGCAGCGGCCCGAGCAAGGATCTGCTCCTGCTGCCCGGCAGCATCCGCCAACGGCTCCCCGAAGAGCGCATAGATATCGGCCTCCGCGGCACCCACGGACCAGGCAGCCTCGGAGGATCCGCCAAAGGAAATACCCGGGCGTTTCCCCGCAAAGGGCGCCAGACCAGAAGCGAAGTCTTCAAACCGGTAGTGCTCACTGTCCCAACTGAACGAATCACCGGACCATGCCCGCCGGACGATCTGCATATATTCCTGCGTCCGGCCGTACCGGGCATCCTTGGCAAGGAAATCACCTTCGCGGGCTTGGTCCGCCTGGCTGCCGCCGGTGATGAAGTGCACGGTCAGTCGGCCTTGGGCGATGTGGTCGAGCGTCAGGAAGGAGCGCGCCGCGAACGTCGGGTGGGAAACGTTGGGCCGGTGCGCCAGCCGCAACTGAATCCGCTCGGTATGAGCGGCGACCCACGCTGCGTGGACTGAAGGGTCTTGGGTAGTGGAGTTGTAAGCGAACAGGACGTGGTCCCAGTTGTTGTCCTCATGGATCCTCGCGATACGGGCAGCGTACTGGGGATCGAAGAAGGACGTCGTGGCTGGCGACGTCTCGGTGGAATCGTTGCCGGCACCCATGCCGAGGAATTCGATAGGCACTGTGGTTCTCCCTTAAAACGAGTTAGCGGCGGAGGATGCGCTGGGCCAGGAAGTTGCCCAGCAACTGCGCGGCCTGCACCATGACGATGATGATGAGGACGGTCACCAGGGTGACTTCCCAGTTGAACTGCTGGTAGCCGTACATGATGGCGAAGTTGCCCAAGCCACCGCCGCCGATGTACCCGGCCATGGCGGACATATCCACGATGGCGATGATCATGAACGTGTAGCCCAGGATCAGCGGCGCCAGCGACTCGGGAATCACCACGGACCACAGGATGTGCAGGCGGCTGTCACCCATGGCCCGGGCGGCTTCCACAACACCGGGATCGGATGCGACCAGGTTTTGTTCCACCACACGCCCAATGACGACGCCGGCCATGAGCGCCATGGGCAGGATCGCGGCCGTGGTGCCGATGGTGGTTCCCATGACAATCAGCGTCAGCGGGGCGATGGCCGTGATGAAGATGATGAACGGGATGGGCCGGATGATGTTGACCAGGAAGTTCAGGAAGGAGAACACGGCCTTGTTGGCGAACAGGTTGCCCGGCCGGGTGGCGTAGAGCGTGACCCCCAACGCGAGCCCGGCAAGACCGCTGAGCAGGACCGTGATGACCACCATGTAGATGGTCTGTTGGAAGGATTCGCCCAGGACGGGCAGGAGGGTTGTCCAGTCGGTCATGGCTATTCTCCGGCGTTCGCGGGGACGGGCAGGTGCGGTACGGCACTATCGGCGGCGGCTGTCTGGCGCTCGACGGCGGTGACGTCGGCTAGGTCGGCGAGCGCGGCGTCAATGGCGTCGTCGCTGCCCGTGAGTTCGTAGGTGAGGGTGCCGAGGATCTTGTTCTGGATCTCCGTGACACCGCCGAACACGACGCTGGAGCCGACACCGTGGCGTTCAAAAGTGGCAGCAACCAAGGGAGTGGGCGCAGCCTCGGAGATGCCGATGGAGACGAGCCGGCCCGGATGCGCGGCAGCTAGCCGGCTGACAGTGTCCGGTTCCGGTGTGCCGTGGACAGCTGTGGAGACGAAGCGCTGGGTGGAGTCGCTCTGCGGGTTGGCGAACACGGAGTACGTCGGCCCGGCTTCCACCACCTTGCCGGATTCCATCATCACCACGGTGTCGCAGATCTCCCGGACCACGTGCATCTCGTGGGTAATAACCACAACGGTGGTCCCAAGTTCCTTGTTGATACGCCGGAGCAGACGGAGGACGTCGCGGGTGGTTTCCGGGTCCAGTGCGCTGGTGGCTTCGTCGGCGAGAAGGATGTCCGGAGCGTTCGCCAGGGCGCGGGCGATGCCGACGCGTTGCTGCTGCCCGCCGGAAAGCCGCCGAGGGTAGGAGCCCGCCTTGTCAGCGATGCCCACGAACTCCAGGAGCTCGTCCACTCGTGGCTTGATTTTGTCCTTGGGCCAGCCGGCCACCTTGAGCGGGTAGGCGACGTTTCCGAACACGGTGCGGGACTTCAGGAGGTTGAACTGTTGGAAGATCATGCCGATGCCGGCGCGAACCTTCCGGAGTTCGCTTTCCGGGAGGGACGAGATGTCCTGGCCTTTGACGAAGACCTGCCCCTCCGTGCGACGCTCCAGCCCGTTGAGCAGCCGGACGAGGGTGGATTTGCCCGCTCCCGAGTATCCGACGATGCCCACGACGGTCCCCTCCTCCACGTCCAAGGTGACATGGTCGACGGCGCGTACCGGCTCCGTGGTCCTGTTGCCCGCGCGTTTGCTTCCTTGGGCGCGGTTGCCACCTTGGACCGGGAACAGTTTGCTGACGCCGCGCAGCGAAACGATCGCGCTCACCGGAGCCTCCTTTGGGGTTGTTTGGATGCCCATTCCAACAGCGCGCAAGCCTGCAGATCGAACCCCGTGACCCCTTGTGACCTGCGGTTTCTTTCCTTGACGGCGCGCGTCGGAGTGTTGCGAAAGCGTTCGATTCCCACCGGTCACCCTGCCTAGCGTGAGGCAGGGGGAACACCCCGTACCTTTCCATTCGCATCAGACCCTTTGTACGGAGAAGCATCATGAAGAACCGCTTGTTAGTCGCCGCCGTCGGCCTCATCGCCGCCCTATCGCTCTCGGCCTGCGGAGGTGCGTCAAGCGGTTCCACGACCTCTGCGAACACCAAGGTGGTTATCGGCGTCGACGACGGCGCCGAACAACACTGGACCATCCTGAAGAACAAGCTCAAGGACCAAGGCATCGACCTCGAAGTTAAGAACTTCACCGACGGCGCCCAGATCAACACGGCAACCCAGCAGGGACAGGTAGACATCAACCTGTTCCAGCACCTGAAGTACTTGTCGCAGTTCAACGTGAACAGCAACGGCACACTGGTCCCAGTCGGAGCTACTGCCGTCTACCCGCTGGCGTTGTACTCGGAGAAGTTCAAGTCCGTGCAGGAGCTTCCGGCCGATGCCGAGGTTGCCATCCCCAACAACCCCACCAACCAGGCGCGCGCCCTGCTCAACCTTCAGACGGCAGGCTTGCTGCAGCTCAAGGATGGCGGCAACTCGCTCTCCACGCCCGCCGAAATTACGTCAAGCAAGATCAAGGTTGTCCCGGTGGACAGCAACCAGACAGTCAATGCGCTCAAGGGCACCACTGAAGCCGCGGTTGTTAACAACACCCAGGCACAGAAGGGCGGACTTGGCGATGACAAGATCATCTTCAAGGAAGACCTCAACTCTGAGTCCCTGGCGCCGTACATCAACGGCTTCGTGGTGAAGGCTGACCGAAAGGATGATCCCACGTGGAAGAAGATTGTGGACGCCTATCACACGCCCGAAGTCGAAGCTGCGGTCACCAAGCTCAACGACGGCAACCTGCAGTTCAAGGCTGACTGGACCGCTGCCAAGCTGCAGGAAGTCCTGACCGCCGAAGAAGACGCCATCAAGAAGACCAAGTAGCCGCACAAGGGTGCCCGCCACGCGGCGGGCACCCTAACGGCACCCAGGAACAGGCCATGAACCAGAGACTCACCCGTGAACGCCAGCAGATCCATTTCTTTGCCTACCTTGTGGGCACCGGCATCCATTTGGCTTCCTGGCGGCACGAAACGGCCTTTCCCCAGGCCAGCATCGACTTTGAGCACCAAGTAAAGCTCGCCCGGACAGCCGAGGACGCGAAATTCGACGCCATCTTCCTGGGCGATTCCCTGGCGATCGATGAGACGTCCAACCCGGGCATCCTCAACAGGTTCGACCCCATCGGCCTGGTCACGGCCCTTGGCGCGGTCACCAACAGGATCGGCCTCATCGCCACGTCCTCCACCTCTTATGACGAGCCCTTCAACTTTGCCCGGGCTGCCCTCACCGCGGACCACATCAGCGGTGGCCGCGTCGGCTGGAACATCGTCACCACGCGCGACCTCACCAACAGCACGGCCGGCAACTTCAGCGCCGATGAGCACTTCGACCACAGCCTCCGGTACCGACGCGCCGAAGAGTTCGTTGAGGTGACCCAAGGCCTCTGGAATTCCTGGGACACGGACGCCTTCCTCTATGACAAGGACAACGGCCGATTCTTCGACCGCCACAAACTCCGCCGCCTTGAGTACAAGGGCGAGTTCTTCAAGGTTGCAGGTCCGCTCAACATTGGGCCATCACCGCAGCATTCCCCTTTGCTGGCCCAGGCGGGCACTTCGGTGCCCGGCCAGCAGCTGGGTGCCCGGTTCGCCAACGCCCTCTTCGCCAGCCATCCCGACATTCCGCAGGCGAGGCAATACCGCGATTCCGTAAGGGCCCAAGCAAAGGCGTTTGGCCGGAATCCCGACGAACTCTACGTCTACCAAGCCATCTCCCCTGTAGTGGCGGACACCCGCGACGAGGCCTTGGAACGAATCCGGGAACTGGACAGCCTCATCACGGATCAGCAGGTCCTGGACTTCCTGCAGGAGTATTTCGCAGGCCAGTTGGACTTCACGGGCCTCGGGGCGGACGCCACGGTGAACCAGTCCGGGATCCCCACCATCGCACAACCCCGGACCGATTTCCGTTCCGCCGGCGAACAGATCAGTGGGCGTGAAGACGAGGTCACGCTCAAGGACCTCTACTCAATCCTCACTGGCGACAAACGGAACCACGACTTCATCGGCACCCCGCAGCACGTGGCCGACTCCTTGGAGCGATGGCACGCTGAGGGCGCAGCCGACGGTTTCAACCTCATGTTCTCGCTCCTCCCCCAGGACCTGGAGCGCTTCACCACGGGCGTCATTCCGCTGCTCCAGGAACGCGGCCTCGCACGCACTGAGTACGCCGGCACCACCTTGAAATCGCATCTGGGACTCGATCCGCAGCCGAAAGGACAACCATGACCACCACACCAACCGTCGCCACCGCCACCCACGCGATCCGCCAGGCTCGCCCCGAGGAGTACGACGCCGTGGGGCGGCTGACGTACGAAGGGTTCGGTCATCATCTCCCAGGCGCCCGCCAACCGGACGAACAACGGCTGGAGCTTTTGCTCGACGCCTCTGCACGGGCCGCCGAAGGACTCCTGCTGGTCGCCGAGGACCTGGAAACCAAGCGTCTGGTGGGCACGGCGAGCCTCCTCCCCTTTGGTTCACGCCTCAGCCGTCAGGCGGAGGAAGGCGAGGTGGAGCTGCGGTTGCTGGCTGTGCACCCGGACGCGCGCAGGACAGGCCTTGGCCAGAAAATCCTGGACGAATCCGCCCGCTTGGCCGCCGCACAGGGTGCCCTGCGCGTGGTGCTGGACACCGCCGTCGACAATGAAGCGTCCCAACGCCTTTACCGACGCCTTGGCTATATTCGACGTCCCGAGCGCGAGAAGGAGCGCCCCGCGCCAAAGGTGCAGCTGGTGGTCTACACGCTGGAGCTCCCGCCGGCATAAGGGAGGCCCCACCGCACATGCCCGATGGCTGCAGAGTTCGAACTTCTGCGGTCTCTGAAAATCATCAGGGGTTTTGGTTCGACATCGACCGTGGCATGGCTACCTGAAAACCGTTTCAGAAGACAAGGTCACAACCCCTGTTGCAGGATCTACGTCGAACCGGCTTAGCTTACCGGCACCCAGTTCGTCTGCCGCGCGCTCGGCCAGAATCAAGGCGTTGGCCGCGCACGAAGATTGCCATGAGTGATTTTCGTAGTAACCCTGAATGACCTTTTCGGCAACGAACCTCCCACCGAGGTCAAGATCACGTTGCCTCCCGTGCCACCATCGTGTTCTGGCGCGCTCAGTTGCGACATGCAGAGGAGCCTCAACGTTCACTACTTCCAGGTCCTCGTATCCTGCGCTGAACAACTCGTTGATGTAGACATCGATGAGTGGCCTCCAAGATAGGGTTCCGTCCAAGACGACGTTCTCGCCTGCGCTCAACGCCAACCGCCGTACGACATCCGTGGTCCGCGAAGAAGCTGAATGGATGTGCGCGGCAAGTTCCCGTATGCCGACGGGCTTTCCGTCAGGCAGGACGTGAGTGTGCCTGTATGCCAGCAGACCATTGGCATCCGCATCCCTGAGGAGCAGATCTTTGGCCACATCGGGGTCGATGACGCGATACCTCTGAAGCGCCATCGTCTCTCTTGCCTCCGACTTTCCCGCACCAGGCGGACCAGGCGTGACTACCACCGCATGGCCGCCCGTTGACACATCGTCCTGAAGACGCATGTATGCCTTAGCGGTGCGCGCTATAGCTAAGTCATCGAAGTGCACGGCCAGTTCTGAAGGTGGCGTTTCCAGTGCACCACCTGGAGAAAAGAGTTGGGTAAGAGCGGAATGGACGTCGTCCCGGTCAACGGCCAATTGCCGCCCTTACCTCCTGGAACTCGGTTTCGCTGAGGAGACCCTGGGCCACGGCCACCACTACTTGGTCCCACGTCCCGGGCACACGACCTTCGTTCGGGTATGGTGCATCTTCGCCGAAGGAGTACGCGAACGCTTTCAGATCAGCCACAAGTTTGTCGCGGGACGTGTCATAGGCGAAGGCGCGGAGGATCACTTCCTCCGGATCGGGGCTCAGGTCTCCGCCTCTGCGTTCGATGGCCTTTAGCAACCGGTGCACTTTGGCCTGGCTTGTCACAAGGATCTCGGCGATATCACGCTGATTGAAGTTCCGATTCGCGACGTTCCGAACCGCCCGAAGCTCATCAAGCAAATCGACCCGCTGTCGAGCCTGACGCTGCAGCGCCTCATGATGCATTGCAGCAAGATTGCTGTCCATGGTGATCATTCGACACCTCCTCTTCTGCTGTCAGCCTACCTTCCTGATTCACCATGAATCAAGAAGGTAGGCTGCTGTAATCGTCACCGATTCCGTGAGGAGTGGTTGTCACGCGCACCGAGGACGACAGCGAAAACGAACGCGACCGCCAACGTCACCAACGTGGGGACGAGACCCGCTGTGGAAGCCTTTGCCTTAGGCGGGCTAACCGGAGTGAAGAGGTCGGCAAGAACGCAGTAAATAACGCCTGCGATACCCAAAACCATGGGGATATAGAAATCCTTGCCGATTTGCCACAACTGAACGTAGCTGTAAACGGCTAGGGCGGGGGCAATGAGGCTAAATCCGATACGTGCAAACAGAGGCAGCCTACTGAACATGGCCAGAAGACTTGTCGTGTAGAGGGAGGGGCCAAGTGCCACTAGCGCTGAAGACCAGGCGCTGTACTGATCCGCCAGCGATTTGTTGTCTGCAAGGGCATTTGTTGCCAAATGAAGCAGATAGATAGGTAATGCAAGAGTCGCCACCAGCCCTGCCCCTAGCAGCGTGTACTGGACTACTTTCATCCAAGTCGGCCACTCGTTGTTGTTTCTGTCTGTTCTTGGCACGGTTTCCCCCGATGGTCCATTCCCTTGAGCCACACAACTGAAGCGCCGTGGGCCGATGCAGACTATCAGCACGCACCTGATCACCGTCCCTGCCCTCAGAGCCCGGTTTTCGGCCTGAGCAACAACGAGATCCTCCCGGCGGCATAAGAGGGGCCCCGGCAATACCCGGAAGGCCGGGCACTCCCGCATTCCCAGGAGTAGCGTTCCAATGGAATGGTCCCCTAGGAAAAGGAACATCATGACTACCTGGCTCATCACAGGCTGCTCCACCGGACTCGGCCGGGCCCTCGCCCAAGCGGTCCTCGCAAAAGGCGATAACGCCGTCGTCACTGCCCGCAACACGGATTCGCTGCAGGACCTGACTACGGAATTCCCGACGACGGCCCTCGCCGTGTCGCTCGACGTCACCGATCAGTCCCAGGTGGACGCGGCGGTTCAGCAGGCAACGGAGCGTTTCGGCGGCGTGGACGTCCTGGTCAACAACGCCGGCTACGGTTACCGTGCAGCCATTGAAGAGGGCGACGACGCCGACGTCCGCGCACTGTTCGACACCAACGTGTTCGGCCCCGTCGCCATGATCAAGGCTGTCCTCCCGGGCATGCGCTCCACGCGCTCGGGCGCGATCGTGAATATCTCCTCCATTGGTGCCCGGATCTGCCCGCCCGGATCGGGGTACTACTCTGCGTCCAAGGCCGCCCTGGAGGGAATCTCGGGTTCGCTGCACAAAGAACTCCAGCCGTTGGGGATCTCCGTCACTGCCGTGGAACCGGGTGGATTCCGAACCGACTTCGCCGGGCGTTCGCTCACCCAGTCGGCCGAGGCAATCGCGGACTACGCTGACACGGCCGGGAAACGCCGTAAGGAAAACGACACTGTCCACGGCACCCAGCCGGGCGATCCGGACAAGGCTGCCCAAGTGATCATCAGCGCAGTCGAAGCCGAGCAGACCCCGGCTTTCCTGTTGCTTGGAGCGGATGCCGTTTATGCCTACGACGCTGTGGAGGAAGCGATGCGCGCAGAGGTTGACCGTTGGCGCGAGCACAGTGCCAGCACTGGTTACACGGAGTAACGAGCAACGTGTAATCGGTCACACTTGGCCGGATTCGCTTGTCAATCGCGGTGCGCAACATGAACCATGAATGAGGGAATTCGTTCCCTTACAAGCTGAATCAGCAATCCTCACCGACGAGGATGCGGCCCCGGGCGAAGAGGCTTGGGGCTGATAACGGCCTGAGTGAAAGTACTGACAATGACGACACATACTGACTCCATCACGCTGAAAATCTGGGACAAGTCGGCCATCGACCACACCATCGATGCCGCCATCCAGTCCCTCTCACACCGCGCCGCCGCCGAAAACTGCGGCATCGCAGTGACGCTCAGCGGACCGAAAACCTTCACGGTCGCCTTGAGCCGCTAAGCAGCCCAAACCAAACGCAAGAGGACGACGCCGGTAATTGCCGGCGTCGTCCTCTTGCGTTTAAGTCCGTCTGGAAGTCCTGAGCAAACCTTGAGTTTTCCTTGACGCTTTGCCTGCGTATTTCTTGCGTTGGCGTTGGAACTCTAAGTGAGTCAACGCTTCAACAAACGAACGGAGGGATCACAATGCTCACGGAAATCACGGTTCGTGCAGACGCACCGGACACGGATGCCTCACCGCGCGGATCCCACCGTGCCGCCGGCGGAGTAGTAACAGTCCTGGTCCCGGCCCACAACGAATCTGCCGGAATCACCGAGACGCTGGTATCTCTGAAGAACCAAACCCGCCGCCCGGACCGCATCATCGTGGTCGCCGATAACTGCACCGATGACACCGAGGCTTTGGCACTTGCCCAGGGCGTTGAGGTCCTGCCAACCGTCGGTAACAAGGACAAGAAGGCCGGTGCCTTGAACTTCGCACTCAGCCAATTGCTTCCGGACGCCGACCCCGAAGACTTGGTCCTGGTCCAGGACGCCGACTCCCAGCTGGCCCTGGACTTCATCGAGAACGCCACCGCCAACCTGCTCAAGGACGATCTGCTCGGCGCCGTTGGTGGCGTGTTCAGCGGTGGTCCCGGCGGCGGTTTTGTGGGCCACCTGCAGCGCAACGAGTACGCCCGCTACGCAAGGGACGTCAAGCGCCTCCACGGCAAATGCCTGGTGGTGACCGGAACGGCCGCACTGTTCAGGGTCAAGACGTTGCGCGATGTGGTCGCAGCCCGTTTGGCGGGCACCTTGCCTCCCGGAAACGGCAAGGGCGGCGTCTACGACACCTCCGTCCTCACCGAAGACAACGAGCTTTCCTTCGCCCTGCTGACCCTCGGGTACCGCATCGCTTCGCCCTCCAATTGCACCCTGGTCACCGAGGTCATGCCCACCTGGCGTGAACTCTGGGCGCAACGGCTCCGCTGGAAGCGGGGCGCTGTGGAGAACTGCGTGCAGTACGGCTGGACCAAGGTAACGCGCGCTTACTGGGGCCGGCAGTTCCTGTCCATGATCGGCGTCGTAGTAACCATCGCCTACTTCGGCTCCATCATTTTTGCTTTGACCACCGGAATGGGCCTGAACCTCCAGCCATTCTGGATCGCAGTCACCGGCATCTTCGTCCTGGAACGCATCGTCACACTGCGTTTCCGCGGCTGGAGGTACATGCTGCTGGCCGCCACCATGTACGAAACCGTCATCGATATCTTCCTCCAGGCCGTGCACGCCAAGGCCTACCTGGATGCAGCCCTCAACCGCAAGAAAGTTTGGTAATCACTGATGTACAACAACCCAGCAGGACCCGCAGCAGGCGCATTCGTAGGTGCCACAGGCTCAGGAACGCTCGCCATGACAGGCGCAGGCGATCTGTTCTGGTTCGCCCTGGCTGCCTTCGCAATGCTCGCCCTGGGCCTCGCCATCAAGAGGATCGTCCCAGTCCGTGCCGAGAAGAAGGCCTAGCCGCTTCTCCCCAAAGCCCAACAGGCCCGCAGGTGTGTCGCTTTCCCCCCAGCGCGACACAACTGCGGGCCCGTTGTTTTAAGACTCAGGCCACAACCGCTGTGCTGGCGGATGTTTTGGCCGCCGTGGTGTAACCAGGGTTGGTGCCGGTGACCTTCACACTCATCGTGTCGGCCTGGTCAGCGCTCACCAGCGTGTAGGTTTTAGCCGTTGCCCCCGAAATCGCCACCCCTGACCGATACCACTGGTACGTCAGGGTGGTTCCTGAGGTCCAGGTGCCCGTATTGGCTGTCAGTGTGGAGCCCACGGTCAACGTCCCAGTGATGGTGGGAACCGGTGCCACCAGGGTGCCTGCGACAACTGTTGCCGTTGGCGCGGACTCCTTGGTTGTTGTTGCGTACCCGGCTTTGGTTCCGGTGACCCGGACAGTCAATTTGGTGCCTTGGTCTGCCGCAGCCAGGACGCGGGTTGCGTTGGTGCCGCCTGCAATCGCCACTCCATTCCTGTACCACTGATACGTCAATGCGGTGCCTGTGGTCCACGTTCCCGGCGCGGCCGTCAACGTTGAACCCACCGCTGCCGTACCGGTCACCGTGGGAGTCGGGGCTGTCAGCGGGATGCCCGGGACAAAGGAGAAATCGCGGATGGTGACGGATTCCGGAGCAACAGCTGCGGCGTTTCCACCGCCACCCCCGGTCACCCAAAGGTTGAAATGGATCTGTTCCTTGGCGGGAACCGGAACCGTGGATCCCTGGAGGACGGTCCTCTTCAGCAGCGGTCCGGTGTAGCCCTCCCCTGCAAACGTCTCGAAAGTCAGCTTGCCCGGCTCCCACACCATCCTGTGGGTGAGAATCGGAGCGTTGGTGACATCGAAGGTGACAGTGTTATTGCCCTGCCCTGGATGCTTGGTGGCATCGAACCAGTAGCCATGCCCCTGCGTTACCGGCCAGTTCTCGCCGTAAGCCGCTCCGCCACCCCACGCCGACGCTTCGCATAGATCGATTTCGGTGTACCCGGGTTCCGCTGCGGGGTCGTACGTGAACAGACAACCCCATACAACTTCCTTCTGCAGGGCGCTGACGTCCTTTTCCACCGTGGTGCTGTAGGTGCCATAGCCAAATCCTTCACGGGTGGACTGGAACTCCGCCCCCTTGGGAGCGGACCCGGTGGGATTGGTGATGGAGAGTTTGACGTACCCGTTGGCGTCAGGATTGCTCACATTGTTGGCGTCCCAGCTGGCGTTGTACATGGGCGCCCCACCCCAAAAACGCTTTTGCCAGTTGAATCCCTTCCACGCAAAACTGCCCACCGGCCCGGGATCATCAGCCATCGGCGTGGTATCCGCGGCACTTGAGGGGCCCATACCCGTGAACATCGATAAACCTACCGCCGCAATGACGGCCAATCCCATTGCTTTTCTTCCCCCATGTGGAAGGAGCTTCACTGACAATGCCATAGCTGTGTCCTCCTGCTGATGCGCCCAGAAATGCCTCCGGCAATTGCCCGAGGCCGCCGTGACGTTCCACCCCCGAGGAACGTGCAACTCCTCGATTATCGATTAGGCAGGGTCCTGTCGGAAGCGAAATGGGCCAGCAAAATCGGCACTACTACATCAATTGGATAACGGCGGGACGTCGCACTACCTCTGGCGCTGCATTCCGGGGCGACTCCGGCCGCGTCACGATCACTCGTTTGCCCGCACTAACAAAGTGACAGGACACATGCCTTGATGCAGAAAGACATGGACGTTAGATCGGAGACTCATCCAATGAAAAGCCGCAGCGGCACCGCTGAGCCCGGACCGGTTTTGCACTACGCAGCCCCGGGTGAGCTGTCCTCCGCCGAAGCCAAGACACCGCACATCGGGAACACCCAAGCCCCTACATGCTGACCTCGAGCACAATAACTCCCGGGCATCCCACGAACGCACAGGACCAATCCGGGACACCCATGCTGCGGGTCCGGATCCGGAAGGAGTCCTGGACCTCGAAGCTCGCCCGGCAGCCTGTGTGGTTTGCCGGGCTAGTGGGTTTGCTCGCCCTGGTGTTCCGGGTGACAGGAGTCGAGCGGGCCAACGACGTCTTCATCGACGAGGTGACATACGCCGATCTGGCCAGGCAACTGGCGGCTGGACAGGTTCCTTCAACGTCCGGGTCTCCCTTTTTCCTTCATCCGCCCGGCTCCTACGCACTCAATGCCTTGGTTATCCGGATCATGGGCCTCGATGGGCATCCCATGGACCTGGCACTTCAACTGCGCTGGTTCAACGCCTTCCTGGGTGTGGCCACCGTTGTTGTCTGCTTCATGCTGGTCCGCCGTCTGGTAGGGCTGGGGCCCGCCACCGTGGCCGGCATCATCCTGGCCAGCGACCCCTTCGTGCTCCGCATGGACGGGCGGTTGATGATGGAGACGCCCACTGGCCTGGCGGTCCTGTCCGGTTGGCTCCTGGTCCTGCTGCTGCTCAAGCGGGAACGCGGACACACCAGGCTGTGGCTCGAAATAGCAGCAGGACTGGTTTTTGGTTTGGCGATCGTCATGAAAGACATGACGGCGATTTTCACGGTGGTCCCATTGCTGGCCGGTGTGCTCTGGCGGCGAACGGTTCCTCCGCTGGCTGCACTGCGGATTGTGGGTTGTTCCGTGGTTCCGTACCTCATCTATCTGAGCTTGATCACTACGGGTGGTTTGCTCCCCCAGTTCCTGGAACAAAAGTCCGTGGGTGTCCTGAGAATGGCCGGCGTGGTGCAAATGACCGGCTTCAATGCCGTCCCTGGCGTCGGGCTGCTGGATCGGCTGATGGTTCTGTTGGGGCGCTTCGGCACAAGCTACGTGCTCCTGGGACTTTCCATCGTGGCCGGCGTGCTGGCCGCGGCCTCCCCTCTGGTGGAACGACGCATCATTGGTTTGTTCTCATTAATCACCGGCCTGGTGGGCGTCTACTCCGTGTTTTTCGGTGCCGCCGAGGAACAGTTCGGCTATTGCGTGGTGCTGGCGGCTTTGGTTTCAACGCCTGTAGCCACGGTCATGGTGGTGACGTGGCGACCCCGCCTGCGGGGTGCCGTAACCGCCGTCGTCATCCTCATGACAGGCCTGGGCCTGTTTTTGGGTGTTCAGGCAAGGTCGGTGGTTGACGACGGGCTGGTCCGTGCGCGAGCCTTCATGAACACGGAGCTGCCTGCGTCCGCGATAGTAGGGCTGACGTCCGTCACGGGTGAGTTCGCACTTTTGCCGCACGAGGGCTGGGAGGTTTTGCCGTCCTTGCAGTCACTGCATGACCGGAACGCGGAGTATGTCCTGACGCAGGGCAGGCAACTGGGCGAAGGCTACGGCTACGCATCACCTGCATTCCTGGACTGGCTAGAGAAGAATGCCCAGCCCGTCTTCACCTTCTCCGGGCCAACGTCCGGGAACACGGTGGTGTGGAAACTGGATCACGACAAGCTGGACGCCGCTGTGGCGGGCGGAATGACGCTGCCACCGGTGACCGGGGGTTACCCGTGAGCCGCGTGGTCCTCATCGCGGTCCTGGCACTGGTAATCCTCGGATCGGGCGCCGGCTGCTCTGCCGGAACGAGCCGTGTCAGTGCGGCCCCGATGGCTTTCGGCGTCCTGGGCTCCAGCTGTTCCCCGGACCGTCTGGCCGCGCTTCGGACGGTTGGAGTTACCGTAGTGGAGCTGCCACTGGCTTGGGATCGCTACGAGCCAGTGGAAGGCCGGGTGGATTCACGCTACGTCGCTGAGGTGCAGGCACGGTTGGACGCGTGCCGCCAGGCCGGGATGGGAGTGGTCCTGTCTCCTGGCCTTCACTATGCGCCGAACTGGGTCCGGCGGTTGACTGGAGGTGTCCTGAAGGGCAGCTCCGGAGGCGTAGCCCGCCACGGCGGAGCGGAGCTGATCTTCAGCGCCGCAACCCGGGATGCCGCCCAAAAATACCTGGCCCGCGTCGCATCGGATCTCGGGCTGGAGCACTTCACGGCCATAAGGGTTGGTACGGATGCCAGCGGTGAGCTGGGATATCCGGGACCCGAGGATGGCGGAAATGAACGCGAGTATTGGGCCTTTGGCGACGCTCCCCAACACGGGATCGGACTGGCCGAAGGCGCGGCACGGTCGCCCATGCCAGGTTGGGTTCCGGGCTCCCGATCGTGGAACGGACGATTGGTAACGCCTGAGCAGGTCCGGAACTGGTGGGACTGGTACACGGGATCAGCTGTGGATGCGGTGGTTTGGCAGGTGGGCGAGTTGCGGAAGCTCGGCTACCAAGGGCTGGTTCACGTTCCGGTGGCCGGCCGGGGCGCCTTGCCTGCCGACGTCGGGAAAGCGGTGGAGGGACGCCTCGATGGCCGCGCCAACCCGGATGGTGCCCTGGAACGCGGCCTTGATTACGTTGCGCAGTTCGCGGTTTTGGCAGCGTTGCCCGGACTGGCTATTGACTTCACTGGTTTGGACGACGTCTCTGATGTGGTGGCGGGGGCCGCCGATCCGCCGCAGGACCGCTGTCGCCCGGAGGACCAAACCAGGGTGGTCCAGGATGACGTCTCTGAATGGTCGTCCCACAGATACACCACTGCATTGGCGAGGCGCTCCGGGCTCGGGTTGGTTGGTGAAAATCCCGGCCCTCCAGATGCGCCGTTCACCGGGGGGTCGCCGCTCTCCCACAGCCTTGCCGATCAGTTGCGGCTGGCGCCCGAGTACGCCGCGGAGTGCGGGATGAGCATGTTCCTTTTCGGCTTCGAGGAGGACCTCTTCCGGGGCGAGGGCCACGCCGGAAAAGAGGTGGGCGTAGCGGACTACGGCAGGGTGATCCAGCAGCTCCGGGCAGACGGGCGTTGACGCGGCAATCCCCGAGGGCCAACGCATCCGGTAGGCTCGGTTCCTGACCTTGGACGTCCTGGGTGGTTCGAAGGAAAACATGGCAATTCGCAGCGCAGGAATAATTCTTTACCGGCAGCCTCCATCTGGTCCGTTGGAACTATGGATAGCCCACATGGGCGGCCCATTCTGGTCACGGAAAGACCAGCACGCGTGGTCCATTCCCAAGGGCGAATTCACTGACGATGAAGACGCCCTGGACGCAGCGAAACGGGAATTTCTGGAGGAAATTGGCTCCCCTCCCCCATCCGTGGACTACGAATTGTTGGGGGTTTTCCGGCAGCCCTCCGGCAAACTCATCACTGCTTTCGCCGCCGAAGCCAGGGAATTTCAGCCGGACACAATTGTCAGCAACACCTTCCCCATGGAGTGGCCAAAAGGCTCAGGGGCCATCAAGGAATACCCCGAGATTGATGACGCACGTTGGTTTGATGAAGCCACGGCCCGGACCAAGCTGGTCAAAGGGCAGCTGCCCATCGTTGATGCGTTGGTCAGTCGGCTAGCGTTAAGGGATGGCCACTGAATACAGGTACGACGTCGAGGTTCTGCACCTATTGGTGTCGCCGGCGCATGCCTACTTTGGTCGTGCCCGGGAGGGGGCTGCGGATGTCCCCACCACGGATGCCCACCACGCGGAACTGGTCACCGGGAAGGGAATTGTTGGGGACAGGTTCTTCGGCAAGGCCGCCCACATGGACGCAGCAGTCACGCTCTTCTCTGTCGAGGCGTTGGAGGCAATCGCGGACGAACTCGACGCCGGGCCTTTTGACCCGTTGCTGACGCGCCGCAATGTTGTGCTCAGGGGTGCCGAGCTGGCGCCCTTGCTCGGCCACGAATTCACCCTGGAGTCCGGGGACGATGCGGTGCGGTTGAAGGCGGGTCGCCCAGCCCACCCGTGCGCATGGATGGACCAAATGTTGGCTCCCGGCGCCCACAAAGCGATGCGGGGCCGCGGCGGCATGCGATGCCAGGTCATCTCGGGTGGCCTGCTTCATCGAGGGCCCGCGGTACTGGTTAGCCCGGTGCCCCTGGATCCCACCAAGGCCGGAGATGCCAACGTGCTTCGACCGTCACGCCTGCCCTAGGGAGCACAGCACGCACCATTGAAGGACCTGGACAATTGCCCGTCGAACCCAGGGCGTTCCGTGCCGCTCTTGGACGTGGGCCGTGGACACTGGAGCTCCTACACTTCGGCGGCCGGCGCTGCGAATTGTGCCTCGTACAGCCTGGAGTACGCTCCCCCGGCGGCCAACAGCTCCGAGTGCGTCCCCTGTTCCACAATCTGCCCGGCCTCCATGACCAGAATGAGGTCGGCGTCCCGGATGGTGGAGAGCCGGTGCGCGATCACGAAGCTGGTCCGGTCCGAGCGCAGAGCGTTCATGGCTTTCTGCACCAACACCTCGGTCCGCGTATCAACGGAGCTGGTCGCTTCATCCAGGATCAGCACGGACGGACGGGAAAGGAAAGCACGCGCGATGGTCAGCAACTGCTTCTCACCTGCCGACACATTGCCGCCCTCGTCGTCGAGCAGGGTGTCGTAACCTTCCGGGAGCGACCGCACGAAGCGGTCGACATAGGTTGCCTGTGCGGCTTCAACAATCTCGGATTCGGAAGCTGTGGGCCGCCCGTAGGCGATGTTGTCCCGGATGGTCCCGCCAAACAGCCACGTATCCTGCAGCACCATGCCCATCCGCGAGCGCAGTTCCTGCCGTGACAGGGACGCGATGTCCACGCCGTCCAAGGTGATCCGGCCGCCGTCGAGGTCGTAGAACCGCATCATGAGGTTCACCAGCGTTGTCTTGCCGGCACCCGTGGGCCCAACGATCGCAATGCTCTGCCCGGGCTCGGCGACCAGGCTGAGGTCCGTGATCAGCGGCTTGTCCGGCGAGTAGCGGAAGGACACGTTCTCGAACACGAGCCGGCCGCGGGAGGGACCGGTTGCGCTGGCCATCGGCTCTTCGGACTCTTCCTCCTCATCGAGCAGGTTGAAGACGCGTTCGGCGGATGCGACCCCGGATTGGAGCATGTTGGCCATGGATCCGAGCTGGGCCAGCGGCATGGTGAACTGCCGCGAGTACTGGATGAACGCCTGCACATCGCCCAGTTGCATGGCACCGGAGGCGACCTGCAGGCCTCCCACCACGGCGATACCCACATAGACGAGGTTGCCGATGAATGTCATGGCCGGCATGATCAGCCCACTCACGAACTGCGCCCCGAAGCTGGCCTGGTACAGCTCCGCGTTCTTCGCGCGGAACTTCTCCTGGACCTCGTTCTGCCGCCCGAACACCTTCACCAACGCGTGGCCGGTGTAGGTTTCCTCGATCTGGCCGTTGAGTTCGCCGGTGTTTTTCCACTGGGCCACGAACATTTTCTGGGACCGTTTGGCGATCAGCATGGTGATGCCCAGGGTCAGGGGGATGGTCACCAGGGCGATCAGTGCCAGCAGTGGCGAGAGGATGAACATCATCACCAGCACGCCCAACACGGTGAGCAGGGACGATACTACCTGGCTGATGGATTGCTGCAGGCTTTGGGAGATGTTGTCCACATCATTGGTCACCCGGCTGAGTAGCTCGCCGCGCTGGATGGAGTCGAAGTACCGGAGCGGCAGCCGGTGGATTTTGGCTTCTATCCGCTCACGCAGCCGGTAGACGGTGCGCTGGACGACGCCGTTGAGGACGTACGCCTGCATCCAACCGAACGCTGAGGCCAGGACATACAGGGCCAGCGCCCAGAGCAGCACGGAGGACAGCGCGCCGAAGTCGATTCCGACGCCGGGAGTGAGGGTCATAGCGCTGAGCATGTCGGCTTTGCTGCCCTCGCCTGAGGCGCGGAGCCTGTCGATCACCTCGGCTTTGGTGACTCCTGCGGGCAGCTGTTTGGAGACGACGCCGGCAAAGATCTGGTTAGTGCCTTCGCCAAGCAGCCGGGGCCCGATCACGGACAGCGCGACGCTGACCACGGCGAACACCAGGACCATGGTCAGCCAGAACCGCTCCGGATGGAGGGTGCCCAGCAGGCGCCGGGCGGAGGCGCCGAAGTTGGATGCTTTCTCGGCCGGGACATTCATCCCGGCGAAGGGTCCGCCGCGTCCTGGACCCATGGCGGGCCGTTGGGGTCCCCGGGTGGCCGTGCTCATGCTGCTTCCTCCGATGCCAGCTGGGACGACACGATTTCGCGGTAGGTTTCGGAGGACTCCAGCAACTCATCGTGCGTTCCCTGCCCCACGATCCTGCCGTCGTCGAGCACCAGGATCTGGTCCGCGTCGGCGATGCTGGACACGCGCTGGGCGATGATCACCAGGGTGGCTCCGTTGGTGTGCCGTTTGAGTGCCTGCCGCAGCCGGGCGTCCGTTGCGGTGTCCAGCGAGGAGAACGAATCATCAAAAATGTACAGTTCCGGCTGCTTCACCAGGGCCCGGGCAATCGCGAGCCGCTGGCGCTGCCCGCCCGAGACGTTTGTGCCGCCCTGGGAGATGGCCGCGTCGAGGCCACCTTCCATTTCTTCGACGAAGTCCCGCGCCTGGGCCACGGACAGTGCCTGCCACATCTCTTCCTCGGTAGCGTCGGGTTTGCCGTATTGGAGGTTGCTGCGGACCGTTCCGGAGAACAGGTATGGCCGTTGCGGCACCAGGCCGATGTGGCCCCATAATTTGTCTGGGTGCAGGTCGCGGACGTCCACGCCATCCATTCGCACGGATCCGCTGGTGGCATCGAAAAGGCGCGGCATGAGGTTCACCAGAGTGGTTTTACCGGCACCGGTGCTGCCGATGATCGCTGTGGTCTGCCCTGCGGCGGCGGTGAAAGTGACACCGCTCAGTACAGGTTGCTCGGCACCCGGGTAGGCGAATCCGACGTCGTGCATGGCCAGTTCGCCCCGGCGGATACCGGCGGCTACCGGGTTCGACGGCGGCTGGACGCTTGAGGGGGTATCGAGCACCTCACCGATCCGGTCGGCGGAGACGGACGCCCGGGGAATCATCACGGCCATGAACGTGGCCATCATGACGGACATGAGGATCTGCATCAGGTAGCTCAGGAACGCGATCAGGGTGCCCACTTGCATGGACCCGTCCTCGATCCTGAAGGACCCGAACCAGATCACCGCCACACTGGAGACGTTCATGACCAGCATGACCACAGGGAACATGAGCGACATCAAACGGCCCGCCCGCAGCGCTACGTCAGTGACGTCGTCGTTCGCTTTACCGAAACGGGCTGTCTCCATGTCTTCGCGCACGAACGCCCGGACCACCCGAATACCGGTGAGCTGCTCGCGCAAGACCCGGTTGACGGCGTCGATCCTCACCTGCATCTTGCGGAACAGCGGCACCATCCGGGTCACGATCAGGCCGACCGCCACCAGCAGCACCGGGACGCAGACCGCAATCAGCCAGGACAGTTGCGCGTCCTGTCGCACGGCCATGATCACCCCGCCGATGCTGAGCATGGGGGCCGCGACCATCAGGGTGCAGGACATGAGGACCAGCTGCTGGATCTGCTGGACGTCGTTGGTGGAGCGTGTGATCAGGGACGGCGCCCCGAACCTGGTGACCTCCTGCTCGGAAAACTCGCCGACCCGGCTGAAGATCGCGTCGCGGACGTCGCGACCCATGCCCATGGCCGCTTTCGCGCCGAAGTACACAGCCACGACGGCACACGCTATCTGCAGCAGGGTAATCAGCAGCATGAGGCCGCCCATGCGCAGGATGTAGTCGGTATCGCCGGCGGCCACACCGTTATCGATGATGTCCGCGTTGAGCGTGGGCAGGTACAGGGAGGCGATGGACTGCGCCAGCTGGAAGACGACGACGGCAATCAACAGCCGCTGATGCGGCCGCAGGAACCGGACAAGGACCTTCCAAAGCATGAGATCTCCAAGCAGACGCTGTATGAACCGAAGGCCAGTTTACGTCTGGTTGCCGCGGGCAACTAGGGGCAATGCTGTGTCAGGGCTTGAGTCGTAGTTTTCGCGATTTCTTGCCACTCTGCAGGTACTGGAGCTCTGTCGCATCTGCGGCACTGCGCTCCTGCGCGTGAAGCACCCCGTAGGTGAACGCCGCGTTCCCGACGTCCGACGCCGAGCCCAGTTTCAGCAGCTCTTCGCGGGCCATGGCACTGTCCTGGTGCTCGCCCAGGATCGACTGCACCTTGTGGGCTGCGTCCTCAATCCTGCCGGCGCGCTTGCCGTGCACGCTTCCTACAGCCGCGGCGGCGAAACGCAGCTTCTTGGCTGCCTTCCGGACCTCATGGAAGGCCTTGTCGCGTTGAGGCCCGACGGCGGCACCCACCGCTGCGTCATGGCGTTTGCCGAGCCGTTGGGCGGCCTTGTTGACGAGCTTGGCGGTCGTTTTGCCGGCCGGACGGCTCCCCTTGAGGGTGGTGGGTGGGGCTTGGGTGAACTCCTCGAGCTGTTCCAGCAGCTTGTAGTAACGGGCACTGTCCAATCGCTCCCGGATGGCCGACAACGCCGTGTCCAACCTGACCTGCATGCGCTGGTCGAGTTCGTCATGCACGGGACCCAGCACCAGCTTCGCCGGTAACTCGTCCAGGGACGCGCGAAGCCGTTCGTGCAGGACCTCCGCATCCCGGTAGCGGCCCAGCGTTTCGGCCAAGGACTTCAGTTCAGATTCAAGCCCTTCCACGGCCGCGGGATCAAAGAGCTTTCGGTAGGTGTGCAGCACGGAACGGATGCGTCGGATCAGGGAGCGCATTTGATGCACGGCGTCGTCCCGGTCCTGCCGGACGTGGGCGTCTTGGAGGAGCAGGTCTGCTATTTGTGCGTCCAGGTACTCCAGTACCGGAGTCGCCGCCGGGGCCTTGCCGCTGGAGGATTGCCTTGCCGCTTCCCGGGGCGCTCGCCATGAATCTCCCAGAGCCGTGGCCAACTTGGAGGCACGCTTGCTGGGCTTCGCTCCGGCGTCCGCCAACTGTCCGGCGAGGGCGTCCAGCAAGGCATTGTCCTGCCCGTCCGTCGCCGCCAGTTCGAGCTCCCACTCGCGCCAGCGGGACTCACGCGGCCCATCGATGACTACGTGGGCTATCACGTGGTCGTCGACGAAATCGGCAAGGCGTTCGCCGTCGTCACCGTAGAGGGCGAAGCTGGTGCGTTCGGTTTTCAATGTGGCGATCGCCGCCAATGGCCGACCCCGGGTGTAGGCAAGGACGCGTTCCAGGAGTTCGTCGGGAACGGAATCCACGGAGCCCAGTGGGGCCTGGACTTCCGTCCTGTTGCCCGGGCTATGCGGAAGTTTCAGGTGCCAGCCAGCATCGGTACCGCCGGTGCGGCGGCGCAGCGTGATCCCGCGGGCGGCCAGGGCCAGACGGCTGGTGTCGAAGTAGACGGCCTCCAGGTGATGGACCGCGGGCTCACCGACTCTCCCGACGCCCTCGATGGACTCCAGGTCTGGGAGCGGCGTGGACTCATCGGCGTCGAATTTCCGCTCAGTCTCGATGTTGCTGGCCGTTGCCATGTACTCCGTGCTCCTCTGCCGTTTCAGCTCCCGGATATGCCGCGAGGGCCGGCCCGTATCAGTGGCCGGCCCTCGTTGGAGCTATCTATTTGGTGCTGTTACCAGTGTGAACGAGTCCGCAGCGCCGCGCTAGATGCCTACCGAGCGGGGGCGGGTGGAATCCAGCGTTCCTTCGCCTGTGTCATCCACGTCGCCACCAGACACCGTCCCGCGCCAGGCACCGGTTTCGTGACCCTGGGCCTCAATGAACTTCTTGAACTTGTCCAGGTCCGCGCCAACACGCAGGCTGTCCACCCCAAGGGCCGAACCAGCCTTTTCAGTGAGGCTCTCCGGCTCCCACACGATCTCGACCGAGACCCGGGTCCTGGCAGGTTCGAGCGACTCGAAGCTCACCGTGCCGCCGTTGCGGGGGCCGTCCACGCTGGCCCAGCTGACCAAGGTGTCCGGGACCTGTTCCACGATTTGCGCGTTGTACTCGCGCTTTACCCCGCCCACGTTGGTTGAGAAGTGGAGGCCCGTTTCGTCGATCTGCTCAACAGCGTCCACCCCGTTCATGAACTCGGGGAACGTCTCGAACTGCGTCCATTGGTTGTAGGCGACGGATACGGGGACGTCTACTTCAATTGACTTGTTTACGGTGGCCATAGGTTTTGCTCCTTCGATCGTGTCTCGGGTGCTTTATTGCGGGTGGTGCCAGTGGCACGCCAGCCGGCTGGCTGCTTAACCGGAGGCGCGCCTGCTTAAGCGCGCCAGCTGGAGTTTTTAGCCGGCGTCGAAATCTTCTTCGTCATCGTCATTCGGAGACTCCTCTTGGGGGAGGTCGTTGCCGCTGCCGTCCGGCAAGTCATCGTCGTTGCCGTCCGGCTGCAAGGACTGCTCGGCGTGCGACTGTTCTTCAGTCCCGCCGAAGCGCCCAGCGCCCGGCTCCCCTGAGCTGTCCGAGTCTTCGGGGTCCAAGTGGCTGAGGTTCGGCGCACCGGTGGCGAACGTTTCGCCGTCGGGGCTGTCCTGGCTGAGTCCGGCTTCGGAGAGGTCTTCCTCCACCCGGGGCTGCGCTTGGCCGCCGCCGGCTTCCTGCTCCGCGGTGGGGGTGCCGTAGCCGCCCACTTCCTCTTCCGGTGTGGCGTTCTGCTTGTCCATGCGACCTGTCCTTTCCAAAAGCGGTGAACGTGTATATGGAACTCTTCGAACCCCTAAGGGCGTTCTGTGGCATGTCCATGCCCTACTACCAAACTAATCAGCAAACTTAGCATTTGCAAACAGCGACTACCTTGGCAGCGTGGATTCATACGCCGTGAATGCCGGCCGCAGCGTCACACCGTCGGGACCCATCACGGCGATGTCCTCCCACAACACCAGGAACGATCCCCGATGCCGCCATCGCAGCAGCTGTGCCACGGGCCAAGGCTGGGACAGGTCCTGCCGCTCATACCCGAGGAACGACGTCGCCGTCCGGGGACTCACCACGATGCCCACCATCCGGGCACGGCTCAAGAGCTGCGCCGGTGCATCGTCCAGGGCGAACCTGACGTCCGACACCTCACCCAACCGTTCGCCATTGCTGTCCATGACGTCCCTGCCCAGAATGTCATTCAGGATCATGCCGGCCTCCTGGAATTTTCGCGATGACCTGGTCCCGCATCCACCGCTCAACCCAGGAGGCATCGAGTGAATTGGCTCGGACTCCCAGCGAAACCACCGTGTCCACGCCAGCCACCATGTCCCACGGGATCCTGATGAACCTGCTCGACGGCGGCCTGCCGCCAAAGATCCGCGTGCCCAGGACCGGCCCCGTCAGCAATCCCGTGATGTGGGGAGCCTCGGCTCCTTCGGGGATGGGTTCATCAGGTGCGGGGCCGCTCAACTCCACATCGTCAACCGTGGTGACGGGTACGCCGTCGACGTCCAGTATTTGCCGGTCCAGCAAGTGCAGCTGGGCATCCAGCACCAAGCCGGCCGGGCGCGGCGCGGGCTTGATGTCCTGAGCCGGAATCGGCTTCGCTTTGCTCATGCCCCTGCTCCCGTCGCAATCATGAGGGGGATGGCCGCCACAGAGGCCACCAGGATGATGACCAGGTAAATGAAGGCCACAATGTTCACAGCCCGGCCGTTGACGTGCTTGCCCATGTACTGGGGATCGTTCGCCACGATCAGGATGGGCAGGTAGGTCAGCGGCAACGCGATCGCGGAAAACACCACGGAATATTCGGTGACCAGGATAGGGTCCACACCGGTGGCCAGGACAGCGACACCCGCCAGCAGGACCACGATCATGGCCACGTGGAAGCGGGCCGCCTCCGCCGGGCGCCGGAACTTACCCCAGGACCAACCGAAGAACTGGGCCAGCGTGTACCCGCTGGACAGGGTCGTTTCCAACGCAGCACCGAAAGTCGCGGCGACAACGCCGAGGATCAGGACAGCCAACGCCAGTTGCCCGCCCGCCTGGATGACTGGCAGCGCGACCTGCGACAGCGTCGTCACGCTGATGCCGGCCGGCAGGAGGACGACGGCGGCGCACGCCGCGATGGCGAGGGACAGGAAACCTCCCAGCGGGAAGCCCAACAGGACGTTGATCCGTGATTGCACCAAGTCCTTGACCTTCCAGCGTTCCTCCACGGCACCGGAGGAGAAGAAGAACACTTCGTAGGGCGTCATGGCCGCTCCAAACAGGGCGATCGCGTAGTACCAGTACACGCCGGAACCCTCCTCCGAGGGGATTGAGGGGTTCAGCGCCTGGGAGGCGAGCGAACCCCAGTCCGGCTTGAGGAGGAAGAGCGCTACGGCGAAGACCACCAGGGACAGGCCTACAAGCCCTGTCACGTTTTCCATGATGCTGAACTTCACCCGCCATATCACCAGCCATACCGCGATCAAGGCGAACGGAACCCACAGCATGTAGGAAACGCCGCTGGCCAGCTGGAGGGCCAGGGCAATTCCGCCGATCTCCGCAGTGACAGTCATGAGGTTGATCAGGAAGGATGCGGTGAGATTGGCAAGGCCCGCCCGCGGTCCCATGCGCTCGCGAATCACCTCGAAGGTGGCCCGCCCAGAGACGGCGGCGACCCGTCCCGACATATTGGCGAAGAGGCAAATGCCCACCACGCCAACCACAACTACCCAAGCCAGCGAGAGTCCAAAGCGGGAGCCAACGACGGCGTTGGTCACAAGATCCCCGATGTCGACAAAGCCCCCGATCGCCGTCAGGATGCCGAGTGCAACACCGAGGAGCCGTTTCACTGGATGCCGGCCTTGGTCATGAGGGCGTCAAGTTGTTCAGAAGCCGTTCGGAGTTCACCCTGGACCGCCGGGAGCTGGACACTTCCTGCGAGGTCCGTTCCGCCGTCAGGTGTTGATGTGGGTGCGGCTAGGGCGTCCCTGGCGTGGAGGAGAGACCGTGAAATGGCGGAGAAGCAGGCCAGCATGCTGTCCCGCAGCGACTGTTCATCCTGCGTTTTCGCGCCGAAATGTTCCAGCTGATCGGTGGCGGATTGCATGCCCTTGAGCATGTCGTCCGCAGTGGTAGTCGCCGCTGCCGCCGTCGCGCGTTCCTGGAGCCTGAGGTCCACCGCCAGGGAAGCGGCGCGAACAGCGGAGGCGGCTTCCTTGGCAGGGCCTTTAAGGGAGTCCGCTGAAGGGCTTTGGGCGCACCCGGAAAGCAGTCCGCCCACGAAGACCAAGGCGGCCAGGGTTGCTGCCAGAAGCTTCCAGCTTCGGGTCATGACGGCTTCGGAATCTCACACCCGCCTTGGGGATTCAGGCCGGTGTAATTCAGTGGACCCGCGACGATGTTGAGCGCAATGGTTGCAAACTGCGAGCATTGCGCGGGCGGGTCGCTGTAGTAACCCCGCTGGCCCGCAGCTACCGCACCAATAACCAGCCACACCACTGCCAGAATCCCGATGATTGAACCGAACCGCATATCAACCTCAATCGCTGAGTTGGCTGCACCCCGCCGCAGTCACTGATTACGAGTGCGGCCGCAGCCGGAATTTCTTCCGCCCGCGGCCGCAAAAGCCCACTGTCAGTCCGTGGGATTGGTTTCGGTGGTCAAACCGCGATTATCCGCGGTTTTCTCATCCTTTTCCTCTGCCGGTCCCGGCGGATTTGCTGATTCACTGGGTCCGGCATCAACGGCATCCTCTGGAGCTTCCTCGGGACCGTCGCTGACCGGCACCTGCCCACCGGTTCCGGGCACGTCCGGGTCCCTGGGAAGGGGGCGCCCGGGCGTAGTTGTTCCGTCGCGAACCTGGGCGTAGCCGGCAACTTCGCTTGGATCAGTTGTCATACGCGAGACCGGCCCCGGCCCAGCACCCATCCAATGAGAGCCAGTACCAGCAGGATAATTCCTACCCACAGCAGGAAACTGAGGGCTTGGTTAAATCCACCGACGAGAAGCAAGATGATCGCAATTACGCCAGCGATTATCAGGAGTGTGTTCATTGAGCTACGCATCCCTTCAATAAATGTTTGTCTATTCAGGAAGGCGTCCGCTGGTACCCCCGGAGGAGCGCCACCCATGCCAACGGGCACCGATCGGAGAAATTCATCTCCTTATCGCTTACGTACCCTCCCGGAAAAGAGTTCAAACGAACAATTGCCCGGCAGAAGCACGTTCACAGCATCATGATAGGCGTGCAATGACTTCCAGCGCAGTAGTTGGTCAGGAAACTTAGTAACCTTTTGATGAAGAAGCTCCCAGAGCACGACTGATCTCCCGGGCGGTTCCTGCTGCAGCCTCGCCGTACTCCTGGTACTTGGTGGGAACAATCCTGCTTGAGGGCCCCGAAATGGAGATCGATCCCGCCGCCACGCCGCCGGGCCCCAGAAGCGGAACACCGATCGAGGTGATGCCAGTGCTGAGCCCCTGCTCGTTGATGGAATACCCTCGGGCCCGCGTGTCTCCGATCATCGCCCGGAGCTTGGCCGGGTCCACGACCGTTTGCGGTGTCAGTGCTTCAAGCGGACCAGCCAGGTATTCCTCGACGAAAGCTTCATCGGCGGCTGACAGGTACGCCATGCCGGTCGAGGAGGCGTGCATGGGCAGACGCGAGCCCAGCGGCAGGAAAGCCCGGAGGACGTGCGGCGTGTCCAGGCGCTCGATGATGAGCATATAGCGGCGGTCCGGCACCGCCAGGTGGACTGTTTCGGTGGTGTCCAGCTGCAGCGCGTTGAGTGGGCCCATGGCGGCGTCGCGGATAACAGATCCGCTGCTTCCACGGCTGGCAACAGCGAACGCGTGATTGGTCAGGACCCATTTGCCGGCTTGGGCTTCGGACTGCGAGACCCAGCCCAGCTCCCCCAGTGTCCTCAGAACCCGGAGAACCGTGGCCTTGGGAACATCCACTTCCCGGCTGAGTTCGGACAAACCCGCCGGCTGGTTGTCGGAGACCGCTTCAAGCACCCGGATTGCCGTGACCACACTCTGCGTACTCATCCACTCTCCCGCTTGACGGCCTTTTCCCTGTCCTCTACATTACAGGCGACTTCCCAAAATGAACCGTTGGTTCATCCAGTGAACCGAAGAAGTTTGATTGGAGAACGGGCTATGGAATTGCAAATTGCGGCTCTCGCCATCTTTGTGGGCGTGTTCGTCCTGGCTACCCTGCGCAAAGTGCACATCGGAGTGCTCATGTTTGCAGCGGCAGCGGGTGTGGGCGTGTGGATGGCAGGGATGACCATCGACAAGGTAGTAGCGGGATTCCCCATCGGAATCCTGGTCCTGCTGGTAGGCGTCACCTATTTCTTCGCGATCGCCCAAGCGAACGGGACCATCGACGTGATCATTGAGCGGGCCATTGCCAAAGTCGGTGACCGGGCATTCTTCCTGCCGCTGGCCTTCTTCGCGCTGACCATTGGAATCTCTGCCATGGGGTCGCCCCTGGCCGGACTGGTCATGGCGCCCATTGGGATGCCGCTGGCCAAACGGTACGGCATCGACCGCATGCTCATGGGGATCGCCATCGGCTCGGGCCTCAGCGCTGGAGGATTCGCCCCCACCAGTTTGTTCGGAATCGTTACCTATGGCACGGCGCGGGCAGCGGGGATCGACCTCGATCCGTTGGTTCTCTTCACCGTGGCACTTGGCACCAACCTGGCTCTCGTAGCTGCCGCCTACGTCCTCTTCGGCGGCTTCAAGCTGCTCAACACCCGTACCACGGACGGTTTTGGCACAGCCGTGCCACGCTTCAGCAAAGAACGCCCGACGCCGTCACACCCCTTTGAGCGCGACGGCAACATCGCGCGGGGCAAGCAAGCGGTGCAACAAACCATCCAGGTCCTGGATGGACCGCGCACGGAGGCACCGGCGTCGGGCCCTCAACTCAACCGCAACCAGGTCATCACTGTGCTCTGCATGGCGGGTTTGGTCATCACCGTCATCCTGATGTCCGCGCTCGGCGCCAGCCCGGACATCGGCGTTCTGTGTTTCGCTTTCGCCTCGGTCCTCACCTTGTGCGATCCGCAGTCCGGCAAGTCGGCCGTGGCCAAGATCGACTGGTCCACGGTCCTGCTGGTGGGCGGGATCATCACGTTCGTCGGAGTGCTTCAGACCATGGGAGCGGTCACCCTGCTCGGCGAAGCAGCCGGCGCCGTCGGAACCCCGCTCCTGGCCGCGCTGGTGATCTGCGCGATCGGCGGCCTCGTGTCCGCGTTCGCTTCCACCACCGGCATGCTCGCGGCCCTTGTGCCGCTTGCCTTGCCACTGGTGGCCTCCGGTGACATCGCCGGGTGGGCGGTCATCGCGGCGCTGGGTGTGTGTTCATCCATCGTGGACGTTTCACCGTTCTCCACTGTCGGCGCCACGTTCGTAGCCACAGTCGACGCCGACGAACGTCCCCGCATCACCGCCCTCCTCACCCGGTGGGGTCTGTCCATGGTGGTGGTCGGCCCGCTCCTTCTGGTGGGTGCCCTGGTATTGCCCTCCAGCCTCTGAATCCGCTCCAACGTTAGGTACACAACCATGCTCAAACCACTCCGCGGGATCACCGTGATCGACCTCAGCCGGGCTCTCGCCGGGCCCTATTGCACGGCACTCCTGGCTGACATGGGCGCCAGGATCATCAAGGTGGAAAGCGTCAACGGCGGTGACACCGCCCGGCAATGGCCGCCATTCCAGGACGGCCACAGCCTCTATTTCGACTCCGTCAATCGCAACAAGGCATCTGTGTGCCTGGACTTCTATTCTGCCGAGGGTCGCGACATCCTCGCCGGCTTGATCGCCGATGCCGATGTCCTGGTGGAGAACTTCAAACCCGGGACCCTGGACAAGATGGGCTTCACTGCCGCGCGACTGGAGGAACTCAACCCTGGCCTGGTGCTGGGTTCCGTCAGCGGGTTCGGGAACACCGGGCCCCTCAAGGACGACGCGGGGCTGGACCAGGTCATTCAGGGAATGTCGGGGCTGATGTCCGTCACAGGGCCCGGTCCCGGGGAACCATATCGTGTGGGTCTTCCGATCGTGGACATCACTTCCGGGATGGTTTGTGCGTTCGGCATCGTCTCCGCGCTGCTCGGCGCCCGGAACGGTGAACGTCCCGGCCGGGTGTCCACCTCACTGCTGGAAACCGCACTGAATCTGTCCGCATTCCAGGGCCAGAAAGCCCTTAGCCTTGGTGAAGCAGCCACCCCGCAAGGCAACAACCACCCCGTCATCGCGCCTTACGGCACGTTTGCCACCGCCACGGAATCCATCAACATCGCCGTGGGAAGCGACAAGCAATGGCGGGCGTTCTGCACGCTGATCGGCGTTCCCTCCGCGCTGGAGGATCCTCGGTTCGCCACCGGCGCGGATCGTTCGGCCAACCGTGATCAGCTGACAGAACTCATTGAGTCCTCGCTTGCCACCAGGCCCGCTTCCGAGTGGGTTCCGCTGATCAGCCAAGCCGGTATCCCTTGCGGGCCCATCTTCAACTACACGCAGGCGCTGGCTACTGAGCAAGTGGCCGCGTTGAAGCTCGTTCAGCGCCGCCAGCGACGGGACGGTTCCGAACTCCCCCTCCTGCGCGGGCCGCTGAGCCTGGACGGCGAGGCGAGCGAAATCCATACGCCGCCGCCGCTTCTTGGCGAGCACACAGCGGAGGTTCTGTTGGAACGTGGAATGACGCACGACGACGTGTCCCGGCTTGAGCGAGAAGGTCGCGTTGTGTGCGGGCCGGCATTCCGGGCTTCCGTAGAAGCAGGAACACTGTCATGAGCATCGTTTCCGAAGTGCGCACCGGACGTTTGTCCGTTTCAGTTGCCGACGGCGTGGCGACAGTGGAGATCTCCAACCTTGCCCAACGCAACGCCCTGACTAAAGCCATGTGCCTGGAGTTCCAGGAAATCATGCCTCGCTTGGACGCCGATCCTGATGTCTCAGTAATCGTGTTGCGCGGTGCCGGGGACACGTTTTGCGCCGGCGCGTCCATCAGCGAGCTCTCCTCCGTCCTCACCGACCCACAACCCGACGGCTCCACGGTGGACCATCTCAGCCTGGCCGATTCCGCCATTGCTTCCGTGGCGAAGCCGACGGTGGCCTTGGTGGACGGCGCGTGCATGGGTGGCGGCTGGCAGATTGCAGCAGCGTGCGACTTCGTCATCGCCAACGAACGCGCCGTCATTGGGCTGACCCCGGCGAAGATCGGCATCATCTATCCCCGTCCCGGCTTGGAACGGCTTGTCCGTTTGGTGGGCCACGCCAACGCAAAGTACATCCTCCTCACGGGACAGACGTTCAGCGCCACTGAAGCCAAAGCGCTTGGCCTGGTGGCCGACGTCGTTCCCTCTGAGTCCTTTGAAGAGAAGTGCGCAGCACTGATCAACGCGCTGCGCAGCCGATCCCGTTTCTCCATGCACGCGATGAAGCGGCTGGTGGATTGTGAGGGGTCAGCGGGTGAACCGGTCGTGGACCAGGAATGGGCCGCTGCCTGGGCTGCGATGCCTGCCAACCCGGACATGGAGATCGGCATCAATGCGTTCCTGAGCCGCCAGCTACCTCAGTTCCAATGGCGGCCCATGGGGTGATCTGCGCCGCATCGCGGGACAATCCCTCCCCTCGTTTCGTTGGACAGGAAACGAGGGGAGGCCTCATGCTCATTGTTCTGACGGGAATTGACGGTTCAGGAAAGACGACGGCGGCCCGCGCCTTGGTCGACTCGGCCCGCGCCGCCGGACGCGACGCCGTGCTACTCAGCAACCACGCCGGCCGCAGGCATTTGTCGCTTCTTTCCGAAAGATTCGGCTGGCATCTGCAGCCTTGGTTTGCCGATTTTGTTGAGACCTTCATTCGAGTTTTCAACGTGCTGGTAAATCACGCCCGCGCCTCGTCTGCCGCTCGAAAGTTCGACGGGCTGGTGGTGATGGACCGCCACCTCCACTGCCAACTCGCGTTGCGCCAGGCCAACGGATTGGGTCGCGGCCGTTTGATTCCGTGGCTGCTGGGGAAGCTTCCCGCTCCGGACCTCATGTTCCACTTCGACGTCGATCCGCGGGTTGCCCACGAGCGGGTCCTGGCGCGCGGCACCGACAAGGAATCCCTCGCCGACCTGGAGGCTTTCCGGGCGGCATACCGATCGCTCTCGGAATTCAATGACTTCGTAGTGGTGGATGCGCACGGTATGCCCGAGGACGTACTGGCTCAGGTCACCCGGGCGATGGCCGCAGTCGAGCCGGCCCGGGTTTGAGCGTCTTTGGCTTCCGCTTGAGATCCTCTGCCGCGCCAAGGTGCGCATACGTATAAGCACATAGCTTCTTTTGGATGAAAAATAAGCTATTCCCGAGAGACGCGCCCCGCGGGGACGACGTTGGAGGGGCTTGGCTATCATGATTCCCTTGGGCGCATCAGCGGCGGATTGAGAACCGCCCGGGTGGGCTGACCCGCCGTCGGACGCGCCGCCGGGGCGAGCCTGAACAGCGCGGCGGGACGGCCGGCGTCGCCCGTTGTCATTCGACCGGTGTCCTCTAGGAATCCGGGCGTCCCTGTTGCCTTCCGATGGAAATTCCGCGGGTCCAGGCGCGTACCCCAGACCGCCTCATAGACGGCGCGAAGCTGGGCGATGGTGAACTCCTCGCCGCAGAAGGCCGCTCCGAGGGGTGAATATTCCAGCTTCGACTTGGCCCGCTCCAACGCGTCTTCGAGGATCTGTGCATGGTCGAAAGCGAGCTCAAGCGTGCCATCCTGGATGTCCCGAACCGGATACCAGGCGGCATGTTCGGCGTCGCTGCCCGCCGCCAAAACGGGAAAGTCGGGCGCAAGCAGCAGGTGGGCGACGGTCAGGATGTCACCGCGGGGGTCGCGCCCTTTCGGACCATAACTCCCCAATTGCTCAAGGTGCCCGGGCAGATGCTCGACGCCGGTCTCCTCCGCGAGCTCCCGGCCCGCCGCTTCCAGCAAGTCCTCCCCCGCCAGAACGAAGCCACCGGGAAGCGCCAGTTTGCCGCGATATGGCTCGATGAGTCGGGTGATCAGCAGGGCGTTCAGCACGCCATCGCGCACGGTGAGGGCGACGACGTCGACGGTCACCGGGAAGCGCTGGGGCGCCGGGTGGAATTGAGGCATGCATCAATCGTAGGTAATTATCGTCATGTTGACAATAATGCTGCGCCGGCCCTACAGTCGATTTATCGTCAAGTTGACGAGAAGAAATGAAGGAGAGAACAACATGGCAACCATCAAGCGCTACCCCTGGATCAGCCACTTCCTTGGCAGCCCCACCGGCTACGTCGTGCACCTGCAGAAGGGTGCAGTCAAGCACCAAGGCGTGGGCCAGGCGTTCTTCTTCCGCCCCGCCAACTCAGTACTCAGCGAGGTTCCTGTGGACGATCAGGAGCTCCCCACTCTTTTCCACGCCATCACCCGCGACCACCAGGACGTCAGTGTCCAGGCAAACGTGACCTACCGCTTCATCGACCCCGTGGCTGTTTCCACCCGCCTCGACTTCGGGCTGCAGACCGCAGGCAAGGCGCCGGCCACCGGACGCGAGCAAGTTTCGACGATCATCGGCCAGCTCTGCCAGAGCCACGCGATCGACCAGATCGCCACCACTACGCTCGCCGAAGCCCTGGAACGCGGAGTCAGCCAACTCCGCCTGGTGCTCACCGACGCACTGCGGGCCGATGCACGGCTCCAATCCACAGGTATCGAGATCCTCGGTGTCCAGGTCCTCGCGGTTCGCCCCGAATCCGACGTCGAACGCGCCCTGCAGACCCCGGTGCGCGAACAACTCCAGGCCGAAGCGGACCGGGCGGTTTACGAAAGGCGAGCGGTCGCCGTCGAACGTGAACGCACTATCTCCGAGAACGAGATGGCGAGCCAGATCGAACTGGCCGTCCGCCGCGAGAACCTGGTGGCGCAAGAGGGCGCCAACGCCCGCCGCGCCGCCGAAGAAAAGGCCGCAGCCGGACTCATCGAAGCCCAAGGATCAGCCGAGCGAAAGGGCATCGGAGCGGCCGCCGAAGCGAACCAGATCCGTCTGGTTGGCGAAGCTGCCGCAGCCCGCGAAGCGGCCACGATGGAGGTGTACCGCGGGATGGAACAAGCCACTTTGCTGGCCCTCGCGCTCAAGGACGCCGCCGGTAGCCTCCCGAACATCGGGAATCTCACCATCACCCCGGACCTGCTCAGCGGAGCACTCGCCGGGCTGTTCAAGGAACCCGCTGCCCCCGCCGAAATCACCAAGTAAGGACCCACCATGGCAACCCCGCGTATCGTCATTGTCCACAGGCGAACCGAACTGCAGGAGCTCCTGGACCGGCACGCCACCCGCGGGCAGGCGGAGTTCTTCCTCAGCACCCGGGGCCGCAGCATCCAGGACGTACAGGACCGGCACGACCGTCTAGCCAACGCCCTGGCAACTATCAGGGCTTCCGTACCGTCGGATTGGCGCCAAGCCGAAGTGGAACGCGCCGACCTCAGCCGGTTCCTGCTGACCGCCGAGGACATCATCGCCGTGGTGGGGCAGGACGGATTGGTGGCCAACGTGGCCAAATACCTGAATGGCCAGCCGGTCATCGGCGTCGATCCTGAACCCGGCGCCAACCCCGGCGTCCTGGTCCGCCACACACCGGCCGCCGCCGCCGCGCTGCTGCGCATCGGAGACCCGGGGCGGCTGCGCTGCCAGGACCTCACCACCGTGACAGCAACGCTCGACGACGGTCAGCAGCTTTCGGCGCTCAATGAAGTTTTCGTCGGGCACGCCTCGCATCAGTCAGCGAAGTACTCCCTTTCCGTACCCAGTTTCACCCAAGCAGGAGGACAGACGGAGCGGCAGTCGTCGTCGGGCCTTATTGTCTCCACCGGCACGGGCGCCACGGGCTGGTGCGCATCGATCGCTTTGGAGCGCGGCGGACGTGCCTTGCCGGCGCCCACTGATCCACGGCTTGCCTGGTTCGTGCGGGAAGCGTGGCCGTCCCCGGTTACGGGTGCTTCGCTCACCGAAGGCGTACTGGAAGCCGGCGAGGTCCTCCGGATCACCGTGGCATCCGATCAGTTGGTGGTGTTCGGGGATGGGATGGAGGACGACCGGCTGACGGCGTCCTGGGGGCAGGAGATCACGGTTCAGCTGGGACAGCGGCCGCTGCGGCTGGTTGTTTGAGCAGCAGCGCTTTTTAAGGTTTGGGGCGGCATGCGGCACAGAATCCTTGCAGCACAAGGGGCCGTTTCCACTGATCTTCGCAACAGGAGTGCTGTGAACTTTCATGGTCCACGGGCCGTGTGAAGGTCCCCCGCTACTTGCAGGGCGGATGTGTAGCGTTTAGGGCGCACCCTCACCGGGCAGTTTTGCGGGCAGGTCTTACGGGAATCAGGAAGCCCCTGGAACGCAGGGAGTGCCAACCGCGCCGAGCGAGCCTGAACGGCGGCCGGTGGAGGACCGGCTAACGGGCGGACGACAAGGGTCTAAGTTGACACTCACATTCATGAGGCGGATTGGCTCCTCGGGCCATGACAGTATCAAATACAACATTTATCGCCCGGCTGAATCCTCCGGGCTTTGAGAAACGGGTAGAGAGTGAACACTGCAGCCTGGTACCGGGATCGTGCTCGCCCTGACGTAGCAAGCTACTGGGACGGGAATCAATGGTTACAAACCTTGCCGTTAACGCAGTTGTCAGGTGTGCGTGTTCTCGACGTCTCCACGGGCCACCCTATTCCTCCTAGACAACCGCCACACCGGAATCCAGCACCAGAGCCGCGGCAAGTGTCAATGAGCGACGTGACATGGTTCGGTCCGAAGAATCCGCGTCGAAAGGCAATGGACACACCGACGCGTGTGTTGATCGGGTTCCTGCTCGTACTGGTTGTAGCGGCGGGATACGTGTGGCTGACGGCATCGAACTCAGCCCGGCCAACGGGAGCTGAGAAATACATCAACAAGGAAGTTGAAGACGAACTGAAGTCTTTGGAGAAAGGCAACCGCTCAGCGACCGCCGCGGAAGCGAAAGCTGCAGGAATCCTGATCGCAGCGTTAGCTGCTGGCGGCGATGGGACAGCCTTTGAGTACATCGCATAAGACGTGCTCTTCAACGCGAAGGCCGTCATGCGTGCAATAGAAAACTGCAGAATCACATCCCCTTGGGAGACCTACGACGACGGAGAATCAGTAAGTTCTGAACTCACGTGTCGTGACGGCGACCTGGTAACAGTCGATGTGTATCTCAACGGGTCAGGAAGGGTTGTGCGTGCAAGTGGTCTAGGCGCTAACCCCAAGCACAATTTTGACTCCGCTGAATAGTGGTCTGCGTTTAACGAAAGTCACATAAATCCGGAGCTCTTGTTGGTACGGTGCGTAATAATATTTGGCCACGGCGTAACTAACCCCGACCTTGATAAAGTTCTTGTTTGTAGACATGAGCCTGTATTCAGGCAAGGACAAAGGGGAATTTATGAAGCGGTCGCTGGTAAGTATTTTATGTGTGTCCGTTGCGGTCTTGGTCGGCGGTTGCGGGACAACGTCGGCTAATGGTGGCAGCACCAATGCGAGTAGCTCAACCCAAGCAAGCTCAACACCATCAGCGTCCAAAGCTGACTCAACCTTTGAGTCTGGAGTGCTCACCACGCCTGATTTGAAGATCGAGATCACTGACCACAAGGTCCTCCAGGTGGGCGAAAAAGGCAACGAGTATGGCAAGAAGCCTGTCATTGCTTTCTGGTACAAAGTGACAAACAACGGCGACAAAGAAGTCAGCCCGATGAACTTTATATTCTCTATCACGGCGTACCAAGACAACAACCCGAACGCCGAAAACAAACTCGATGTAGGTTCTTTGCCTGATGACAGATTCCTGAGCAGCCAAACTGAGAAAGTCAAGAAGGGCGGAACAGTCGAAAACGCCATCGCCTACGAGCTTGACGATCTCACCACAGATGTAGATCTTGTAGCGACCAAGGGCCTGGGATCAGGCGAGATCGGCAAGGTTACGTACAAGCTCCAATAGACAGAGAACCGCCCATGTGAGCCCTTCATGCTGAAGGGAAGGTAGCTTCCTAAAGGGACTTGCTTGCGTCACCTGGATGCAAGCAAGTCCCTTGGTGTAACTGAAGGGACTTTGCCGAAGAATGGAATGCGACGCTGTGGCTTAGGTCTTCGGTCGGGTCCATGGGGCCCGTCCGGTAAAGGATCCTCTACCGCGCACCTCTTGTTTCAAGCTTCCTCGAGCTTAATGTCCAGTGAAGTGGGTACCTGGCTTGTGCCTAGCGCCCACTTCCATCCGGGTAGTAGGGCTGCGTTCCTAAAGAAGTCTCCGAATTCAGAATCGAAGGACCAAAGGCTGCCGTTGCCAAGGGCCGTCGTATTCGGTGTCGGATCCCAGTAGAGCGTGCATGACAACTGCCATATCAGCCCATCATCGCCAGCCTCAATGAATTGACGGGTGAGGTCCACACTAAATTCCTGTGTGCCTCGCAGGCCATAAGTTCCGAACTGGGCCAAAACGCCGTCACCATCTTCGTCCATAGGAGCGCAGTCGTCCGCTGGGATGGCCGCGAACGTCTGGAAGACTTTCAGCACGGCATCAGGGTTCGGAGTCTCGTTGCGCTCACCAGTCTCTACATCCGCGAGCAGTTGCTCTAAGCAGTCCTTGGCGTCTCGAATAAGCATGCGCTGATTATCCACGAGAAACCGTCACGAGACCCATCAGTCGATTCCTTACGGAATGAAGCAAATTGCGGTAAGAACCAAGGTTGAGATCTACCCGAACCACTGCCCGTAAGCCGATCCTATATAGGGCATTTGAAGCGTCCGCAGAGCCACCGGCTAACGGGCGGGTGAACAAGACCGACCCTGGGGAGATCGAGACCAATCGTGCCGACAAGGCATTGAGGTTAGAGTGCCGCTATCCGGCCTGACATGATTTATGGCATGACTGCTTGCCGACCTGACCCTCTGGCCCGTTTTGAAGGGACCGTCGTACTTCTTCGCGCCTTGGAAGAGAAGGACCTGCCAGCCTTGTTCACGGCTATCGGGCGACCCGAGATTTTCGCCGGCGGCTGGGGCGGCGGTATGGGGGCTTACCGTGACGACTTCGAGCAGTGGTCAGAGTTCCTCCGCCAGTGGCTGCCATGGCAGCAATGCAATGTGTACGCCGTATGCCTTCGCTCTGAGGACGACCGGGTCATTGGCACCACCACCCTGGGGGACTTTGACCTGGAAAATGAGTCTGCGCACATTGGGTGGACCGCATATTCACCCCACTTCTGGGGAAGCGGAGTGAACGCGGACGCCAAACAGCTCCTGCTGAACGCTGCATTCACCCACGGTTTTGAGCGCGTCCGCCTACAGGCCGATGTACTCAACATTCGTTCACGGGCGGCCATAGAGCGAATAGGTGCACAACCGGAGGGCGTGCTCAGACACGTCCAACGACGTGCTGACGGCAGCTGGCGCGACACGGCCATCTATTCCATACTGCGCGAGGAATGGCCCCACGTGCGCACTCGCCTTGAACAGCGCCTAGCGGCTCAGCCAAAGGACCCTAAACCAGTCACGTCAGGGTAGGCGCGAACATTCGAGCAGGTAAGTGCCTGGTAAAGGATCCTTCGCCGGACACCCATTTCGTCGGCTGCCTACCTCAACTGTTGTGTTCGGCCGGTCTCATAATGAAGGACGCCATCGCGTTCCAATGCGAACAATCTGTCGGCGACTTCCTGCGCCTGGGGCTCGCCGCAAGATATGGCGAAGAACCGCGGAGAGATGAAATCGATGAGGCAACCTTGCTCGGCCAGTTCAGACGCCAGGGGCTGCCAGGCGTTGGGGTCGTCCGATTTCAGCAGGACTCTGAATGTGAAGTTGAGAGAGTCGCGCTCCACTCCGGTGACAACGAGCGCATTCTCAGCTGATCGCATCACGTTAACCCGGTCGCCAAAGTTCACGTCATAAAGATACGCGGGGACGGCCAGGACAGTAGCTGTGCCATCCTTTTCCAAGCGACCCCGAAGACCCTCCCACATCTGCTCCGTGTCAGGTTCAGGGGGCACCGCAAACCATATGGTCTCTTCCGCTTCCTGAGCTTCCGGAAGCGGCTGGAGTGAACCATCGCGCCAATGTGCCACGACGCTGGGATGTTGCCGGTAGTCAGTCACCAGCTGAGACTACCCGATGGACGCATCCGTGAGAGCGCTCCCGTGGGCATGCATTCCCCGTGTCCGATGAGGGATCCCTCTACGGGCTGCCCCAAAGGGCTAGCTCACCTCCGGGCGTGGATACGATCAGTAGGCCGTCTGGACCAGTGACGTTCCACGCTTCGTACGCCGACTTGGGTTCCGGCACCACACTAAGCCGGAAGCCGTCCTGGATGACAATTTCAAGCCGTCCGTCGTCGAAGGCTCTTGCCTCAGCAACCACCTTGGACCGTGAGAGCGGCAGAACGGGACTGAGCTGGTCGAAACCGCCGCCCGGTTCGACTACGTATGAACTGCCATCGGGGTGTTCAATAACGAAGCTCTCCTCGATGGTGATTCTGAAATGTTCGAGAACCAGAGTTACCTGGAAATCCAGGACGAGTTGCAGGATGAGTTGCCCACTCACGTCTAGAAGCCAGTAACCCTCGAATCTCTGAGCCCCGCTCATGGACGCCGGAACATATGCCACAACAGCCCCTTCCTACTACGATCCGCTCCACCCTAGCCCGACCCATGGGCCGGCATCCCAAAACGAAGAGCGTTTCTCACGGCGTCGGGTAATCCAAAGGAGCGCCCGTTTGCCGATCCCCTACCGGTGCTGCTGGAAGTGGATGTCTATTCTGCTGAGCCTCTCAGGAAAACCCCTGAAAACTCCGTCGTCGTCAGCTCGCCCTGCGAAGTCTTCCCAGTCCATATTGGCGATGTTCAAGTTGTTTTCGACGTTGCCGACTTCACTGGCGATGCAGCGGAAAGTCTCTTTATCGCCCACCAGATCGACGACCAAGATGGGGTACCCAGGATCCAGTGCCGCTTCATCGACAACAAAGAGAACAGAGGCTTGGCGTCCCGTGGCAGTCACCGCTTTGCGGAGATCTTCCCAACAGACTCCGTCCCAGCCCCTGTCGTCAACGACCTGAACGTAAGCACGGAACCCGGCGTCATCCGGTGATATGGCCGTCAACATGGCCCTGCTCCAAGCCTCTTCGCCTTCAAAAGCAGTACGAATCAGCAGTGAATCATCGGTCTTCGGAAGAATCGGCACAACGTCATCCAAGCATATGGCTCCCCAAACGCCGCACATGCCAATGCCCACAAGCACTTCGGAGAGGCGCGACCGTGACATGCATCAGTCGGGCATCGCGTGCGAGCCCACGCAGAACCATCGTCCGGTGAAGGATCGTTTTGCGCTCGTTAGGGCTGCGTGCCCGCTCCGCGCCGTCCTCCGACTGACACGGTAGGCTCAGCACTGTGAACAAGCGCCCAGGCAGCCGGATGTTCGACTCGTGTCTTCTTGGAGTCTCCCTCGCTGTAACCCTCGCCTTCTTCCTGCTCGTCCCTCTCGATGGGACCCAAGGTCTTATCGATGCGACCGTCGCCTTTTTCGGCGCGATGGCGAGCGTCGCTTCAGCGGCTCTTGTCGCCGTTCGCTACGAATACGCGAACCGAGACAAACGAACGCGGTGGCTGTTCATCTGGATTCTTCCCGCAGCTACCGTCTTGGCGATGATTCCCTGGCTTGTGTCGCCGGCCTTCTTTCTTCCGGAGATCGGGGGCGTCTTCGGCGCCGTCCCTCTATTCACGATGCTGGCGTATTGTGCAGGTCTCGCTGGGGTTATCCTCGCCGCGTTGGTCCTCGTCCCCTTCGAACTCTTCGTCCGCGGCGCGGTGAAGCTGATCACAAGCGGTGGCAAGAGTGGTCATGGGAAGCTCATCGTTGGGCTGTACGGGTTCGTCCTGATCGCGTTCATCGCTCTCGGCGTCAAGGCCGCGTTTTCCGACATCCGCGTGAACGTCGACGGACAACTGTTGGCAGCATTGCTCGGACTCCCCGGCGACTACACCGTCAAAGACGACCGTGCGCTGGTGGCAACGCGCGTGCTCGGCGCCGTGCTGGTGCTGACCCCCATCGTCCATCAGCTCATACGTCGGAAGAGCTCGAGCAACATCGTCATCGAAGAGATCGAAGCACTTCTCCCGTGACGATCTAACCGAGGTTGTCTAGCCCCCAACCGGACGCCAGCGCCTCGGGTAAACGGGTAATTGAGGGGGCGTTCCGGTAGCCAGGAGTATTTGCTAGTTGGATTCCTCGGGAGATAGGAACTCAAGCCGGTTGCCGTTGTTGTCCCAAAGGTAGAACCGCCTCATGCCTGGGAAGTTCTCGTCCCATTCCACAGTGAGACCGGAACTTTCGACTCGGCGGGCTAAAGCATCTATGTCGCCCACCAGAATCCCTGGATGAGCCTTCCTTTGGGGTTTGAAGTCCTCCTCGGCACCCAAATGGATTTCAAGATTGTCGGCTCGAACCCAAAGTCCGCCCCGGGCCGCCAGCACCGGTGGTTTCTGCACTTCCGTGAGGCCTAGAACGCCCACGTAAAACTTCCTGCAGTCGTCCTCGCCACCCTTGGGGAGGGCCAACTGAACGTGGTGCAGCCCCCAGCCATAAGCCGTTTGAGTCGGACGAGATTCATAAGCAACTACTTCTGGCACGTTGGCTCCTTCGACGGTGTGAACCCGAGTATGGCACCATCGAAACGCTTTTCCCTGTCATACCTTCCTTGAGCTGCCGCTTCTCTTGTCGACTGCGCCCGCTGAAGGATCGGCATACGGGCGTTCCGCTGCCCGGGAAGGAGAGGACTAGGAGGCTGCGAGCAGACGGATGACGCTAGCCGGAGGCTCGGGCGTAGAGCGGTCTGAGGGGATGGCCACCCAAACGATTCCGTATTGATCCTGACGTGTTCTTGATGCCTGGATACCTATCGGCTCTGCCAAGTTGACTGCAGCGTCGCGCGCGAAGCCCAACACGGTGCCAGTGCCGTCTGCAGGGTTCTCATGAAACTGAAGCCGGCATCCAAGCGTTACATCCGGGTCGATCGTTCGGCGGTACACGACGCAAACAACAGCTGGAGCGTCTTCCCAGGAACCGAGAATCTGCACTTCCTCAGCCCAGTAGCTGTTGACTGCGTCAATGATAGATCGGGCTAGGTTCATGTTGTAGTCCTTGAGGAGGCTGGGGACACTTGCTCGTGTCCCCAGCCTTTCGGTTATGGGGCGTCGATTACCTGAGTCCCGAGCTTCTTAGAACTCACCCAGGCGGGGTGGATGGGCCGCTTAGGACCAACCGGCCAATCTCCGCCCGGTAAAGGATCGGCATTCGGGCGCTTCTATGGCCTGCTGGTTGGTTCTAGGCTGATCGGCGGAAGGGCGCTTTCGTACCTGCACTCACGGATGGCGTACTCGGCGGGAGTGACATGAAGCCGTTCAGTAAGTGAAGACGAGCGACTGGTCGGTTCACCCTGGCGGGGCACTTCGCGTGGGGTAGCCGGGCATTCCTCCGCCAGAGCCGGAGGCCATAAAGACACCGACTTGGGTTTCACCGTCGCTTTGGAAGACGGGGATCTCGTGCGGAGGGCGCGAGGTGCTGAAGTTCTTGACGGCGTCTTCCGGGCTGGAGGGCTCGGGACCGCCGTACAGCTCAGTTGCGTAGGCGTAACCGGACTGCCCGTTGGTGGCGATCACGGCGATCAGGTCGGGGGTTCCGTTCTCCTGGCTTTCGACGCCGTAGGTTTCGCCATTGGCATTGACACCCAAGGGTGTGCGTTCCTGCTTCACGTACTTGGCCGTGAGCTGCCATCGGGCCTCGGGGCCAGCCTTGATCGTTACACTGTCCTGGCCGGGGGCGAGGGGGATGGTGTAGCCGCTCCAGCCCAGCCTGTCGCTGGCCGCATCCTGCTCCGAGCAGCTGCTCGACGCACCGTCGGGAAACTCAAACCAGCCAGGGGTCAGGCACCTAAGTTCCATTTGAATCCCGGTGGTCCCCTCGGGGGGCGTGCCCAGCTCAACGGTTGCGGTCCCGGCGTAGGTTGTGGTGACAGGCGAGGCCAGCGGGGTCACCTTTTCGCCCCCAGGGACGACGAAGAGTGCTGCCGCCGCCGCACCAATGCTAAGCAATCCCGCACCGGCCAAAACACCGGTACCAATCCACACCCTCGTACGCCTCCGCTTCGCTGTCGGCGTTTCCTTCTTGACCTGGAAAACAAGTTCTGCCCGCAGGGCGTCACTGAATTGGTCATCGACGTGTAGCTGGTTCATGGCCGTCCTCCTTCCAGTACCGGGGTTGGAGCAGTTGGCGGGTTTGGTGATGCATCACCGTCGAGGGCTGCTCTGAGCCGCTGCCGGGCCCGGTGGAACCGTGATTTAGCTGCTGCAGGGGTCAGATCAAGAACAGCGGCGGCTGCAACGATGGTGTGGTCCTCAAAAACGACCAACGTGACCAGGTGCAGGTCCTCGGCCGTCAGTGTGGCCAGAGCCCGTGCAAGGTCTTGGTCCAGAGCATCCTGGAAAGAGCGGTAAGAATCTGCTGTTGGGTCGCTGATGTCCTCGGTTCGGGGAAGGGCTTTCAGGAGGCGTTGGTAGCGCAATGCCGTCCGGGCGCTGTTCCGTGCCATGTTCGTGGTCGTTACCAGCAACCACGGAAGGATCGATCCTTCCACGACCCGGACCTGCTTTCGCCTCCGCCAGAGTTCAAGGAAGGAGGCAGCCATAATGTCCTCAGCGTCGTGGTGATTCCCGCAGAGCCGGTACGCATGGCGAAAGACCCTGTCCCGGTGCCTGTCGTACAGGGCACCAAAGGCATCCCCCTGGCCCAGAAGACTCTGGCGCCACAACCCCTCTTCGCTGTCTCCGTTGTTCCCCATGCCCAATAGTGTCCGGCAAAGCCCAAATGGTTTCACCGAACCCGAAAAAGTCTTAAATGAAGTCCGAAGCGCCCGGTAAGGGAGCCTTTACCGGACGCTGCCGAGCATAGCGCGCAATAACTAGAGGATGGCAGTGTCGTTCAGCTGCAGCCGCCTTGATCGCTTAGGAATGCGCAGGGCCCAGTACGCGATCAAGAGTCCGACGGTGGCGCCCCCGCCTGCGAGTGTCCAGGGAGAGGACCATGACCCCTCCGGAATGGGGATCGCTAAGGCGATCACAACCGTGGCTATGCCCAGGACAAGTTCCACGGCAGCCTGCAGCGGTCTGGCCCGGTACTCCGGGTAGGCCAGCCGGGCCACGGGAATCACCGGCAATAGGAACAGGCCCAGACTGGGGATCGGGTAGATCGCATTGAACGTGAAGATCGCCAGACCAAGCACCAGCAGGCCGAGGAACTCCAGCAGCAGGCCAATCCTCAGCGGGTTCTCCGGAGTCCATTGACTCAGCAGCAGGCCCCAGGCCGGAAGCCCGAGCAGCCAACCGCCGGCCCAGAACCCCAAGTTCAGAAGCGCTAGGACAGCGAGCAGGAGGCCGGGCACCAGAAACGCACCGGCCTGCCGCAACGACACCTTTCCTGTTGGCCCGAAGATGCAAGCCCCGATCACCAGATAGGCCACCACATAGCCGGGTAGCAGCTGTACCGGCGGCACTTGGGTCACCCGAAACAGCAGCAGCGCTATCGAGACGACCATGACGCACACCCCGGCGACGGTCCACGGGCGGCGGGCGCTAGTGGCTTTTGCATCCCCCCATGTCATGAAGCGCACTCTACCGGCTTCAATGCTTTGCGCCTCGAAACTCCAGCCATAGACGACATCTGGACTCCAACGACGGGGTGTCCGGTAAAGGATCGGCTTACGGGCACCCTGCTCGAAGCCGGCCTCTAATGAAAAAAATATGCTGCGTGTTTGGATAGAGCATGACCACTATCAAAGTAGTGAAGGCTAAAGACCTGCCCCTCCGTGAGGTCATTGAGCTATACCGTGCGGTGGAATGGGTTGCCTACACGAAGGACCCCGGCAATCTCGTACGAGCGCTGGAAGGATCTTCGACCCTCGTCGCCGCTCTTGATGGCCAGAGATTGATTGGTCTCGCGCGTGTCATTTCTGATGATGCTTCGATTTGCTACCACCAGGACATTCTTGTTCGGCCGTCGCATCAAGGAAAAGGCATAGGACGAGCCCTCGCTGAACGGGCACTCGGAGATTACCCGCATGTACGCCAGAAAGTACTGATCACCGACGCTGAGCCGAAGCAGAAGGCGTTCTACGAAGCGCTCGGTTACACCCAGGCCGATGAATTCCAAGGAGGATCGATCAGAGCCTTCGTCAGATTCGACTGACAGCCTCCGTCCGCTCAGGGATCGGCATACGGGCGCCTGGAGTTGGGCGGAGTCCCCGATCTCTCCCGTAGAGCGGTGGTCCTCCCGGACCTGGCCTGGCTCGAACAGGCAACCGCCCTCACCAAACTAGGGGCAGGACACGCACTTACCGGGCATACGCATCTCGGGCAGGTTCGATCTGATCACATGTGGCGCAATCGAAGAAATGAAGTGGACTCCTATCGAGCCGCCACGCCATGTCCGGTAAAGAATCCCTCATCTCTCGCTGAGAAATTCAAGATGATTCCAGGAAACAGAACGGCCACCGACCGGAGGGAGCTCCAGACGTGGGTCTCCGGTTCGAACCAGACACATCATGCGGTGGCCGAATAGAGCGGCATAAGTTGCCTGCCTCGCGAAGATTTCTAAGAGACGATGGGCTGCGACCGGGTCCTTGGCTTCGAAGGTTTCAAACTCGTCAATCACGAGAATTAGCCCGGTATCCGCTACCGTCCATCCATAAGCTTGAACGGCCACGTCGCTGAGGCAATCGTTGAGAGCTTCCAGGTTCGAGCCGAAGTAATCGGGGAAATCTAGGGCCTGTGCAACGTCTTTGTGAACGTCAGCCTGAGACCACCAGGAAGCAGCGTCGACCTGAATGACTTTGTAGCGGTGGGTCCGTAGCCACGACAGCGCTTCGTCTAGGACGGCTTGCTGATGGAACAGAGTGATGAAGCCGTTTTGGATCAGGAGAAAGTCCAGCGGATGGTTCAGCTCGTCGGCCAGGTCCCAAATTGCCATGAGTGAAACTGTATTGCCTTCGTTTCCCTTCATGCGGATGCCAACCCCGGCTGTCTTCCAGTGTGCGTGCGAACGAGGATCCCTTACCGGATACAAGTTATTACCCGGATGATCCAAGCCATTTGCAGAACATGACGATCTGGTGGGAAGCCCTGCGTGCCAGCGTGAAGAGCTACCTCTCAAACTCCGCTTCCTAAACCTGGCCGCTCAGCGTCGGTCTGGAAATCCGCCGACGAGTCGCCCACCGGCGCTGAGCATCTGGGATCGACACTCACTGCACAGTCAGTTGATCCACTGCTGTACGGAAGTCGGTATGTACTTGAGAACGCTGAGAAGGGCCCACTGTTTGGCTGGAAAGCGGTACTTGCGTTGTTGATGAACTCACAATTCCCCCGTTTCGTAAGCGTCAAATGAGTGTAGCCAGTCAGAGACTGAGATAGAGGATTTCCTTCGAGTTATCGATGAAAGTCACCTCGATTGGGACCCGCTGATCGGAAGAGTTTGTTATCTCGGCACCGGGCAGCCAAAACGCGAACAGACCTTTGGACACCGTTGCTTCGATCCGTTTTCCAGCGGCGCTGGTGAACACGATCGCAGTGACATCTGCGCCTACTCGACCAGCGGCCATGGACAGGGGCTTGTTGGAGATGACACCTGTCCCCAGTTCTGTGGCCCTGACGCCACGGGCCGATAGGGATTCGCCAGGGAATGGTTTTCCTATGGATCCGAATGATCCCCTGTTGAACCATGGAGCCGAGGCATCTGTGGTGCAGATTGCTTCAAAACCGTCAGATGCCGTAAGGACCACTGTTGTCCAGGCACCTCGTCGCTCGGCGATCGCGACGTCGGCCGCGGCCAGATCGTCCGCATACATACCGCCGCCGACGCTTTCGCGTGATCGGAGGCAGTCGGAAACTGCGTTGTCCCGTTCGGTGCCACTGAGCTGACCGGGCGCGGCAGTCCACGTTGCAAAGGCGGGGTCTCCCCCGGAAAGTGCCGAAACAAACATGAGTGCGGCGGTTGCTGCGACCGTAGAGCCAGCCAGGGCCGCGGTTTTCCAACGACGGCCGAAACGTGGGACCGCCGGCAAAGCAGAAACGCTGGGGTTCGTTTCAAGAACTTGACGAAGGTCTTTCTCGCGTCGATCCGGATCCGGAGCCGGGCTCTGCTCAGCTGCATCCATGGACAAGAGGAGCTCTGCAATGTGCTGGTTGTTTTTCATGGTGTCGATGCCTGTTCTGAAAGCGTCGTGGTAGGCGTGGCATGAGCGTTCTGCGGGGAATGTTCCAGCAGGAGCCGCAAAGCTCGTCGGGCTCGGGTGAGGCGCAATCGGAAAGCCACTGGGGAGATTCCGACGACAAGAGCTGCTTGGGGCGCGGCCAGGTTTTCAAATACAGAAAGGCCGAGTGTTTCCTGATGGACCTCTGAAAGGAGCGCCCAAGCCCTGCTTAGATCAACCCGGCTGCTGACGAGGTCAGCGTGGGAATCCGATTGCGATTCCATCGACGCTTCAGCCAGACGGACCCCGAGGGCCTGCTGACGCTGTTCACTGCGACGGGCATTCAGCAACAGATTGCGTGCGATTCCAAAGATCCATGCCCGGGCGTCATCCTGGTTCCCCGGTACTTCCTGGAACCGCCGCCAAACGATCAGAAATGTCTCGGCCACGACATCCTCGGCATTCGCCGGATCTGTTCGGCGTTGAACGAATTTCAGGAGGTCGGCGTATGCGGACTCATATAGAAACCGAAAGGCCCGTTGGCTGTCAGCGGCTCTCGATGGGTAGCTCATACCCTGTACCTGTCCGCCACACCCCCAAGTGTGTCGCAACCATGGTGGAATTCTCGATTCGCACTCGCCCGCATACTCCCAACGCCGCGCCAAGGCAACCGTTGTCCCCCGCAAAACCCCGGGGTAGGGTGACCGGACCGTCCAACCACATCATCGTCTGGGAAATTCTGGGAGACACCATGACACATGTGAGACGTCAGTTGGCTGCTGTCACGGCAGCCTTGGCACTGACCGTGACCAGCGGAGCAATGGCCAGTCCAGCCTTCGCCGATCCCCGCCAAACCGACAAAAACCCTACGGTCACGGGCTACGGCGGGGCTGTCAGCACCGTGGATCCTGAAGCCTCGGCGGCGGCCATCGAAGTGCTGCGCAAGGGTGGCAACGCGGCCGACGCGGCCGTGGCCGCAGCGGCCACCCTCGGCGTCACCGAGCCCTACAGCGCCGGCATTGGCGGTGGTGGCTACTTCGTCTACTACGACGCCAAGACCAAGCAGGTTGGCACCATCGACGGCCGTGAAACTGCCCCGACCGGCATCACCAAGGATGCGTTCATCGACCCCGCCACCAAGAAGCCTTACAACTTCACCCCGGAACTGGTAACCAGCGGTGTCTCAGTCGGGGTTCCCGGCACTGCCGCAACATGGGAGCAAGCGCTGAAGCGCTGGGGCACGATGGACTTGGGCGATGCCCTGAAACCGGCCATCAAGGTAGCTACCCGCGGTTTCGTGGTGGACAACACCTTCCGCAAGCAGACACTCGATAACAAGCTCCGCTTCAATGCCTTCACCTCCACGCAGGACCTGTTCCTTCCCGGTGGCGACGCTCCCGCCGTCGGAAGCGTATTCCAGAACCACGATCTCGCGGCGACGTACAAACTGCTCGCCAAAGAGGGCGCTGACGCCTTCTATCGCGGCGCTCTTGCCGAGGAAATCGCCAAAACAGTCCAGGCTCCCCCGAAGACCACGGACACCACGCTTCCCGTCCCGGTTGGCTCAATGACCGCCAAGGACCTGGCGAACTACAAAGTGGTGAACCAGGACGCCACCAAGGTGCAGTACCGGGGGTACGACGTCTACGGCATGGCCCCCTCGAGCAGCGGCGGCACCACAGTGGGCGAAGCGCTGAACATCCTGGAGAACTACAACCTCAAAGACATGCAGCCGGTGGACGCTCTGCATCACTACATCGAGGCCAGTTCCCTCGCTTTCGCTGATCGTGGCGCCTACGTGGGCGATCCCCGCTTCGTCAATGTCCCCACCCAGACCCTGCTCAGTGACGTGTTCGCTAAAGAACGTGCCTGCGAAATCGGCCCGACGGCGGCCAAGAAGCCAGTGGCCCCAGGCAACATAGAAACGTACGACGGCGTGTGCCCGACTTCTGCGGCGCCGCTCGCCGATGAGACGGATACAGAGAACATTTCGACGACCAACATGACTGTCGCCGACAAGTGGGGCAACGTGGTGGAGTACACGCTGACGATCGAACAGACAGGCGGCTCCGGGATTGTTGTGCCCGGCCGTGGTTTCCTGCTCAACAACGAACTGACCGATTTCAGCACGGAATATAAGGCCACTGACCCGAACCGGATCGAGCCAGGCAAGCGTCCGAGGTCGTCGATGTCACCCACGATCATCCTGAAGGACGGCAACCCGTTCCTGGCCCTCGGCTCCCCCGGTGGTTCCACCATCATCACTACGGTCCTGCAAACCATTCTGAACCGGGTGGACCTGGGAATGACGGTATCCGAAGCCCTTGCCGCTCCCCGTGCGGCGCCCAGGAACGGCGCGACGGTGACTTCCGAACCAGCCTTCATCGCCAAGTATGGCGACGGGCTGAAGTCCCTTGGCCACCAACTGGTTCCTGCCGGTGACGGCCTCACATCAGATCCGGAAATCGGTGCCGCAACAGCAATCGAGTTCAACAAGGATGGATCAACAACTGCTGCTGCCGAGCCGGTTCGTCGAGGCGGCGGTTCAGCGATGGTGGTCAAACCCGCGAAGGGGTCTTGAGGCTGGCCCGCGGCTCAAGGACGGCGGTTGTTCTTGAGCTCCCGGCTGAATCTCCACGCCATCACCAGTGCGGCGGCCGCGATGATGACTCCGGAAACCGTGGACCACCACGCCTGCTGGGTGTTGGACACGAAAATGGAGACGGCGTAGGCCGCCAGCACCAACGATAGGAGCAGCCAGACCAGGGGTTTTCGATTCACAATGCATTCCTTAATATGTGGTGATTTTTCAGGCCAGGTCACGCTTCACGAACACCGTGAATGCTGCCGCTGCCACCAGTACAAGCCAGCCTGCGGCTCCGCAGAAAGCCCCCGACGCCGGTATGTTGACAGCCGCTTGTTGAGCCCAGTCGGCGGCCAGCACGGGGAAGAAGAACGTTGTCACTGGTTCTGAGAGGTCGGGCAACAGCCCGGGCAGGGCCACGCTGAGGGAAACCGCGAAGAGGCTGACCAGATGGTTGCGGAGGAGGGAACCGAGGGCGAAGCCCCAGAGAGCGCCCATGGCGGCTGCCCCAGCAAAGGCCAGGACCAGGCTCGGAGAGAGCGTCCCGGCAACCTTGAGAACTGCCGAAGCAAAACCGAAGGCCAAGCCAATAGCGGCCCCAGCAAGGAGGGCGGCCACCGCCGTCGAGAGCGCACGTCCAAGGAACGCCGGCCTCCGCTGGAACAGCAAGACCCTGCAGTTAAGGCTGCCCGCCCGGTAGTCGGAGGTGAACGAGAACGACCCGAACACCGCGGAGACGGTCAGCACCAACGAGGTCACCGCGTCCAGGAGGAGCGCAGGCAACCCTGTTGTGTCCGCCCCGGCGTCATGGGTGGCCGCCACAAACAGCATTCCGGTGAGTCCCAGAGCCAGCGCGGCGCTGATGGCCGATCCCTTCCACAACCATGGCCGCCGGAGGTCCGAGAGAAGGGCGGGTCCCAGATTGACCACTACAGTTCCCTCCTCCGAACCACCCACAGCGCCCCTACGCCAGCAATGAGCGTCCAGGCAACGGACATAAGGAAGGCCGCTACGGGCTCCAGTAAACCTTCCATCGGCAGCGACACCACACCCGCCAGAGCCCCGGAAGGAAGCCAGCGCGCAACCTCGGAAGCATTGGCCATCAAGGGCAGCTCAATGGCGAGTGGAATGAGCAAGGTGAGAATCGTCGTCGCGTAGTAGTGCTGGATGATCCAACCGAGGGAGCATCCCCAAAGCGCACCGAGGCTGGACGCGAGGACGACGGCCCCTAAGGGGCCCAGTGATTCGGGCGCCAGCAGCAGTTCACGGCTAGCCGGCGCCAGGGAGAACACCGCGCTCCCGCCCCACACCACGATGCCCGCGAGCGCCGTACCAATTCCTACAGCCAGCGCCGCAACGTATTTGGCCCTGAACACGCTCATCGCGCCCGAGGTCACCACGCTGCGTCGAATCGTCCCGTAGTACGACTCCCGAGTGACCAAGTAACTCCCGGCAAACGTGGCCACGGGGGCAATGCTGGCAGCGATGGCCCAGAAGATCCCAACGTTGTCCGCGGCCCGGAGCCGATCCGAGTTTTGGGGCCAGCCGAGGAAGTTGGCAACGAACCATGGCACCAGGCCGCTGAAGGCCAGGATGCCCAGGACTGAGTAGCCGCTGAAGTATCTGAGGAGTTCCGAACGGAGGCCGCAGAGCAGGCTGTTCATTCGGCCGCCGACCCGAGAATGGTGAAGTACGCGGATTCCAAGCTGCCGCCGCCCATGGCCTTCGCTTCGTCCAGGGACCCGCGGAATAGCGTTCTTTGCTTAAGAATGACCACCTCGTCAGCCACCTGTTCCAGTTCCATGAGTTGGTGGCTGGATACGAGCGCGCTGCCTCCATCGGCGGCGAAATCGCGCAGGAACCATCGGAGCCACTGGATGCCTTCGGGGTCCAGCCCGTTGGCGGGTTCGTCGAGGACAAGGATCTGGGGCCTGCCGACAAGGGCGGACGCAATCCCGAGGCGTTGCCGCATGCCCAACGAGTAGTCCCGGACCCTCCGGCCGGCGTCGGCGACAAGATCCACCTGATCGAGGACGCGGTCCACGCTTTCGCGGTCAACTCCTGCCGCGAGTTGGCAGATCTGCAGGTGGCGCCGTCCGGTGAGCCCGGGCTCCACGTCCATCCCCTCCAGGTACACCCCCACCTTCGTGGCGGGACGACGCAGCGTCCGGTAGTCGGAGCCGAACACCGTCGCCCTGCCGGAGGTCGGTTCCAAGAGCCCGGTCAGGCCAGCGAGCGCAGTACTTTTCCCCGCCCCGTTGGGGCCGATCAGGCCCACGACAGTGCCGGCCCGAACGTCGAACGTCAGGTCCTCGACGGCGAATCTCGAGCCTCGTTTCTTGCTGAAATGATCAAAGCTGGCATGAATCGTCATGATCGCCCTTTCAACGCATCGACGGAATGGGCGGGCCACAACGGCGATGTCGTAACCGAGTCCCACAGCCACTCCCCCAGGCTTGATTGCTGTTGGCTGGTGACTTCCGCACGTCCTGAGATGGAGAGGTTGGTCCCTGATTCCAAGCGCGCCGGGAAGGCGAGGACGGGAAGGCTGTCGCCTTCCAGCGCTACGGGAACCAGTGTGTCCAGCGGTGCCATGGATTTCGACGGCGGCTGCTCGCCCACGGTGGCCCGCCCCAGGGTCTCGTGAATGATCATTCCCTGCGATTGCAAGGTGACGTGATCCCCCGGTGAGAGCGCATAGGCCGAGCCTTCGAGCGGGACCACGATGCTCAATTGGCCATCGTGATAGGTGTACCCGGCTACCGTCACTGGCCGCACCGGAATGATGGCCAGGAGCAAGCCAGCGACCAGAAACCCCAGCAGCGCAACGAGGATCCGCCGCCACAGGGCACTTCCGCGCCTGGCCGCTGTGCTGAAAAACCGGTACACACTTTTGGCCGCCATTCCCACCAACAGGCAAAGAACCAGAAGAACAACCACGTGCCCCGGGTATCCGAGCTGCAGGAAGATCGGCATGAGTCGCTGGAACCCGACCAGCATGAAGACAATCCCGGAGACGAAGCAAGCGAGCCCGAACCACGGCAGGAGGCCTTGGCTCCTGAAGGTAGTCTGAGAGCCGAGAACGCGGGAGCTAACGATCTCGCCCAGCGCGTTCAGCGATTTCTTCCGGAGGTGGGGGATGTCCACGGCGGACATCAACGCGACGTAGCCATCCAGTTTGATGAAAGGAAAAAGGTTCAGGACTGCCACCGCGTAGCAGATCAGGCCGTACAGGACTGCCGCGTCCTTCACGGACGACTCAGGAAGAAGGGTTTGCAGAGTCAAGGCGATACTGCCAAGCGCAACGTGTACCAAGGGCCCCGCGAGGGCAACCAGTACTCGTTGTTTTCGTGAGCTCAACCGCCACCCGTCTGTAACGTCGCAGAAGAACGCGAGCGACAGGTAGAACAGCATGATCCCGATGCGTCGCGGTGATCCGCCAAAGTAGCTGAGGGCCATCCCGTGCCCCAGCTCATGCAAAAGCGTGGACACGAACATGGCGCCAACAACGTACAAGTACGCCTCAACGGGAAGTGGCGAGGCGAGGACCCGCCACAGTTGCGGTCCCGCTATAGCGGCGCCTATCAAGCCTCCCAGCAGCAACAACAGAGCAAGGATGGCTGCAGCAGGTCGCATCATCGCGGCGACCACCGGCCGAAGTGCCTGCAGCAGCGGGGCCGGGTTGAACAGCGTGAACTGCAATGTCAGCGGCGCCCGGAACTGGACGCGACGCGCCTCTGCCGGCCGCGCGTCGCCGTCGAACATTCCGGTGGGAGCGAGCTGACGCACAATTCCCATGACATCCGCGGATGTCCACGGCGATCCCAGGCGGACGGCCACCTGCGCCGGATCCTTCTGGCCGTCCACCACTTTAAGGACATGGGCGACGTCGGCAGAGACCCTCGCTTTCGGCACACCGTTCACGGCAACAATCCACGGTCCGCCCTCCTGGAGCGGTTCGTCGATGGAGGCCGTGGGGGCGAGTTGGACCGGCCATTCCACAGTGGTTCCGGCTTTTGCTGCGCGGTTCATATCAAGGGATGCGGGGTAGAGGCCCTACCGGACAGACCTTTGGTTTCGTCCATCGACAAGGGGACCGTACCGGGGCAGATCGCCTTCCCAGCCACCCAGCCCATGTCCCGAATGGCTTGCGGGAGCCGGTGGGTGAGGCTGACCCACAAGGTTGGGATGTCCCTCCCCTCCAAGTGATTTACCAGGGTATCGACGCTGGCTGCCGGCTGACAGGCAGGCAGCGGACTCGGCGAGAAGGTGCCGACCCACTGAAGCAACTCACTGAGGGCGGGTTCGGTGGTCCAGAACTCGGCGCGTGATTCGTCGTCGGTGACTGCCAGCACGGGAACAGCAGCCTGGGTGCGGGCAAGGAAGAGTTCCCGTATCTGCAGTCCTTCCTGGAGTGCTCCCCGCAGCGCTGCTATCGGGTCCGGCGAAGCTTTCAACCCGACAGCGCCGAAAGGCTTGGGTGCGGAGGGGTTGGTGATGATGCAAACCGCTGTCTCCAAGGGGCTGCCAAGGTGCGGAACGAACGCGAGAGTGGGCTCGATCCCCGCCGCCCGGCTCATGGCGAGAAGCTCCAGGAGGCTCCGATTTTCTGGCGCGTCCTTCAGATCTGCGACGTCGAACAGGTGCAGCGGCGTCTTGGTGTGCCAGCCAGAAAGGAACGCATCCCGCTCCAGAACTTCAGCAATCCCTGCAGCCTGGGCGAAACCCTCGGACGGCCCGGAAGCAGCACCATTCGGTGAAGGATCAAAGAACGCGTCCCACGGATTTGGCTCCGCGAGGCCGGGACCGTAATCCACCAGCGGAGCGGGAACGTACGTCGTCTTCTGCGTGAGGAGGTCAGTAGCGCGGTACCAAGGGAAATCGAACGCCAACGCCGACGCTCGACCCAGCCCGGCCGTGACGAAATCAAGGCGCTGCTCCTCACTACCTGGCCGGGCACGAAGGTGCTCGTCATCGGTCTGAGCGGGTACCAAGGCGAAACGCTCCACAGCCTCCCCGGCGCCCCTGGTCAGGGAGGCGCGTTTGTTGACATCAAAGGCACCGACGGCGGAGGCGAACCCAGGTTGGGACGCCCGCGCTTGCGCGAGCACCCCCACGGTTCGCCATAAGCCGACGTCGTTCGGCACATACACGGAAGCTTCGGACACCAGCCCTGAGGATGGGTCCAGCGTGCGGACGGGATCGAGGCTCATGCTGCGCACACCCACAGCTCAATGTCGTTCAGCCGTGGACTACGGGACGCGATCCGAACAGGACGGCGTTCGCGGATAGTGAGCCCCTGGCCCACGATTTCCTCCGCGATGAGGTCGTTGCTGACGAAGGCAACCTCGCTGGCGTAGGCGGAGGACCGGTAGGTGCCACCGTCGTTGAAGCTGACGTGGATCATGGTCACATGCCGTGCGCCATTGACGGGATCACGGCTTTCGGCGGTGATCAGGAATGAGTCCTCCCCGAATGCGGAGATGGTGGTGTCGCCGTCCGACGCTTGGTGGCTGTCAGCGTTGAGGACTGTCAGGAGGAATACGCCGCCCGGCGTCAAGCAGTCACGGACCCTGCGGAAGAGCTCACGCCGCGCGGACACATCCAGGAGGGTGATGGAACTGGCACCGAGAACCACGCAACCGTACCCGCCGTCGAGCTCAAAGCGGGACATGTCCGCCTCCACCAACTCCACGTGGACCTGCCGCGGATTGAAGGCCCGGCTGGCTACCCTTGCCTGCAGTAGTGCGAGCATTTCCGGTGAAGAGTCGACGGCGGTCAGCGGACGTCCCAGCGTGAGGAGGGGCCGGGTGATTCGCCCCGAACCTGAAGCCAATTCGAGGATGGGACCGGACGTTTTGCGTGCCGCCGCCAGAATCTCGGGAAGTTCGGTGAGGTCGTTGGCGGTGATCCGGTCGTAGAGGCGGGACCCGGAAACACTGTATAAATCCTCGGGCGGATCGAGGTGTCCGAGCACGCGCAGGATGGCGTCGGCAGTCTTGTCGGGAGCGGTTTTCATCAACTGGTGTCCTCCGGAAGTTGGTTGGGCCGGGAGCGCACGCGGGTGGCGACGGAACAGAACACCACCCGCGTGCACTGGCTAGGTGGCGGCGATGCCGACGACGATGCCGGCGATGATGATGACGTCACCGACCCGGATGTACCACGGTGTATCGTCCGGGGTGTCGAGGTTCTCGAGCTCTTCGATGGACAGCTGGAGGTTCGAGGTTGCGATCATTGGCTCCTCCTTTCTCTTCTTTGTTTGTCTGTTCGGTGCTTGCCGTTTTTGGGCCGTGGCTGGCTTAGGTGATGCTGACGGCGATGATGCCGATGGCGACTCCCTGGGTGACTCCGATGAACCAGTTGTTGAAGTCCGGGGTATCCATCGACTCGATCTCCTGGATGGAGATGTTGAGCTGATCCTGCATGTGTGTTCACCTCCTTTCGGGGGTACTGCGGCTTTGCGTTTCAGCCTTTGGATCGATCAGGTGATCGCCACCGCGATCCCCACCAACGCCAGGCCTGCTGAGATTCCCTTGATGCGCTCGTCCCAGTCGTCCGGGACGTCCATGGGTTCAAGTTCCTGGATGCTGAGGTCCAAGGGCTTGAGTGCTGTGCTGCTGTTCATGTGATTCACCCCCTCTCTCCTGCCACTCGTAGTTGGCCCACTGGGCTTGGCAAGTCTTGGGCTGTCGCCGCCGCTTCGACAGTTGCTGCTGCTTCGGCGAGCACGTGCTGCACCTGAACGGAGTCAATTCCGCGCATCATGGGCAGCGCTCCGCCCCAGTTCAGGATGCTTGCGTCGGCGGTCCGTGCTTCCGCGTCTTTGCTGATGGTGCTGAGCCGGGCGATACCCCAGCGCCACATCAGCTCATCGATGCCGTCGCCCGGGCTGCGGTCAAGCGATGGCTCGACGTCCCTCACCACGGACCACAGCTCGTCGAGCCGGGCTTTGTCGCCCCAGGCTGCGCCGCCGCTGGCGATCTCCCGCCAGATAGGTCCGATCACTGACGCCGTCGCCGTCATCTTCCGCGCCCCGGTGACGTAGGCAAGCTCGTTGGCGACATACCAATGTTTCGCGCCGTAAGGATTGCGTCCCATCAGCGCCCAGCCGGTGTGGGTCTCCATGCTCAGCCGGCCGGCAGCCAGCCTCAGCTCCAGCGAATCGCCCTTGAGCAGGCGTTGCCCCAGCCGAATGATCCGCTGGATGAGGGTGTAGCCGTCGTCGTCGAAGATGTTCGCTGTGCTGCCGATCATGGTTCCGGCAACACGCAGGAACGCTTCCAGGAGGCCCTCGAAGACCAGCGCCGTCGGCAGGGTGGCGAGGTGGCCGGCGTCGAGCATTGCGGTGTCACCCGCCAGACGGCGGGAGACGATCAAACGGCGCCCGACGGCGGTGTCCAGGCACGCTACGCCGCTGACTTCCGCGCCGGTCCCCACGGTGGACGGCATAAGAATGGTCTTGGGGCGTTCCTTGGTTGTGGTGACTGGAGGCAGGACCAGGAGTCCCGAGCGTTTAGCGTGCCGTTCCGCGAAAATGGGCAGGCTCGGGTCAGCTGTGAAAAGGGCGGCGAGTTTCACGGCGTCCAGAACCGACCCGCCTCCCAGTCCAACAACGGTTTGGAGTCCGTTCTCGCGAATGAAAGTACCCACGACGCGCAGGGTGCCCACATCGACGGGTCTGGCCGTGAGTTCCAGGACCGGAACACCCTTGAGATCACCGGCCAGGAGTTTGTCCCGATGCTGCGGCAGTGCTTTGTCCACCACCAGGCCTGTCCGGCCGCGGGTAATTCCACCGATGTACTTGGGCGACATTCCTGCGTCCAACACCACGCAGCGCGTCTTCCACAGGTGGTCCGCGATCATGCGAACACTCCGTCGAAGTGTGCTGTGGTGAGGCCAGCTTTGATCGCAATCCTGAGCTCCTGGAAGTTCTCCTCGGTGTAAACAAGAGCCGGCAAGAGCTGAATCCGGCCTGGTCCGGGCTGCACGATGGCGCCCGCGTGGTGGATGCGTTTGACTACGGCGAGGACTCCCTCGGCTGAGAGGGGCAAGCCGTTGTTGGACAAAAGCTTGAGGCCCCGCATGCAGCCCCGGCCGGAGGAGTTGCCCACGCCCTTGGTGCGCTGGAGTTCAGTGATGAGTGTGTCCAGGCCACGTGAAACGTCTTTGTTGAGAGTCCTGAAGTCGAGCCTCCGCATTTCGTCGATAGTGCCCAGGATCGCGGCGCACGTTGCCGGGGTTCCTGCTTGGGTCTCCCCATGGACAAAGACGGCCTCGTTCATGTCAAAGGTTTCGGTGACCTTTTGGCCGATGAGCAGTGCGGCGCATGCGCTGGTGCCGTTGGTCAGGCCTTTGGACGTGATGATGACGTCCGGCTGCTCCACCCAGTCATCCGACGCGAACCAGCCGCCCACCCGGCCGAATCCGGTGGCAACCTCGTCCGCCACCAGGAGGAAGCCGTGCTGCTTTCTGTGCTTCATGACTTCTTCCAGGAAGTCGTCCGGCACTGCTTCCGCGCCCGATCCGAGGACCGGTTCCACAATGACCGCCGCAATCCTGTGGCCTTCACGCCGCATCAGCTGGGCCAGTTCCTTGCCGTCGTCGAACGCTATGTGGCGGATGTTCCTTTGATCCACTGAGTACATGGCCTGCCCGAGTTCGTCGCCGCTGAGAGCCTGGCTTCCATATGTGAGCCCGTGGTAGCTGCCTTTGAGGCCGACAATGAGTTTCCGCTCCGGCTGTCCTTTGAGGACGAAGTGCTGGCGGGCGAGCTTCATCGCGGCGTCGTTGGCAGCGCCGCCGGAGGTGGAAAACACGACACGATGAAAGGCGTGCTTTGGCAGGCCCAGGAGGGCTGCGGAGGCATCAATGGCTTGGCGATGGGCCGAACGGAAGAGCGGCAAATACGACGCTGCTTGGAGTTCCGCACTGATGTTCGCGGCAATGTGCTGATTGCCGTAGCCCAGGTTGGCGTTCCAAAGTCCGCTCTTGGCACACAATCTCCGCCGCCCGTCCTCAAAGGTGACGTGAACGCCGTCGGCCTTCACTGCAGTAAAGCTGTCCGCAGCGAAATCATGCTGGGTGGTGAGAGGAACCCACAGCGGCAACTGTGTGCGAGGTGTGGGGAGGATGGGTACAACGGTCATCGGTTCGCACCAATGACGTCGATGCCAAGCTGCTCAAAGCGTGCCAGGACAGCTCGTGCGGATTCCTCAGCGATCGAGACCGATACTTTGAGCTGCGGCGCTGTCCTGATGGCCGCTGCTTTGACATCCCGCAGGTTGGAGACGGCCTCGATGATCACGGCTGCATCCGGTCCAAGTTTGAAGAGACGGCCCGTCTTGGTGTCCAAAAGGGTGTGGTCCAGGCCCCTTGTGAGGATGAAGGGAGCCTGTGGTGACGGAAGGTGGTCGCTTGGTGCTGCACCGTAAAGGCTCGTGCCAAATCCCACCAGCTTGGTGGTGGGGCGCTCCTCACGGGGAATGAACTTCCACGCGTCCAAGGCGGCCAAGTAGCGGGGTATCCAAGGTTTGGCAGCCAATGAATCCTGGATGTCCCACGGGTAGTAAACAGCGGCCACCGCCGACTCCGGACGGAGCATGATGGCCCGTATCTTGAGATCCGCCAGGTGATCACCCACCTTGCCGATCCTGGTTCCGTATGGTCCGCTGAGGACAGATCCGTCCCTTGTGATGTGGAGCCTGGACAGCAGCAGGTTGTTCTTCTGGGTCCCGGCCAGCAGTCCGCGTTCCGCCAGCACCGCGTTGACCTCGGTCAGTTGCGGGACGAAGTGGCCCGAGCTGCGGGCCTCGTCAGCATCGTCGAAGAAGGCTTGCCAGTCCTCTTTAGTGGTGATCCTGACGACGGTTACGCCCACCAGGTTCACGAACGGGATGGCTATGTAATCCTGGATCTCGAGGCTGAGTGTGCCGTCCACCAGGAGCTCTTCACCGGCGGCGTCGAACGATCCGCTGACCGGGACAATACCGCGGTCATCCTTGTCGCCATTGCAGACGAGGATGGTGGAGCCTTCAGCGGCGAGGGTCTTGGCGTAGCCCGTATGCTCGGGATTTTCCACGAAGATGACATGGCCTGGAATACGTCCTGGAATGCCGGTGATCCATTGATCCGTAGCGGCGGCAATGCTTTGTTGCTGACTCAGCTTCAATTCCCCAACCCCAATGTTGTCCACGTTTTTCTGGAGCGGCCGCCGTGTTTTACCGCGGGCTCGTTCTTTGAAGGACACTATGGGCGGCCTGGTGGGCCACAGGGTGGAAAGCCGAAACTAGGTGGTGAACAGGCCCGTTTCGGCCGGAATTTAGGGGTACCTAGGTGCTGAATCGAGGGTATCTAGGTGGTGCTGGGTGGAGCGTGGTTCCAGCTGGAGTGGTTTTGCCTGGAGCTCCGCCCGGCGAACTTGGGACCCTACGCTGGCGAACCCCGCAGCCCATTTCGATGGATCGCTGCGCATTAGACGTTGCCAACCATCTAATGCGCAGCGAGCCATCGAATTGGAGCTCTGTTCCACCAGCGGAGTAGCCTGCCATATGGAGTCATTCACGTGGGCCAAAGCCCCTGCAGAAAAGCCGGATAAAACCAAGGTCGCTGTGCTGCTACCGGGGTCAGGGTATCCAGTAGAAGGCCCGGTCCTTTTCTGGATCGGGGAAATGCTGGGATCGCTCGGTTGGCACGTTCAAGCCGTGCGGTGGACTCCCGATGATTCGCCTCATGCTGACCCGCACTCATTTATGGCCAGGGCCGTCGAAAGCGCCTTCGCTTCCTCTCCGGATGCCCACCAGAGGCTGATTGTTGCCAAGTCATTCAGCACGTTGAGCATTCCGTGGGCAGAAAACAACAACGTGCCGGGTATCTGGCTGACGCCGCTGCTTACGGATTCCCTTGTCCGCAGCACGATTGCGGCGACGTCCAAAGAGGACCTCTTTGTTGGCGGTTCGCTGGACAAGCTGTGGGACGGCGGACGGAAGTCCGAGCGTTGCGGGACATTCCTGGAGGTGCCGGCGGCCGATCATTCTTTGCAGATCCCGGATGATTGGCGGGCTTCGCAGACGGCTCAGGGCGAGGTGTTTGAGCGAATCGAGGAATTCATTGCGACGGAGCTACCGGAACCGCATGAGTATTCGTAGGGAACGGCAACAACTTGAACGTCGTCTTCATAAAGGATCGTGCCGGGATCAGCTGAATAGAACGCGTCGCAGGGGATGTCGTGGCGACGCAGAAGATCGGAATAGAAACCTATTCTGTCTATCAGGTGTGTGGCTGAGAGCTTGAACCAAGCCTGTGCGTGCGAGGATGCATAGATTGATGCCTCAGGCGTGGCGTATGCAGCGTCGTAGAAGTCGTTGGCGCTGCGCCAAAGACCCCAGTCTTCGGGGCTGAGACGGCCTTCCTTCGCCAGTCTGTTCGCCATGGCGAAGATCCCAAGGTATCGGCCCTTGGGATCAGGCGTAGTCGACTGGTAGCGCACAAAGCGTTGTTCCATGCCGCCTAGCCAACCAGCAGACTGCAGCCGGACGCAACGAAGCCCCAGCGAGCCTGCGTAAAACTGACTCGTCGGGGCTTCGTTTTGAACCCTTACAGAACCGTGGTCCGCGACAGCGAGAGGTCCTTTGTCTCGCGGAAGAACAGGACCACGACTACTGCTGACACCAGAGCCATGCCCATCAGGTAGAAGGCCGGAGCAAGCGGGGTTCCAAAGCCAGCTACCAAGCCGGTAGCAACGAACGGAGCTGTTCCGCCGAAGAGCACGTAGGCCAGCGTGTACCCAATCGCAGAGCCCGAAGCCCGGACCGATGACGGGAACATCTCCACGAGTGCCGGCACGTTCGACGTACCGATCACGGCCACCAACGCACCCAGGACACTGGTTCCCAGGATTGCGAAACCGAGTCCCAGAGGCATGATCGAGAACGCGGGGATGGTCATCACGACGAAGCCAACACAGGCCACCAGCAGCATCCGCTTGCGTCCATAACGGTCGCTTGCCCTGGCGGCCAACGGGCAAACCGCCGTGTACACCAGCATGGTGATCACACTTGTGATCATTGATTCTGCCGAGGAATAGCCAAGGCTCGAGGTCATGTACGCGATCATGTAACTGCTCATCAGGTAGTAAGCGATCGCGTTGGTGATGCTGTAGCCGAAGAGGGTGAAGATCTGGCGCGAACACATCCGGATGGCATCACCCAAAGGCCGCTTAGCCACTTCACCCTTATTTTCCAGGCCGCGGAACACAGGGGTGTCGTCCACCCTGGACCTTATGTACAGTCCGATCAAACCAAGCGGAGCAGCCAGCAGGAACGGAATCCGCCAGCCCCAAGCTTGAAGGTCTGCAGTGCTCAACGTCGCGGTAATTGCAGCACCCAGCAACGCACCGGCAACCGAGGCCAGCCCAACAGTCGCCGGGATGATGCTGGCGTAGGTGGCCCGCTTACCTTCCGGAGCATATTCGACAATGAAGGCTGAGGACCCTGTGTACTCGCCGCCCGTCGTGAAGCCCTGGACTGCCCGGAACACGAACAGCAGGATCGGCGCCCACACGCCGATCACCGCGAACGTCGGCAGGATACCGATGCAGAATGTCGCCGCGCTCATGATCACCACGCAGAGGCCGAGCATCTTGTTCCGGCCAATCCGGTCGCCGTAGCGTCCAAAGAAAGCTGCCCCGAGCGGCCTTGCGATGAAGCCGCCGGCAAAGATCGCCCACACGGCCAGAAGTGACGCCGTCGTGCTGTAATCCGGGAAGAAGAGCTTCGCAATGGTGACGGACATGACCGCATACGCCGCGGAGTCGAACCACTCAACAAAATTTCCGACGGCGGCTGCCGCAGCAACGCGCTTGAGGCTCCGGCGCGGGGACGCCTCGGTTTCGGCTGCGGAATTCTGGGTCACAGTATTCATGATGACTGTCCTTCACGGAGATTGTGCGGGAGTTCGCGGAGCTGGGCCCGCTGGACTTTTCCGGTGGCCGACTTGGGCAGCGCGGAGACGTATTCGATGAACCGCGGGTACGCAAACCGGGAGAAGTTCTCCTTGACGTGCGCCACGATGGTTTCGCTCAGTTCCGCTCCCCCAGCGTGACCGGGCATCAGTTCGATCCAGGCTTTGATGGACTGGCCACGGAGCTCGTCAGGCACACCCGTCACTGACACGTCCCGCACGGGATCGAGCTCACGAATGACTGCCTCCAACTCATAGGGTCCAACCCGGTATCCGGACGTTTTGATGACGTCGTCGGTCCTCCCCAGGAACCAGAAGTAGCCGTCATCGTCCGCGTAGGCCTGGTCCTTCGTGTGGTACCAATCGCCTCCGAACGCGGTAGCGGACGCCTCCGGCATGTTCCAGTATCCCAAGGGAAATTGAGGGTTGGACCGCGCACGGAGGCAGACCTCGCCCGTCTCGCCGGTGGCGACTTCCTGCTCGTTTTCGTCCAGCAAGCGGACATCCCATCCAGGAAGTGGACGACCCATGGACCCCGGCTTCACCGGCACGTCCGGGTAGTTGCCCAGAAGGGGGTAGGACTCTGTGGAACCGTAGTAATCGAGCAGGGTCACGCCGTACTGTGCTTCGAACCATGCGATCAAGTCCGGCGTCAGCGGCTCGTTGGACGAACAAACCGTCCGCAGGGACAGCGGGAAGCGGGCGCCGGCGTCGGGCACGTCTTCGCGCATCTTGCGCAGGAACGTCGGGTTGACCAGCGCGCTGGTGACGCGGTGGCGGCTCATGCTGTCCAGCAGGGCCGCTGGGTCGAAGCCGCCGGTTGGCCGGAACACCAGGTGCGTGGCGCCGAGCCGGAGCGGGCCCATGAGCTTGGCCAGCGACCAGGCCCAGTCCCCCGCGCCGTAGAACACGTCGCCGTCGCCAAGCTGGTGGCAGTACTCGAATTCGTTGTGACCGAGAAGCGTCCGGTGCGCGTGGACGATTCCTTTCGCGCGGCCGGTGGTGCCCGAGGTGTAGAAGATCAGGGCTGGTTCGTCGGCTTTCGTTTCGACGTCCTGGAAGTCTGTGGGCGCATCTTTGACGGCCGGGCTGTCGATGTCGATGAACGTGCCCTCGTAGTCCTCAAAGAGATGCTTCGCCGAGTCCTCGGCGATGATCACCGACGCGCCGCTGTCCTCCAGCCGGAACCGGATCGGCTCAGCCGCCCACAGCAGGGACATCGTGACCAGAATGGCTCCGGTCCGGAGCACGCCGAGGTACGCGGCCGGGGTGTCGGAGCGCTGCGGCAGGAGAACGGCGACCCGGTCGCCCTTCTTGATGCCGGCCTTTTGCAGGGTCGCCGCGATCTGGCGGGAACGGTCCTGGATTTCGCCCCAGCTCACCTCGCGTTGACCTTCGACGGCGGACTCCAGGATGAGTGCGCGCTTGTCCCTTGGGTGCCGGTCGGCGACGTCGACGGCCATGTTGTAGAGTTCCGGAACCTCCCAGCGGTGGCTGTTCCGGAGTTCGGTGTAGCGGTCTTGGGTTGCTGTTTTCATGTTGTTTTCCCGTCCGATCAGCGGCGGCCGGCGAGGAAGCGGGCCATTTCGCGCTGCGGTTCGCCCGTGCCGTATGCCTCGCGGTGCACGCGTTTGGCTTCTGCCATGGCTTCGCTAAGGTCGTCGTCTTCCAGGCTGCGCAGGCGGTTCTTGGTCAAGCGGACCGCGCCCGGAGGAAGGAGGCTCAAGCGCGAGGCGAGTTTCTGGGCGTAAGCCAGCGTGCCGCCGTCGTCCGCCAAGTAGTTGAGGAGGCCGAGACGCTGAGCCTCGGCAGCATCCACCAGCTCGCCGGTGAGGACGAACTGGGAGGTCTTGGACTTTCCGAGAATGCTCCACATGGCCCAGATTCCCGTGATGCTGGGGATACCGGAGAGGACTTCCGGCTGGCCCATGCGGACTTTGGAGTCACCGACGCGGAGGTCGGCGAGGAGCGAGTACTGGAAACCGGAGCCGGCGGCGACGCCGTTGACCGCGGCGATGGTGATCTGGTCAAGGTTGCGGACGGCGCGGTAGAGGCGGTCGAAGCCGTCGATCCAGGCCTCGGCGGACTCGTGATCGTCGGGGTTCATGGATGCAGTCTCGGCCAGGTCCTGCCCGGCGCAGAACGCGCGGCCGCTGCCGGTGAGGATGACCGTGCGGACTTCATCGTTGCCCTTGAGGCCTTCCAGGTAGTCGATGAGTTCGCTGCGCATGGCCTCGGTCCAGGCGTTGAGCTTCTCCGGGCGATTGAGAGTGATGATGGCGGTGGGGCCGGTCTGTTCGAAGAGGACATCCTGGGACATTGGGGAGCTTCCTTTGGTTCGGTGGGGCTTCTTGATTCCCATCTGACCATCAGTGAATGTGACCCGTCTAACATCAATATCTACTCGCATTGATACCAAACTGGTATGGTGCGTCGATGGACCTCCACCATCTCAAGTACTTTGTGGTGCTCTCCGAAGAGCTGCATTTCGGACGTGCCGCTCAGCGTTTGCACATGGCCCAGCCGCCGCTGTCGCAACGGATCAAGGACCTGGAGAAAGAGCTCGGAGTACAGCTGTTCCACCGCCGACGCACCGGCGTGGAACTGTCTGAAGCAGGGGCTTTGCTACTGGAGCATGCGCGTGGGGTGCTGGATCACGTGGCCATGGCGCAGGAGTCCATGCGGCGGATCCGGCCTGGCGCTTCGGGCATCCTGCAGGTGGCGGTACCGCCGGACACGAACCCGGTTGCCCTGTCCACGATGGTCTCATTCTTTGCTGCGTCTGCGCCTGACGTTCTGCTGAACCTTCACGAGCTCACCACAGTTGAGCAGGTTGAACGACTGCGCGACGGCGAACTGGACGTCGCGGTGGTCCGTCACCCGTTGAGCAGCGTGGGTTTTGAGTCGGGGCCGGTGTTCTCGCGGGCGCTGGGCGTGGTGATGAATGCCTCGCACCCGCTCGCTTCTGCTTCTTCCGTGCGTCTTGGCGATCTTGCCGGGAGCCCGTTGATCATCTTCCCGCGGCACATGGCGCCCACCCTGTACGACTCGTTCCTGCACACGTGCCGGGACGCTGGGTATCTTCCTGCCGCGATTGTGCACGCACGGAACCAGCACTTCACGCACGGGCTGATCATGGCCGGCCGCGGGGTGCATTTCAATGAGGAGCCGTGGACGCCGCTGCCTGCAGGGATTGTGTGGCGGCCGTTGGTTGGTGATCCGTTGGCATGGCGGACCTCGGCGCTGTGGCTGAAGAGCAGGAGGTCAGCCGAGACGGATGCGTTTGTGGCGGCTGTTGGGGTGGGGTTGGCGGCGGGCGGGCACGGGTGAGGGCGGCATAAATTCGAAGAGCATCTTGGTCACCGGATCCGCCGAACCAGCGCCGAAAATCGATAAAATCTTGGAAATTCTTCTCCATGCCACCAACGCTTTCCCGGATCTTCTTGATCGACCTGTCCAAGTCGACAACGCGGATGTGGGCCATGTGTGGTGTGGCCGCGAGTACCTGTCTTAGAGAAATTTAGGCAAAACCCGAGCGTAAGTTTCTGCCATGGTCACGAGCCATTCAGCGAGTTCCTGCGATTCGCCGTCAACCAAGAAGTCTCCGGGACGTGCGATGGCCAGCGCGGATGCTTTGCGCCCTGGTTTGGCATCCCATTTGAGAGCGAAGCCTAAATCGGCTTCGATCGCCTCGCGTTGGGCTAACAACATGGCGAACAGGTCTTTGTCATCGTAAATCCAGAAAGAGGCTTGAGCTATTTTATTCTGAGAGTTAACTGAAAGTGATATTACGCCGCGTGGATCTCCGATTCTGACGTCGTACCAGTTCTGCGCAGCGGCCTTTCCCCAAGATTTGATGGTCGTTACATTGGCGCGTCCGTAATTGCGCACCCGCTCAAAAAACTCCAGCTGGGCTTCCCTAACAGATGTCCGGTTTCCTGCCTTGGCTTGGGACATCGTTTTCGTGCGTCGCGCCGCGATCATATGCTCGTCGACGTCGAGACCGGCGGCTTCTGCGAGCTCTTCTGCACCAATGAACTGCCTTGGGTCGGCGTGACCTCGCGCATCGAACCGAACCCCCTCCTGCTCAAGCACCATGCGGGGGTCATCGCTGCGGCCGGGTTCAGTCCAACGGAAACCAGGAGATATGGTCCCTCCGTTCTGCAGGACTCTCCACGCGTTGGGCATCGGATGATTTGCGACGATGGCGGCCAAAGGCTGGGCCCATGTGCCGGCCACGATGGCCGCGTCACCGTAAGATGTCCAGCGTCCCGCTGGGATCTCGGCAAGTATTCCGGCGATCTGGCTTCGCAGCGCGGACGGTTCATCGTCGTCAGCGGCGATGCTTTCATCTGGGCCTGGCCACAGTTCAATGATCTTTTCTGCCAGTGCGTAACTCCTGGCGCTAATTTCGTTAGCACCCCAAGAAGGGTGTGCGGCAATTTCATGATTCATGAACAAGCCACTTCGGGCAAGCATCTCGCGCTTCTCGTGGAATGGCTTGTTGCTGAGCTCGCTGTTGTAACCGCTCAGCGTCAGGTTGCCGAGCGTGTGAACAATGCGCTCGTGCTCGTAGTCGATATCGGCGTCGGCCGCGAAACCTTCTGCAAACATCTCCCGTACCGGGTCCGACATAGTCTGCGGCAAAACGTGCTCGATGGTCAGCCGCGTCGGGTCGACTCCCACGATTTCCTTGGGTCGGTAAGCCTCCTCAAGCCATTGCAGAATGAGCTTTTTCTGTGGTCCGCGGCCTTGCCAATAGAACGCAATAGTCGTGACCGCGTCTCGCACCTGGAGGTCGGTTGCGAAGTACTTGCGGCCGCGCGACAGGTATTCGCGCAATGCAACGTCGCTTGCTTGAGCTTCACTGATCGCGCTAACGGCTTGAAGTAGTGTGCGGTTGAGGTTTGCTGTTGCGCGCCCGATGACGACGCGGCGGACGAAGTACGATTCCAGATACGTCAGCGCCCTCACAACTTCGTCGGCAGAGGCCCTGTCGGCGGCACGTCGGGCGAGGATTTGCATCACCACCGGATACGCAGTGGTTGAACCCCATGCCCGAATCCTTGTGAGGCGGCGACGAATCTCTGGGTCCTTCTCTCTCTCGGGGACGAGAATTGTCGCCAGCACGTCACCGAGCTTGGCGATCCGGACCACTTCTGCCTCGACCTCGTCGATGCTCTTGAGCTTCTCGAACCGTTTTTGCTGTCCGACGTATGTGTCCGTCTGTTTCGCCCGTTCGTCTCGCTGAACAAGGTCCAACCAGAACAAGAGCTCAAGATTTTCGGCCCCGAGCTTTTTCTCCAAAGGAAGCCAAATATTGTCGTAGACCGCTTCTGCGCGGTCACTGAGCCTCATGAACAGATAGTTTTTCAGGAGGTCACTTTGCGTTAGCCGGAGTCCGGTGTTGTTCAGTGACTCAAAGATTCGGTGCGCATTGTCGGACGGCTCGGCTGTAACGACAACAAGCGCGAGCCCACGCACCACAGCGGCTTCTAGCATTTCAAGGTCGTGTGGATCATCCGGATCGTCTGCCGCCGCGATTTTAGACCGGAAGAATCGATAGGCATCTCCCACGGCGTCCTCGCCGCCGGCCTGCGGCGAACGGTTCAGCACGGCCATGTAGGCGGGCCGATCCGCTTGGGTCGGCAGCACTTTGAGCGGCTTACCGCCGTCGAAGACATTGATCAGGTACTGCGCATCTATACCGTTCGCCCGGTCAGTATCCCCGGTCTCAATTAGGTGGTCGCGGAGCGCCGCAAGAAGGAGAGTCAGTGTGGTTAGTCTCTGCTGGCCATCGACCACGAGAAATTTACTGACACCGATTGCGCCGAAGTCAGGGCTACTCGCCAGCACGAGGGAACCTATGAAGTGAGAAGCTTTTGGGTCTTCGCCAAGAACCCGGCCCAAGTCGACGACATCCGACCACAGCTGGTCGAGCTGCTTCTTTCCCCATGAGTACACACGCTGGTAAAGCGGTATCTGGTACTGCTTTTTACCTTCCAGCACACCCGAGAGTGTCCCATTTTCCGCTCGAACCACGCGGGCCTCCTAAGCCTGTACCGACATGATGAAATGAGGTTACACGGAGTGCTCTTCGACATTCCCTAACCTCCGCGACGCACATGGCGGCCTTCTTGGGTTGGGCCAATGTGGCGATGGTCGAAAATGTCCATGACATAGAATCGCAGTGAGGCGAATCTCAAGGCCGAAATTCCGGCACCGCTGTTGGGGGGAAGAGGTCAGAATGTTCGGTTCGAAGAAGAAGCTCAACGACCTGATGGAGCAGCTCAGGCCGGACTTGAGTCGAGAGTCGCTCGGCGTCGGACCCAGCTTCCCGGGCGTCGCCCCAAATCCGCTCCTCAGCAGTGAAGCGCGGAAGCGCAATGCGGAGCTGCGAAATGGGACACTTGCGCTCGGTGTTCTCGTCGACTGGCGGGAGGTCAACAGCAACCCGCGCGTTGTCCTGATGCTCGACGTGGAAACCGCCGACGGTATCTCCTTTCGTGGCATCGCAGACGAAAGCCTAACGATCACCGCTCTCACCCGACTCGCCCCAGGACAGACTTTGCCAGTGCGCTACCGGCCAGCCGTCATGGACCACTACGTTGCACTGGCCACGGACGCGAACCCCGCCGATGTGCAGCACCTCTCTGACCTGATCGCGAGTCGCAAGCGAACCTGACTCAAAGCCGCAAAGGGACGCGGAGCCACGTTGCAAGGCGAACTTCCCCGTCTCAAGGCAGCGGCGGCCACACGTTGATGACCGATAGTGTTATCTCAACTGGGGACCACCCGGCCGTAAAAAGTAGACCCAATGGGGGAAATAGAGTGAAGAAGTTTGCGCTGCAGAGCGTCGGTATGTCGGCGTTGGTAGTGATGGCACTGACAGGATGTGGTGGGTCGACCGGCTCCACTGGTAGCGCTTCGCAAGAGGCTACGGCGTCGCCCACGCCTACCGCTGCCAAGCAGTACACCAACGACGAGCTCGTTGAACTGGTCAAGCAGATCAAGCCGAAGTCCGGCAAAGAATTGACAGTCGCCTCCAGCGATGAACTCGCCCAGGAGAACCCCATGAAAGCGCTCATGAGCATGTTCACCGTCGAACCCGCTGAGTGCAAGGACCTTGCAACGCTGGGCGGCAGTGAGACCCTCGCCGGTTCAACCACGGCAGCGGGCGCCGATCTGGACGCTACATCAGGGGTCATGACAATGGTGACCCTGACGTCCGGGCTCGATAAGCAGAAGCTACAGGACAGCATCGATAAGAGCGGTGTACAGGCAGAGAAGTGCTCGAAGATGACACTGTCCATGTCCGGTCAATCGATGAACGTCTCCACTGCAAAGTTCGACGGCATCAACACGGTCCCCGGAACTGTGGCCTACAAGACGGAAATGTCCACAGCCAGCGGCGCGGCACAAACCACCTACATGGCTTACGCCATCAAGGAGGGGGTGCTGATTTCCGCTACGGCGTCCGGCAAGGGCGCTGACGCCAACGGCGTGGCCACGGCCAGCGACCTCATGGAGCAGGCCGCAGCACTGATCAAATAGCAGTCCTGCACGCGCAGGGGCCGTGACCCTCATGGGTCGCGGCCCTCGTCGTTTAACTGACGGCGGCCCGTTCAGCAACCTCCGTCACCACACTCCTGTTCCGCGCCGACCCTTCGATGGCGGCCAGCACCCGCTGGATCTGCAACCCGTCGTCGAACGACGGCGACGGCTGGCTTCCGTCGCGGACGGCCAGGAGGAAGTCGCGGACCTGGTGCGTGAACGTGTGCTCCCAACCGATGACGTGGCCCTGCGGCCACCAAGCCGCAGCGTAAGGGTGCTCGGGCTCGTTGACCAGGATCCGCCGGAAGCCCTGCTCCCGCACGGGAACCGTAGCGTCCAGGAAACCGAGCTCGTTCAGGTTCTCCAGGTCGAACGTCAACGAACCCAAAGACCCGTAGATCTCTATCTTCAAAGAGTTCTTCTGTCCCGTAGCCACTCGTGACGCTTCTACGGAGGCACTCACGCCGCCGGTCAGGCCCAAAGTGGCCCACGCGGCGTCGTCGACTGTCACTTTCTCCAGCCCAGCGGCACCGGGGCGTTCGGTCACAAAGGTCCGCAGCGTCCCCGTCACTTCAGTGACGGTCTGCCCGGTGAGGTGCTGGACCTGGTCGATGGCGTGGGAGGCGATATCGCCCAGCGCCCCGGAGCCGGCCGTCTCCTTGCGGAGCCGCCAACTCATGGGGGTTTCGACGTCGGAAAGCCAGTCCTGCAGGTAGGCGGCACGGACGTGCCGCACGGTTCCGAGACGCCCTTCGGCAATCAGTTCGCGGGCCAATGCAAGTGCAGGGACGCGGCGGTAGTTGAAACCGATCATCGACTGCACACCCCGGGCCCGCGCCGAAGCAGCCGCTTCCGCCATTGCCTCGGCCTCTTCCAGAGTGTTGGCGAGCGGCTTCTCCACGAGCACATGCTTCCCGGCAGCCAGAGCTTCCAGAGCGATCTCCGCGTGCATCCAGCCCGGTGCGCAGATGTCCACAATGTCGATGTCGTCCCGCGCAATCACGGAACGCCAGTCCGTGGCTGACTCGGCCCAGCCATACTTGGCAGCGGCCTCGCTCACCGCCAAGGCATCCCGGCCAACCAGCACTTTCTGCTCGACGGCCCGGACGTCGAAGAAGCTGGCCACGTTCCGCCACGCGTTCGAGTGGGCCTTCCCCATGAAGGCGTAACCGATGGCAGCCACGCCCAACGGACGGCCACTAGGAAGAGGAGTGTTCATCGTCTTTAAGCCTCGAACCAGCCCCGCGAAGGGTTGGAAACCTCGGGCGCTTCGCGGAAGACACCGGGCTGGGCAACCCAGCCGACACCGTTGGCGATGACCTTCTGGATCTGTGGCTGGTGGTACACCGGGTATTCCTGGTCGCCGGGGCTGAAGTAGAAGATCCGGCCCTTGCCGCGCGAGAACGTCACGCCGGAGCGGAACACCTCTCCCCCGGTAAACGAACTGATGAAGATCAGGTCATCGGGCTCGGGAATGTCGAACAGCTCGCCGTACATCTCCTGCTGCGGAATGACGATCGGGCTCTCAATGCCGGCTGCGATGGGGTGTGACGGCTTGACCGTCCATACGAGCTCGCGTTCGCCCTCGTTGCGCCACTTCAGCGAGCAGGTGGTCCCCAGCAGCCGGGTGAAGATCTTGGCGAAGTGCCCGGAATGGAGCACCACGAGTCCCATGCCACCTAGGACGTGGCGCTGCACGCGCTCCACCACTTCGTCGGCAACTTCCCCGTGCGCGATGTGCCCCCACCAGAGCAGCACGTCAGTCTGCTCCAGCACCTCTTCAGAAAGGCCGTGTTCGGGATCGGCGAGTGTCGCCGTCGTGATTTCGGAGTCCGGGAAGAAGCCGCGCAGTCCGGCGGCGATGGCGCCGTGGATTCCTTCCGGGTACATCTCGCCAATCGTTGCAGGCTCGTTGCGGGCCTCGTGCACGGCCTCGTTCCAGACGACAATCTTCAATTTCGCATCAGACATTTCAGAGCACCACTTCACGTTGTTCGAGGGCGGATTTGTAGCAGGCATCGAGCACCAGTGCGCGGCTGAGGGCGAGCGAGCCGTCGTGGCTTCCCCACACGGTTTCGCCGCCGCGCACGGCAGCCACAAAATCGTCGACGACGGCCTGGTGCGCCTTTCCGGGTTGGGCCACCACTTCGAAGTCGGCGTTCTCGCCGTCCTTCTCGGTGAAGATGTGCACGTCAGCGACGGGGTTCTCGGAGGCGCCGACCGAGCGCAGGTCCGCTCCGCCGTCGGTCCCGTAAACCGTGAAATCCATCAGGTCCCGCTCGTCCCGGTACGTGGCCCAGCCCGCCTCAAGGATCAAGGTACCGCCGCCCTCCAGCCGGATGAACGCTGATGCAAAGTCTTCCACTTCAAACTTGTGGCTTGCGCTCGACGCCGTATAGCGGGCGTTGCCGCCGAGTCCGCGTGGGCCGAGTTCGGAATGGGTCGACGCGGAAACAGCCAGAACCTTGGGCTCGCCGAGGAGGTGCAGCGAGTAGTCCAGGACGTGGACACCGATGTCCGCAAGCGGACCGCCACCGGCGAGTTCCGGGTTGGTGAACCAGCTGCCCAGCATCGGAATTCCCTGTCTGCGGAGCCACGACGCCTTGGCGTAGTACGGGCGACCCAGCGTCCCGGCGTCGATTACTTCCTTGAGCGCCTGGATGTCGCCGCGGCGGCGGTGGTTGAACGCAACGTCCAGGACGCGGCCGGCCTTGCGGGCGGCGTCCACCATCTGTTGACCCTCGACGGCGTTGCGCGCCAACGGCTTTTCGCTCAGCACATGGAGTCCGCCCTCGAGCGAGGCAATGGCGATGGGTGCGTGCAGGAACGTCGGCACGGCGACGCTGACGGCGTCGAGGCCTTCCAGCTCGATCATGTCCTCCCAGCGGGCGAACGCCTGGGGAATGCTGTATTCCTCCTTCAGCTGGGCAAGAAGGTCGGCTTCCATGCCCGCGACGGCGACGATTTCGACGCCGTCGATGTTGCTGTACGCCTTGAGGTGCTGCTGGCCGGCCCAACCGATGCCCACAACTCCCACCTTGAGGGTTGCGGACGGGGCCTGCTGCTGAATGCTCACGTTGTTCCTGTTCTTTCTGTGGTTACTTCGGATGGCTGAAAGTGGGACTAGCCCTTGACCGCGCCGGCCGTCATGCCGGAAACGATGCGCTTCTGGCACAGCAGCACGAGGATCACGAGCGGGACGGTGATGATCACCGACGCGGCGCTGATGGTGCCGAGGGGTTGGTCGAACTCGCTGGTGCCGCTGAAGAACGCAATCGCGACAGGCACGGGCCGGGCTTCGGGCGAGGTGGTCAGGGTGACGGCCAGGAGGAATTCGTTCCAGACCGAGATGAACACCAGGATCGCCGTCGTCGCCAGGCCGGGGACCGCCAGCGGCAGGATGACCTTGCGGAACGCGGTGAACGGCGTGGCGCCATCCATGTACGCGGATTCCTCCAGCTCACGCGGAATCTCCTTGAAGAAGGACGTCAGCGTATAAATCGCCAGCGGCAACGCGAACGTCAGCTTCGGGATGATGAGGCCAAGCAACGTGTCGTACAGGCCGATCTCGCGCCAGATGGAGAACATCGGGGCCGCGATGGCGATGGCCGGGAACGTGGTGACCGAGAGGATCAGCGTCAGAATCATCGCCTTGCGGCGCATCTTCAGCCTCGCCAGCGCATACGCGGCGAAGGACGCGAACACCAGCGCCACGGTTGTAGTCACGACGGCGATAATCACCGAGTTGCGCAAGGCCAGGAGGAACTCGGGGTTCTGGAAGACCACCAGATAGTTCTCGAGGGTCGGCTGGCTTGGGAAGAGCTCGCCTTGGGACAGGCTCGCGCCCTTCTTAAGGGAGGTGTTCACCAGCCAGTAGAACGGGATGAGCGAGAAGGCCATAACGGCCACTACGAACACCCATACCAAGGGATGCAGTTTCGATTCCCCACGCAAGCGACGCTTCGGCGTCTTGGGGCGCGCGGCGAGTTCCGGCGTCGGGCGTTCTGCAATCAGCGTGCACATTGTTCCTCCTTCGCGACGTCGCGGATGTTGCCGCCGGCGAAGCGGACGTAGATGACCGAGACCACCATGACGGTAAGGAAGGTCAGGATGGACAGCGCCGAGCCTTCGCCCACCAGCCGGTTCTCGCGCAGCTGCGTGTAGGCGAGCATGGACATGGATTCGGTGCCGTTGGCGCCGCGGGTGAGGACGAACGGCAGGTCGAAGACTCGGAGGGCGTCCATGGTGCGGAAGATCGCGGCGAGGACGATCGCCGGACGCAACAGCGGCAGCGTGATGTGCAGGAAGGTCTGCCATTTGCTGGCGCCGTCGAGTTCTGCGGCCTCGTAGGTTTCCGAGGAGATGACCTGCAGGCCGGCCAGGATGATGAGTGCTGCGAACGGCGTGGTCTTCCAGACGTCGGCGAGGACGATCACGGCCATCGCGTAGCCGTGCTCACCCAACCACACGACGTCGCCGCCCGGCAGCCCGAGTGCGGAGAGGACGTTGGTGACCAGCCCGAGGTTGGGCTGGAACATCGTTTGCCAGGTGATGGCGCTGACCACGGTGACGATGGCGTACGGCAGGAGGACCACTGTGCGCAGGACGGCGCGACCCTTGAACGCGAGGTTCAGCAGCAACGCCATGGCCGTACCGAGGACGAGCTCCAGGGTGACCGAGAGGCCAGCGAAAAGGAAGGTCTGGCCGAAAGCTGCCCACCACTCGTGGCTTGCGAGGGCGTTGATGTAGTTTTCCAGGCCGACGAAACGAGACAGGCCGGCGGTGCGGACGCTGTACTGGTTCAGCGAGAGCCAGATCGCGTAGCCGATGGGGACCGCCGCAACCAGCGCCATGATGACCAGCGACGGTGCGGTCATGCGGAAGGCGAGGCGGCGTTCGGCGCGGTCGCGGCCGCTTGTCTTCGCTGCCCCGCGGCCGGGTTGGAGGGTCTTGAGGGCCATGGCTAGAAGCTCGCCTTGGCGTTGGAGATCTCATCCGCCATCTTCTTCACCGCATCCTCCGTGGAGGCGGTGCCGGACAGGACGGCGTAGACGTTCTTGTAGATTGCCTGCGAGATCTGCGGGTAGACCGGCGAGATCGGGCGCGGCTTGGCACCCTTCACGGAGGCGAGGAGTTCCGTGGCGAACGGCATCTTCTGCAGAACCGCCGGGTCAGAGTAAGCAGCTTCGTTGACCGGGGCCTGCGAGTAGTCCATGGCCACGTGCTTCTGCCAGTCCGGGGTGGTGGCGAAGTCGATGAACGCGACAGCCCCGGCCTGGTTGGTGGAGTGCGCCGAGATTGCGAGGTTCCAGCCGCCGAGAACGCCGGAGGCCTTGCCGCCTTCCCATGCCGGCAGCGGCGCGACCGCGAAGCTGGACGCCAGCGGTGTCGCGTTGAGCAGACGGTACACGTGCGGCCAGTTGCGCTGGTATCCGAAGTCGCCGGACTCGTAGGCGAGGCGTGCAGGGTCTTCGTTGTAGGTGAGGACGGCGCGGTCGGCTGAGCCGTTCTTGAGTCCGTCGCTCATGAAGTTGAGGACATCGCGGGTTTCCTTGGAGTCGATCTTGACGTCGCCCTGGTCGTTGAGGACTTCGCCGCCTGCGCTGTAGAGCATTTCGAGGAAGTTCACCGTGAGGCCCTCGTACTGCTTGCCCTGGTAGACGTAGCCGTCGCCGGGCGCCTTGGCGGCTTCTGCGTAGAGCTGCTGCCACGACTCGGGCTTGGCCACCTTGTCCTTCTGGTAGTAGATCAACCCTGCGTTGGTGAAGAAGGGCGAGCCCCAGTACTTGTCCTGGTACTTGGTGGTTTCCACAGTGGAGGGAATGAGCCGGTCCTTGTTGGCCTCCACCAGCTTGGTCTGGTCCAGCAGCCAGCCCTGGGACGCGAACTCGGAGGTCCAGATGACGTCCGTGACGAACAGGTCGCACTCAGTGGACTTGCCTTCGAGCCGCTGCACGATCTGTGTGCGGGCTTCATCCGTGGTGGCACCGATCTCGGTGTACTTGGCCGTGACCTTGCCGTTCGCCTTGGTGAACGCCTCCGCCGTGCCCTTGTAGATGCCGCTCGCGTCCTTGACGCCGCAGATGTTCACGGCGCCGCTGGCATTAGCGCCCGACGCCGGGTCGGCAGCTGCCGCTTGTTCCGCACCTTGGGGTGCGGCTCCCCCACCGCACGCGCTGAGGAGGAGGGCTGCGGCCATGGCGGTCGCGGCTAGGGCTGTGCGTTTTGCGGCTTTGTTCTGGAGCGGGAAGGCAGGTCGGTTCAAGTCCACAAGGGGCTCCTTTGGTGGCTGTGGGCGGGTGGAGTTCAGTGCGCGTTTCGGCTGTCCCGCGTGCTGAGGGTGGCTTCATTGCCGGCGGTGCTTGTGGTTCGTGGAATCGATTCCAAATGTGTTCAAAAGAATCGGCCTTGCGGCCGTGGAATCGATTCCAAAGTAGTGTGACAGGGACCACTGACGGCTGTCAACCCTCTTTATTTCGTGGAGTCCCGGATGACGAGTTCGTGCGGGAGGAAGGTTCTTCCCTTGCGATGCGAGCCCTCGACGGTCATCCGCTCAAGGAGTTCAGCGAAAGCGACTCGGCCCATTTCGTAGGCCGGTTGCCGGACCGTGGTCAGTTCCGGGACGCACATTTCTGCTTGGGCCGAGTCATCGAAGCCTGCCACGGCGATGTCTTGCGGAACTCGGAGGCCGGCATCCGTGAGTTCCCGGACGCAGCCGGCGGCGACGACGTCGGTCCCGCAGAAAACGGCGTCCGGGCGGTCTTTTGCTTTGAGAAGCTTCTTGGCGAGCGTACGGCCGGCGTGGAAGCCGAAGTTGCCTTCGCCGAACAGGATCTGATCCGGCTCCAACTCCGCTTCCGTGAGGGCCTGGCGGAATCCTTCCTCGCGCAGTCGGCCCGAGCGGGCACCCCTATGCGCGAGCATGGCCAGCTTCTTGGCACCCGTGTCGATCAGGTGCTTGGTGATGTCGTAGGCAGCCTGGCGGTCGTCGATGGAGACGCCGAATGCTGCCTCGGCGTCGACGATTTCACAGACCTGGATGACGCTGAGTTGCTCGGCGACGGTGTTGACGTCGCCGTCGGGCATGGTTGGCGAAAAGATGACTAGCCCGTCTACGGAGCCGTTGCGCAGCATGTCGACGAGCTGCTGCTCGCGATCGAGGTCCCCGTCGGTGGCCGCGATGAGGCTGACGTACCCCGAGTCCGCTGCAGCGTCGCCGACACCGCGGAATACTTCGCTGATCACGAGGGAGTCCAGGTTCTTCGCAAGGGCGAGGACACGCATCGTCCGGTCTCGTCGAAGATCCCGCGCCGAGGCAAGCGGGCGATAACTAAGCTCCCGGATTGCGGTGTTTACCTTCTCCTTGGCGGCCTCGCTGACCGCCGAACTCCCGTTCAAGACGCGCGACACGGTCCCGACGGACACTCCCGCCGTTTTGGCGACGTCCTGAACTGTCGGCCGAGCCATTCGTTGTCCTTCCGCGAGCAGTAACGATGGTCCTAGCCGCCACGTCACCACCGTGCCAACCGGCGTTCTTTAGCATAGCTGTAGCGGTCTAGGACGTTGACCGTCTGCGCAGTGCGCGCTCGATGCGGAGCCCAGACACGTTCAGATGGAAACCGTCGTCGAAGTATACCGACGGCCTGTTGGCACAAGTGCTCGAATACATGAATGGCGTACGCTCAAGGCTTCGGAGTATTGTGACGGCGGTTGAGCGCCCACGAAGTTGGTCATGCCGAACCTCGATGCGTCGACGTAAACGGACAACCCGAGTTTCGGTAACAAGCCACGTTCGGGGGCAAGAGCCTAACGGACTTATTCGTGACCCTCGTCCGTTCCAGGGGTGCCGGTGTGGGAGCCACCAGGTCCGGAGTTACAGCATCCCCGCAGCATAGAGTTTCTTCTATGTTTGAAAGACAGTGGAACACTCCCAGCGCCGTGACGCGACCCCTCGAGTTAGATCCACGCGCGCTAGGCTGTGCGATCGGTTGGCTGGCTGGACAGATGGAACAAAGTAACGCTAGGAATTTGGAAGTCCACGGCGTTGACACCGCGCAGGCTGTAAGCGAGATGGACGGTGGGCTCCTAGCCTTCGTGCAATCGGTGGAACCTGAGGACCGATATTCCGCTTTAATTGCAGGGGCGAATAAACTTGCTGATAGCTCCCACCCTAGGTTTGTCACCCCTCGGCCACTCGCAGTTCTCCCAAATAAACAACGCTCGGGCTTTCGATGGGAGTCCGATGCCTCCCTAGTGGACTTCAAAAGGCAATCAAATGCCTTGACCTCAACCTGGAGGGGATTATCAAATTCCAAGTGGACCGGCGGGCCGGTCCTGGCGCTTTGGCCTGACGAGCCGCAACTGGCGAGGATCGCGGACGACATCCGGACGACTGCGCTTTGCATAGTACCCGCTAAGGACGAGGACATCAGTGCATGGTGCTTTGGCCTCAGACCACAAATGCTCGGTGTCCAGGAAGTGGAGCTTTGGGGGCCTGGTCTGGAAGTACTTGATCCAGTTGTCGAGACGGCTCTGCATGAATTGACTATTGCAACAAACGTCCAAGCTAGGCTTATTTCTCTTAGCGATAGAGTTCATGCCATTACGGTCTTCCAGCTCTTATGGGAGGGGGGCCATGATGTGGTGCCCAAGGAAGTCCAAGCTTGGGCACTTTCTAATGGATGGCAGCCGAAGGGTGCATTCACCCTGCGTGAAGTCGCCGAACGAATCACTGCCGGTGGATTTTACAGACTGGGGCCAGAAGGGAGCGTTTCACACTTTGATTCGAAAAGCCTACGCACGTGGAGAGAATTGGCGCGAAATCAGCACAAACGGAGACCGGTGCGCCGTTGTGCTAAATGCGCCCCGTAGCGTGCTTATAACTTCTGGACGCCGCTCATACAACCATCACTCTCCGCAGGTACGATCACCACAGTGTCTTAAACTTGATTAAATCCCGGCAAGATGCCACGCCCGAGCGTTCCCCGTAGTTACGCAAAGTGACTCAGAAGGAATACTTAGCAACGGTTCATGCCACACCACGCTCCTAGGTGACTTTAGAACAAATCTCCGGGGAACTGCAAAAGACAAGATTTTCTTTAAGGCCGCTGACGAAATCCAAAATTTGGAAAGTCAGGGCACTTGAGGCATTGTTCGAAACCATCAGGATCGACCACGGATTCATCCATTATATAGGCAGATCCGTGCGAATTATGGATTTCAGACGAGCGCTCCCGCCGCCTGCTAAATCTAGTACCCTGCATTGCTTGCTACTGCTAGCTCCCGTCTACGTGCATGTTGTCGGCTTGGTGCCCTGTTCGGGACGAAGGCGCTGCCCCAGAAAGTCTCATTATCGACTCAGGTACACATCCCTCACGCGTAGAGCCAAAAGCCTATAAATTGATACCGCACTCAAAAGGTTACCCCGGTTTGCCGGCCTGGAGGTCGCTCCCACCATTAGCCGCCCGCGTCAATAACTCCGCGGCCCGCCGGACTACACGAGGGCTTGCCTCGGACGTAAGTGACTGAATCTCGACCATAAAGGATCGAACTATCTCGGGCTGATCGCTTTGGAGTCGTTGGAAAGCATGGAGAACCCTCAGGGGCGCTCGTATACCGTCCTTGCTCATAAGTTCAACAATGGCTTTTCTCGCGGTTTCGGCGAGGCCGGATATGTGTGACAACGCTAAAACTAGAGCATGCCCGGCCTCAGCACGAACTTCAGGATTCGAGTCCTTGGCAAGTTGCAGAAGAAGCGCGTGACCCCACGTAGGATCGCCCAGACTCAGAACATAAGGTATGGATCTCGCTGCCTGGACCCGTGAAGTGTCAGTAGAAGACGCCAAAAATAGAACGTTCTCTAGGGCTTCTGTCTGCGAAATTATTCCGAGCGCCCCCGCCATCCGGATTGCTGAGGCAAACACAGGAAGCGGGGCCGCGTCAAAGTGAAGGTCTTCGCGTCTACTCGCGAACAAGGAGCCCCATCCATCGCGAAGAGATTTCCTTACTCCGTCGGGGACGGTCTGGGGCCTGTTAGCAATCCTGTCTAAGGCAGCATCCTTCAAAACTCCATCGATATCCGGATCCTGAAGAAACTTACAAATAGCGGCCCAGAGAGAATCGTCACCAAAGCGAAAGGCAAAGGCAACTGCAACATTCGACGTAGAATATCCACCAAGAGAAATAGCACCGTTGCGGGCAGAGGCACCCTCAACTTCTAGCATCGTAATTAGTTCGCTTCTAACCGTTGCTAATAGTTCAGCATCTACCGTTCCACCATGATCTGCAAGAAATGCAGCTCTCTCAAGTCCCGAGAGGTGACCCACCTCCTCTTTTGCCTCCATTAGGAGCTGTTGAGCTTTACGTCGGATGAGATGAGAATCATCTTGCACAGCGGGATGCGCTAACTCTATTGGATTTGAATTAATCCACTCTGCCCAGGCAGCCGTAGCTTCAACCGAAACATTTTGCCATTGGATGAGCTCCATTGCGCGCATCAGAGTGCCCACTAAGGGCTCATTGAGAACTTGAGCTTGTTGAATGCACTCAAAGATTGCAGCGGCAAATTGATCATCCTGGCCACTATCAATAATGAAACGTGAAAGAGTCTTCCACATCTTATCGAAGACGGCCCATTCGGCACGAATAGACACCTGTTCCGTATCGGGATACATGAATGTCACTTTGATAGCTCTTTGCAGGTCTTCATGCGAAAGGAAGTCAGCGGCAGAATCCAGCACGGAAAGATCCGTTTCAGTTATTTTGCCAGTTGCTAACGAACGTTGAAGAACTTTCTCTGCGTCGCGTTTCAAGGCGCGCGTGGGTCCCTGATCTCTGACCCATTTCAAAACTGATTGTAGCGACTTACGGGCACGTCCTTGCCGTAACAGTCGAATAACTTCAGCAACGTCATCAACGTCGTTCGAACCTTCAAGAATGAGCGCTTTCGCTAGTGATTCGCGGCATTCCTTCATGCGACCGCTATGGCCGGAAAGCTCTGCGACGAGCAGGGCGGCATAACCCCGGTCAGAAGGATCCTCCCTCATGAGGTAGCGCGTGCCTGACGTCGACTCATATGTCTTTTCGAATGCGTCGCGAACAACTAACCTGTCGCGGTCGGCCGCTGTTCTACTCATTCGCTCGTCGATCCATGACGCGCGTCCCTTTACAACCTTCATCCAGGTACTTCCAGAAAATTGTTCGAAAGTGGATTTCGAGGCAAGAGCGTGGACCTTCACTGACTCAGCAATGTCTTTCTGTATTCTGGCCGGGCCCCAACTTATGCCCTGAGAGACTGGAAACTTAGCCCCGTAAATGGCGGAAGGAGCAGGCATCCAAAGAATCACTTTATCGACTTCCTCGCGAGCCGCCCGATACTCAGAGGCCTCCTCCAACCGGACAACCCGCTGCTGAAGAAGCAAAGCAATGCATAAGCGATACTCGGGACTATGCTCCCTGGGATCACCTTCTACGCCCAGACTCTTGCATATCGCCAGCAAGCGCTCCGCGGCACGGTCAGGTCGTTCCAAGTCTGCTAACCCGACGCTTGCATAAAGCGCGGCGGCCGCCCGAGCACCGACGGGCACATTCTGATCCTCGGAGGTGACCCACAGCCGATCAACTGCATCCTGTAGCCCATCCGAAAACAGCGAATCTCGCGCGGCAACGAGAAGCGCTTCTTGCCAAGCACTAGACTCACCAATCAATTCGACAGTATATCGGTCAAGTTCCCTCAAATCCCTGTACTCCGTAATGAGAGCGAGCTTGGCCGCCGGAGTGATTGTCTTCACGCCGAAGTTCGGGTGCGGGGAGATGGTCCAGGGCGCGACGGTTGCGACCAGCCACTCGATGTTAACCGCTAAGTTACTCACAAGAAATCCTCCGCCAAGACAGAATCATCAAAAACCGAATCGGCTGAAGATGATATAATATCACTAGAACTAAGCTCGACACTTCTCGAAAGTCGATTTCTTCGGATATGACTGGCTAAATATTTGCGCGCCTCATCCTTAATTTCATCAACATTTCGAAGCCTATTGAAGAATACGTCTGAAGATACACCACTTGCCTGCTGTATGATTAGTGCCCTCACATCTGTATTCTGAATATCAGAACCACGAGGTCGCTTGCCGCAGGCGAAAACGACTAGAGTGCTTGGTGCCGACGAGTTAGTAAGAACATTTGCCAGCAATTGCTCGGTAACTATCTGTTCATGATCGCTCGCCAGATAACATACAAACTGCACCTCGATACGGTTATCACCCGCACCTGCTGGCCTGATAATTCGGCCATGTTCATCTTGAAGTTCTGCAATCACTAGGTCCACAGAGTCGCGCCACTCCAAGTCATCGATGGGGAGAATTGCGCACCAAGCCACGACGATCTGAGAAATGCTCATTTCCGGCTTGCCACCACAACGGTGATCTTTGAGCGATCCAGGTAAAGCGAGAGTTGCGTTCCTTCTTTGGAGCCGCACAGTTCATCGGAAATGGCAACGGGTAGCTCTGGAATATCCCTCTCCAAGTCGACCTTGGAAACTATTGCAGCAAAATTGCGAGGGAGCGACGGGCAGGCAGCGAGCCGAGGGTAACCTTCAGCGATCTCAACACTTGCATCATATTTAACCGGCTCCTGAAATGCGATAAACACAAGAGCAGCAATGAAGGAAAACATGGCACCCCCAGCTATCCATAACGCGGAGTCCATGAGCCTGAAGATCCGCAGCCGGATAGTCTTTGATTGGTTCAATAATTCTTTTTCGTTCGGGGAACCCTCTACGTAAAAGACAGACTCCCACGGTCGAATGAGGATTCGCCATGAGCTCTTCTCACCGTCGGTGAAAGTACGCGGATGAACCAGGGAAGCTATCACGAAGACCACCGTGGACAGCGTCAGGAGGATAATCGAGGCAAGCCCGAGGATTTTAGCCGGAACTGGCAGACCCGGACTGACATTGAGAACTAACCCGGCCGCCAGGGCGCCGGCGGCCGTAGCTGTAATGGTTGCCACCGCCCGAGCCCGGCTCCGATACCTCTCTACCCCATCTGCCGCGCGCTGCAGTCTGGCGGTAGGAGAGGTCGTCGGGTCAGCCACAGGATAGAGCCTATCAAGCAGGTGCTGGTGGAACGGAAGATGAGGGCAGCATCCAATTGACGCGCTTGATGCAAGCGATGCCTCTGGTATCCCACATCACCGCCCACCCCTTGACTCGCACCCCCACCTTCCCTAGACTTTTCATAAAGCAGAATCTAAATTCCACAAAGCGGAAACTGAAGCCAAACGCAAAGGCCCAGCCGAAGCACAGAGGAAGATAGATCCAAGCCCCTCCTCGGAAGGACCTACGATGACGTACACAGTGAACTGCTCCATCCTCCTGACGGAGCTGCCCTTGCTCGAGCGCCCCGCCGCCGCGAAGGCAGCCGGTTTTGACGCCGTCGAGTTCTGGTGGCCCTTCGCCACTTCGGTTCCCACCGACAAAGAGACCACCGAGTTTGAAACAGCCATCAAGGACGCCGGTGTTCAGCTCACGGGACTGAACTTCAACGCTGGCAACATGCCCGGCGGCGACCGTGGCCTGGTTTCCTGGAAGGGACGTTGCTCCGAGTTCAAGGACAACATCGACGTCGTCGCCGGCATCGGTGAGCGCCTGGGCTGCAAGGCCTTCAACGCCCTCTACGGCAACCGCCAGGACGAGTTCACCCCTGAAGAGCAGGACGAACTCGCCGCCAAGAACCTCGCAGCAGCAGCAGAAGGCGTCGCCCGCATCGGCGGCACCGTCCTTCTCGAACCGGTCAGCGGCGCACCCAAGTACCCGCTCCTCACCGCCGAAGACGCACTCAAGGTCATCGCCCGCGTCAAGGCAGAATCCGGCGCACAGAACATCAAGCTCCTCGCCGACTTCTACCACTTGGCAGTCAACGGCGACGACGTCGAATCCGTCATCGAGAACCACGCCAAGGACTTCGGCCACATCCAGATCGCCGACAACCCCGGCCGCGGCGCTCCCGGAACCGGCACGCTCCCCCTCGGCGAATGGATCGCCCGCAGCCGCGAACTCGGCTACGACGGCTACATCGGCCTCGAGTACAAGGAACCGCAGGAATCGGCTTTCAGCTGGGCCATCCGCCAGCGCGCCAACGCCAACTAACGACGGCGGCACCCACCAAAGCGGCGGCGCTCACCAAATAGCCCGCACGAGTTAAAACACAGACTTTCAGAAAGAGAACCACAATGAGCAACGTTGCAGTCATCGGACTCGGAATCATGGGCCTCCCCATGGCCATCAACCTCGTCAAGGCCGGCCACACGGTCACCGGTTTCAACCGCAGCCAGGACAAGATCGACAAGCTCGTCTCCGAAGGCGGCCAGGGTGCCACCAGCATCGCGGACGCAGTCAAGGACGCCGACGTCGTCATCACCATGGTCCCGGACTCCCCCGATGTTGAGGGTGTTGTCAGCGGCAAGGACGGCGTCTTCGCCAACGCGAAGAAGGGCACCATCTGGATCGACGCATCCAGCATCCGCCCGGACGTCGCCAAGCGCCTCTCGGACGACGCCGTAGCAGCAGGCATCCGCCCGCTCGACGCTCCCGTATCCGGTGGCGAACAGGGCGCAATCGACGCAGTCCTGTCCATCATGGTCGGCGGCGAAGCAGCAGACTTCGAGGCAGCACAGGATGTCCTCAACGCAGTGGGCAAGACCATCGTCCACGTCGGCCCGTCCGGCTCCGGCCAGACCGTCAAGGCAGCCAACCAGCTGATCGTGGCCGTCAACATCCAGGTTCTCGGCGAGGCCATCGCTTTCCTCGAGGCCTACGGCGTAGACACCGACGCAGCACTCAAGGTTTTGGGCGGCGGCTTGGCCGGCTCCAAGGTCCTCGACCAGAAGGGTCAGAAGATGCTCGACCGCAACTTCGACCCCGGCTTCCGCCTGGCCCTCCACCACAAGGACCTCGGCATCGTCACCTCCGCAGCCCGCGAAGCCAACGTCGCTGTCCCGCTCGGCGCAGTCGTCGCCCAGCTCGTCGCCGCAACCGTCAACCAGGGCGACGGCGGCCTCGACCACTCGGGCCTCTTCAAGCAGGTCCTCCAGCTCAGCGGCCGGAAGTAAGCACCCGCCCAAAGGCACCAAGCAACACAAGTAGGGAACCCGCCGTCGTACTTAAACGACGGCGGCTCCCTCACCACACCCAAAAACACCACAGACTTCGCCCGAAAGGGCAAAAAACAAGGAGTACACCATGGCAAAGATGCGCACCGTTGATGCGGCCGTAGCCATCCTGGAAAAGGAAGGCGCAACCGAAGCTTTCGGTCTGCCCGGCGCAGCGATCAACCCCTTCTATTCCGCAATGCGTGCCCACGGCGGCATCCGCCACACGCTGGCCCGCCACGTTGAAGGCGCCAGCCACATGGCCGACGGCTACAGCCGCGCAGCTGATGGCAACATCGGCATCTGCATCGGTACGTCGGGCCCCGCTGGCACGGACATGATCACCGGGCTGTACGCGGCCCAGGCTGATTCCATCCCCATGCTCTGCATTACGGGTCAGGCACCCGTTGCCAAGCTGCACAAGGAAGACTTCCAGGCCGTGGACATCGAGTCCATCGCCAAGCCGTTGACCAAGTTTGCCATGACCATCCTGGAGCCGGGCCAGGTTCCCGGAGCGTTCCAGAAGGCGTTCCAGCTGATGCGTTCGGGTCGTCCGGGCCCGGTTCTGTTGGACCTGCCCATCGACGTTCAGATGGCGGAGATCGAGTTCGACATCGACGCCTACGAGCCCCTGCCCATCGAGAAGCCCAAGGCTTCCCGCAAGCAGCTGGAAAAGGCTTTGGACCTGCTGACCGCATCCAAGCACCCGCTGATCGTTGCCGGTGGCGGCGTCATCAACGCCGGCGCTTCGGCACAGCTGGTTGAGCTGGCCGAGATCCTGAACGTTCCGGTTATCCCCACCCTGATGGGCTGGGGCGCCATCCCGGACGACCACCAGCTGATGGCCGGCATGGTTGGCCTGCAGACCTCGCACCGCTACGGCAACGAGACGTTCCTGCAGAGCGACTTCGTTATCGGCATCGGCAACCGTTGGGCCAACCGCCACACCGGCGGCCTGGACACCTACACGGCCGGTCGTAAGTTCGTGCACATCGACATCGAGCCGACGCAGATCGGTCGCGTTTTCTCGCCGGACTTGGGCATTGCGTCCGACGCCGGTGCGGCGCTGGACGGTCTGTTGGAGCTGGCTCGCGAACGCCAGGCAGCCAAGACCCTGCCGGACTACTCGGGTTGGGTTGCCGAGTGCCAGGAGCGCAAGGGCTCCCTGCACCGCAAGACCAACTTCGACAACGTGCCCATCAAGCCGCAGCGCGTGTACCAGGAGATGAACAAGGCCTTCGGCCGCGACACCACCTACGTGTCCACCATTGGCCTGTCGCAGATCGCCGGCGCACAGATGCTGCACGTGTTCGGTGCCCGCAAGTGGATCAACGCAGGCCAGGCAGGCCCGCTGGGTTGGACCGCTCCCGCCGCCCTGGGCGTTGTTCGTGGAACCCCGGATGCCACCGTTGTTGCCCTGTCCGGTGACTACGACTTCCAGTTCATGATCGAGGAACTGGCCGTAGGCGCACAGTTCAACCTGCCGTACATCCACGTTGTGGTGAACAACAGCTACTTGGGCCTGATCCGTCAGAGCCAGCGCGGCTTCAACATGGAACAGAACGTTTCCCTGGCCTTCGAGAACATCAACAGCCCGGAGACAAACGGCTACGGCGTCGACCACATCAAGGTTGCCGAAGGCTTGGGCGTCAAGGCCATCCGCGTTGAGGACCCGAACGACCTGCCTGCCGCTTTCGATAAGGCCAAGGCTCTGATGGGCGAGTTCAAGGTTCCCGTGGTTGTTGAAGTGATCCTGGAAAAGATCACCAACATCTCCATGGGCGTTGAGATCAACGGCGTGAACGAGTTCGAAGAGCTGGCAGAGACCGCGGCGGACGCACCCACCGCGATCCTGACCAAAGCGTAAGTAAGTAAAGGAAGGAGGCACCGGAATGCGTGTTGTCATCGCCCCGGACAAATTCAAGGGCTCGCTGTCCGCGCCCGACGTCGCCAAGCACCTGGCAACAGGCCTGCAGGCGGGGTTCGGCCAAGGCATTGAAGTAACACGCATTCCGGTGGCCGACGGCGGCGAAGGAACCATCGATGCCGCCATCGGCTCCGGCTTCACCCGCCGCACCACCACGGTCACCGGTCCGCTGGGCGAACCCGTGAAAGCGGACTTCGCCATCAAGGACCAGGAAGCTGTCATCGAAATGGCGGCAGCTTCCGGTCTCGCCCTCCTCCCGGAGGGCCCCAGCAGCGAAACGGCCAAGAAGGCCAACAGCATCGGCACGGGCGAACTCATCCGCGCCGCGCTGGACCTCGGCTGCCGCAAGATCATCCTGGGTGTCGGCGGCAGCGCCAACACCGACGCCGGCGCGGGAGTCCTTCAGGGCCTCGGCGCCGTGTTCCTGGACAAGGACGGCAACGAGCTCCCCGGCGGCGGTGCCGCACTCGCGGACATCGACAGCATCGACTTCTCCAACTTCGACGTCCGCATCGAGGCCACGGAGTTCGTGTTGGCGTCCGACGTCGACAATCCCCTTTTGGGGGCCAGCGGAGCCCCAGCCATCTTCGGTCCGCAAAAGGGCGCGACGCCGGACGACGTCGCCGAACTCGATGCAGCGCTGAGCCACTTCGTGGACGTACTGGCAGCCACCAGCGGGCAACATGCCAAGTACGCAGCCAAAGCAGAAGGCGCTGGAGCGGCAGGCGGCGTTGGCTACATTGCCATTGCGGCACTGAAGGCAGAGCGGCGGCCGGGCATCGACGTCGTGCTTGAATTCACTGAACTCGAGCGCAGGCTCAAGGGCGCCGACTTGGTGATCACCGGAGAAGGCAGCCTGGACGAGCAAAGCCTGCTCGGCAAGACGCCCATGGGTGTTTCGCGGGCGGCACAGAGGAACGGGGTTCCCGTGATCGCAGTCTGCGGTCGGAGTACCCTGAGCCGGGAACAACTCACGGACGCCGGCTTCCATACGGTCCATGCACTGACCGATCTGGAAAAAGATGTCCAAAAATGTATCGCTGAAGCAGGTCCGTTGCTTGAACAATTAGGTAAGCACATAGGCGTGTACCTGGCGGAACGGACCGAAAACAAGGAGTACCTCAATGTCTGAAGCAATCGGCGCCTATGACCTCGTTATCCGGGGCCAGCGCATCCTGACCACCGCCGGTATCGCAGCCCGCGAAGTTGGCATCCGCGATGGCATCATCGTGGCCATCGAACCGCTGGGCAACGGCCTGACGGGCAACGAGGTCATCGAACTCGCAGACGACGAAACCCTTATCCCCGGCCTGGTGGACACCCACGTCCACGTCAACGAGCCCGGCCGCACCGAGTGGGAAGGCTTCGCCTCCGCCACGCGTGCCGCTGCCGCCGGTGGCGTGACCACCATCATCGACATGCCGCTGAACAGCATCCCGCCCACCACCACCGTGGACGGCCTGGAGCAGAAGCGCGTGGTCGCCAAGGACCAGGCGTTCGTGGACGTCGGATTCTGGGGCGGTGCCATCCCGGGCAACAAGAGCGACCTCCGTCCCCTGCACGACGAAGGTGTGTTCGGCTTCAAGTGCTTCCTCCTGCACTCCGGCGTGGACGAGTTCCCGCACCTGGACGCGGACGAGATGGAAGAGGACATGAAGGAACTCAAGTCCTTCGACTCCCTCATGATCGTCCACGCCGAGGACTCCCACGCGATCGACCGCGCCCCGCACCCGGGCGGCGACCACTACGAGACCTTCCTGGCCTCCCGTCCCCGCGGCGCCGAGAACAAGGCCATCGCCGAGGTCATCGAACGCGCTCGCTGGACCGGCGCCCGCGCCCACATCCTGCACCTCTCCTCCTCCGACGCGCTTCCCATGATCGCTTCGGCAAAGCGCGACGGCGTCAACCTCACCGTTGAGACGTGCCCGCACTACCTGACGCTCATGGCCGAAGAAATCCCCGACGGCGCCACGGCCTACAAGTGCTGCCCGCCCATCCGCGAAGCCTCCAACCGCGAGCTCCTTTGGAAGGGCCTGCAGGATGGCACCATCGACTGCATCGTCTCGGACCACTCGCCCTCCACACTGGACCTCAAGGACCTGGAGAACGGTGACTTCGCTGTGGCGTGGGGCGGCGTTTCCTCACTGCAACTGGGCCTGTCCCTGATCTGGACCGAAGCCCGCCACCGCGGCATCCCGCTGGAACAGGTGGTGTCTTGGATGGCCGAGAAGCCCGCTGCCCTGGCCCGCCTGCACAACAAGGGCCAGCTCGCCCTGGGCTACGACGCCGACTTCTCCATCTTCGCCCAGGACGAAGCCTTCGTTGTGGACGTCACCAAGCTCAAGCATAAGAACCCGATCACGCCGTACGACGGCCGTCCGCTCGCCGGCGTCGTCCGCAAGACGTACCTGCGCGGCACCCCGATCGACGGCCAGAACCCCGGCGGCAAGCTGCTCCGCCGCGGCAACGTTTAGGTCAACCGTCATGGCAGTCAATGCCTACGGGCCACCGCCGTCGCGAGGACCCGCAGCACGCGGGTCCTCCGCACGGCGGCCCGGCCAGAACCCTCGGAGCCTCAACGATCGCAACGGCCTGACAGCTCACGGCCTCGCGCTCTGGGTCAACCCGGCCGAGGGCGACGAGATCGATCCTGAGGTCTGGGATCGGGCGGCACGACTTGTGCTGGCCCGTGCCATGAAACTTGCCCCGGAGGCGGAAGTCCGCATCTGGCCCGCCCCCGGGGCAGAGCACTCCGGCGTCGGCGACACTTCCTGGGGCGGCACTCCGCAGGAAGCCGCCGACGCCGGTACCAAGTCGGCGGCGACCGTGACACTCGCGGACGCCCTCGCGGAGGCGCGTTCGGAAGCCGCTTCCGACGGCGGCGACGGCGCCTCAGCGGGCGGCAGCACCGCCGTCGAGCCCGTAACGTTGGCCAGCCGCCGCAGCCAACTTGCGGTGGACCTCGCCGCTGAAGTAGTCCTGCTGGATGGGGAGCCCGTTTCCTTTACTGGCATGGAATACAAGCTGCTGCGCTACCTCGTGGTGAACTGCTCCCGGGCCATTGCACGTGAAGAATTGCAACGCTTCCTGGAGTCATTTGACCTCCCCGGCGCGGCTTTTCGCTCGATCGACGTTTATGTTGGAAGGGTGCGGCGGAAGCTAGGCTCCGCCCGACACACCGTCGCCACCGTCCGTGGTGGCGGCTACCAGTTCGTGCCAGGGCCTTATGCCACAGTGCGCGGACCTGCGGAATACAGCATCTGATTTCGCTGTTCTACTTCATTGACTTCGTTCTTTGAATGATCGCTGTTGTTTGAAATGACCGCCGGTGCACACCGGTTGAATGTAAAGGATCGCCATGACCCAGAAACTCCTCGTCGGAACGCAAGCACCTGATTTCGCGCTTCTCGACGCCGACGGCACCAAGGTCTCGCTGTCCGACTACCGCGGACGCAACGTCATTGTGTACTTCTACCCCAAGGCGGCCACCCCCGGCTGCACCACCGAGGCTTGCGACTTCCGCGACAACCTCGCCAGCCTGCAGGGCAACGGCTACGACGTCATCGGGATCTCCCCCGACGGCCCCGAGGCCCTCGCCAAGTTCACCGGCGAATTCGCGCTGACCTTCCCGCTGCTCTCCGACGAAGATCACAAGGTTGCCCTGGCCTACGGTGCCTGGGGCGAGAAGCTGGTAGACGGCGAAATCGTCGAGGGCATCGTCCGCTCCACCGTAGTCCTGGATGGCGAAGGCACAGTCCAGCTCGCCCAGTACCAGGTTTCTGCGCAGGGCCACGTCCAGGCGCTGAAGGAAGAGCTGGGCGTCTAACCCTCTCTCACATCCCGCCCGATTGAGCGGATCCCTCTCGCACATCCCGCCTGCTTGAGCCGATCCCTCTCTCACGTAACTGCACAAATCATGTAACGCCCGCTCACTTTTGTGAGTGGGCGTTTCATATGTCGTGACTAAACGTGACAAATACCCAGCCGCATTAGTTAATGGAGCCATGGCCTCAACCTCGTCTCCACGCCACGCTGTCGTTGTCGAAGATGACGCCGACATCCGCGGGCTCCTCGTCCTCATCCTCGAGCAGCTCGACTTCGTGGTGACAGAGGCACCCGATGGCCTTTCCGGCGTCGAGGCCGTCCGGAACACCAACGCCGAACTGGTGACGCTGGACATCAATCTTCCGGACATCGATGGCATGGAAGTCTGCCGGCGGCTGCGCGAATTCTCGGACGCCTATGTTCTGATGCTCACAGCCCGCGCGGACGAGATCGACCGGCTCAACGGCCTGGACACCGGCGCCGACGACTACATCAGCAAGCCCTTCAGCCCCAAGGAAGTCCAGGCCCGCATCCGCGCGCTGTTCCGGCGGGCACGCACCCCTGCCGCTCCCGCCGAGGATCAGCGCCAAGCCGATGAACTCGAGCGGGCGGCCGTGGTCCAACAGAGCCTCCTCCCCCGGGAGACCGTCCGCGTTGACGGTTACGACGTCGCTGGTGCCTTCCGCCCGACCCGCAGCGTTGGCGGGGACTTCTACGACTGGTACCAAACCAGCGACGGCATGCACCTGACCTTCGCCGACGCCATGGGCAAGGGAATGGGCGCCGCCCTGATCGCAGCGACCGTCCGGGCAGTGATGCGGTCAGTCGCAGACACCCCGGCCATTGCTGACGCTTTCGGCTCGGCCAGCGCCACCATCACCTCGGACCTTGACCAGTCCGGCTCATTCGTCACCATGTTCCACGCCCGCCTGGACAGCGGCTCAGGCAAGCTCAGCTATATCGACGCCGGTCACGGCCTTGCGTTGCACGTCCCGGCTGACGGGGCTGCTCAACGGCTGGTCTCAGCCGGTCCGCCAGTGGGCATCCTCGACGACCAGCTGTGGCCGGCCGCGGAACTTGAGCTGGAGCCCGGAGATTCCCTGGTGATCGTCAGCGACGGAGTGCTCGATGCCCACGCCTCCCTTGAAGAATTCCTGGTTAACGTCGAAAAGGTGACACGCAACGGAGTTACCTCGGACGAGGTCTGCGCCGCCCTTCTGGAGTTGGCACCCGCTGCGACCGCCGAAGATGACGTGACCGCCGTCGTCGTTCGCCGTCAACGCTGAGCCACATTAAAGGGGGATTGTGACACGTTTCTGGACCCGGCTTCTGGTTGTCCTCACGGTCATTTTGGGCGTCAACTATGTGGCCTGGCGTTGGTTTGCCTCACTGAACTGGGATGCGTGGTGGATCGCCGTTCCGTTGGTCATTGCCGAGACGTACAGCCTGATCGACGTGATGCTTTTCGGCTTGACGGTTTGGAACCTCAAGATCCGCAAGCCGCCTCCCCCGCCGCCTGCCGATGCCACCGTCGACGTCTTCATCACCACATATAACGAACCCCTGGACCTGGTCCTGACCACGGCCTTGGCCGCCAAGGACATCCGGTGGCCGCACAGCACCTGGATTCTCGACGACGGCAATCGCCCCGAGATGCGCGACCTCGCCGACACCCACGGGATCGGCTACGTGACGCGCGGAGCGGACTGGACCCCTGACATGCCGCGGCACGCCAAGGCAGGGAACCTGAACAACGCGCTCATGGTCACCTCGGGCGAGTACCTGCTGATCCTCGACGCCGACCAAACCCCGGAACCGGACATCCTGGACAAAACGCTGGGCTACTTCAACGACGACCGCGTGGCGTTGGTCCAAACCCCGCAGTACTTCATCAACGTACCCGCCGACGATCCCCTGGGCAGCCAGGCTCCCCTGTTCTACGGCCCCATCCAACAGGGCAAGGACGGCTGGAACGCGGCCTTCTTCTGCGGCTCCAACGCGATCCTTCGCCGCGAAGCCCTGATGCAACTGGGCTTGGTGGGTTACGTCAAAGCCACGGAGAAGAGTGTCCGGCGGGCATTGAGCGCCTCCAAGCAGGCCATCAAGAAGGCCCGGCGCTCGGAGGAGGCCCGTAACCCGTTGGTGGAGCAGATGCTCAACGAGGTGGAGGCCGCCACCACGGCAGCCCAACAGGAACTCGACGCGCGGGTCTCCCTCAGCGAGATCACCTACCGCGTGCGACGCAAAGTGGACGAAGCCGTGCGCACCCTGGTCGCAGCGGACTTCTCCGCCCTGCAGTCCGACCTCGAAGAAATCGCGGCAATGGAACTCGCCCACGTCGGCGAAGGTGGCGTGACAACTGTGGCGAGTGACGCCGTCGACCGCATGTCCGGACGCGACTGGTCGCCCCTGGGTGCGCTCGAATCGGTCCACGCCGTCCTGGACGCGATCTCCGTGGAACGCACCGACGAAGCCCAGCCGATCATGCCCCTGGCCACCATCTCGGTCACCGAAGACATGGCAACGGCCATGCGCATCCACGGGCTCGGCTGGAAGAGCGTGTACCACCACGAAATCCTGGCCAACGGCCTCGCGCCCGAGGACCTCAAAACCATGCTCACCCAGCGACTCCGCTGGGCACAGGGCACCATGCAGGTCCTGCTTCGCGAAAATCCGCTGGTGCAACGGCGTTTGTCCTGGGGACAACGGCTCATGTACTTCTCCACCATGTGGAGCTACCTCAGCGGGTTTGCGGCCGTGGTCTACTTCGCCGCGCCGATCATTTACCTGACCCTCGGCATCCTCCCGGTCAGCAGCCTCAGCTGGGACTTCTTCATCCGCTTCATCCCGTTCATGGTGGTCAACCAGCTGCTGTTCGTGGTGGCGGGGCACGGGATTCCCACCTGGCGCGGGCAGCAGTACAGCCTTGCGCTGTTCCCCACGTGGATCAAGGCATGCACGACGGCGGCGCGGAACGTCTGGTTCGGCCGTCCCCTCGGGTTCGCGGTCACCCCCAAGGCCCGCCAAAGCGGCGGACCGAGTTGGAGCCTGATCCGGCCCCAGATCACCGTGGCCGTCTTGCTGGCTGTGGCAATGGTGGTGGGCATCGCCCGTCTGCTGACCGGGCTTTCCGAACCGTTGGGCACGTTGGTGAACGTGGCGTGGGTGGCGTTCGACCTGGTGGTCCTGAGCGTGCTGGTCAAGGCAGTTTTGTACAAGGGTTTCGTGCCTGAGGATGTTGGGCCCAAGCGCCCGGAGGAAAGGAATACAGATGCAGTTTAGCTATGAGGTCAAGGACACCTACGCGGAAGTGAAGAGCGTGGGCCGTTTGAACATGGTGGCCGCGCCCAAACTCCGCGAGGTAGTGAACGAGGTTGTGGCATCGGGTTCCAACCGCGTGGTGGTGAACCTGGCCGAGACCAACTTCATGGACTCGTCCGGGCTGGGCGCACTGATCGGCTGCCTCAAAGCAGCGCGCCAGGCCGGTGGCGACCTCCGCATCGCCGCAGTTCAGCCGCAGGTGAAGATGGTGCTGGAACTGACCAACATGGACCGCGTGCTGACGGCATACCCTTCGGCTGAGGAAGCATTCGGCGATGACTGACGTGATCGCCCGCCGGGGGTTCCACGGGCCTTCCACCGAGGAAGCAATCGAGTCCATCCACAACGAACTGGATGCCTTGTGGGACGATGCTTCCTTCGTGCCCGATATGGACCGGATGACTTTCGCGACCGCCGTGATCGAAGCCGCCGCCAACATTGTGCAGCACGCGCTGCCGGCGGCAGAGAAGCCTGTGGAGATCGACGTCGACATCAGCGTCCGTCCCAGCCGACTGGTGGCCAGGGTGAGCGCTTTCAACGCCCGCGAGCCGTTCGCCGACGACATGCAGGCGTCCATGCCTGATTCTGAGGCGGAGTCCGGGCGGGGGCTGGCACTGATCGAGGCACTGGTGACCACTGTGACGTTCGAGCGCCAGGACGGCACCAACACCTGGATCCTCACCCGCAACACCTGACCCTCACTCACATCCCACCCCCTTCCGGCCAACCCTCACTCACACCCCACCCCCTTCCGGCCGACCCTCTCTCACACCCCACCCCCTTCAACCCAACCCTCACTCACATCCCACCCCCTTCAACCCAACCCTCACTCACACCCCACGGGTTGTTCTCCCCATCGCCATACCCAAGCCGGCGTGACAGCATTCGGTGAGAACCGCCGTCGGGCGCTCAACGAACTGAGGATCCTATGAACCGCCGTCTGGACCGAAGCCCTTGGGCGCTGGCTGCTGCCATGTTGATGGCGACCGTTGCTGCGGGATGCACCACCACTCCCGACGGTCCCACCCGGGAACCGAGCAGCGCGCCTCCCGTCACCGCCAGTCCGGCTCCCCTGGCCGAGAGCGCCGACAAGTACGATTCGCTGCGCGCCGACCTCGTTGCCGCGCTGGAGAAACAGATGCCGGACATCACTTGGTCCGCGGATGATCCGGCACGCATGAGCCACGCTCAAGACGGCAGGTGCGTGTTTTCCCCGCAGAGCATGAAAAGCAGCGCGGACATTGTGGAGCGTTCAAGGAACTTCGAAGAGGTCTTTACTGCCGCCGATCCCGTCCTCAAGAAGCACGGATTCCCAACATTTGACGGCACTGACCCAGTCCCGGGCGGCTGGGTGGTCACTCGGAGCACTGACGGCGTCGGCGCCACTGTCACCATCGAATCGAAGAGCCCGGCCTACCTGCGGATCACCGCGCCGGTGGCGTCCGAACGCTGCGATACCAACGAACTGGCAGGGGGGGACAAGTAATGCCGGGATTCTACGGTGCTGATGTTGAACAGTTGCGGACATTGGCCAAAACCATGTCCCGACACTCCGAGCGAATGACCTCGTTGTCCCTTGAGCTGGGCAACCTCATCACCAACGCCCGCTGGGATGGCAGGGATGCTGCGATATTCCGGGCGTCGTGGAACTCCGAGCACCGGCCCATGTTGGTGAGGATCTCCGCCGAGCTACGGGACCAGGCCACGGAATTGGCCCGGAACGCGGACGAGCAGGACAAGTCCAGCTCGGGGTCTTCGGGCTCCGATCGTTCCGGGCGGGGCGACTCCAACCCACCCGGCGACCCCGGGCCCCTGAACCCGGACACGCCCGACGTCGATGTTCCCGGCGATGTTCGCAAAGACCCCGACGCCGGCAACCCCAGTGATGTCCGCCAGGGCCAGATCGGTGACTGCTGGCTGCTGGCCGGGATGGGTTCGGTGGCCCAGGAATTGGAGCGGCAGGGCAAATTGGATGAGTTCCTGGAATCGCATATGCGTCCCGTCGGCGACCCGCCAACACACTGGGTTGTCACCCTGTATGACGACGGCGAACCCGTGGAGGTGACTGTGGAGGCCAAGTCCACGGAGGGCGGAGTCCGCGGCGCAGACGGCCAACCGAACTGGTTGTCCATCTACGAACGCGCTGCCGCTGAGCACCGGGGCGGCTCCTACGATGACATCGACGGCGGCTACAGCAACGAAGCCATGGAGCTGATGACCGGAAAGTCCGCGGATAGGGACGGGGAGCTGAACCTGGACGACATCGAGGACAAACTTTCGGACGGCAAAGCGGTCTCCGTAGGCACCGAAGATGTGAAAGACGACGACTTCGACTGGTTCTGGGAATCTGAAGAGGTCAACCGCACAGATGTGGTCCCCAACCACGCGTACATGGTGGTGGATGTGAAAATCAACGACGACGGCCAGAAGGTCATCGTGCTGGCCAACCCATGGGGGCCTTCAGGCGGTTACATGGAGGGCGACAGCGACCACAAGTCCGGAACGCTGGAACTGACCGAAGATGAGTACAAGGAGAACTTCGATTCCGTGTACTCCGTGGATGTGAAGTAGGGATGGCCGTGGAACAGCTGGTAACCGTGAAGCAAGGAATGCAGCCAACCTTCGACGGCGTGAAAGTTGGGGTGGTGAAGATCGGCATCGCGGAAGGAGCTCCTGCCGTGCAGTTCTGGATCCGGACGGCAGAGGAGGAACGGAAGCAGGCCTTCCGGGAGGGGCAGTCCGTCACCCTCCCTGGCGCGGGGACCCTCACCGTCACAGGGATCCAGCCCGACGACGACTCGGCCCTCGCCTCGGTGACGTTGAAGTACGACGCCGGGATGTGAGCGAGCGTCACCCCCAAGCATGCGGGACGTGAGAGAGCGTCAGGCCCAAGCAGGCGGGACGTGAGAGAGCGTCAGGCTTTGGCGAGGGCCTCCTTCAGCGCGCCCAGCACCAGTGTCACCGACGCACTGTTGGCGTTAGGGCCCATCATGCCGATCCGCCACACCGTGTCCGCGTATTCCCCCACCCCAGAGCCAATTTCCATGCTGAAGTGCTCCAAAAGGTAGGCGCGCACGGCAGCCGAGTTGACGCCGTCGGGCACCTTGACGGTGGTGAGGCTCGGCAACCGGGAACCTTCGGCGGCGAACAGTTCCAGCCCCATCTCCTGCAGCCCGTTCTGCAACGCGTCACCAGCGGCGCGATGCCGGGCCTGCACAACGTCCAGCCCTTCGGCGAGGATGCGGTCCAACGCAGCTTCCAGGCCGGCGATCATGGTGACCGGTGCAGTGTGGTGGTAGGTCCGGGCACCGCTGGCCGCGCCGACGTAGCCGCCGAGCAGCCCAATATCCAGGTACCAGGAGCGCGGGTCCTTAACGCGGCGTTCGAACGCGCGGTCGGACACGGTGAACGGCGACAATCCCGGCGGGACGCCCAAGCACTTCTGCGTGCCCGCGTATCCGACGTCGATCCCCCAGTCGTCCGCCAGGAGCTCCAACCCACCGATCGATGTGACGGCGTCCGTGATCAGCAGGGCGTCTCCCTTGCCGGCACCGAGGGCTGCGATGTCGGAGATCACGCCTACGGATGTCTCAGCGTGGACCGCCGCGATCACTTTGGGATGAGGGTGTGCCGAGAGCACCCGGTCGGCGTCGATGGGCTGGCCCCACTCATGGTCCACGCGGACCACCTCTGCGCCGCAGCGCCGGGCGACCTCACACATCCGTACCCCAAACAGTCCGTTGACGGCAATGACTGCCACGTCGCCGTCGGACACGGTGTTCACGAAAGCCGCTTCCATCCCGCCGGAACCGGTAGCGCTCAGCGGAAGTGTGCGCGCATTGGAAGTCCCCCACACTGTACGGAGCCCCTCGCAGGTGTGGTCCAGCCGCTCAATGAACACTGGGTCCAGGTGGCCGAGCACGGGGTACGCCAAGGCGGCCATGGCTTCGGGGTAGCAATTGCTCGGGCCGGGACCGAACAGGAACCTGGACGTCAGAATGTCTGGCATGTGGAACTCCTTCAGCTGGTAGTGGTCATTCTGCCCCAGCGTGGTGGGAGGCGCGAACCGCACCTGCCGTGGAGCCGGAATTGGCCGATCGGAGCTGGTCGGCACCCCAAATAGCCAGCGCTCCGAACGCGAATGCCGCCCCGAGCACACTGGCACCGGCCCAGCCCCACGCGGCGTAAACGGGCGCTACTGTCGCGGCCCCAGCGGCGCTGCCCACGGAGTAGAACACCATGTAGCTGCCGATGATGCTGCTGGCCGACTCCTCGGCCCCCGTGACAATCAGCGTTTGGCTGCTGACGTGGACAGCCTGCACGGCGGCGTCGAGCACGACGATTCCGACGACGAACCACAGCAGAGACCACTCTCCCAACCACAACGCGACCCATGAGCCAAGCAGCGCGATTAAGCCCGCACTGGTGACCCGTTGGCCCCAACCCCGGTCCGCCGCTGCTCCGGCTTTTGACGCGGCCAGTATCCCCACCAGGCCGGCCAGCCCAAAGAGTCCAATGACCCCGGGCGGCAGGTCCCAGCCGGGGCCACCCAGCAGCAGTGACATCCCGCTCCACAGCACGCCGAAGGACGCGAAGAGAAGCATGGTGATCAGGGCCCGGGTCCGAAAAACGGGATTGCTGCGGGTGAGGACCACAACCGACAGGACTGCCTGCCGATAGCTCACGCCGCCTCGGTCCAGCCGATCCGGAGGCAACGCCCTGAAAAGAGCGGCGGAGAGGAGCACCGCAACCGAAGCCGCCAGGATATAGACCGACCTCCAGCCCCACGCATCTGTCAAGCCACCCGCTAAGGTCCGCGCAAGGATTATGCCACTCACGACGCCGGCAGTTACGGTACCGATGTTGCGGCCCCTTTGGTCCGGGCTACTGGATGCGGCGGTGAACGCCACGATGGTCTGCACCACGGACGAGGCACCTCCCAGGAGAACGAATCCAAGGAGCAAGAGGGTGGGCGATGACGCAAAGGTGACTGTGCATGCTCCCACGGCACTGGCCCCGACTTGAAGGGCCATCAGCTTTCGGCGATCGGTTACGTCTCCCAGTGGAACCAAAAGAACCAGCCCCACTAAGTACCCGGCTTGGGCTGAGGCCACAATCCAGCCGATGCCTGCCACGGGTATCCCGACGTCCGAGCCAATGACTTCGAGGAGCGGCTGCCCGTAGTAGAGGTTGGACACCATGAACCCGGCAGCGACTGCGAGCAGCAAGAGGAGTCCAGGGCTTAGGCCCTGTGGGGATTTTGTGGCGTTGCCCATGGGCCTTACCTCTTTCGTTTGGTTTCGATATGCAACCAAGCGAGCGTATGGCAGAATGGTTTCATGTTGCAACCAACCGACGTGGACTGGACAGATCCCGAGTGCCCTGTCGCCAGGGCGACCGACCTTGTTGGCGACAAATGGACCCTGCTGATCATCAGGGATTCGCTGGATGGCAAACGTCGCTTCTCCGAGTTTGAGAAGTCCCTGGGCGTCGCGAAGAACATCCTTTCGGACCGGCTTCGACTACTGGTTGACAGAGGCATCCTGACGCGGGTCCCCAACCCCCGCGGCACGCGGAGCGAGTATGAGCTCACTGATGCGGGGCGTGACCTCTTCACGGTGATCCTGAGCCTTCGGCAATGGGGTGAACGCAACGCTTTCGGTTCCGATGAAAGGCACTCAGTCCTCATCGACACGTCGACCGGACAGCCCGTCCCACAGCTTCACCCCTTCGGATCCGGCAGAAAAGGACTCGACCCCCAAGGAACCCAGGTGGTCAAGGTGGGCCAGCAGCTTCCCTGAACGCATCCCCAGGATCGCCCAAGGTGAAAATGCTAAGGTTGCTCACCAATGCGGAGGCCGCCACGGATAGGGGACAAGAGTGACGACTGAAGGGCAGAAGCAACCGGAAGCCGGCGTCCAGGGCGAAGTAAGCCAGGACCGCTTCGTTGCCGGACAGGACCTGACGCGCTGGAAATCCCCGATCGGGCGCACCTTGGCCAGGGGCGCCGAGTGGATCACCAGACTCCTCGGCCCCTATGCAGCGCTCATCATCACGCTGGTCGTGGGCCTTGCGGTGGCATTGTCGTTGGCCCTGGTTTTCGGCGAGGTCTATGAATCGGTCACGGAAGCCGACGGCGTTGCAGGCCTGGACCATCCAGCACTTGATGCAGCCAAGACGGTCCGATCCCCTGCTTTGGATGTTGCGATCACTGCCTACACAAACGTCGGTGGCACTGTGGGAATGCCCATCATTGCCGTGGTGATCATGATCTTCCTGGCCGTGCGCAGGAAGTCCTGGACACCGGTCATCCTGATGCTTGCCGCCGGGCTCGGCTCACTGCTCATCACCGTCCTCGGCAAGCCACTCTTTGGCCGCACCCGGCCGGACCTTGCCGACGCCATCCCGCCCTACGAGCACTCCCCCTCCTTTCCCAGCGGACACTCCCTGAACTCCCTGGTGATCGCGGGCATCGTGGCGTACCTGGTCATCCTGAGGCTCAAGACCCTGCGCGCGCGGGTCATTACCGTGGCGGTGGCGGCGGCATTTGCCATCACCATGGGCCTGAGCCGTGTCTACCTCGGCCATCACTGGCTGACCGATGTCCTGGCCGCCTGGGCTATTGGCATCTCATGGTTGGCGCTGGTCATCACGGCCCATCGCCTCTATCTGACCGTGCGCACGAGACGCCACACCGCGGTAGTCTCTTGACACCAGAGTGATCTCTCGGCTTAACTAAATTACATATGCTGAAATAACAGTTCCATGATGCGGAAGCAGAAGTATCGCGCTTCCTCCTGCTGAACAGCAGGAGTTCCGCATAGCCCACACCATGGATGCCAGCATTTGCCTGAGGATGACAAGCATGGAGCTTGCAGTATTCAACAGCCTTGAGCGGGATGAGGCCGTCAAAACCCTGACACCCTGCCTGGATATCAGCCGCTGGGTCGAAACAATCGTCGACGCCCGCCCCTTCGCAAGCGTGGACGACTTGTTGGCCCACGCCAACAAAGCCGCGCACCCCCTCACGCCGGCCGAAGTGGAGTCTGCCATGGCCCACCACCCCCGGATCGGCGAACGCCCCAAGGCACAGACCACCGAGGCCGCAATGTCGCGTTCGGAGCAAGCCGGAGTTGACCCCGGCGACAACCAGACAACAGCGGCCCTGGCCGAGGGGAACCGTGCCTACGAGGAAAAATTCGGCAGGGTTTTCCTGATCCGCGCCGCAGGCCGCAGCGCCGAGGAAATCCTCGCCACGCTGCAGGAACGCATTACCCACACACCCGAAGAAGAAGACACAATCGTGGCCGGCCAGCTGCGGGAGATCGCACTGTTGCGCCTCTCCGGACTGGTCAGCGAAGGAGTCAACGCATGAGCGTTTCGCAGGTAACAACCCACATCCTCGACACCGGTTCCGGTCGCCCGGCGGCTGGCGTCGCCGTCGTACTTTACGTCCGCGAAGGCGACGACTGGACCTTGGTGGCGAAGGGCGAAACGGACGCCGACGGCCGCATCAAGACCCTTGGCCCGGAGCGGATTCCCGGCGGAGCGTACCGGCTGAACTTCGCCACGGGCGCCTACTACGAAGGCCTTGGCACGGAGACGTTCTTCCCCGAAGTGGACCTGAACTTCACAGTTTCCGATGCCGGCGAGCACTACCACGTGCCCCTGCTGCTGAGCCCGTTCGCGTTCTCGACGTATCGCGGCAGCTAACCCACCCCGCCGAGTTGCCAGCTAATGCCAATGTTCCCCAGGAACATTGGCATTAGCTGTCGTATCGGCGGGGAACGGTAGGCTTTAACACATGGCTTCAAAGGACACCACCCCCAACTCCGCCCGCCGCGAAATCACGGTTCGGCGGGCACCCAAGTTCGTACCCTTCATGATTCTGGGCGCGGTGGTGGGCGCAATCGTGGCCGCGATCATCGCTTACGGCCGCCCGGCGGACCCCGCCTTCGACGCCAGCACCGTCTTTGGTTTCTTCCTGATCGTTTGCGCCGGCGGCGGCGTGATCGTGTTCTCGATCCTCGCCCTGGTCCTGGACCGGGTCAGCGTCAAGCGCTCACAGCGCGCCGTGGTGGAAGCCGTTCCGGACTCGGTTCCGGATGAAGGCCCAGAGCACGACGACGTCCGGTAAGTCGGGCGTTAAGACCCACCTTTCGCGGGGGAGGCACTGTGAGACGTGTCGCATTTTGCCCGTATCGGCGCTGTTCGCGGGGTCACATAGGCTGCGGGGGGACCTACCACGGCCACAACATGAGACAATCGACCAGTGGCACGTGGCGACGGAAAACTTTCTCATGATCTTCTCCCTGGCGAAAAAGGCCCCCAGGACGCTTGTGGCGTCTTCGGGGTTTGGGCTCCCGGTGAAGAAGTAGCAAAACTCACCTATTACGGGCTGTATGCGCTGCAGCACCGCGGACAAGAATCGGCTGGTATCGCTACCAGTGACGGCAAGCGCATCAATGTCTATAAAGACATGGGCCTTGTGTCCCAGGTCTTCGACGAGACAACCCTTAATACCCTGACCGGGCATTTGGCCGTTGGCCACTGCCGGTACTCCACCACCGGTGCAAGCCACTGGGCCAACGCGCAGCCAACCCTGGGTGCGACCGCAACCGGCACGGTTGCTCTGGCCCACAACGGCAACCTGACCAACACCGCTGAACTCCGGGAAATGATCCTTGAGCGCAACGATGGCCAGCTGACCGGTGAGATGAAGCAGGGCAACACCTCTGACACCGCCCTGGTGACCGCACTCCTTGAGGGTGAAGAGGGCAAGACCCTGGAGCAGACCGCACTGGAGCTGCTGCCCAAGATCAAGGGTGGCTTCTGCTTCGTCTTCATGGACGAGGGAACCCTCTACGCAGCCCGTGACACATACGGCATCCGCCCGCTGTGCCTGGGCCGCCTGGACCGTGGCTGGGTGGTCGCTTCCGAGCAGGCCGGCCTTGCCACCGTTGGTGCGAGCTTCATCCGCGAGATCGAACCCGGCGAATTCATTGCCATCGACGAGGACGGCGTCCGTTCGCAGCGCTTCGCTGAGGCTACCCCCGCCGGCTGCGTCTTCGAATACGTCTACCTTGCCCGCCCGGACGCTGCCATTGCCGGCCGCTCCGTGTACGAGGCCCGTGTTGAGATGGGCCGCCAGTTGGCCCGCGAAAACACGCACGAGGCCGATCTGGTCATCCCCGTTCCGGAATCGGGTACCCCTGCGGCTGTTGGTTACGCCGAACAGTCGGGCATCCCGTTCGCTCACGGCTTCGTCAAGAACGCCTACGTTGGCCGTACCTTCATCCAGCCCTCGCAAACCCTGCGCCAGCTGGGTATCCGCCTGAAGCTCAACGCCTTGGAATCGGTGATCCGTGGCAAGCGCATTGTGGTGGTGGATGACTCGATCGTCCGCGGCAACACGCAACGCGCAATCGTCCGAATGCTCCGCGAAGCCGGCGCTGCTGCGGTGCACGTGAAGATTTCCTCCCCACCGGTGCAGTGGCCCTGCTTCTACGGCATCGACTTCGCGTCCCGCGCGGAGCTGATCGCCAACGGCGCCACCATCGAGGAGATTTCGCAGGCCATCGGCGCTGACTCGCTGGCCTACATCTCCGAGGATGGCATGATCGGCGCCACCCAGCAGCCGCGCGAACGCCTGTGCACGGCCTGCTTTACGGGCAAGTACCCGATTGAGCTGCCGCACGCGGACAAGCTGGGCAAGAACCTGCTGGAGCGCACGGACCTGGGCGGCCTGGAACCGGCCGCTGAGTCCGAGTCCGTGGACGACTCCGAGGATCCGGCCGAGAAGCCCGGTGCCACAGGCTGCGATCCGGGACCCGACGCCGAATTCGAAAACCTCCTTACCGACGCTGATCGTTTGACCGACGCCGACAAGAAAGAGTCTGTATGACCTCCGCAACCCCCGCCGCTGACAGCACCCAGAATGCAAACGCCATCACTTACGCTTCTGCAGGTGTCGACGTCGAAGCGGGAGACCGCGCCGTCGAACTCATGAAGGACGCCGTCAAGGCGACCCACAACAACTCGGTGATTGGCGGCGTCGGCGGTTTCGCTGGCCTGTACGACGTCTCGAAGCTGCTGACCTACAAGAAGCCGCTGCTTGCCACGTCCACGGACGGTGTTGGCACCAAGGTGGCAATCGCCCAGGCCATGGACATCCACGACACCATCGGTTTCGACCTGGTGGGCATGGTGGTGGACGACATCGTGGTGGTAGGCGCTGAGCCGCTGTACATGACCGATTACATCGCCTGCGGCAAAGTTGTTCCGGAGCGCATCGCCGACATCGTGCGCGGTATCGCAGCTGCGTGCTCCGTTGCCGGCACCGCCCTTGTGGGCGGCGAGACCGCCGAGCACCCGGGCCTCCTGGGCGAGCACGAGTACGACGTCGCCGGTGCCGCTACCGGTGTTGTCGAAGCCGATGCCCTGCTTGGCCCGGACCGTGTCCGTGCCGGCGACGTCGTGATCGGCATGGCATCCTCCGGCCTGCACTCCAACGGCTACTCCTTGGTCCGCCGCGTCATCAACCACGCCGGTTGGGCCTTGGACCGCCAGGTTTCCGAGCTCGGCCGCACGCTGGGCGAGGAGCTCCTTGAGCCGACCCGCGTCTACGCAGCCGACTGCCTGGACCTCGCACGCACCTTCCCGCTCACGGGTGGCGCCGCAGTTCACGGCTTCAGCCACGTGACCGGTGGTGGCCTGGCCGCCAACCTGGCCCGAGTCCTCCCGCAGGGCCTGGTTGCCACGGTTGACCGCAACACCTGGGAACTCCCCGCGATCTTCAAGCTGGTCTCCGAGCTGGGCAACGTCCCGCTGGCCGACCTGGAGCGCACGCTGAACCTCGGCGTGGGCATGATCGCCATCGTGTCCCCCGAAGTTGCCGACGCTGCCGTCGGCCGCCTCAATGACCGCGGACTGCCGTCGTGGGTCATGGGTACGGTTTCGGCTGACTCGGAGTTGACCTCATTCGACAAGGCCGGCCCGGACTACGTCCAGGGTGCCAAGGGTGTCGACGGCGGCGCTGTCCGTTTGGTGAACGCGTACGCCTAAGCGGTCTATCACCTCTTAAAAAGAGCGGCCCTGCAGTTTCGAACTGCAGGGCCGCTCTTTTGTTGTTCGTCGGCTTCCCAACTAGCGTGACGAGACCTGGATCAGGCTCAGGACGCCACCCTGGGGGTCCTGAATGGTGGCCAGGGATCCGGTCTCGGTGGTCTCCTCGGGTTCCACCAGCACCACTCCCCCGGCAGCTACCGCAGAGTCAACGGCCCGGCGCACGTCCGCGACACCGAGATAGATCTGCCAGGCGGCATCCTCGCCTTCGTCCGCGGGAACGACGCCGGCCACCTCGTCACCGTTGACCATCAGCGTGCTGTAGCTGCCGCCGTCGTCCTGCGGGTATTCGGTGACCTCATGCCCGAAAAGCTGCTGGAAGAACCCGACGGCGGCCTGCGGCTCAGGCGTCAACAGCTCGGCCCAGGCCAACGCGCCGGGCTCGTTGAAGAGGTGGCTGCCGATGTGCGTGCCAGCCTGCCAGACCCCGGTGGTTCCGCCGCCAGGGGGTTCGATGAACGCCAACACCCCGGTGTCCGCCACGGCCTCGGGCCCGAACTGCAGCTTCCCGCCGGCATGAACGGCGTCTTCCCCGATTTCTTCGGTGTCCGTGGCCGCAATGTAGATGTTCCACTGGCTGTGGGTCCCTGCGGCTTCCTGGAGGGGGTTCTGCGGGGCGATGACGGCCACGAGATGCTCCCCGATGAAGGCCTGGGAGTAGCTGCGGCCGTCCGGGGTAGGCAGGTCCTGATAGCTCCAGCCGAAAAGGTGCTGGTAGAACTCCTTTGCTGCGGCCACGTCCCTGGCCTGCAGGTCGGCCCAGCACGGCTCACCGTTGGTGTAATGCTTCCGGACCGTCATGCTGTAACTCCTGTCATGATGCTGAACGCTGCCCCTGCCGGGTCCATGAGCACCGCCATGCGACCTATGCCCGGCACGTCGAAAGCAGGGGCGATGACGTGGCTGCCGAGTTCCACGGCCATGTCCACGCCGGCATCCACGTTAGCCACGGCAAAGTACGTCATCCAAAACGGCGAGAGGCCCTCGATGGGGAGTGTGAGCGCGCCGGCGATCCGCTTTCCGTCCACCAACAGTGATGTGTATTCCTGCAGGTCCCCTGCCGGCTCTGTCCGGCTGTCGCATCCGGTGACGGCCTTATAGAAGGCCACTGCCTTGGGGACGTCGTTGGTTTGAAGCTCGTTCCAAATCATGGTGCCAGGCTCGTTCACAAGACCTGAACCGGGATGGTTCAGGGCCTCCCAAAAACCGATCTGGGCTCCGGTGGGGTCTGTGGCAAAGAACATGCGGCCGCCGCCGTTGGGAACCGATTCGGGCGGCGAAAGCAACGATCCTCCGGCGGCCTCCACGCCCCGGGCAGCAGCGTCCGCTGAATCCACGGCAAGGTAATTCGCCCAGTACGACGGCATCCCTTGCGGCGCGTCCGGCGACTGCTGCATCAGGCCGGCAACGTATCGCCCGCGAAGCTTCGCCATGTAGTACGTCATACCGTCCCGGGCGTCGCGCGCCTCCAGCTCCCAGCCAAAGAGGTCGCTGTAGAACTTTGCGGACACGTCGATGTCATTGGAGGACAGGTCCACCCAACACGGTGTCCCCTGCTTGTAGCTATCGACCTCCGGCATGGTTCTCCCTTTCGATGCACCCGAGCTCAAGACTACGCAGAAAAGGGCCCCCGGGGTACGCCAAAGATCGGCGTGCCCTGGGGGCCCTTTTCAAAAGATTTACGGCATCCGAAGATGCGCGTTGACCTTGATGTACGACGGCGGTCCGCAACTCAGTGCCAAAGGCACCTGTTGGTCACGACAGCTATCCGATACGGCGGGTGTCTACCTCGTCGTCATCGTCTTCCGCGTACTTGTCCTCATAGGCCGAATAGTCCGGCTCCGGAGGATCTTCGGGGAAGTGGCTCTTTACACGACTGGACGGACCCGTGAGCTCCCGCTCAAGTGCCGAATAGTCAGTGTTCGGGGAGTAGTACTTGATGTCCCGAGCCTGCTTGGTAGCTTTTGCCTTTTGACGGCCGCGCCCCATGGCGTGACCCCCTTTTGTACTTGGACCGGAGGTGGTCACCTTGGCTATCGGTGAGGCCCCGGAATGTTTGGTCAATTTGTCGTATGTCTAGATTACATGCTTTCGGAGGTGCCTGCGTGCCAACACAACGCGGCGGCACAGCCAACCACAAGCAAAACCAAGGCTGGACACCTCCAACAAGGGTGAAAATTCGGTAGAGTCTGCCTCAATGCGACCCCAGAGCAGGAAGGCACTCACCGGAATATGAGCCAGGACAACACCCCACCACGTGACGGTTCACCACGCGAACAGGGCGAGGACGCCGTGGACCCTGCGCCCACCGCACCCTCAGGGCTCCCTCCTGCACCGTGGGCCTCACCTTCCGGATTGCAGCCAGACCCTGCGCCCGAAATGGATCCCGACTTTGTGCCCAATCCCGGCGAGCAGCCGGACCCCGCGGCCCCGCCGACGGACGGCCAGCAGCCCAGCTACCCCGCTGCATATCCGGGCCAGCAACCGAATGCGTCCGAAGAGTGGCAGCCCGAGCAGCATGGGGACCCGGTCAAGCGGCAGCGGCTGGTCATCGGCGGGATCGTCCTGGGTGTCCTTGTGCTTATCGGCGTGGTGATCTGGGTGCTGCTCAACCTGCTTGGCACCCGCCCGGAAGCGGCAACAACCAGCCCCAGCGCTACAGCAACACTTGGCCCCCTCCCCCGTGATACCGAGGCCAAGGATTTCCAAGTGGGTGACTGCTTTGCCGACTTCGACCCCAATGCGTCCAAGGCGCGAGCCGTGGCGTGTGATACTGAGCACTCGGCCCAACTTGGCGCTGTTTTCACTTACACCGGAGACGAGTCGTTCCCCGGAACCAATGCGTTGCGTGACAAGGGCCGCGAAGTGTGCCGGACAGTGAAGCTCAACGCGGCGGCCGACAACTACGTCCTGCTTCAGCAGAACGTCTACCCCAGCACCACCAGCTGGGACCGTGGCGACCGCCGCGTTGATTGCTTCATCGTGGTGGATTCCGGCAACACCATCAAGGAAAACCTCCTCGAAAAGTAGCTGCCGGGTCCACTACTTCCTGCGGACCGTCAGGCCGGCACCCACCGGCATTCCGCCGTCGGGCCCTGTCAGCGCCTCAAAGCCCTCAATGGTGAGCTCGTCCAGGTCCGCGGCAGTGTCCACCAGCACGGTGTCACCATCGCTGATCTCCCCTGCAAGGATCTCCTTGGCGAGCCGGTCGCCGATCTCGCGCTGGACAAGCCTGCGGAGCGGGCGGGCGCCGTACGCGGGGTCGTAGCCGGACATAGCCAACCACGCACGCGCGCCGTCGGTGACTTCCAGGCTCAGGCGGCGATCGCGAAGGCGGTTGCCCAGCTCTGCCACATGCAGTTCAACAATCCGGGCCAGTTCCTCAACGGACAGCGGATCAAACAGGACGATTTCATCCAGGCGGTTCAGGAACTCAGGCTTGAAGGATGCCTGCACCACGGCCATGACCGCTTCCCGCTTGGCCCTTGCGTCCAGTGACTGGTCCACCAGGAACTGGCTTCCGGAGTTGGACGTCAGCACCAGGATGGTGTTGCGGAAGTCCACGGTGCGGCCCTGCCCGTCGGTGAGGCGACCGTCGTCGAGCACCTGCAAAAGGATGTCGAAGACTTCCGGATGGGCCTTCTCCACTTCGTCCAGCAGCACCACCGAGTAGGGGCGGCGGCGAACAGCCTCGGTCAGCTGGCCGCCTTCCTCGTAGCCCACGTATCCCGGAGGGGCACCGACCAGGCGGGCGACGGCGTGCTTCTCGCTGTACTCGGACATGTCGATCCGGATCATGGCGCGCTCATCATCAAAGAGGAAGTCTGCCAGCGCTTTGGCCAGCTCCGTCTTACCGACGCCCGTGGGGCCCAGGAACAGGAAGGAACCCGTGGGCCGGTTGGGATCGCTAATGCCTGCGCGGGCCCGGCGGACGGCGTCAGACACGGCCTGCACAGCCTTGCTTTGGCCGATCAGGCGCTTCCCAAGTTCCTCTTCCATGTGGAGGAGCTTCTGCGATTCGCCCTGGAGCATGCGCCCCGCCGGGATGCCCGTCCACGCGGAGATGACCTCGGCGATGTCGTCCGCGGTCACCTCCTCGGCCACCATGAGTTCCGGCTTGTTGTCGGCACTGGTGCGGGCTTCTTCTTCGGCCGCGGCACTCAGCTCCCGTTCCAGGGCGGGCAGCTCGCCGTAGAGGATGCGCGACGCCGATTCCAGGTCGCCTTCGCGCTGCGACTTGTCCGCGGCGGAACGCAACTCGTCGATCTTGGCTTTGAGGTCACCAACGCGGTTCAGGCCCGCTTTCTCGGCCTCCCAGCGAGCATTGAGGGCGCTGAGCTCCTCTTTCTTATCGGCCATGTCGGCACGCAGCGCAGCCAACCGCTCCACCGAGGCCGGGTCGGTCTCCTTCTGGAGCGCCAGTTCCTCCATGGTCAAACGGTCGACGGCGCGGCGGAGCTGGTCGATCTCTTCCGGCGCGGAATCGATCTCCATGCGGAGCCGGGACGCGGCCTCGTCCACAAGGTCGATTGCCTTGTCCGGCAGCTGCCTGCCAGAGATGTAACGGTTGGACAGGGTGGCCGCAGCCACGAGTGCGGAGTCGGCAATGGCTACCTTGTGGTGCGCCTCGTAGCGTTCCTTCAAGCCACGAAGAATGCCGATGGTGTCCTCGACACTGGGCTCGCCGACGTAGACCTGCTGGAAGCGGCGTTCCAAGGCCGGGTCCTTCTCGATGTTCTCGCGATACTCATCCAGGGTGGTGGCGCCAATCAGGCGCAGTTCCCCACGGGCAAGCATGGGCTTGAGCATGTTCCCGGCGTCCATGGCACTCTCGCCGGTGGCCCCGGCACCTACGACTGTGTGGATTTCGTCGATGAACGTGACGATCTGACCGTTGGAGTTCTTGATTTCCTCAAGGACAGCCTTCAGCCGCTCCTCGAACTCGCCACGGTACTTGGCCCCGGCCACCATGGAAGCGAGGTCCAGGGCGATCAGGGTCTTGCCGCGAAGGCTTTCAGGGACGTCGCCGGCTACCATGCGTTGGGCCAAGCCCTCCACGACGGCCGTCTTACCGACGCCGGGTTCGCCGATCAGCACCGGATTGTTCTTGGTGCGGCGGCTGAGGACCTGGATAACGCGTCGAATTTCGCTGTCGCGCCCGATGACGGGGTCGAGCTTGCCGGACCGCGCTACTGCCGTGAGGTCGGTGCCGAACTTCTCCAAGGCCTGGAACGTGTTTTCCGGGTCCGGCGAGTTGACGTTCCTATCGCCACGGACACCCGGCAAGGCGGCAAGCAGCGCCTCATGGGAGGCACCGGCGTCGCGCAGTAATTTCCCGACGGCGTCACTTCCGGCCGAGAGCCCCAGCAGCAAGTGCTCGGTGGACACAAAGGAGTCGCCGAGTTTGTCGGCCTCGCCTTGGGCGGCCTGGATGGCCTGCATGGACTGGCGGGAGAGTTGCGCCTGCTGGACCGAACTGCCCGAGGACGACGGCAGCGCCTTGATGGCAGAGCTTGCCTGGACGCTGACGGCATCCGGGTCCGCACCCGTGGCACGCAGGAGCGCCACTGCGACGCCTTCGCGCTGGTCCATGAGTGCTTTGAGCAAGTGTGCGGGCTCGAGCTGCGGATTGCCCGCGGTTGAGGCGTTCATGGCGGCCGCAGAAAGGGCCTCCTGGCTTTTGGTAGTGAATTTGACGTCCAAAGAGTGCACCCTTTCTGGTGAGACCGATTCTTTCAAGTTGAGTCTACTACGCTCAACTTTGAAATATGGGGCCCTGTGTTCCATGTTTGCCCACGGCGAAACCAGTGTCCAGAGCCTTCGGGTTGGGGAGGCGCTTAGGCTGGGGGCATGGACACTATCTCCAGCGCGGAGGAACTCGAAGAACTCATTGGACGCCCCTTGGATCGCGTACGGAAGAAGGTGCGACGGCAGCTCAGCGCTTTCGACCGGCAATGGCTCGCCGCGAGCCCCTTCTGCGTGATCTCCACAACCGATGCCCAGGGCCGTGTGGATGCCTCACCCAAGGGTGACCCCGCCGGCTTCATCCACGTCCTGGACGACAACACCATCGCCATCCCCGAACGACCGGGTAACAAGCTCGCCTTCGGCTTCCACAACATCCTGGAGAACCCCAACGTCGGCATCCTTTCTGTCGTCCCGGGGCGCACCGACACCTTGCGGATCAACGGGACCGCGCGCATCGTCAGCGACGCAGACTTCTTTGAACACATGGTGGTCAAGGGGCACCGCCCACGGGCCGCCGTCGTGGTGACCGTGGAGGAAGTGTTCACGCACTGCGGCAAGGCGTTCATGCGCAGCGGACTCTGGCAGCCCGAAACCTGGGAGAGCGGCGATTTGCCGAGCATTGCGGTGCTCGCGAAGACCTACACCCAGCCCGAAGCCCCGCTGGAGGAACTGGAGTCCTACTACGGACCGTCCTACGCCGAGGGAATGTACCGGGACTGACCCGTCACGCCGGGTAAACCGACACCAGCGCGGACTTGACCACGAACCGCACGTCCATTCCTGGCACAAGGCCGAGGTCTGCCGACGCCGCGGGCGTGATATCGGCGGACAAGGCTTGGGCTAACGCGCCAGCACTGGCCCGGACGCGGATCTGGTCTCCGTGCGGCTCAAGGTCCGTGACGGTGACGGGGAACGCGTTGCGCGGACTCCCGTGGACGTCGCCCAGGAAGACGGAAACGCTCGACGGCGGGAAGGCCGCCACGCCAGCCTGGCCGGGCACAGGTGACCAGTCGGGATCGTGCTGGCCGGCGAAAACCCGGCCATCCGGCGTCTTGATTCCATCCCTGGTGATGATCCCGGAAACGAGGTTGAGCCCCGCGAGGCCAGCCGCGAATTGGCTTCGTGGGCGTTCCAGGACTTGGTGCGTGGGCCCTTCTTCGGCGATGCAGCCCTGCTCCACCACTATCACCCTGTCGGCGAGCATGTAAGCGTCCAGGACGTCGTGCGTGACGATAATGGCCTTCCTATCCTTCAACACCCGTTTGAGCACGCGGCGGAGCAACGGTGCCGCATGGATGTCCAACGCCGCCATGGGTTCGTCGAGCAAGAGGAGTTCGGGCTCGGCGGCCAGCGCACGGGCAACGGCGATGCGCTGCGCCTGCCCGCCCGAGAGTTGGGCGGGTTTTCGTTGGGCAAGTGGCAGCGCATCCACCTCCGTCAACCAATGGCGGGCCGCTTCCCGCGCTGCCGCTGTGGATGCTCCGGCACTGCGGGGACCAAAAGCCACGTTATCCAGTGCGTTCAGGTGCGGGAAAAGCAGCGCCTCCTGGGCAAGCAAGGCAGTCCCGCGCTGGTGCGGTGGGCTCCAGTGGCGGGAGCCGCCGTCGAGGTTGAACAGTTCTTTATCGCCGATCCGCGCCGAGCCGGAATCGGGCCGCAACAGCCCCGCGATCACTCCCAACAGAGTGGATTTGCCCGCCCCGTTGGGACCAAGGATGGCCACGGTTTCGCCATCGCGGAGGCTCAGGGACATGTCGAAATTCCTGGCGCGGAGACTGGCCTGCAGCTCGAAGCTCATGGCTGGACCGCCACAGGTGCACTGCTCCGGCGTGCACCATAGCTGAGCCCCACCACGGCGACCGCCACAGCCACCAGGACCAAGGACAGCGCGACGGCGGCATCGGCGTCGGTTTCCCGTTGCAGGTAGATTTCCAGCGGTAGCGTCCGGGTGACCCCTTCAAGGCTCCCAGCGAAGGTCAGCGTGGCCCCAAATTCACCCAGGCTCCGCGCGAACGACAAGACAGCCCCGGAGGCCAGCCCCGGCAGCACCAGGGGAAGGGTGACCCTCCGGAGAACCGTGGTGGGCCGGGCACCGAGTGTCGCAGCCACGGCTTCATACCTGTTTCCGGCCGATCGCAGGGCACCCTCCAAACTGACAACCAGGAACGGCAAAGCTACGAACGTTTGGGCCAGCACCACCGCGGTAGTTGAAAACGCAATCTGGATACCGGCCACTTCCAGCGACTTCCCCAGCAGGCCCTGGCGCCCGAACGTGTACAGGAGCGCTATGCCTCCGACGACGGGTGGCAGGACCAGCGGCAACAGCACAAAGGAGCGCAGGAGCCTTTGTCCGGGGAAGTCGCCACGGGCCAGCACCAACGCCAACGGGACACCCAGCACGACGCAGAGGACGGTGCTCGCCGCCGAGGTCCGCAAGCTCAGCCCCAGTGCGGCCAACGACGAATCGGACGTGATGAGCGGAATGAACTGCGGCCAGTTCACTTTGGCCACCATCGCGAGCAGCGGAAGGACCACCAGCAGACCGCCCACAGCTGCGACGGCAAAGATCCAGCGCGGGATGCCTTGGTAGCCGGTGGCGGTCTTCATGGTCTCCTCAAAGTGGTGCGGCTCGGTGCTTAGGGCGTGGTGCTTAGGGCGCGCTGCTTAGGGCGCGCCGAATCCGGCGTTGCCCAGTACCTTCTTACCCGCCTCGCTGGTCACCGAGCCGATAAATGCCGCGGCCAGTTCCTTGTTCTGGCTGGAGCTTACCGTGGCTATGGGATAGGTATTGACCGCCTTGTCCGACTCTGGGAAGGCGATGCCCTTGACCTTGTCTCCGGCGCCCTTGACGTCCGTGACGTAGACCAGCCCCGCATCGGCCTCGCCCGAGGTGACTTTGCCCAGGACATCGGTCACCGATGACTCTTCGCTGACCGGGCTCAGCGAGATTCCCGTGGCCTTCTCCACGGTGTCCGTCGCCGCGCCGCAGGGAACCTGGCTGGCACACGTCACAACCCTTACGCCGGGCTTGGCGAGGTCCGCAAATGAAGAGATCGACGCCGGGTTGCTGGGCGGGACGGCGATCTCCAGGACGTTTGTTGCGAAGTTCGTTGCGGTACCCTCCAGCAGCTTGGCGTCGGAAAGCTTGGCCATGTTCTTGGTGTCGGCCGAAGCGAACACGTCCGCTGGCGCCCCTTGGGTGATCTGGGTCACCAGGTCCGAGGAACCGGCGAAGCTCAGCGTCACCTTGGTGCCGGGGTTCTTGGCTTCGAAGTCCTTGGCCAGCTGGGTGAAGGTGGACTTGAGGGAAGCCGCAGCGAAGATGGTCACTGTTCCGCTCAGCTGGGACGTGCTGCTGTTGCTCGATGGTGCGGCTGCGGGGGCGGTAGTGCCGCAGGCCCCAAGGGCGGCGGCTAATGCCACAACGATGGCCGCGGCCACGATGCGTGTCCTCATATGATGCTCTTTCCCTGCGGGGTTTCGATAATGACGGTGGTGGCCTTAACCACGGCGGTGGCCACGGATCCCAGTTCCAGGCCGAGTTCCCGGACGGCCTCGCTGCTCATGAGCGACACCACCCGGAAAGGCCCGCATTGCAGCTCAACCTGGGCCATGACCTTGTCCATGGTGATCCCCGTAACCAGGCCGACGAAGCGGTTCCGTGCCGAACTTCCCGAGCGGGAGGGGTCGTCAGGGAGATGGGACTGGTCCCTGGCAAGCGTGGCGAGCTCAAGCCCGTCCACAGCAAGGCGGCCCGCTCCGTCCTTCTGCGGTGTCAACGTTCCATTCTCGGTCCAACGCCTCACGGTGTCGTCACTGACCCCGAGGAAGCGGGCGGCCTCGGAAATTCGTATTTGCGGCATGAAGCCAGTGTACTTCCGCAGATACGGTTCAGATCCCGAGACTGTTCCGCAAACCAAATATGACGCATGGCCGCCCCGACACCTCGAAGGCGGCAGGCCGCCGTCGAACTCTGGCCCATCGGCGCTCCTCAGCCGTACCCTGTTCTTGGGGAGCCTGAGCCCGCCAACGGTCCACCGCGCTCCTTCCCGGTTGCCGTGATAACCACGGGCACTGACGCCCGTTTTCCGGGACGGCAAGCACGGCGGTAGACGTCCTGATGACCGGCAGCCGGGAAGGATCGTTTCGGTACACTTTGGCCATGGCCATCTACGTCGATCCGCCTCTTTGGCCGGCTCATGGGACCGTTTTTTCGCACCTCGTTTCAGACAAGTCGCTGAAGGAGCTGCACGCTTTCGCGGCCGCTGCCGGAGTTCCGGAACGGGCCTTCGACGGCGACCACTACGACGTTCCCGAACGCCGTTACGAGGACCTCGTCGCAGCCGGCGCCATCCCGGTGGAAGCACGGATCCTGGTCCGCAAGCTCATCGCCAGCGGGCTCCGCATCCCCGCCCGTGAGCGAAGCAAGGCGCTGACGGTGCCACTGATGGAGCGTTGGAACAGCATTTACCCCGGCCACGAAACCCTGGGACTTGAGCTGCTGGAGCGTTGGGGAGAGGACGGCCGGAAATACCACAGCCGCACCCACCTGCTCGCGGTTCTCGAAGCCTTGGACACCCTCACAGAGCCGGCCCTCCCGGCCCGAACGGTATCCTTGGCGGCCTGGTTCCATGATGCCGTCTATGAGGGCGTGGCTGGCCAGGACGAGGAAGAATCCGCTCTCCTTGCCGAGGCCCGACTGTCCGCGGAAGGCTTGGCTCCCGACGACGTAGCTGAAGTTGCGCGGCTTGTCCGGCTCACCTCCACGCACGACCCCCAACCCGGCGACCACGCCGGCGCCCTGCTCTGCGATGCCGATCTCTCCGTGCTCGGCGGCGACGAATCATCCTACGCGCGCTACCTGGCCGCCGTCCGGGAAGACTACGCGCACGTCAGCGACGACGACTTCGCGAAGGGGCGCGCCGCCGTCGTACGCCACCTCCTGGGCCTGGATCCGCTGTTCAACGGCGAACGCGCCAAGGCGCTGTGGCTCGAAGCAGCCCACCGGAACCTCACCAGCGAACTTGGGTGAACAGCGTGCTGAGCGAACCCGGGGCGCCGCAACGTCAACTGCCGTACACGGTCCGGTTCGAATGGGGGCTCGACGGCGCCCGATCAGTTGTTCCCGGAGCTGACCTCGCGGTGGTGGTTGACGTTCTGTCTTTCACCACGTGCGTCAGTGTCGCCGTGGACCGCGGGGCCCTGGTCTTCCCGTACCCTCAGCGGGACGTGGGGGCCAGCGAGTTCGCCACCCGCAACGGGGCCGCGTTGGCGGGCGCGCGGGGCTCGGAAGGCCTCAGTTTGTCCCCCGCAAGCCTTCTCTCTGCCCACCTGCTGGATCGCGTGGTGCTGCCCTCACCCAATGGTTCGGCGATCAGCCATGAGCTCGCGGCCTCGGCCCGGCAGGTGGTGGCGGTGTCGCTTCGCAACGCCGCCGCGACAGCCGACTGGGTCCACTCCACCCTGCCCGAGGGCGCGGTCATCGCCGTGATCGCAGCGGGTGAGAAGTGGGCTCACGGGGCACTGCGGCCGGCGTTGGAAGACCAACTCGGGGCTGGCGCGTTCATTGCAGGGCTAGCAGCGGCCGGGCGGCACAATTTCTCCCCGGAGGCGGCAGCGGCGGCGGCGGCTTTCGACGCCGCTGAACCGCAGCTCGCAGCTGTTCTGCGTGGGTGCTCCAGTGGGAGGGAACTCGTGGATGCCGGTTACGCGGACGACGTCGAGATCGCCGCCGGGCTGGACGCCAGCTCCACCGTGGCTCTCCTGCGGGACGGGGCTTTTCAAGGCGTCTAGCCGAGCCGTCTAGACTAGCCCCCTAGACTAGGAGGTATGACCTCCTACCTCCAACCGTCACAGGGCCATCCTCCACTAGCGGAACCGTCGGTGGAGCACGTCCTGGCTGTTCGCGGGGCGGGCGGATACCGCCAGTACCGCATCCCGGCACTTGCAGTGAGCACCCGGGGAACAGTCCTGGCTGCCTACGACGGCAGGCCGAACCTGGACGACCTGCCCAACCCCATAGACCTCCTCCTGCGCCGCAGTGAGGACAACGGGAACACCTGGGGCCCTCAGCAAGTGGTCCGCACAGGATCTGGGCTCCAGGGTTTCGGTGACCCCAGTTTGCTGGTCGACGCAGCGACAGGCCGCATTTTCATGTTCCACGCGGCAGGAACGCACGCGGGATTCTTTGAAGCGGTCGCCGGTATGGAGCCTGACGAGGACGTCCAGCACGCCGATCTCAGCTACTCAGACGACGACGGCGACACCTGGCAGCACCGCAGGCTCACCGCACAGCTCAAAACAGGCCGGATCACGGGGCTGTTCGCTGCCGCAGGCCAAGGAATCCAGATGCATACCGGCCCCTACAAGGGCCGACTGGTCCAGCAGTTCGTGGTGCTGGTGGACGGTGCCATCATGGCCGCCTCGGCGTTCAGTGACGATCACGGTGAAAACTGGGCCCTGGGAGAGCTGATCGGCCCTGGCGATTCAGGCATAGGACCCAACGAAAACAAGGTTGTCTGCCTCGACGACGGCCGACTGCTCCTGCACTCGCGGGCAACCCCCCACCGCTTGTCTTCGTTTTCGAAGGACGGCGGGGTTTCCTGGACCCCGCTCCAGCCCATCCCGGATATGCCGGACCCGAGCGACAACGGATCTGTTGCCCGCTTTGACGGACTTCCGTCTGTGGTTTCCGTGCCAGGCACCTCGCAGCCGGACACCACGCGTTGGCTGCTGGCCAGCAACAACCAGGATCCGCATCTTCGCCGGAACACTGTCCTGGGCCTCTCGCCGGATAACGGCGCCAAATGGCCCGCCAAGCTCATCGTGTGCCCCGGAAGCTCGGCGTACTCGACCGTCACCCGGTTACCCGACGGAAATATCGGGGTTCTCTACGAGCGGCAAGGGTACCGGGAGATTGTTTTTGCTTCGATTCCGGCCGGGCAACTGACGCAGCAGTTGAATGGCCAGTTGGGGCCGGGCCCGGGCCCGGCCTCGGTGGCGGCTGAGGCGTTTGCGGCGGAGGTGTCCACTGCTGGGGAGTCCGCGGCTGAATCCGGCGGCTTGGTCTTTCACATGGAACTGCGCTCCATTACTCCCGGCCGTCCCGCAGTCTGGCAGAATGCCGGGGATTTCCACGTGGTTCCTTCCGATAATGACGGCCAATGGGACATCCAAACGTGGAAGGAAATCGGCCAGGGATACGCAGACCAAGAGCAGGTTTTGGGCACACGCGAAGCCCAGGACCTCAACTACGGTGACATCATCCCCGGATACAAGGCCGGGGACATCTTGGCCTTCACCGGACGTGTCCGCAACGTCGGCACTCAGGCGGCGACCGGCGTCGTACTTCTTGGACCGCACGGCAACGCCGAGGATTTCCCACCCACGAACCTGCCGCCAGGCGGCCAAATCCTGTACTTCACGCCGACGTACACCATCACCGATTCAGACCTGCTGCGGGAGTCGCTGGACCTCGTCTTCACCGTAAAGGCCGACGGCGGGTCCGGACCTTCGGCAGGCCCCGTGCGTTTGGACCGGACGTTCACTTTCGATCTGCGCACCGGTGCCGTGAAGGTGTCCTAGCGGTAGGTGCTGACGAACGGCTGGTTGGTGGGAACGATCTGCTTGCCCAGCGGCATCAGCGAAACCGGAATCAACTTCAGGTTGGCGATCGCCAGGGGTATTCCGATGATGGTGATCGCCATGGCGAAGGCTGTCAGCACGTGGCCAATGGCAATCCAAATACCCGCAACCAGCAACCAGATGACGTTTCCGAGGAGCGCGAAGACCCCTGCTCCGCCGGGCTTCTCCACCACCATCTGCCCGAAAGGCCAAAGGCAGTAGGCGCCGATCCGGAACGAGGCGATGCCCCACGGTATGGTCACGATCAGCACGCAACAAATAATGCCGGCTGCGAAATAGCCCAGGGCCAGCCAGAACCCACCGAAGACAAGCCAAATGACGTTAAGGGTCGTTTTCATAGTCCTCATTCTCCCCTCTGGGTCAGACAAAACGCCTAGGGGTCTGCCCTGAATCTTCCCTGACTTGTGGTGCAGCCCCTTACCGGACCGGGATGTGAGGGAGGGTTGGCCTGAAGCGGGTGGGATGTGAGGGAGCGTCAGGCTTTGGCGGCCTCGACGAACGCGCGGATCTTCGCGAGATCCTTCACGCCACGCGATGCCTCGACACCCGAGGACACGTCCACACCCCATGCTCCGGCCGCCGTGGCAGCGAAGGCCACGTTTCCGGGTTCGAGGCCTCCTGCGAGCAGCCAGTCCCTGCCGTCAAGCCCCTTCTCCTGCACGGACGCGTAATCCCAGGCCTCCCCGGACCCCGGAACTGCGGCATCGACCAGGAACAGGTCCTCGCCCAGATCAGCGAACTCGTCCTGGCCGGCACCCATGGTGACGGCCCTGATGAGCCGCATCCCGGCGTCGTGCACTGTTTTGACGTCGTCGGCGGTCCGCCGACCGTGCAACTGGACCCAATCGAGCCCGGCGGCGCGTGCCGTTTCCACGGCGTCAGCGGCGGACTCGTGGCGGAACACTCCGACGGCCTTGACCGAGGAAGGAACCAACGGCAGCAGGACGCGGACCTGGTCCGGGCTGACTTCGCGGGGACTCGAGGTCAGGACGAAACCAACCGCGTCCGCTCCGGCATCCACGGCTTCGCGCACAGACTCGGGCGTGCTCAGGCCGCACACTTTGACGAACATTCCCGCGCCTCCAGCCATTTTCGCAACGTTTTCCACATACGACGTTAGCAAGCCGGATCGTCAACGAAGAAGCGCTGTCCACCACTAGGCTGGTCGAATGGAGATCATCCGCTTTGCCGACATCCGTCCTGAACCGTGGCGCAACGGAGGCGGGGTGACGCGCGAACTCGCCAGCCATCCGAAGGCCGCTTCGGCGCAGGACGGCGCCTGGGATTGGCGCGTGAGCATCGCCGATGTCGCAAAAGCCGGTGAGTTCTCCAACTTTCCGGGCATGGAGCGGGTCATCACCATCATCGACGGCGAACTGCTGCTCCTCACGGTCGATGGCGCCGAGCACCCCTTGGAGAAGTACCGGCCATTCCGCTTCTCCGGCGAGGCTGCCTCCGCGGCGACGCTTCCCACTGGCGACATCCGGGACCTCAACGTCATTGCACGGACCGGGGCTTTCAAGGGCTATACGTCCATTGTCGAAATTTCCAAGAAGCGCGCACATCCTGTCTTCGAGGGCCAGTTGGCTGTCTTGTTGGAGGGCAAGGCCACCGTTGCTCCCGGCGCCGCTGCAGAGGCAGAGTCCGACGGCGATTCCGCGGCAACCAGCGCCGGCGAACCTGTCGAGTTGTCCCGCTACGACACCGTCGTGGGCTCGGACTCACGCAGCCCGGAGATCTCGGGCCGGGGTTTCGTAGCAGTGATCTCGATCGACCACGTAGAACCGTAACTGGTGACCTTAACCACCGGAAGTGGCCACCCAGTGCGGGACTTGCTAGCCTGAAATGAAGGTTCCGCTCTGGGACCTCCGGACGACGGTTCAGTACCCGGCACGCGACAAGACTGGCCAAAGGAAATGTCATGTCGTGGTTAATTCTCATTCTCTCCGGTGCGCTTGAGGCCGTCTGGGCCGCAGCACTCCACCGTTCCAAGGGCTTCCGTAGACCCGTCCCCACCGTGGTGTTCCTCGTGTCTGTGATTGCCAGCATGGCCGGACTCGCAATCGCCATGCAATCCATTCCCACGGGCACTGCCTACGCGGTGTGGGTTGGTGTTGGCGTGGTACTGACAGCGACGTACGCCATGGTCACCAAGGTAGAACGCGCGACGACCGCCCGGCTGCTCCTGCTCGCCGGCATCGGCGCGTGCGTGGTGGGCCTGAAGGTGGTGGCATAGCCATGACCAACACCAAGAACACCGGCATCTTCTGGATCATCCTCCTGGCATCGGCCATCCTTGAAGCCGTCTGGGCCACCGCTTTGGGCCTCTCCAACGGCTTCACGCAGCTCGCACCCACCATCGTCTTCGCTGTTACTGCCCTCCTGAGCATGCTCGGACTGGGCTTCGCGGTGAAACGCATCCCCCTGGGTACCGCCTACGCAGTGTGGGTTGGGATCGGTGCGGCACTGACCGTGGGCTGGGCCATGATCACGGGCGTGGAATCCGCGAGCCCGCTGAAGCTGCTGTTCATCGCGGGCATTGTGGGCTGTGCCGCTGGTTTGAAGGCCCTGCCTACCGAGAAGCCTGTGGCCAAGCCCGAGTAGGTGCCCCTGCCGCACCGCTCCTTCCCAGTTGCCTCCCCCGCACCCCGCCGAATGCACGCGGAAACCCCGGAATGACGGGAGCCCGCGTTCAAGGTGACCGGGCATCACCGGACCAACTGGGAGGGAGCGCAGGAATACCCATGCGTCGCGTCAGGTTCATGCCAAGGAGAGCACTGATAAAGAGCACCCAAACGCGCATTGGAGAAGTCATGACTGCAGTTCAGCTCGGCGACGGCCTCACTGTCAGCCCCCTCGGTTTCGGCGGGATGGCCCTGACCCCGGTGTACGGGGGCATCGATCCTGAGGAGGGCCTCAAAACCCTCAGACACGCGGTGGATGCGGGGATCACGTTCATCGACACCGCAGATGTTTATGGCGCGGGCAGCAACGAAGAACTCGTGGGCAGGCTGCTCAAGGATCGCCGGGACGAGATCCAGCTGGCCACCAAGTTTGGAATTGAGGGCAACCCCGCGGACGGATACACGGGAGTCCGCGGGGATGCACCCTACGTCAGGCAGGCGGTGGAAGCGAGCCTCCGCCGTCTGGACACTGACGTCATTGACCTCTACTACATGCACCGCCGTGACCTCCGCGTTCCGATAGTGGAAACCGTGGAGGCCATGGCGGAGCTGGTCCGTGAGGGCAAGGTCCGGCACCTCGGCCTGTCAGAAGTGACTGCCGAGGAGCTCAGGCAGGCCAGCGCCGTCCATCCCATTGCCGCGGTCCAGAGTGAATGGTCAATCTGGAGCAGGGATGTTGAGCTCAACGTTGTTCCTGCAACCAAGGATCTTGGCGTGGGATTTGTGCCGTACTCGCCGCTGGGCCGTGGGTTCCTGACGGGAACCATCAGCGCGAGCGACCTTGGCGAGAACGATTTCCGCCACAGGGTCCCCCGTTTTGGTGGCGAGGCACTTGATGCGAACCAGGCCGTCGTGGCCGCGGTCCGCGAGGTAGCCAGCGGGCTGGATGCAACTCCGGCCCAGGTAGCCCTGGCTTGGCTGTTCACCCAAGGTCAGCGCCTTGGGATTCCGGTGGTTCCCATTCCCGGCACGCGCAAGGCGCACCGGATCGACGAGAACCTGGGCGCACTGTCCCTGCAACTGGGAGAAGCGCACCTTGAGCTGCTTGACCAGGCCGCGTCCGCCGTCGTAGGTTCACGATCCGCCGACCCCAACTGGGTATCGGAAGGCCGCGAAGCCGGCAACGTAGGCTGAAGGCATGGACTCGCTTATTCATTCACTCCGTGACGTCACCATCCGCAGCATTTCGGTCAGCGAGATGAACAATAACGTCTACCTGTTGACCTCAAAGTCCACGGGAACACAGGTGCTGATCGATGCCGCCGATGACCTGCCCGCCATCCAGCAGCTCCTGCAGGACAGCGCGGTTGATTCGTCGGCCCCCACCAAACTGGCGAGGATCGCAACCACCCACCAGCACTGGGACCACGTCCGTGCGTTGGAGGAGTTGGTGGCCGCCACCGGGGCAACCACCTCCGCAGGAGCGGACGACGCCGATGCGTTGCCCGTTCCGGTGGATGTCCGGCTCGGTCACGGCGACGTTGAGCGGTTCGACGACCTGGAGCTCACAGCGGTCCATTTGCGTGGACACACCCCGGGCTCGATCGCTTTCGTTTACCAGGATCCGGACGGGCCGGCCCACATTTTCAGTGGAGACTCGCTGTTTCCGGGAGGCGTCGGCAACACACAGAAAGATCCTGCACGCTTCACTTCTCTGTTGAACGACGTGTCGGAACGACTGTTCGACGCCTATCCGGACGAAACCCTGGTGCACCCGGGCCATGGATTGCCCACGACCCTCGGAGCCGAGCGGCCACACCTTGAGGAGTGGCGCGCCCGAGGCTGGTAAGTTGCCGGGCCTGCTCTGCGTCCTAAACCTCAGGAATAGCGCGCAGAGCGGGCCTCGCAATGCCAGAGATTAGCGGCCGCGACGCTCGTTCGACGCGGGAGCAGATGCACGACGCGGGCCACTGCGTGCCGGACGACCCGCACCCGAGCCACCGCGACCGGAGTTGCCGGAACCTGAACCGTAGGATCCCCCGGACGTAGCGCCCGTAGCAGAGGACCATACGGCCTTGCTTCCGCCGGTACGCGTAGAGGTAGTGGACGCCGTGCGCGGAGCCGAGGCTGAGCGCTGGCCGGTAGCCGGACGGCCACTGCGGCCACCCTGCCCCTGCGAGCCGGGAACGTCGTTGCGGTGAGTGGAAGCTGCCTTGCCACGACCGCGTGAGCTGCGGGCGACGTCGTCGTTCATTGCTGCGCGGCGATCCGCACGGTTGGTGTCCGTACGAACCGGCTCAGCAGCAGCCTTGCCGCGTCCGTTGCGACCACCACGGCCACCCGCGGTGGGTGCGCCCTGGGTGGAACGGCGGGCGCGCTTGCGCTGGGCGTTGGCCCCGGTGGAGGTGCCGCCACCCTGCGGGGCTTTTGCCGCGAGGAGGGCCGCACGGGTGCGGGGATCGACCTTGTCGGCAATGTCGCCCACAAGCTCGGCTACCAGCGGCGAGTTGGCGGTAACGCGTTCAAACGAAACATCAACGCCGGCGGCCTTCATGAGCTTCTTGACGTCGCTCTGCTGCTCGGGAAGCGTCAGCGTGACCACGGTGCCATCGGAACCGGCGCGGGCCGTACGGCCCGAGCGGTGCAGGTAAGCCTTGTGCTCTGTGGGCGGATCCACGTGGATGACGAGTTCGACGTCGTCAACGTGCACGCCGCGGGCTGCGACGTCGGTGGCCACCAGGACACGGACGTCACCGTTGGAGAACTCGGCAAGGTTGCGGTCGCGGGCATTCTGCGACAGGTTGCCATGCAGGTCGACGGCGGGGATGCCGGCGTCCGTGAGGGTCTTGGCAAGCTTGCGGGCGTGGTGCTTGGTCCGCATGAAGAGAACGCGGCGGCCGGCGCCGGAGGCCAGTTCAACGATGAGCTGCTTCTTGACGGTCTGGTCGTTGACCACCAGGACGTGGTGTTCCATGGTGGTGACAGCGGCCTGGGGATCGTCCACAGAGTGCGTCAGCGGGTTGGACAGGTAACGGTTGACCAGCTTGTCAACACCGTTGTCCAGCGTCGCGGAGAAGAGCAGGCGCTGACCCTGGGTGGGGGTCATGTCCATGAGCTTCTTGACTACGGGGAGGAAGCCGAGGTCGGCCATGTGGTCTGCCTCGTCCAGCACGGTGACCTCAACGGCTTCGAGGGTCAGGATGCGCTGGCGGATCAGGTCTTCGAGGCGGCCCGGGCAGGCGATGACGATGTCGACGCCGGCGCGCAGAGCCTTTTCCTGGCGTGCCTGGGAGATGCCGCCGTAGATGACCGTGGTGTTCAGGCCCATGGCCTTGGCCAACGGCTCGATGGTGGCGTTGATCTGGGTTGCCAGTTCACGGGTGGGTGCAAGGACCAGGCCCATGGGGCGGCCCGGCTTGCGGAAATGCTTTGCTTCGCGCTCGGCCAAGCGGGCCACGAGCGGGATGGCGAAAGCGATGGTCTTACCGGAACCGGTGCGGCCACGGCCCAGCACGTCGCGACCTGCGAGGGTGTCCGGGAGGGTCTTCACCTGGATGGGGAATGCCTCTTCGATGCCATCTGCGGCCAGGGATTCAGCAATGGGCTTGGGCGTGCCAAGGGCAGCAAAAGTAGTCATAAACTTCATGTCTTTCGGGCGGTGTCCAATTGCGGACATCGGCCCCCGACGCCGGTTGGGCCAGGGGTTCGCCGAGGAAAAGTCAGGTGGTCTACCGATTCGCTTCAACAGCGGTGGCCGGGACCAAATAGAACGCGTTCATCGACGCAGGATGTGCCTCTCACATGAAAAATGCCCCGCCGCGTAGCCTTTCAGGCCACCTGCTTCAGGGCGTCACCGCACATCAAGTAAAACCCATCTTAGCAGCATCCGGGCGCGGGACTCGCATCGGGGCAGGTCAGGGGTGCGTTGCGAGGCCTCCTTTACACGCTTCCGGGCTCGCGAAGCACGCAGAGCAGGCCTCGCAACTCGCCCTCTCGGCGTTGCGGGGCCCACTCAACAGGGTTTCGGGGCGGAATACCCTGCTGAGTAGGCCTCACAACGCGTCAGGGGCGCGTGAGTTCGGCTTGGGGGTCGGCGGGTTGGGGATCCGCGGCGCCCGGAGCGTCGGAGGAGCCCGGGCGGGCGGCGACCCGCGGGGCCATGACAACCCCGACGACGGCGATTACCGCCGTCAGCGCGAAGACCCCCGCAAACGAGTTCGTCGTCGTAAAGGCCGCGAAGACCAGCCCGGTGGCGGCAAGGGAAAGCGCCCCGCCCAAGGAGTCGGAAATGGACATGGCCGCGCTGTTGAAGCCCTGGTTCTCCGGCGTGGACAGGGCCAACGTCATGACGGAGAGCCGCGGGTACATGAGCCCCATCCCGCCACCGGCAAGGATCCAACCCACAATAGCCACGGCTGCGGGAAGGGCGAACGCCGCCGTCGCCAGGGTCGAAAGAATGGCGACCAGGACCAGCGAGGCGCCGATCTTGATGGCAAGATCGTCAGCCAAGCGGCCACCAAGCCGGCCTTGGATCGCCGACGCCCCCGCCCATGCGAGCGCAGCACCGGTCAGCGTGAGGCCCGCGAACGTGGGCGTGAACGCATACCGCTCTGTCAACAGGTACGGCAGGTACACCTCGGCGCCGAAGAACGCGGCCGATGCCAGCCCACGAACCAGGATCACACTGGGCAATCCCCGGCGGGCCGTGAGGGTCCCCTGCGGCACCAAAGGTCGCAAGGCAACCAACGCAAGGACAAGCGCGACGGCGGCAATCACCCCGCCGACGCCCGGCACCCCTGCGGACAAGTTGAGTCCCAGGACGGCGACGGCCGCCAGGGCTGCCCATCCCATGCGTCCGAAGGCCCACGGAACGGGATCCGCAGGGGGTTCGGAGTCCATTCCCCGCACTGCGGGAACCACCATCAGCAACGCCGGCACCACCAGGCCCACGACACCGAGGAACACCCAGTGCCAACTGCTCAGCTGGGCGACCACACCAGCAGCGAAGGGACCCACCAGGGAAGGCACCACCCAGGACGCCGCGAAGGCCGCGAAGATTTTGGGGTGCAGGGCAGGCGGGTAAACGCGCGCCACCAACACGTACAGCGCCACCGTCATTGCGCCGCCACCGAGTCCCTGGACCAACCTGCCGAGCACCAGGATCTCCATGGACCCCGCGGTCCCGGCAATAAGGAGGCCAAGGACAAAGAGCGCCACCGAGGAGTACAGCGGCGCTGCGGGACCACGCCTGTCAGACCAGTTTCCGGCACCCACCATGCCCATCACGCCGGTAGCCAGCGGGCCGGCGAAGGCCAGCGCGTAGAGGGCGGCTCCGTCCAGGTCGCGGCTCACGAGCGGCATGATGGTGGTCACCGCCAGGGACTCGAACGCGCTGAGGAAAACGAGCGCGCAGGCCCCTACGGTGGCAAGCAGGTATGGACGGCCGAGTATCCCGGCCGTTGGGGTGTCAGTGGTCATGCACGCTACCCTAGAACCTCAACTAATGTTGAGGTCAATCCACCACACCCTTTCTCCGGAGCAACACATGACACCTGTTGAGACGCACCGGCCCCTCAGCATCGGCGAGCTTTCAGAACGAAGCGGAGTGTCGGCGTCGGCCCTGCACTTTTATGAACGCAACGGGCTCATCCACGCCGAGCGGACCGCCGGAAACCAGCGGCGGTACCGGCGCGAAACGCTCCGACGGGTCGCGTTCATCAAGACGTCCCAACGGGTCGGTCTGCCCCTGAAGGACATCCTTGAGGCGTTGAATTCGCTGCCGGAGGGCCGCACCCCCACCAGGCACGACTGGGCCAAACTGTCGCTGCGCTGGCGGAAGGAACTGGACGAACGGATCGCGGCCCTTCAACACCTGCGCAACGATCTGGACGGATGCATCGGCTGTGGCTGCCTCAGCCTGAAGTCGTGCACGCTGCAGAACCCGTCCGATGAACTTGGCGCATCCGGCGCGGGGGCGCAGCGCTGGAACGCACCGACCTGACCGGTTTGCGCAGTAGGCGATGACCCCCGCCGACGGATGACAGGGCCTTGCAGGCACCAATGTTCGGGCGGACACTTGCCGGAGTAGGCTCTCGGGCAGTGTCATCAGGGAGGAACAGCCATGAGCGCACCAGCATTCGAACCGTTGCAGGGTGCCAACAGCAGCGCTGCCGATTCGAACGCGGTCGTTTTGGCTGGTCAGCGGGACATCCGGGCCTGGCAGGAAGACCTGTACATGGATTTCCACCGGCACCCGGAACTTGGCAACCAGGAGGTCAGGACAGCTTCGATCGCGGCCAAGGAGCTGCGGAGCTTTGGCTTCGAGGTCCTCGAGAACATCGGCACAACCGGCGTTGTCGGGATTCTGAGGAACGGTGAAGGGCCCACAGTGCTTGTCCGCGCGGACATGGATGCACTGCCTGTCGCCGAGGAAACCGGGGTGGACTACGCAAGCAAGGACACCGCTCCGGATGACACCGGAACGGAAGTCCCCGTGTCCCATGCCTGCGGCCATGATGTCCATGTCGCTTGCCTGCTGGGAGCGGCGAAGTTGCTGGCCGCGAAAAGACCCGCCTGGCAGGGGACCTTCCTGGCACTGTTCCAGCCTGCGGAGGAACTGGCCGACGGCGCCCGCACCATGATCGACGACGGCCTGGCCAGGCTAATCCCCCAGCCCGACGTCGCATTGGCTCAACACGTTCTGGCATTCCCCTCCGGAACCCTGGGCACGCGCCCGGGCGCTGTCCTGTCCAGCGCCGACAGCATGAGGATTACCGTGTTTGGACGGGGAAGCCACGGATCCATGCCCCAGCTTGCGGTGGATCCGGTGATCCTGGCGTCGTCGATCGCGCTGCGGCTACAAACCGTGGTTTCCCGTGAGGTGCCGCCCGGGGAGTTCGCCGTTCTCACCATTGGGCGAATGACTGTCGGTTCGAAAAGCAACATCATTTCGGACCGGGCCGTACTTGAGCTGAACATCCGCACTTTCGACGACGGCATACGCCACCTGATCCTTGAGGCGGTGAAACGGATCGTGACCGGCGAGTGCATAGCCGCCGGATCACCCCAGGAGCCGGAATTCGAACTCTACGACCACTACCCGCTAACGAAAAACGATCCTCAGGTGACAGCGAGGGTTGCCGCCGCTTTCACCGACCATTTCGGAGACCGGGCCATAACCCTGGACCGACAATCGGCAAGTGAGGACTTCAGCGACATTCCCAACGCCTTGGGGGTTCCGTACACGTACTGGGGTATCGGTGGAACCGACCCGCAACAGTACGCGAAGGCTGCGGCCGCCGGCACCGTCTCACAGGACATCCCAGCGAACCATTCGCCCCGGTTCGCCCCCGTCATCGACCCGACCCTCCAGACGGGCACGGCCGCCGTCGTCGTTGCCGCTCTGGCGTGGCTCAAGGCACCGGCCGGCGGTGACCGCGGGCCCGGCCACCCGGCGGGCGGGCTTTAGTCGCTTTTGCCGAAACGGCAACAGCCGTTGCCTTGAGCGCGTCGCGCACGGCACGCTTGTCCCATGACTGAAAACCTGCACGACGCCGGCACCCACCAGCACGGCGACCACACCCATGATGGTGCCCAACAGACCGGGCTCAACCTCCACGAAGACGCTGACAATGCCGTGGACATGTGGGACGGCATGTACCGGGAGCGGGCGAAAATCTGGAGCGGGAACCCCAACCCGCAGTTGGTTGCCGAGGTCACGGATTTGCAGCCGGGCAAGGCCTTGGATCTGGGCTCCGGAGAGGGCGGGGACGCGATCTGGTTGGCAGCGCAAGGCTGGACCATTACGGCACTGGACGTGTCCGCCGTCGCGCTTGAACGGGCAGCAGCCCACGCTGCGGAAACCGAGTACGCGGACCGGATCATCTGGCAGCAACAGGACCTCACGGAGTGGGCGCCGCAGCCCGAATTCGATCTGGTGTCAGCCCATTTCCTGCATTCCCCCTTGTTGCCGTGGCAGGACTCCGCTGTAAAGGCCGCAGCTGCTGTGGCGCCCGGCGGAACGCTGTTGATCGTGGGGCACCACCCGCAGGGGCTGCCGGAGTGGAGCCATCACCACGATTCCGGCATGTTCTTCACCCCGGAGCAACTGGCCGCTGAGCTCGGCATGAACAACAGCGACAACTGGCAGCTAGAGGTGGTGGACGAAAGGAAGCGCGCAGTGTCCGGGCCCAACGGCGAAGCCGGAACCACCTCGGACGCCGTCCTCAAGGCCACCAAACTGGGCCAGGGACGCGGCTGACAACGAAGCCAGCGGGCTAAACGCTTATACGCCCGAGAGAAGGGGTGGACGTCGCATCACTCTCGGATCTGTGGACTCACGAGAAGGTGGATATGGAGGCCCATCCGGCTGTCAGCAGCAGGAGGGCGCTGGCCGAGAGAGCAATCGCCGTCAGCCTGCACCGATTCAGCACAGAGGGAACGCGCGCTGTCGGAGGTTCTACTTTCCAGTCTCAGTGGGCGCGGCGCTTGCTTCCTGCCTATCGAGCTCTTTGTAGATGGCGTGTTGGTCTCCTGCGACGCAGACGGTGTCCATCCCCAAACTGGAGCCCCGTACGTTCGCGGTGAAGGACACCAAGTGTCCGCCGTTCTGATTGGCGTAGAGGTCGATGAGACCCGGGTCCTTGGGGTTGGTTTCGACTCGGGTGGTGAAGCCCCTGGATTCCCAAAACTTCTTGACAACTTCTACGGACGCTTCCAGATCCACGGGATCGAGGGTTTGACTCAGGATGCGGTAATTCACCCCGTCTTTGCCGTCATCGGTGGTGCACGAACTGTTCCGGAGGTTTTTGTCTTCCCATTTCTGGGTTCCGATGGTTTGTTGGGTTTCGGTTTTGAAGGCGTGGAGGTCGGTGAGGGCTTGTTTGAGTTCTTCGACTTGGGCTTTGACGGTTGCGGGGTCGCTGGGGTTGTTTGAGCCGGTCATGGGGTTCTCCGTGGTGGTGGGGGTGCAGGCGCTTAGCGCGATGGCCGTGAAGACCACTGCGGCGAGGATACGGCCGGTCTTGTGCCGGTTTTTTGGTTCGTGGGGCATGGGGTTCACTCTTCCTGGGTTGTTTATCGGCCGGCAAATCCGGCCGGAGGCGTTACGGGTCGTGCGCCTGGCAGGATACGGTCGCCGTTGCCGGTGGTGGTGAGGGCCGCTTCATAGAGGGCGGTGGTGTCTTTGTCGAGGTAGCCGTAGCCGCTGTTGTCTGTTCCGTGTACCAGTGTGTTGTGTTCGGTGGTGCCGTGGTATTCGGTTCCGTCGATGATGGCCGTTTCTGATGAGAACACTTTGGCGTCGAAGGATTCCATCCGCGGGTCCTGGCGTTGGAAGCGGCCCAGGTCAGCCAGCCCGTCACCTGCGGCTTCGGTGGCGTAGACCTGTCCGGCGGGGACGTGGAGGTCCGAGGTGTTCCGGATGTCCTTTTCGATGCCGGCGGAACCGAGCATCGTGAAGGAGGCGACGTTCAAGTGCGCGGACGCGAGGGCGTTGGAGGTCACGGTGGTGCCGTAGGAATGGGCCAGCACGTTCAAGGTCTCGGGGGTTCTGTTGCCCAGACTGTCTCTGACGGCGTTGAACCCTTGCAGGTCTGCGACGAATCGGTCCGCACCGGCATGGGCGGCATCGCCGCTGTTCACGGTCGGGACTGTTGGTGGTTCGTAGTTGATCCACGCCACCACAGCGAACGATTTCCTCGGGTCGTGTCGCCCTTGTCGCTCCTGGAGGTTGGCGGCGTTTGTTGCCCAGTCGTTAAAGCCGCTTTGAGGGGTGATGAGCATGCCGGACACGGCGTAGGTAACGTTGTCAGCCGTGTCGGGGTTACCCACAGAGACCTGTGCCTTCGGGGAACCGTTGGTGAGGTCAAAGCCGAGTAGGACAGCGTTGACGCCGCCCGCGTTCCTTACAGCGTCGGTGATGCCATCAAGGGCCTTCTGCTGCGTTTGCAGCCGTGTCCACGCCGGGTTGGTGATGGACAGGCCTTGACTGACGGGCAGAAATTGAGGCGTCCTGGCGAGCTCGGCCTTGATGCGTTCCTGCTCAGTGACGAGGCGTATCCGGTTGGCTTCGTTCCGGGCGGTGGCCGTGATTCCGTTCAGGTTCCCGATTATTCCGGGGAAGGTCTCGATCAGAAGCTTCTGGCTTGCGCCGGGTTCAAGAGAGCCGTCTTTGGCGATGGTGTGGCCGAGCCCAGCCCACCAAGTCGCTATTACCGCGGGGTCCAGTCCTGGTTGCTGCAGGAGCCCTTGGAGCCGGTCTTTGTTCGCTGGGGTGGCGAGCCAGGCTTTCAGCTGTGCGTTGTTCAGGGCACCGATGTCATTCAACCCGATTCGCCCCGGCGGTGCGTACCGGATGAGGGCGCTGTTAAGCACGGTCTCGGTCACGGTGCCGCTGCCAGCTGATTCGAACGCGCCCGCTATCTGCTCGATCCAGTCAGAGTCGGCGGTGTTCTCGGCCAGCAGCCGCTCGAAGCCGGCCACGAAAGTCACCGCGCCGTGGTTCACCCAGGAACACGCTGCGGCGAATACGGCCCACGCGTTCCGCACGTGGCCGAGTTCATTGTTGAGGATGTTCGAGGAGGCACGGGACTGGGCTGCGAATCCCCGCAACGCTGCGGGGTCCGCTGAGCTTGTTCCGTTCCCGGATCCGCCGGCGTACCGGTTCCTGTCCCTCGGAGAGAACACCGCGGTGATGCTCGGTGCCGGGACGGGGGTTTCCTCGGGCCTGGGATCGTGCGCCATCTCCAGCATGGCCGCGGACTGCCGTGCCGGGTCCAGAGAGGCCAGGTCCTCTTGACGGGCATCGGCACGTAGCCGCCAAGCGGTGAGATGTTTTTCCCGGGCTTTTTCTTCTCTTGCCCGGACTTTCGCGCCGCGGACGTCTTCGGCGAGCCCGGCGAGGACACCGGCCAGTGCGCCGCGGTCATCAGCTCTCGTGGCGCAGGCTTCGATGAACAGCTGCGCGTAACCGCCTTTGAAGTCCTGCATCGCCTGGTCAATAGCACCGCCCAGGAACCAGCCCTCGGACCGCAGGATCTCCTCCGCGGCCTCGGCGGCACTGATCAGAGCATCGGCCGCACCCTCATCAAAGACAATCCCCACTCCGACCCCCTTCACCACATAGTTAATCTAACGATTAGCATAACCCTTCGCCTGATCCGCCTTTGGCGCGTCAAATCCTGATTACCTGGTGCACTGCATAAGCGGGCTACAACAACAGAACGGAACGCCCGGCGATGAAACGACGGAACATTCTGCGCATATCCGCGTTGGTCCTCGTGTTCGCCGCCTCTTCCTCCACGACATCGTGCTCGGCTCCGATTCCTCACGCACCGATCGTGAACAAGTGGTGGGGATATGGAAGTTCTCCCCGTCTGAAAGCGATCCCCTGAGGAAGACCGACTTATCCTCGGCCATCGTGGATCTACGGTCCGAGGGAACGGTGACCATCCAGGATTTTCCTAATTCCAGCTTCTCTGAAGATGCGATCTTTGGCGCAGGACACTCCACCCCCGGAACCTGGGAGACAGTTCCGAAGCTGGGCAAGTACAGCGGCGCGGAGGGTCGAGACTGACTGCGGGACCAGATTGCCGGACCGCGGACTGGACCGAACCGTTGGCAGCAGGGTGTGCTCGCTCGGCACCCGCTGAGAGATGCCTTATCGTTCAGCAGGCCCTTGGTACTCTGGCGCCATGACTCATACGTTGCTCGAGCTTGAGCGAGCATTCCGCCTATCTTGGGGCGCAGATACGACCTGCCTCGACGCAAAGGGCCTTGCGGAGTGGAACCCTGACAACCCGGCACACGGCCAGTGCGGACCCACAGCTCTCATCGTTCAAGATCTGCTCGGCGGTGATCTCCTCATCGCGGACGTCCACGGCGGCAACGAGGAGGACGAAGTCCATTACTGGAACCGATTTTCTTGCGGCCTCGAAATCGACCTCACCCGAGAGAACATCTGATTCATTCGCTTATTGAACGCCCGGTTGAGCATCCTCAAGCATGCAGCTGCCTTGATAGTTGTGGCGGGTTGGTATGGCAGCATGTAGTTATGAGCGCAGCTTGAAGTTCCAAGGCTGTGCGTGCACGCCAAACAGCGCTGCAAAAGACCGCCATTTATCGCCGAAAGTCACAGCTAAACGCCGTCCGGAAGCAGCTCCCCATACGCCGGAACCACTTGCCCGGTGGCAGTGGAGTCGGGGTTGAGCATCCAGCCGACGCGCTTTGCCGTGTTCAGCATGACCACGCTTTCCACCAGTTCAATGCCCGGAATGCGCTGTTGGATGATGAGCTCCAACTCCATGACATCGGCCAATGAACGCAGCCACATGATCATGGTGAAGTTGGTGCGTCCCGTGGTGGATGCCGAAAAGCGGGTGTTCCTGATGGCCCGGAGTTCCGTGGCGGCGGCTTCGTGTTCTCCCGCTGGAACGTTCGCGAACCATTGAACTGTGACAGGGAAGCCGGAGAACTGCTGGGCAATTTCGCAGCGGAAGGACAGCATCCGGCTGGCCAGCACACGCCCGAGTTGTCGCTGGACGGTGGCTGGATTCCGACCCAAGGCGCGGGCAATTTCCGCAGCGGTAGCGCGTCCGTCACGGGCGAGGAACGGGATGAGGGCCAGGTGGCTTTCCGGGAGCGGGACCACGATCGCGTCCTGCGCTGAGGGGTTGGCCGACTCGGGCCCCGCGAGACTCCGCAGAGCCTGTTGCTCCGCCTTGGTCAAGACGTTGAGCCGCCAGGCGTAACCGCTGGTGTGGATCCGGGTGCAGAGGGCCGTTTGGTATTTGGTGAGCCCCTGGATTTCCTTCAGCTTGGGCAGCAACAGGGTGCTGAACTGTTCCAGGTCCTGGGTGATGACGGTGAGAGTGAGGTCGCGGTTGCTGGCCGCCTCTTCCACGGTGATCACTTCGGGGAGCTGGGCAACGGCGGCCGTGACGTTGGGCCTGAGGTGCATTTCGCAGTCGATGTCCACCATGGCCAGGCACATGTCCTTCGGATCACCCATGAGGTGGGCCGTGGTCCAGGCTGCACCCGCCGCCCGTAGGCGCTCCCATCGGGCAGCCAGCGTGGTCCCGTGGACGCCGAGTACCTGACCGGCGTCGGACCAGCTGATCCGGGGCGAAATCTGGAGTGCGTTGACCAGGCGCAGGTCTTCCTCGCTGAGTTCCATGAGTCCATTATCCAGAACCAGTGCATGATTCCTGCAATTCGGTGCGATTCGGTGCATATTTTCAGATGTTTAGAAGCATGTGAACCACGTCACCACACAATGGCTTAAGGAACCCGCCCCCAAGCACACAGGAGCACAAATGACCATCGTGGCCGACGCCAAGGAAATGCAGGACGACATCGTCCGACTCCGCCATGACCTCCACCGCGAACCTGAGATCGGCCTGCATCTTCCCCGCACCCAGGAAAAGGTGCTCAAGGCGCTGGACGGACTCCCCTACGAGATTACGCTCGGCAAGGAAACGACGTCGGTCACCGCGGTTCTGCGCGGCGGCGCCGCCCACGCCTCGGCCGAGAAACCCGTAGTTCTGCTTCGGGCTGACATGGACGGGCTCCCCGTGCAGGAACGCACCGGCGTGGATTTCACGTCCCGGGTGGACGGCGCCATGCACGCCTGCGGCCACGATCTCCACACCTCCATGCTTGCCGGCGCGGCAACAATCCTCGCGGAGCGTCGCGACCAGCTGGCTGGAGATGTCATCCTCATGTTCCAGCCCGGCGAGGAGGGCTACGACGGTGCAAGCTACATGCTGAAGGAGGGGGTCCTGGACGCAGCCGGCCGTCGTGCGGACACCGCCTACGGAATGCACGTCTTCTCCTCCCTTGAACCCCACGGCCAGTTCGTCACCAAGCCCGGCGTCATGCTGAGCTCCTCCGACGGCCTCGTGGTCACGGTGCTGGGCGCGGGTGGCCACGGTTCGGCCCCGCACTCGGCGAAGGACCCCGTGACCGCCGCAGCGGAAATGGTCACCGCCCTGCAGGTCATGGTCACGCGCCAGTTCAACATGTTCGATCCCGTCGTCCTGACTGTCGGTGTCCTGCACGCCGGTACCAAGCGCAACGTCATCCCCGAGACTGCCCGCATCGAAGCAACCATCAGGACCTTCTCCGAAGCGTCCCGGCAGAAGATGATGGAAGTGGTACCCCGGCTGCTCCAGGGCATCGCCGTAGCCCACGGCTTGGAGGTGGACGTGCACTACCAGGAGGAATACCCCCTCACCATCAACAACGAGCACGAAACCACCACTGCGGAGAAGGTCATCGCCGGAATGTTCGGCGACTCACGCCACACCCGGATGGCCACACCGCTCAGCGGCTCCGAAGATTTCTCCCGGGTTCTCGCCGAAGTTCCCGGAACGTTCGTGGGACTGAGCGCCGTTGCCCCCGGCGCCGACCACACGACGTCGCCGTTCAACCACTCGCCTTACGCAATGTTCGACGACGGCGTCCTCACCGACGGTGCCGCGCTGTACGCCGAACTCGCCGTGTCCCGCATCGCTGCCCTCGCCGGCAACTGACTCCCAGCCCCTCCCCCACTTGGAGAATGACATGACCGCTACCGTAGGAACGACCCCCGAGGTCAAAGTCCACAAGTCCCATGTGCGAACGCTCGTCGGAACGGGCATTGGCAACGCCGTCGAATGGTACGACTGGGCCATCTACGCCACATTCTCGCCCTTCATTGCGAGCGCTTTGTTCAGCCAGGCGGACCCCACGTCAGCCGTTCTATCCACCTTGGCGATCTTCGCAGTCGGGTTCGTTGCCCGGCCGTTCGGCGGTTTCGTTTTCGGCTGGATCGGCGACCGCATTGGCCGTAAAACCTCCATGACTTTCGCGGTGGCATTGGGAGCCGTGGGCAGCCTCATGATCGGTATCGCACCGACGTTCGCAGCTGTGGGCGCGTTCGCTTCGGTGATGCTCCTGGTGGCCCGCCTCATCCAAGGCCTGGCGCACGGTGGTGAGTTGCCGTCGTCGCAAACGTATTTGTCTGAAATGGCTCCAAAGGAAAAGCGCGGCTTCTGGGCCACCCTCATCTACACCTCCGGCACGGCCGGAATCCTCGCGGGAACGTTGCTGGGCGCTATCCTCACCGCTGTCCTGAGCAAGGAAGAGATGAGTGCGTGGGGCTGGCGGATCCCGTTCCTCGTTGGTGGTGCGCTGGGTGTCTACGCCCTGGTTATGCGGGCCAAGATGAAGGAAACCGAAGCGTTCGAAGCCGAGGCCCCCAAAGAGAAGCGACTGCCGGTCTGGCCGCAGATCGTCAAGTATCGCAAGCAGGCGCTGCAGGTTATCGGCCTCACCGTTGGCCTGACCGTTGTGTACTACATCTGGGGCGTTGTGGCTCCGAGCTATGCGGCGACTTCCCTGAAGATGGACCGCGGTGCGGCCCTGTGGGCGGGTGTGATCGCAAATGTTGTCTTCATCGCAGCCCTGCCGTTCTGGGGCAAACTGTCCGACCGGATCGGCCGCAAGCCCGTCATCATCGCTTCGTCCGCAGGCGCCGCACTGCTGCACTTCCCCATGACGTGGCTGCTGAAGGATTCACCATGGCAGTTGGCAGTGTCCATGTCCGTGATGTTGTTCTTCATCGCAGGCAGCGCAGCCATTGTTCCTGCTGTCTACGCGGAGCTGTTCCCGACGCACATCCGCACCATCGGCGTCGGCGTCCCGTACTCCATCTGCGTGGCCGCCTTCGGTGGCACGGCTCCATACCTGCAGACCTGGCTCGGCAGCATCGGGCAGGGCTACCTGTTCAATGTCTACGCGGTGATCCTCTTGCTGGTGGGCATCGTGTTCGCCTTCTCGATTCCGGAAACGAAGGGCAAGGACCTCACCGTCTGAGTTCTCTTTCGTTGCGAGGCCCGCTCTGCACGCTTACCCGAGGTTTTGGGACGCAGAGCGGGCCTCACAACATTAAACGAAGCGGTCGCGGCCAGCGCGGTAGCCGAAGAAGGCGGCGAGTGCCCCGATCACCAGGAAAAGGATCCCCGCTGCAGCAAAGCCGCCCGTGGCCTGGTGAAGCTGGCCCACCATCAAGGTGCCAACAGAACCTACTCCGTAGCCCACGCCCTGCATCATCCCGGACAGATTCGATGCCGTGTGGGCGTCCCGGGTGCGGACCATGATCATGGTCAGTGCTACGGCAGTGAGGGAGCCTTGACCCAGGCCGTTGAGCCCGGTCCAGACCCAGATGAGTTCCGTCGGGCCAAAGATCGTCAACGCAAACCCGCCACCCGTCATGAGCGCCACCACCGTGTTGATGATCCGTTGGTCCTTGAAGCGTGTAGCCAGGGCCGGGGCAAACAGCGAGCCAAGCATCTGGAGCACGATTGACACCGACACGATCAGTCCGGCCGTTCCGCCGTCGACTCCCCGCTCACGCAGAATCGGCGCCATCCAGGCGAACACGCTGAAGGACATCATGGCCTGCAGCACCATGAACAGGGTGACCTGCCATGCCACCGCTGAACGCCAAACGTTCGCGCCACTGCGAACGGCCTGGTGTTTTACCGTGGGCTGGCGGATTGCCAACGGCAGGAAAAGCAAAAGCACGACGGCGGCTGGAACCGCCCAGAACCACAGTGCCGACGTCCACTGCCCGGTAGCCGCAAACACCGGATACGTGAAGCCGGCACCAAGTGCGGCGGACGCGCAGATGGCCGTTGTGTAGAGCCCACCCATCAGGCCCAGTCGGTGCGGGAAGTCCCGCTTCACTACGCCGGGAAGAAGCACGTTGCACAACGCGATGGCGGCACCGCACGCCGCCGTTCCGATCAAGAGCGTAGGGAGATGGCCCGCGCTTCCTATGTCGGCCGGACGCAGGAGCAACCCCGCGGTGAGGACAGCCATTGCCCCGAGCAGCACCCGCTCCGCCCCGAACCTGCGGGCAAGGATGGGAGCCAGAGGCGCGAAGACGCCCAACAAGGTGACCGGCACGGTGGTGAGGACAACCAGCGCCCAGCCCGGCAGGCCGACGTCGGACGTTATTTCCGGAAGCACCGCGGAGAAACTCGAGAAGACCGTCCGGAGGTTCAAGCCAATGAGAACCAGGCAGACGGCCAGGTAAACCAGACCCCTCTTGCCGCGCAGCTGCGTGGGATCCGCGGGTGGTTCTTCGTTGGTTTCGGCGTCCACCGCGATTGACGGCGGGACTTGATCCTTGGGGTAGCCGGGCTTCTGGGAGGAGGTCACACGTCCTATTCTGTCAGCCGGTGCTTACTGGACTTCAGCTGGCAGCCATTGCCCGTGATGTGACCCGATCTCAGGGGACAACTTCCAGTCCGTGCCAGCCGCCGTCGTCGCGGGTGAACTGCCAGCGGATGTGGGGGTCGCCCGAGAGGTCCAACCAGTCCAGATCCGTCATGTCGATCCTGATCCAAGCGAAACGCTCCATTGCCGTCTCACCATCATCGGGGCCATCAGCAGGCCGATCCGGGAGGGGAGTTCCCGGAACCAGGCGGGACGCATAAAGGTGACGGCTGCTCGGGCTGAACCGCTCCCAGGCCCGGCGTCGTTCCTTCTCATCTTCGACCACCGCCGCGTCACCTCTGATGCGCAGCTGAACCCCGCGGTCGTCGTCGTATAAGGTCAGTGCCACCCGTGGCTGGTGGTCAATCTCGGCGACCTTACGGGACAGGGAATTGGTGGCCACCATGAGCCGGCCAGCGGCGCGGTCCACCTCCCGGACGATGACCGCACGGACCCGTGGTCCTCCATCCGCTCCCGTGGTGCCCAGGAAACCGAGCGTAAAAGGGGTGCGCCCTTTCGTTGCCGCCACCAGGGATCCTAGAACCCGCTCCAGCGTCTCCTCGCTTGTATTCATTGCCCTGGACAACTATGAGACGCAACGCAGCATTCACAGTTCGGGCGGATCTCCAGCATCAGGCAACTCTACCCACAGGGGCACAACTCCCCATGGCAAAACGGCGGAGCGGCGCTGGTGGTCTGATCCGGAACGCAGAGAATCCTCGCATCCGAACCAAAGTATTCTGGAAGGGATGAGTGAAACCCCAGATTCCCCGCGACCAGTCACGCCCGGCACCCAGGCTTCGTTCGGCACATACGGCGGCCGCCCGGTCAGCTTTGTGCGCCGGGGCACCCGCTTGCAGGGCCGCAGGCAGGCCGCTTGGGAAGAGCACGCCGAGCGCTGGGCCATCCAAGTGCCCCGCCACGTCGCCAACACCTCGGTCCACCCGGATTACACGTTCGACGCCGAGGCCGTGTTTGGTCGCAAGGCTCCACTGATCGTCGAGATCGGTTCCGGGTTGGGCGATGCCGTGGTCCACGCAGCCGAGCAGAACCCGGACAAGGACTTCCTTGCCGTCGAGGTCTACACGCCCGGGCTGGCCAACACCATCATCAAGATCAACAGCCGCGGGCTGACCAACGTACGCGTGGTGGAAGCCAACGCTCCCGAGGTTCTCGAGTCCATGCTTCCACCCGGGTCGGTCAGCGAACTCTGGGTGTTCTTCCCGGATCCCTGGCATAAGGCACGGCACCACAAGCGCCGCCTGATCCAGCCGGCGTTCGCGGCCGTCGCGGCCAAGGCCCTGGAAAAGGGTGGCTACTGGCGCATCGCCACGGACTGGTCCAACTATGCCGTGCACGTCCGGGAAGTCCTGGCCGATTCCAAGGAGTTTGAGAACATGCATGACGGCGAGCGCAGTGGCGAGGAAAGCCCGCTGACGCAAGTCTGGCAATCCGGCGTCGAGTCCGTTGTGGGTGGCGCTCCGGTACGGGAGGGCCGCGCCCCGGTCAGCACGGAGCATACGGGCCCGAACGAAGGCGTGGACCAGGAGGGCGGCTGGGCTCCGCGCTTCGAGGGCCGCATCCGGACGAGCTTCGAGAACAAAGCCCATGAGGCCGGCCGCATGATTTTCGACCTTACATACCGCAAGATCTAGCCAGACTTATTGGGGGAACCATGAGCTACCAGCCACCGGTCGATTACTACCAGCAACCCCAACGGTCCGGTAATCGTGGCCTGGGTGCCGGCATCACCAGCATCATCTCCGCAGTCCTTTCACCCATTGCGGCGGTAGTCAGCATCCCCCTGGGTATAGCAGCCGTCGCTTCGGCGGTGAGCCGCTACAACCAGGGCAACGATGCCTGGTGGTTCGGCGCGTTGGTGCTGGCTGGTGTCGCTGTCCTGCTCGCCATCGTGGCCGTGGTCTGTGGGCTGATCGCTGTGTTCCGGGCCGGGCGAATGAACGCGGGCCGCATTACCGGCATCATCGGGCTTGCGATCATGGCGGTCAACATCTTTGGTGTGGTCTTCATGGTGTTCCTTGTGGTCGGCGCGGGGCAGGGGAACTGAGATGCCGCAGGTCCGCGCCGAGCGCCTCATCCGCTTGGATCCCGAAACAGCTTTCGCGCTCTCCCAAACCACTGGCGCCTTCCGTCTCAAGTGGGACCCGTTCATCTCGGCGCAAGGCTTCCTGGACGGCGCCACGACGGCCGGCAAGGGTGTGCGCACCAGGACTGTGTCACGCATGGGCCTGAAAATGGTCAGCGAATACGTCTCGTACACGCCACCGCGCAACGTGGGCATGACAATGGTTTCCGGGCCTTGGTTCTTTGAGAACTTTGGTGGCGGTTGGCGGTTCACAGCGGACCACGGCGGAACCCGGGCAGTCTGGAAGTACACCTTTTCATGCCGCCCGGCGTTGCTGAAGCCAGTGGCAGAGCGGATCGGCAGCTGGCTGCTTGGCCGGGAAATCGAGCGACGCATCGAGGCGTTCGCCAAGGCCTGCGAGGATCCTGCCCTCGTGGCAGAACTCCGATCACAGGGCGCCCCGGAGCGCTGAGGCCTAAGGCACCGAAATCGATGCCACGGTCTTCTCGGTATCGTCGCGCAACTCAACACCGGCAATGCCCGCCAACTGCACCGGGGTTGCGCCGGTGATCTTGATCCGGCCGCTTGGTGTCGCTGTCCAGCCACAGGTTCGTTCCTCGGCCCCGTCCCTGCCCTTCACCCACAAATACAACGTCCCTTGGAGGGGCATGCTCCGGCCCTCCACCTCTAGCTCGGTGCCCCAAGTTTTCTTCACCATGCCCACCGTCAGCTGTAATCCGCTGTCCGACTGGACCGAGTAGCTCGCATCAGGCTTCGGTGCCTGGTTCAGCAGCGGCCCGGCAAGGAACCCAACTGCCAGGCAAGCAGCGGCGACTGCACCCACCAGAGCCGCCCACCGGCGTCGTGATTTCCGCCTGCGGACCGACAAATCGACCAGCACCTTTTCCGGAAGCGCTTCGGGCAGTGGTTCCAGCGGCGCGAGGGCGCCGGCACCCCCCGCCGCGGTGAGGGCGACAGCGTCAGCCGCGGGGACGGCGTCGAGCAAGGCGGGGAGGCTTTCCAGTTCCTCCAGTTCGTGACGGCAGTCGGCACAATGGGCGAGGTGGTCCCGGAAGGCGGCCTCCTCCACGGGGTCGAGCCCGCCCAAAAGATAGGCGCCCAGCAATTGGTGGACGGAGTTGCCGTTCATCGTTCCACCCCCATTTCGTCAAGGATTGTTCGGAGGGCTTTCACAGCATAGAAAGCCCGGGATTTTACGGTTCCCGCCGGGATGTTCAGCTGCAGTGCTGCCTCGCTGACGGTGAACCGCTGGTAGTGCAAGGCCACCAGGACCTCGCGGTGTTCGTGGCTGAGCCGGAGCAGGGCCTCCTCCATGAGGACCCGGTTCAGCAGCTCATCGACGCGTTCGGTGGCGGCATGGTCGGGAAGGTCGTGCTCTCCGGTTTCGGCAGGACGGCGCTGCGCCTTCCGATAATTGTCGATGATCACGTTGCGTGCCGTGCGGAAGAGGTAACTGCGGAGGCTGCCCGTGATTTGTGGAGCATGCTGCCACACCTTCAGGATGGTCTCCTGCACAACATCGTCAGCTTGGTGGGCGTCCGGGGTGCAGCTGAGCACAAAGCGCTTCAGGGCCGTGCCATGGTCGCGATAGATCGCAGCCACCACGTCCTCATCCAGCGGCATATCCACCCCTTCCCGGTTGCCCCTTCGCTCATACGACGCCTGCCGCGCAGAAATGGTTCAGTCCCGTGAACCATTCTTCCCCCATCCGCGTCGTAGGGGTTAGCGCCGACTCATCCCGGCCGGCCGAGCAAAGGAGCTAGAGATGACAACACGACTCAGCCTTGGAATCGGAGCGTTGCTGTTGAGCGCTGCACTGACGGGGTGTGGCGGAAGTCCAGGAACCACCACGTCGTCCGCTCCCCCGCCTGCTTCGTCCACAGCGCCGTCGTCCGCCTCCTCGGGATCAGCGTCCGCCTCCTCCATGGCCACCTCCGCGGCTGCGGAGATGAAAACCGCCTCGTCCAGTGCCGGCCAGATCGTGGTGGACAGCAAAGGGATGAGCCTCTACTTCTTCACCAAGGACGTTAAGGACTCAGGTAAGAGCGCCTGCGTCGACGCTTGCCTTACTGCGTGGCCGATCTTCACCACGACGTCGGACGCGCCCGCCGTTGAAGGCGTCACGGGCAAGGTGGGAACCATCAACTCGCCGGACGGCAAGAAACAGGTAACCCTCAACGGCATGCCGCTCTACTACTATGCCAAGGACAAGGCTCCCGGTGATGTGACCGGCCAAGGTGTTGGCAGTGTCTGGTACCTGGTCAGCCCTACGGGTGAGATGGTCAAGGGCGCCGCGGCCTCCGGTTACTGAGTTTGGTGCGCCGAAACCCGGGGAATCGTGCGAGATCGCCGGAGCCTACCCGCGATCTCGCACCGTTCCAGCGAATTCGGGGTCCGTTAGACTGCAGGCTACTCATTGGGGAGGGAAGATGGCACAAAACGGCACCAAGAATCCGCCCAGCCCGGCGTTCCTCGTCGTGCAGGAAGTGGCCTGGGCCCTGGGTTTCACTGCGATGGTAATGAACGCCACGAACGGTGGCCTCGACTGGATCTGGGTCGGCTTACTCGCCTTCTGGCAAGCGACGATCATCTGGGGCTTCATCCAACTGAAACGAAGGCCCTCCAGCTAACCCAAAACCCAGCCGGCCAGCGGGCTATGCGTCAGCGAACTCGTCGGACTCCTCGAACTCCACGGCCGCGATGATTTCCTTCGTCTCGGGGTGGATCATGAAGGCCTCGTCGTCGTCCTCCACCATGATGTAGTCGCCGTGGTCGGTGGAGAAGTGCCAGGCGAGGGTGGTGACGCCGTCGTGCTGGTAGTTGGGGTCGCCCATGGTGATCTTTTCCAGGGCGTAGCCAGCCACGTCGCACAGCTCGCGGATGATGATCTCGAACTCGGGGGCGTTGGCGAGGGCTTCTTCCTCGGCTTCGGCCTGGCGCTCGGCAAGGTCAGGAACCTGCGCGACCCGCTCGGCGATGTGTGCCTCGATGTCCTCTTCAGAGAGGACCAGCAGTTCGGACTGGTCACGGAGGTAGGTGGCGTTGAGGTCGATGATGTCCTCCTCTTCGAGGAGGGCTTCGAACTCGCCGTCCAGTTCATCAAGGAGCGCAACAGCGGGAACCGGGGCTTCGGATTCGTCCAGTTCGCCGTCGAGGTAGGCCTCAGCTTCGTCCTCGGTCAGTGCATCGAAGGCGGCCGCGGTCCGGTTGAACAAATCCAGGTGGCGGACCGCGCCCATTTCCGAAAGTCCTGCCCGGACGTACCCGTCCACTTCTTCGCGTTCCGGTGCGGTGAAGACGTACTGGGCGAAACCGCCGGCCAGTGCCTGGGTCAGGTAGAAGTCCACGAAGTAGCTGTTGAGCGCAGCGGTGGCGATTTCGTCGCTGTTCAGGAGTTCCTGGTACATCTCGTTCACGACGTTGACGTTGGAATCCACAACATCCGCATTGCCTGCTTCGAAGCTGGTCTTGTTCAGGACGACGGGGTACTCGTTGGTAGTCATGGGGAATCCTCACTGCTGAAAGCTGATGGTGCTCCGGACTCTTTCAACGTACGCGTGGGAGCTGCGCCGCAATCGAGGTTGAGGTTAACGGAGGGCGAAGTTTGGGAGCTGTTTTCTGCTGACTAAGATTGAGCAGATAACCTCCTGCCGAAAGTAGCCCGACGCATGCCGTCCCACACAGACGAAACCTGGGAACTGGCCATTCAGACTCCTGCCATCAACGACCGCTCACTGGCGGCCGGATTGGCGTATGCCATGGGCAGCCGAGTGAGCGGGATTTCTTTCGACGCGGCTACGGGGCTCCTCCTCGGCAAGGTCCGCGGAAACGGCCCACAGCCCTATTCGACATCGGCAAAACTGGTTCGCAAACCCAGCGGCTGGACCTGCACTGTGGGTATCTGCAGCTGCCCGGTCCGGAAGGATTGCAAGCACGTCGCCGCGTTGCTCTTCACTGCCGAGGATCACCCCACCATCCGCGCGCAGCTCCTTTCCCAGGCACCCGGCATCCAGACATCGCGTCTGGGCTCGGGCCAGCAGGGCGGCACCGCCCGTCCGGCTTGGGAACAAGCCCTCAACAGGCTGATCACGAAGCCAGGCACTGCTCCGAGCGCGGCAGGCATTCAGCTCGCGCTCCAGTTCGAGGTGGAAGAGCCCGCCGCGCACTTCTCCTACACAGGCCGGCGCGACCCCATGCGCAGCGTCCGCCAGCTCAAGGCCCGCCCCGTCATGATGGGCGCGAAAGGCAAATGGATCCGCGGCGACGTCTCCTGGAACAACCTCAGCTACATCAGTTTCCGGCGCGAATTCAACGAGATCCACGTCGAATGGCTGCAGACTTTCCTCGCGGCCCACGGTTCCAGCAACGGCCGCCAGCAACCGTCGGGCGCCATGTGGCTGAGCCTGAACGACTTCGCTGCCAAGAACCTGTGGACCCTCCTTTCCGACGCCGCCAAAGCCGGCATCCCACTCATCCACTCGGCTGGGAGCGAGCCCGTCCGCGTCGAGACCCAACCCGCCGTCGTCGGCCTGAGTTTGGCGCGCTTGGACGCGGGCCGCAGCGGCACAGAACAGGACACGCACGACGGCGGCCTGCAGCTCGCGCCGTCAGTGACCGTTGCTGGGGAGCCTGTTGACGCCGGAACTGTGGGCTTTCTGGGCAAGCCAGCCAACGGGATTTTCTTCACGCATTCGGGCGCCACCCTGCCGGGCGTGCCGCAGCAGAATAACCTGATCACCCTGGCCCCGATCGAGGGCGATGTCAGCGATGAGCTCCTGGAGTTCGTTACCGATGGCCAAACCCTTCAGATTCCTGCTGAGGATGAGAGCCGCTTCCTGACGTCGTTCTACCCGAAGTTGCGGCAATCCACACCCGTGCAGGCCGCGGATGAGTCCGTTGAGCTGCCTACACTGGCGGTCCCCACGCTGTCCCTGCTGGCCAACTACGGCAACGACCACAAGGTCCGGCTGCACTGGGAGTGGCACTATAAGTCCGGCACCTTGGTAACCGCGCAGCCTTTGTGGCGGCACCCGAACGACCGCGGCTACCGCGACGATCCCGAGGAAGCCCGGATCCTGGAATCGCTGGGCCGTCCATGGGATGTGGTGGCTGCGTTGGCGGAGTCGGCAACGGGTGGTTGGGGTGCTCCACGGCTCGCGGCCTCTGCCGAGCTCAGCGGTTTGGACACCCTGGCATTCACCGAGGAGGTGCTGCCCGCGCTGAAGGAACTGCCCGACGTCGTGGTGGAAACCTCCGGTGACATCGCCGACTACCGTGAAGCAGCCGAAGCTCCCGTCGTTTCGATTTCCACGAAGGAGACTGCCAGCGGCGACTGGTTCGACCTCGGCATCGTGATCACGCTCGAAGGCGAACCGGTGTCCTTTGCCGCGGTGTTCTCGGCCCTGGCCGCGGGCATGAGCCGCATGTTGCTGCCCAGCGGCGCCTACTTCTCGCTCGACCTGCCCGAACTCCACCAGTTGCGCGCCCTGATCGACGAAGCGCGCTCCCTGCAGGACAACCCGGACAACAAGGACGGCACCCTGCAGATCAGCCGCTTCCAGGCCGGGCTCTGGGACGAGCTGGCGCAGCTCGGGATTGTGGACGAGCAAGCCGCGGCGTGGCGCGAAGCTGTGGGCGGATTGCTCGACGACGGCGTGACCGGGCTCCCGCTGCCGGCCAGCCTTAACGCTGAGCTGCGTCCGTATCAGCTCGAAGGATTCAACTGGCTGAGCTTCCTGTACAAGCACAGCCTCGGTGGCGTGCTCGCTGACGACATGGGCCTGGGTAAAACCGTGCAAGCGATCGCGCTAATGTGCGCGGCCAAGGACCTGGCCGCGGAGAGCGTTACTGCTGCTCAAGGGCCTTCCGCGGACGTGGCTCCCCGTGCGCCGTTCCTGGTGGTCGCGCCCACCAGTGTGGTGAGCAACTGGGCCTTGGAGGCGCAGCGGTTCGCGCCGGACCTCGTGGTCCGCACCGTCGGTGAAACCTTTGCCAAGAGTGGCCTGTCGCCGGTGGACGCGTTGGCGGGTGCCGACGTCGTCATTACCTCCTATGCGCTGTTCCGGATCGATTACGATGCCTACGCGTCGTTCCAGTGGGCCGGGCTGATGCTGGATGAGGCGCAGTTCGTGAAGAACCACCAGTCCAAGGCGTACCAGTGCGCACGCAAGCTGCCGGCCCGTTTCAAGCTGGCCATCACGGGCACGCCCCTGGAGAACAACCTCATGGAGTTCTGGGCCCTGACCTCGATTGTGGCGCCGGGGCTGTTCCCCAGCCCCAAACGGTTCGCCGAGAACTACCAAAAGCCGGTTGAGAAGAACGGTGACTCGGCGCAACTGGGTAAGCTCCGCCGTCGTGTGCGTCCGCTCATGATGCGCCGCACCAAAGAACAGGTCATCAAGGACCTCCCGCCCAAGCAGGAGCAGATCCTGGAGGTCGTGCTGAACCCGCGGCATCAGAAGGTCTACCAGACCCACTTGCAGCGCGAACGGCAGAAAATCCTCGGGCTGATCGACGACGTGAACAAAAACCGCTTCACGATTTTCCAGTCCCTGACGTTGCTGCGGCAGCTGAGCCTGGACGCGTCCTTGGTGGACTCTTCATTGTCTGCCGTGCGGTCGTCCAAACTGGATGTGTTATTCGAACAACTGGAAGACATCATCTCCGAAGGCCACCGGACCTTGATCTTCAGCCAGTTCACCGGCTTCCTCGGCAAGGTCCGCGACCGCATGGACGCCGAGGGCATCGAGTACTGCTACCTCGACGGGTCCACCAGGAACCGCGGAGACGTGGTGAGCGAGTTCAAGAACGGCTCGGCCCCGGTGTTCCTGATCTCGTTGAAGGCCGGCGGATTTGGGCTCAACCTCACTGAGGCGGACTACGTGTTCCTGCTGGACCCGTGGTGGAACCCGGCGTCCGAGGCCCAGGCCGTGGACCGAACCCACCGCATCGGCCAGGCCCGCAACGTCATGGTCTACCGGCTGGTTGCCAAGGACACCATCGAGGAAAAGGTCATGGCGTTGAAAGCCAAGAAATCGCAGCTGTTCGCGGACGTGATGGAAGGTGACGCCCTGGCCGGTGGTTCGTTGACGGCGGAGGACCTGGCGGCGCTGTTCGCGGAATAGGTTCAGCTCAGTCGTCCAGCCGCACCCCGCGGAGCAACAGCATGGTTCCGCCAACAGCCACGGCGGATGCCAGGAACACCCCTGCCGCTCCAAGACCTACCGCCACCACCCCGATGGCACTGGGGAGGACCACCTGGCCCACCCTGTTTCCCGCGAGCCTCAAAGCAAGCGCGCGCCCACGTTGGCCTTCGGGCGCCTGGGCGGAGAGCCACGACATGGTCAGGGGCTGGCCAATTCCGAGCCCCAGGCCCAGGAAGGCCATGACCACAAAGAGCAGCCACACGGGCATGGGAATCGCGGCCACGGCAAGGGCCACCGTTGATACCGCCAAGCTGAGCACCAGCAGCTTCATCCGACCCAATTTGCGGGACATGTTGCCCAGCCCAATGCGCGAAACCATCGAGAACACTGCCCGGACCGTCAGCATCAGGCCCACGGTGGCCGCCGTGAGGCCGCGTTCGGCGCCGAGGGCGGGAAGGTAGACAACGGTCAGGTCGACGACGGCGAGAACGGTGGCGCTGGTGGCCAACGCGCGGACGACTCCCGGCGTTTTCAGCAGCGCCACCGCACCGCCCTTGGGTGCGTCCTGCGACTTGGCTTTGCCCCTGCGCCTGCTCACCTTTCCCGAAATGACAAACGTGGTCAGGAACATCACCAGGCTCATCGCCACCGACAGGGTGAAAATCGCCTGCGTATTGGGCCGGACTGATGCGCCGCCCACCAGTGAGATCGCCAACGGACCCAATGCCTGGCCCAAGGACGCAGCAAAAGTCAGGTAACCAAAGGCCGAGTCGAGTCGGGACGCAGCAGCGTTGTTCGCGACCACCGCCTGCTGCCCCACCACGCATGCCAACTGGCCTGCGCCCAACAGCGCCGTTCCTGCCACGAGAGCGGCCACCGAGGTTCCCCAAAACAACAGAAAAGCCGAACAACCCAGCACGACGGCGGCCCCGATCGCCATGAGCCTTCGCTCACCCAAGCGGTCCACCAGTCCGCCGATGGGCAGGGCGAGCAGCAGGGGAAAGACGGCGTAGCTGGCCGCGAGGACACCCAGGGCAAACGCAGGAACGTCGAGCTCAAGGGCCCTGTATGTGGCGGCCGGGCGGACCAGGAATGTCACTGCCTGGATGAGCGCCGAATGGACCAGGAGTGCGGTGGACGAGCGCCGTCCGAGTTCGCCGATCATTCGGCGTCGAGTCCTTTGTGGTAGATCATCCGAAGTGTCTCGTCACGGGCACCAATAACGTGGTCGAAGGCGATCTTCGCTGCACGGTCGGCGTCTTTGTCAGCGAGCGCGGCGACGAGCAAGCGGTGGTTTGCCAGGGCTTCCTCACGCCGCTCCGCCGAGTTGTTGGTGAAGTACCGGTAGCGCTCAACCTGGCTTCCGATCTGCTGGTGGAAACGCTGCGCCCACGAGTTTCCGGCGATTCTGGCGATGGTGGCGTGGAGGGTTACGCCGTACTTCATGGCTTCGTCCGCGAATCCCACCATCGCTGCATTGCGCTCAAGGATTCCCTGCAGGTTTTGGATGTCCTGCTCCGTGGCCCGGGCACAGGCTTCGCGGGCCATTAAGGACTCCAGGGCGGCGCGTACGTCGTACAGCTCGGCGATGACTTTCGCATCGAGCGCCGGGACCATGACTCCTCCTGTGGCTTGCTGTTCCAGGAGGCTCTCGGAGATCAGGCGGCGGATGGCTTCACGCAGTGGGGTTCGGCTCACCCCCAGCGCGGTTGCCATCGCGGGTTCATATACGCGGGATCCCGGCTTGAGTTCGAGATCAAGGATTTGCCGCTTGAGCTCGAGGTAAACAAAGTGTGCCCCCGTGTTGCGGGGTTGTGGATCTGCCAAGTGATGCCGCCCTGCCGAGAAGAAGGTGTACTTGTATACATCTATACACATTATGCCTTTGGGTCGCAATTACTTAGCCACGCACCCAGCGGTAGGGCGTCGTCGTCGACACTTTGAGCAGGCCAGAGCGTTCCAGAATGGGGCGTGAATACTCGGTTGAATCGCTGTTGATGAGTGTTTTGCCGTTGGCCAAAGCTGCCTGGGCGCGGCGGGCGGTCAGGGCCCGGTAGATCCCGCGGCCACGCCACTCCGGCCGGGTGGCTCCACCCCAGATCCCAGCAAAGTCGGTCCCTTCCACGGGTTCCAATCGCCCGGCGCTCACAACGATGCCGTCAGCTTCTGCAACCCAGAGTTCCATGCCGTCGTTCAGCGAGAGCCGATGAAGCAGGGCATCCGCCATCTCATCCGAAACAGGATCGCCGAATACCTCATCCTGCATGGCACTCATGGCCCGCACATCCGCTTCCTCCACCACCCGGCGCAAGGTCACGCCGTCGGGCAAAGGAACATCGACATTGAGGGCCCTGGCATCACCGATCATGATCGATTCGGGTTCATCCGCGGTGAAGCCCCAGGCTGTCAGGGCTTCGTGGAGCCCGGGAGCATGGTCATGTCCGCGGGTCTTCCACTCGATCCTGGTAATCTCCGGCTGGCCCCCAAAGTAGGAAACGGCCGCTTCCACCAAGCTGCGGATACCTTCCTCGTCCGAGCCAGCCAGATCCTGGTACGTGATGAAGCCACGGCCGCCTCTGAAAGTCACCAACCGGAGCGGGCCAAGTTCCTCGACCGCCACAGCGCTTGGAGTCTCGGCATCGGTGCGGAGTTGTTCATCGTAGGCAGCGAGAAGCCGGGCTTTGGTATCGGAATCCGTCATCCCGCGAGCCTACTGCACCCCCAAACCCTCCCTCACACCCCACCCCCAAAACCCCAAACCCTCCCTCACACCCCACCCCCAAAACCCCAAACCCTCCCTCACACCCCACCCCCAAACCCCAAACCCTGTCCCCTTCTCCAGAAGAGGGACGGAGCGTCGGGAAAAAGGGGACGGGACGTGAGAGAGGGTTCTGGATTAAGGGGACGGGACGTGAGAGAGCGTCAGGGCGAAAGGGGTGGGATGTGAGAGAGCGTTGGGGAACACAAAGGGGGCCGGTTCTGCTGAACCGGCCCCCTTCACGCCGCAAAGTCGGCTTGGCCGCTAGGCCGCGGGCGTCATTAGCCGCGGCAGAGCTCGCCGTATTTGGTGCCGGCTTCCTGGTAGGCCTGACCAAGTTCGGCCAGTTTGGCCTCGTCCGGGCTTTCCTTGGACTGCTCATCCATGAACTCCAGGATCGCGGTCACCACAGGCTTCATCTCCGTGGAAGACACCGCTTCGAGGGGTCGGATGGCGTTGGCAACGCGGGTCGTGGCGGTCTTGCTCTGGTTGCTCGGGATGCCGGCTGCGGCGACGCCAACCCGGTCACAGGTTTCTGCTGTCGTCAGCTGCGGCTGTGCCGCGCAGGCGGATGCCGAGGCGATGAGCCCGGCAGCGATCAGGACAGTGGTGAGTTTCTTCATGATTCCCTCAGTGGTCGACGTCCCTTTGATTGTAATCAGAGCAGCGGCCCCCTCACGCATCGGGGCCAGGCCGCTTGCCCGCGTTCCTTCCCAGTTACCTCCCCCAGCAGGCGCAAAACGATGGCCGACGCGCGGGAGTCGCCGCAAAATTACGATGACAGCACGGAAGTAACCGGGCAGGAGCGCAGGGCCCGCCGTCGAATCCCCTATAGCGCCGGCGTCCGGGGTGGAGCCGTCCGGCGCGAACCCGTTGCTTCGAAGGCGGCGGCCAGTGCCAATAGTGCCGTGTCGTCATAGGCGCGCCCTGCGAAGGTGAGGCCCACGGGCATGCCGATATCCGCCATGGTTCCCATCGGCACGGTGACCGTCGGGATGCCCAGGTGTCTCGGGACGAGGTTGCCGTTGGATACCCACACTCCGTTGCGCCAGCCGAGGTCCGCCGATGCCGGGTTAATGTCCATGTCGGCAGGTCCGACGTCGGCCGCTGCCGGGAACAGGACCGCGTCCAGTCCGAGCTCGTCCATCCAGTTCTCCAGGTCAATGCGCCGGGTCTCCTCCAAGCCGCGCACTCCGGCTTCCAGCTCGGGGATCTCGGTGAAGTGGGAGACACCGTACTCGCGGACCTGCCGGGGATAGTCGGCGATGTGGTCGTCGAATCCGGTATAGCGGTCCGCGAGGGCGCCCTTCGGGTGGGGGAAGATGGCCTCGCCATCCACATTGGCAAGCCTGTTGAGGGCGGGATCGCCGTTGGCCTGCAGGAAGTCGTCCCACGCCCAGGCCGAAAGGTCCTCGATTTCACGTTTGAGGTACTCGGAGCTGACCAGGCCGCGGGTGGCGATGGTGGGCGCACCGGGCCGGTCGCCTTCGTAGTTGGAGACCACCGGGAAGTCCACCAGAACCACTTCAGCTCCAGCAGTTTCCAGGTCCCGCTTCGCAGCTTCCCAGAGGTCAATCACGGAAGCGCGTGTCTCAATGCGCTGCCCGGTAGGCCCGCCGATCCCCGGCTGCTCGCTGGTTCCGGCGTCGGGGTCTGCGTTGATGTACATGCGTGGCACGCCGAAGCGCTTGCCCCGCAAGGCCGACCGCCCGCCGTCGAGCGTTTCCGAACCGAGCGCCACGTAGGACTCCGGCCGGACCTCGGACGATTTCGGGATCTCAACCCACGGTTGTGCGCGCCAGAAATCACCCCGCGTCTCGGCGTCGTCGGCCACGATCACGTCCAGGAGCTCAAGCATGTCGGCCATGGTGCGGGTGTGCGGAACCACGACGTCCATGGTGGGGACCAGCGGCCAGTTGCCGCGCACCGAGATAACGCCGCGGGAGGGCGTGTAGGCGCACAAAGCATTGTTCGACGCCGGTGCGCGGCCACTTGACCAGGTCTCCTCGCCCAGGCCAAAGGCCGCGAAGCTGGCCGCTGTCGCGGTGCCGGAGCCGTTGGATGAACCGGAACCGAACGCTGCCGTCAGGAAGTCCGCGTTGTAGGGACTTTCGGCGCGTCCGTACAAGCCACGCTGCATGCCGCCGTTGGCCATGGGCGGCATGTTGTTCAGGCCGATCAGCACAGCACCGGCATCCCTGAGCCGTTCGATGGTGAACGCATCGCGCTGCGCCACCAGATTCACAAACGCAGGCGAGCCGGCAGCGGCAGAGAGCCCCTTGGCCAGGTAGCTGTCCTTGGCTGTGTAGGGGATGCCGTCCAGCGGTCCGAGCGCCGCCCCCTGCGCCCGACGTTCGTCCGAGGCCCGGGCATCTGCCAACGCATCGGGATTCATGACCACCAAGGCGTTGAGTTTGATGCCGTTGTGGTCGTAGGCCTCGATGCGGTCAAGGTATGCCTGGGTCAGTTCCTCGCTGGTCACCTCACCCGATTCAAGTGCCCCGCGCAGTTGCGCAATGGAGGCTTCAACGACGTCGAATGGAGCCATTACGCTGTGCCTCCGGCAATCGGTGTTCCGTTGAGACGCGGCTGCTGCTGGGTGATGCAATGGATGCCGCCGCCGCGGGCCAGAATGGGCCGGGCATCCACAGTGACCACACGGCGGCCAGGGTAAGCCTCCGCCAGGATTTCAGCTGCAAGGGAGTCGGCACGCTCTTCGCCGTAACCGCAGGCGATCACGCCACCGTTGACCACCAGGTGGTTGACGTAGCTCCAGTCCACAAAGCCGTCGTCGTCGCGGAGCGTTGCCGGGGCCGGCAGAGGGACAATCTCGAAGGGCTTGCCCGCCGCGTCCGTCTGAGTCTCAAGGAATGCCTGGAGCGTGCGGCTGACGTCGTGGTCCGGGTGCTCCGGGTTGGTCTGGGAGTGCAGCAGGATGCGGCCTGGGGTGGGGAGCGTGGCCACCATGTCGATGTGGCCGCGCGTGCCCAAGTCTTCGTAGTCGCGGGTCAGGCCGCGGGGAACCCAAATGACCTTGGTGGCTCCGATGGTGCGGGCCAGTTCAGCCTCAACTGCGGCCTTGTCCGCGAAGGGGTTCCGGCCCGGATCCAGCTGCACGGTTTCGGTGACCAGCACGGTGCCTTCGCCGTCCACGTGGATAGCGCCGCCCTCGTTGACCAGCAGTGAGCTGACCAGTTCAGCGCCCGACTGTTCCGCGACGAAGCGTCCCATGCCTGCGCTCTTCTGCCATTCGGACCATGCCGGCGCACCCCAGCCGTTGAAGATCCAGTCCACGGCGCCAAGCACGCCGGGACGTTCGTCGTCGATGACAAAGGTGGGTCCGACGTCGCGCATCCAGAACTCATCCAGCGGAGCCTCGACCTGCTCGATGCCGCTGCCCAGCATCCGGGCAGCGCGCTGGCGCTCGCTCGGGTCAACCACCATGGTGACAGGTTCGAATTCTGCCACGGCATGCGCGACGGCGGTCCAGGCCGCGTAGGCCTCTTCAGCGGAGGCGGCGTCGTCGCCGAGTGTCAGTCCGGGGCGCGGAAAAGCCATCCAGGTGCGTTCATGCGGCGCGGTTTCGGCTGGCATTTTCCAAGCCATGGGTGACTCCTTCGTCTGCGTTTCATTGTCTTGTTGATCGCACGATCAATAATGCTGAAAAGGTAATCTAGACTGGTCCTTGATGTCAAGCACTCCACAGAAGCGCGCGGTCCGGAAGTCGCCGGCAGAACGCGCCACAGAAATCACGGAAGCCGCCCGCCAGATCGCACTGGAGACGGGCCTCACGGCACTGACGCTGCGCAATGTTGCCGCCCGGGTAGGAGTCGCCTCGGGCCTGGTGGCGCACTATCAGCCCAACATGGACGCGCTCGTTTCCAACACGTTTGCCACCATCGTGGCTGCGGAGACACAGGAAATCGCAGCCCTGTTGAGTCAGCTCCCCGGGCCCTCCGAGCGGCTCAGCCTGCTGGTTGACACGCTCCTGGACAACAGCAGGCTCGATGTCACGGCCATCTGGGTTGAAGCCTGGACGCTGGGGCGCCGCAACGAAGCCCTGGCCGCCTCCGTCCGCGAGCAAATGGACGCCTGGCAGAAGGTTTTCCAAGGAGTGGTTGAGGACGGGAACGCATCCGGAGCATTCAACGTTTCCGATGCAGCCGCCGTCGCCTGGCAGATCCTGGGCATGGTGGACGGCCTGAACGCGCAGGCCTTGGTCCGCTGGGACGGCGTCAACGACCGCGGCAGCCACCTGGCCCGCGCGGTGGAGGGAATGGTGGGCGCGGCATCCGGGTCACTCGTGCGCCAGCCATCGGTGCAGGGTGCCAGGGACCGCAGTCCCCTGCCCTAGGCTGGAGACCATGGCGATCATTCACAAGGCAACCCTGTCCCCGTCCAAGCTCGAACTCATCGCTGATTACCTGCCGAACCAACCTTGGTTCATCCAGGACGGCACGCCGGAGCTCATTGGCGCCTACCGCTTTGACGATCCCGCAGGCGAAGTGGGCCTCGAAACCCATGTGGTCACTGCTGGTGAGCGCATCTACCAGGTCCCCCTCAGCTACCGCGGTTACGAACTCGCGGGCGCCGAGGACTGGCTGATCGGAACCATGGAGCACTCGGTCCTGGGCAAGCGCTGGGTGTACGACGCCTGTGCTGACCCCATCTACGTCAAGGCCCTCGCAACTGCGATCCTGACAGGCCAACGGGAAGCTGAGCAGTTCGTCGACGGCGAGCCCGAACCGCGCCCCAGCACCGTTACGGTCAAGGGCAGCGGACAGCTCGACGACGGCGTACCCGCCCTAAGTGCCTCGGCGCCGGTATCGGGCAGTGGCGTGACGATTATTGATGCGGGCGGGTTGAGGCTGAAAGTAGCCAGGGTCCTGGATGTGGCCGCCGATGTCTCCGCGAACTCTGCTGCTGCGCCCGAGTTGCACGGAGAGCTGACCCTCAGCGGCACGTGGGCCGGCTTGGAGAACCCGGTGGAACTGGCGGCCGTGGTCCGCGACTAGCCCGGGAACCGGGTCTGGCATCTGTTGGCCCATGGGACTCCAGCGTAGGCTGGCACACGAAGCCATCTACTCCGTTAGGGGCGCACCATGAACAAAGCACAGAACATCATTCCCGCTGCACAGGACCTGGCCCGCGAATGGGTAGGCCACGCCGCCGAAGGCACATCCGCGCAAACCGAGGCAGTCGTTGGATGGGCGTTGTCCCGGATCAACCACGCCGACGTCCCGTCCGTTGTCCACGGCGTGATGCTCACCCTGACCGGCAACAGGAAGACGGCCAAGGAAGCCCAACGCACTGCCGCGCGTGCCGTTAAGCGGGCCACCCAGGCGTTGAGCCGGAAAGCCCCGCAGCGGCGCTCCCGTCGTGGTGGTTTGTTGGTGGCGCTGGCCGCAGCTGTTGTCGGCGCGGCAGCCGTACTGGCGTGGCGCGCCATGGTGCCTCCGGGCGAACCCGAGCCAGCCAAGCGACCGGCTGAGCCCGTCAAGCCGCCCGTGCCCCCGGCTCCCTAAGCAGCCCAACAAGCGGCGCGGATGCGCCGACTAGGGTGCGGCTTCGCCGTCGTGCCGTTGGATCCGCCGCCGAAGGGGTGCCCTGGCGAAAAGCCAGTAGGCTCCTGCGCTGGCAAGCAGGAAACCCATTACGCCCAGGAACACCAGCTGGGTCATGATCCCCGCGATCACCATCACGAACCCGGCAAGGACAGCCAGGCTCCCCAGGATGATGCGGGCCATTTCTCCTCGCGGGCGGCCCGACGTCAGCTGGGAGGCGAGTTCGGGATCCGTTGCAGCAAGATCCCGTTCCAGCTCCTCCAAGCTCCTGCGTTCTTCTTCCGACAACGACACCGGAGTTCCTCACCACACGAGCAGGTCCGCGACAATGCGTCGATGCTCAGGCCATCAGCACGTGCGCTGCTTGCCGTGCCATGCCTTCATTATCTGCCCGATTCGGTGCGTGTGCCACAGGTTCCCTGGGACAGGTTCTAGCCGTGGTTCCACCTGCCGCGGGTTCCTCCAGCCCCTGAATATGCATACGCTGGAGCTGCGGGCCCATTGCGCCACGAGCACGGACAAAGATCGCCGACAGGAAAGTTGAATTCCCATGGCACACAAAACTGCAAAGAACACGGCGCTTCAGAAAACCACCCCCGCGGGCCGCGGACCCCGGCGAACGCTCTGGCTCATCGCGGCCGGCCTGGTCGCAGGCGTGGCGGGCGGAGTTTTCGCCTTCCGCATGCTGGTGCCCCCAGCGCGGACGCCGGAACCTGCCCCGCCGAGCGAGCCCGAGGAGATCCTGGTCCGCGAGGAACCAGTCGAGATTTCGACCCGGATGCGGCCGGGCGAATGGACAGAAGAGTCCTTGCAGGCGCATATCGAGGACTATCGGCGGCAGATCAGGGCCATGGGTGCAGCTGAACAGCAGATCGTCACCAATGTGGAACGCACCGAGAACGGGGCTGTACGGGTTGTGGTCAGCTGGGACCGGCAGCGCTAGCAAGGCGCATACTGAAGGCATGAATGGGACCGAAGATTTCCTCGGATGGGTCAGGTCCACCCTGTATCAGGCGGAATTCGCCCTCCACAACGGCGATGCCTCGCTACGCCGGGCAATCTGGTCGCGAAAAGAGCCCGTCAGCGTGCTCGGCGCGTTTCGGAACGCGCACGGCCAGCAGGAATTGGATGAGCTCTTTGCGGCGTTGGCGGAGAGTTTCTCGCACTGCCTCTCCTACAGCTTCGAGCTTCAGGCGTACGACGTGATAGGCGACATGGCCTACACGGCCGGATTGGAGCACACCTCGGCGTCCATCAATGGGGAACCGCGTCAGTACGTGCTCCGCGCCACCCAGGTCTACCGCCGCGAGGGCGGGGAATGGAAAGTGGCGCACCGGCATGCCGACACGGTGACGGGCTAGAGGCTTTCGCCCTGCCGCGGCCTCCACACCACAACGGCCTGGGACCGCGCCCGGGGACGCTGGCCACGTGCCAGCGAGACGACGTCGCCTGCAGCTCCCGCCGCGAAAATGCGGGCGTCCCCTGTCGCGCGACGGCGGGTCAGTTCCTCTGTCAGTTCAGCTACCCGGTATTGCAGGGCAGCAACCTGGTTTTCGAGGTCTAGTATGCGCTTGATGCCTTCAAGTGAGACGCCGGACTGCGAGAGGCGCTGGACCTCCCGCAGTTTGTTGACGTCGTTCTGCGAGTAGCGGCGGGACTTGCCCGGCGCACGGCTGGGCGAGACGATGCCCAGCCTGTCGTACTGGCGCAACGTCTGCGGATGCATGTCGGCAAGCTCCGCAGCAACGGAGATGACGAAGATCGGCTGGTTGACGTCGATGCCCATACCGCCTCCTTACAACCGGGCCTTTGCGGCCAGGTCGTGCCGAGGATCAGCGTCGGTGGTGGCCGCAGCGAAGGCCTTAACGGCTTCCTCCGCTTCTTTGTTGAGGTTCTGCGGAACCGCGACGTCGATGGTCACCAGCAGGTCGCCTGTGGCCTTGGACGTCTTCACGCCACGGCCCTTGACCCTCAGGGTGCGGCCCGAGGGCGTGCCCGCCGGGACGCGCACTTTGACCGTCTCGCCGTCGAGCGTGGGAACCTCAATGGTGGCGCCAAGCGCGGCTTCCGCGAACGTGACGGGCACGTGGATACGGATGTTGTTGCCGTCGCGTTGGAAGAAGTCGTGCGGCTTCACGTTGACGGTGATGATGAGGTCGCCGTTGCCGGCCGGACCAACATTGCCCTTGCCCCGCTGGCGGACCTTCTGGCCATCTTTGATGCCGGCGGGAATCTTCACGTCGATGACGTTGCCGTTACTTTCACGCAGGCTCACAGTGGTGCCCTTGATGGAGCCGGCGAACGAGATGGTCGTGGTGGCGGTGCGATCCGAACCTTTTTGAGGCGCCCGCTGGAAGCCGGTCTGCCCGGCCCCGCCGAATCCGCCACCGAAAAGGTCGGCGAATTCCGGAGGAATACCGCCGCCTTGGGGCTGGCGGGCACCCGGTCCGCCGCCGAACAGGCCACCGAACAGGTCCTCGAACCCGCCATTGCCTCCCGCGCCGCCCCGGCCGCCGGCGCCCGGGGCGAACCTGGCACCGCCGCCCATGGCACGGATGGCGTCGTACTGCTGCCGGTCCTCAGGACTCGACAACACCGAGTAGGCCTCGGAAATGTCCTTGAACCGCTTTTCTGCGGCAGCATCCCCGGAATTGGTATCCGGGTGGTACTGCCGGGCTAGCTTGCGGTAAGCCTTCTTGATATCCGCGTCGGACGCGTCCTTGGCGATACCAAGGATCGCGTAAAAATCCTTTTCAACCCAGTCCTGGCTGGCCAAGAGCGTTTCCTTTCAAATCTGTCGTTACGGTGCGCTACGTGGAATATGGGCCCCCGCCCGGGGCCCATATTCCACTTCGCGCTGCGGTCAACTCACCTTATGCGGGAACCGCGACGATTACTTGGGCTGCACGCAGGACACGCTCGCCGGAGCGGTATCCGGAGCGCAGCACCTGGCTGACAGTGTCAACCTGGATGTCCTCGCCGGGCTGCTGAATGAGTGCTTCGTGGACGGTGGGGTCGAATTCGACACCCGTTTCCGCGATGCGCTCCAGTCCGTACGTCTTCAGCGCGGTCTCCAGCTTGGTGGCGATGGCGGCGAAGGGGCCGTCTTCGAGGTCACCGTGCTGGCGTGCAGCGTCGATATCGTCGAGCACCGGCAGGAGGGAGTTCAGGACGCCGATGACGGCCATCTCTCCCGCTACGGCCCGGTCGCGTTCAACGCGCTTGCGGTAGTTGACGTACTCAGCCTGAAGGCGGAGGAGGTCGTTGCGGAGTTCGGCTGCCTGGGCTTCAGCTGCGGCACCGGAGGCTACCGACTCTGCAGCCGGCACCTCTACCCCGTTGAGGATTTCCTCAGCCTGGGAGAGGGCGTCACCGTCCGTGGGAGCAGCGTTGCCTTCGGCAGGAGCCGCGGCTTCGCCCTCAGGGTGGCGGGCCGCCCCGGTCTCCGGGTCAACCTTGCGGTTGTCCCGGATCACCGGCTTGCGCGGCTCGTTGCCTTCAGAGTGCTCTGCTTCGTTGCCGTGATGAGGCATGGCTACTTCTTCGCTTCGTCTTCGTCGATGATCTCGGCGTCGACGATGTCCTCGTCAGCCGAACCCTGCTCGCCGGCAGGTGCACCTTCTGCACCGGCACCCGGAGCATCAGCAGCGGAGGCCTGCGAGTAGATGGCTTCGCCCAGCTTGGTCTGGGAAGCCTGCAGCTTCTCAAACGCAGTCTTGACGGCGGCGTCGTCGGTGCCTTCCAGCGCGGACTTGAGGGCGTCGACGTCGGCCTTGACCTCGGTCTTGACCTCTTCAGGCAGCTTGTCGTCGTTGTCGGCGATCAGCTTGTCCACGGAGTAGGCGAGCTGCTCAGCGGAGTTGCGGGTGTCCGTAGCTTCGCGGCGTGCCTTGTCCTCTGCTGCGTGCTCCTCGGCTTCACGGACCATGCGGTCAATGTCGTCCTTGGACAGTGCAGTGCCACCGGTGATGGTCATGGACTGTTCCTTGCCGGTGCCCTTGTCCTTGGCGGACACGTGGACAATGCCGTTGGCGTCGATGTCGAAGGTGACCTCGACCTGCGGAACACCACGCGGCGCCGGAGCGATGCCGGTCAGTTCGAACGTGCCCAGCGGCTTGTTGTCGCGGGTAAATTCACGCTCGCCCTGGAAGACCTGGATGGCCACGGACGGCTGGTTGTCGTCAGCGGTGGTGAAGGTCTCGGAACGCTTGGTGGGGATAGCGGTGTTGCGCTCGATCAGGTGCGTCATGACGCCGCCCTTGGTTTCGATACCCAGGGACAGCGGGGTGACGTCGATGAGGAGGACGTCCTTGCGCTCACCCTTCAGGACACCGGCCTGGAGTGCAGCACCGACGGCTACGACTTCATCCGGGTTGACGCCCTTGTTGGGCTCCTTGCCACCGGCGAGTTCCTTCACGAGCTCGGAGACAGCAGGCATACGGGTGGAGCCACCGACGAGCACGATGTGGTCGATGTCGGAAACCTTGATGCCGGCTTCTGCGATGACGTCGTGGAACGGCTTCTTGGTGCGGTCCAGCAGGTCCTTGGTGAGGTCCTGGAACTTGGCACGGGTCAGCTGCTCGTCCAGGTGGACCGGGCCATCGGGGGTGACGGAGAGGTACTGGAGGGAGATGTTGGTGCTGGTGGAGGAGGACAGTTCCTTCTTTGCCTGCTCCGCAGCTTCACGCAGACGCTGCAGGGCGATCTTGTCCTTGGAGAGGTCGATGCCCTTGACCTTGAGCTGGCTCAGGAGCCACTCGACAACGCGGTTGTCCCAGTCGTCGCCACCGAGTCGGTTGTCACCGGCGGTTGCGCGGACCTGGATGGTGGAGAAGTTGTCTTCGTCCTTGCCAACTTCCAGGAGGGAAACGTCGAAGGTTCCGCCACCGAGGTCGAAGACCAGGATGAGTTCGTCTTCTTTACCCTTGTCCAGGCCGTAGGCCAGTGCAGCCGCGGTGGGCTCGTTGACGATGCGGAGGACGTTGAGGCCTGCGATTTCGCCGGCTTCCTTGGTGGACTGGCGCTCGGCGTCGTTGAAGTAGGCCGGAACGGTGATCACAGCGTCGGTGACCTTTTCACCCAAGTAGCTCTCGGCGTCGTTCTTGAGCTTCATGAGGATGCGCGCGGAGATTTCCTGCGGCGTGTACTTCTTGTCATCGACGGCGACGGTCCAGTCGGTGCCCATGTGGCGCTTGACGGAAGCGATGGTGCGGTCGATGTTGTTGACGGCCTGGCGCTTGGCGATTTCGCCAACCAGGACTTCACCGGACTTGGAGAACGCAACGACGGACGGCGTGGTGCGGCCGCCTTCAGCGTTGGCGATGACGGTGGGCTCGCCACCTTCGAGAACAGAGACCACGGAGTTGGTTGTTCCGAGGTCGATACCTACTGCACGTGACATATCTTGTTTCCTTTCAATGGCCGATGTTGGAGATTGCGTCCGGCATCGGTCCGCTGGGCGGTTGTTGTGCCGGGAGCTTGCTCAACAATCGGCTAGTTGAGCGTTCTGCACTCAACTGTACTCAGGCTCAGAAAGATGTCAATCCAAAGTTGAGTCAGGTGCGCTCAACTTTGGCTCACCCACCCACAAAACTCCCGTAATTACGCGGCTGCAGGGCTGGTTTCGCCCACGGTGAACTGCCAGCAAAGCCTCACGACGCGCAAATCCACTGTGCCACTCAGCCGGAGTGGCGACGCCCATATTTGGGTGTCACGACTGAATGTGGGTGGCGTCAAACCGTTTGGGTGGCGTCAGCCGCTTGGGTAGCGGCAGCGCCAAGCGGCTCGGGTTTGTACACCCACGCCACCAGCACCACCGAGATGATCATCAGCAGGAACCACGCCAGGAGCTTGTCGATCGAGACGGCCTGCCAGCCGTTCAGTTGGTTCGGATAAAGCCAAGCGCGCGACCACGTGCCGATGTTCTCGGCGAACCAGATGAACAGCGCCACCAGCAGGAAGGACACCAGGATGGGCATGCGGAAGCGACGCCGGAACACCCGGAAGTGCATCACGCACCGTCCGTAGACAACCACGACGGCGCCGAGCAGCACCCAGCGCAGGTCAACTATGTAGTGGTGCGAGAAGAAGTTCACGTAGATCGCGCCAGCCACAAGAGCCGTGATCCACCGGCGGGGATACCTGTCAAAGCGGAGATCGAACAAGCGGAAAACGCGCACCATATAGGAACCCACGGCCGCGTACATGAAGCCGCTGAACAACGGGACGGCGCCGATCCGGAGGAGGCCCTCGGCCTCGTAAGCCCAGGAGCCAACGTCGGTTTTGAACAACTCCATGACCGTTCCCACCACGTGGAACAGCAGGATGACACGCAGCTCCCGCAGCGTCTCCAGCCTGAACGTGATCATTAGGACCTGGATGACGACGGCGGCAAGGGTGAGGAAGTCGTTCCGGGCGAGAGCGGCGTTGTCGGGGTACCAAAGACGGACGGCGATGATCACCGCGAGCAGCGCTGCACCGAACACGCAAGCCCAGGCCTGCTTCAGCCCGAACACCACGAACTCGGTGAGCCCGGACTGCAAGCGGCTGCCCTTCCTGCCGTCCAGATACCGGTAGGCGAGGTTGTCGATGGCCTGTTCAACCGGGGTGGAGTTACGCATTGCCGCCCTTCGGAGCGGCTCCGAGTTGGCCCAGGTAGTAGTCGCGCGGCCAATGCCGGATCCGCTGGGGCAGCCGAGGGTAGAGACGGCCAACCATCCGCATGGTCCGCTCGAAACGCCGGGCTCGGGCCGGCCCCCAGTCGAACCCGAAACCGGCACGCACATGATCAGGCAGCAGGCCGGCCGTGAGGAACCGGGCAAAGGGCATCGCCAGGCGCAGGAGTTGTGGGCCGCCCGCCGGGTAGAGGAGGTCCCGCGCGACCCTGACCGCTTTGTCGTCCGGTTGAAGTCCCCGCACACGGGAGTCCCAGTAGGCGGCAAAGGCGGCCCGGTCGGCCGGCCAACTGCCCGCCGGGAGCTGCAGGGCTGTCCCGATCCGCGCATACTCGCGGTAGATCCGGTCGGCATCGCCGTCGTCGAGCGGTCCGTGGACCTGCTCGTAAACGGTGACTGCGGTGTCGTAAAGAGTGGCGACCACCCAGAGTTGGGACTCCGCGTCGAAGGCGCTGTACCCGCTGGAGGTGGAGTCGGGTCCGCGCCGGACAGGGGCATGGGCACGATTAACGGAACGTCGGACGGCCTTGAGTTGGTCTTCCGAGCCGTACACCACCGCGTACACGTAGGTCATGGTGGCACGGAGGCGGTCCATAGGGCGCTCGGCGAAGTTGCTGTGCTCAGCCACGCCATGGCCAACCCTGGGGTCGGCAATCTGCAGGAGAATTGCGCGGCCCGCTCCGGCGAGGAGCACGCCCTCCGCCCCGATGTCAGCCAGTCCACGAACCATCTGAATACTTTACCGTTCGCGGCCTAGAGCCCCACGACACCCTGGAGGACGCTCAGTTGGTGTTCAAAAAGCTCATCCCGGGCAGCAAAGGTATCGGCACCATACTGCCCAAAGACCTCGAAACTAACGGCCCCGAACACGGACGTCCAGACCAGCACGCCCCGCGCCAGGGAAGGATCGGGAGCTGCGAGGTTCAGGTCCTCGCGGATGGCCGCCAGGTCTTTGGCCAGGGCCGGAGGAACGACGACGGCGGGACTCACCTCGGCATTCATGGCGCCGGCGCGGTATGCGGCGTCAAAGATGCCCACGAGGCGGACGATGACACGGGTTCCAGGGACGGTGGTGCGCTCGCCCGGCGCCTGGTAGCCGGGGACGGGGCTACCGAAAAGCAGGGCGTAGCTGGCCGGTTCACGAAGCGCCCACGATCGGACAGCGTTGCCGAGCGCCCGGAACTGCCCGGCGAAATCGCTGCCAGGAACGGCCTCCACGGCGGCGTCGACATGGTCGCCGAGCTCGTTGTACGCGTCGATGAGCAGGAGGGTGAGGAGCTCGTCGCGGTTCTCGACGTAGCGATAGACGGCTGAGGACACGACTCCGAGATCCCTGGCCACCGCGCGCAGGGACAGTGCCGCAGCGCCGTGGAGGGCCAAGTGCTCACGGCCGAGCCGGATGATGTCCGCAATGGTTTGGGCGCGGGCGCGCTCTCTGGGAGTTGGGGGCTTGGCCTTGGTCGCAGCTGACGTCATGCCCCTAGCTTGCCACAAAGGAGAGCGGCGTCAACAAACAAGAGCACTGCTCTTGACTTTGGAACAAAGGGCCGTCATTCTGGATTCAGAGAGCACTGCTCTTGTTTTGAAATCCACTGGAAGAATGAGAAAGAAGGCCACCATGTACGTCGTCACAGGAGCAGGGCCCGTTGGCTACACCATCGCGGAGCAACTCGCAGGTCTCGGGCACCCCGTACGCGTTTTGACCCGCTCGGGCAGCGGCCCGGACCATCCCCTGGTGGAAAAGATGCGCGTCGATGCATCCGATCCCGACCAGCTCAAGGAAGCCGTCGCCGGTGCCACGGCCGTCTTCCACTGCATCCACGGATCCGCCTACAGGGCGGCGGCCTGGGCAGCGGAACTCCCCCAAGCCGAGCAAGTGGTGATGGACGCAGCCGCAGCCGCGGGCGCCGTCGTCGTATTTCCTGAAAGCCTGTACTCGTACAGTGAGCCCGAACGCATCATGACCGAATCGAGTCACCGCGAAGCCGCCGGTGGGAAGCGCGGTATCCGGACGGCGCTGCTGAAGGCTCGACGCGAGCACGCGGCAAACACCGTGAGCGTAGTGGCGGGTGACTTCTTTGGGCCGCGCGTGAAGATGGCACATGCCGGCGAGCGCATGGTCACGCCGATCCTGTCGGGTAAACGGCTGCAGTTCATTGGCAGCGCGAACCAGCCCCATTCATTCACCTACGTACCGGACCTCGCAGCGTCCATGATCGCTGCCGCGGGGAAGCCCGAAGTCTGGAACAGCGTGCTGCATGCCCCCACCGGCGCGGCCGTGACCCAGCGGGAAATCGCGGTTGCGCACGCACGCGCGGCGGGCCTGACGACGCCGAAGGTGAGCGCCGTCCCAGGTTGGGTACTGCGGGCCGCCGGACTGGTCTCAACCGATATGCGCGAACTGGCTGAATTGCTGTATCAGTTTGAGCGCCCATTCGTGATGGATTCCTCCGAAAGCCAGCGGATACTGGGCTTGGACCCAACTCCCCTGCCGGAAGCCGCCGCCACAACCATGGCGTGGTGGCGCGGGGCGGACCGGGGCAATTCTTAACGGGTTCTTAAAACCCTCGGCGCAGAATCGAAGAAACGATTCGTCCTGTCGAGGGGTTCCATGATTCAGCAGTCCACACCGCATCCCGTGCGCTTCATGCCTCTGCCCGCACCGAAACACTGGCTGGCCATAGGGCTGGTACTCGCGGCGGCCGTCGTCTTGGCGGGGTGGGCAATCCAAGCAGTTCCTGGGCTGACCCTGGCTGAACTGGCTGTTGACGATGACTTCAGCCGTCACCACTCATCCGTGCTGACGGGGCTTGCCTTGGTCTTGAACGTGCTGTTCGGCCCGGTCGCGGGCGCGGTAATCGTGATCGTTGTCAGTCTGTATCTCGCACTGATCCGACGTTCCCCGCAGGATGCAGCACTTTTTTCGCTCACAGTAGCCTCCGGGTGGTTGACGTGCCAAGTGTTCAAGGCAGTTATTGGCAGGATCAGGCCGGACCCTGCCCTTTTGTTCGATCCCTTGGTACCGGAGCCTGTATCCAACAGCTTTCCCAGCGGCCACACGTGCCTGGCCGTCGCACTCACGCTGGCAGTGTTCTTTCTGGTCCGTGAAACACGATGGGCGAAGCCTGCCCTCTGCACGGGGGCGGTCGTGACTGTTGTGGTTGCCTGGTCCCGCGTGTACATCGGGGCCCATTACCCGCTGGACGTTGTTGCCTCACTCCCTGCATCAATTGCGGCGGTGATGATCATGGCCGGAATCTGGAACCGCTACGCACCTGCCCTCACGACCGCCATCCATTCCCGTGCAATGTCCCGACGCACCCCCAAATGAAAGAGTCCCTTATGGATCCCTTTGCCTTGGCGCCTGCGCTGAACCATACCGAGCTCCTCCCCATCCTGGATCCCGCCAGCCTCCTGCAGGGCTTGGGTCCGGCAACCCTCGCAGTGGTGGCCCTGATGATCTTCATTGAATCGGGGGTCCTGTTCCCGTTCCTGCCAGGTGACTCGTTGCTCTTCACTGCCGGACTCCTTCACCAGCAACTGAACCTGACACTTCCTGTGTTGATTACGGTGGTGACAGTGGCCGCCATAGCGGGCGACCAGGTGGGTTACCTGTTGGGACGCCGCTTCGGACGCCGGTGGTTCTCCGATGATGCCCGGGTCCTGAAAACGTCACATTTGGCAAAGGCCGAAGACTTCTTCAGACGTCGTGGCGGCCCCGCGCTGATCCTTGCCCGCTTCGTACCGGTGGTGCGCACTTTTGCGCCCCTCAGCGCAGGAATCGCCCGGTATCACTACAAGTCCTTTGCCCTCTGGAACATCACGGGTGCGATCCTTTGGGCGAGCTCCGTTACCCTCCTTGGCTCCTGGTTGGGCCATTTCGAGGTCATCGCAAAGAACATCGACGTCATAGCCGTGGTCATGGTGTTGGTGTCGGTGCTGCCCTGGGGCATCGAATACCTCAAACACAGGCGTGCCCGCGCATCGGAGTCCTCCTCCGCGCAAGAATAGATCCGTGATCACTGACTCCAAGCTGTCCGTCCTGCTGGTGGAAGACGATCCTGCCTTGGGACCCCTGATCGCCGAGCTCCTTGAGCCCGACTACCAGGTACGCATCGCCGTCGACGGCCGTGAGGGTTTGCGGCAGGCACTGATGGGAGGCTGGGATGCGATGGTGATCGACCGGGGGCTTCCGGGCCTGGATGGCATCTCGTTGATCGCCGCGCTCCGTTCCAAGGGGATCGCCACCCCAATCCTCGTCCTCACCGCCCTGGGCGCTGTGGACGAGAAGGTCCGGGGACTCGATGCCGGCGCGAATGACTACATGACCAAGCCCTTCGACGCCATGGAATTGGGAGCGCGGCTGAGGGCCTTGACCCGCACCTACCACCAGGCGCCCCGGACCACTGTTATCGGCGACTGGGAACTGGACCCCACCACCAGGTCCATGCGCTCCATTCACGGCTTCCTTGCCTCCTTGACCGCGACCGAATCGGAGTTGCTGTCGGTTCTTGCTGCCGAGCCGGACCGGGTGTTCACCAGGGAGGAGCTGATTGTCGCCACTGACAGCCAAGGTGACCTGCCAGGTGTCATTGACACCCACGTCCATCACCTCCGGCGAAAAGTCGCCAGGTCGGTCATCCGTACCGTCCACGGGGTGGGTTACCAGATAGGCGAAGCGCATGACTGATCAGTCCATGGCCGCGTCCCAGGACCAGGCCATCCTTCGCAAGGCTTCCCTGAAGATCGCGGTCCGAATCAGCGCAGTCTGCGCCCTGCTGGTCCTCTGCCTCCTGGCCGCGGCCACCGCCTACCTGCTGAACCGGGCCGGCAACACGGAACCCGCCGAACCCGGGGCCGTTTACGCCTATCTCGACACCAAAGACCTGATCAAAGCCATGGTCATCGCCGGGGCAGCAGGCATCCTGCTGGCCGGCGGCGTTGGCTGGCTCAGTGCACGCAGCGCCATCCGGCCCCTCGGCGAAGCACTGACCCTGCAACGACGCTTCATCCAGGACGCCAGCCACGAGATGCGGACACCCTTGGCAATCCTTGATGCCAGAATCCAGGTGGCACAACGCAGCACTGCTCCGGAATCACCTGCCGGCCAGCAACTCTCGCGGATCCGGGACGACACAGCTGCCCTGACCGGAATCGTCAACGAACTCCTCGAATCCGCCACGGGCTCCCGCCAGGAACCGGCCGCAGCGCCAACGAACATCTCCGACGTCGCCCAGGACGTGGTGGACAGCCTCCAGCAGTTGGCAGCGGACCGGGGCATCACCCTGCACTGTTCAAGCGCCGGCCACCCCCGGGCAATGATCACGCCACAGCGACTTCACCGTGCCATCCTCGGTCTGGCCGAGAACGCCCTTGGCCATACGCCGGCGGGCGGCCACATCACGGTTGCCAGTGACGAGACCGCTCACCAGGCGGTCATCACCGTCACCGATACGGGCCACGGAATTACTGGGATAGATCGCGACCGGATCTTCGACCGTTTCGCCCGGACAACCGCCCCACGCGCGGGCCAACAGCAGCGTAGCTTCGGGATCGGGCTGTCGCTTGTCCGCGATATTGCCGTGGCAGCGGGCGGCACCGCAGACGTCGCATACACAGGCCCGGAAGGCACCTGCATGCGGATTACGCTGCCCTTGGCAACCGGCTGACGATGCCGGGCGCCCACCCAAAGAAGAAGAAAACAGAAGCGTGGGGGGGGGGGGGGGGGGGCGGGCGCCGCACACGGGGGGTCTGGGGGGGGGGGGGCTGCGCCTTTGCCACGCTCCTGTTGGATGTGGTCGAGCTACATCTGGCCGATGTCAATGCCCGTAACGGGCTCGCCTGCGCGGTCGTAAGCGAGCAGGATGGCGCCATTGGGAAATGCCTGTGGTGGCTGGGCCAACCGGAAGGCGGCGGGCACGCCTGCGCCGTCCGGGAACAATCGCTTACCCGTTCCGAACGTCAGTGGGTACAGGTAGAGATTGAGCCTGTCCAGGAGGTCCGCTTCAAGGAGCGAGCGTGCCAGGACGCCGCTGCCTATGATGTGGATGTCGTTGAACCGTTCCTTCACCGCCGCCACGTCCTCTGCCTCGGCCAAGACCGTGGTCCCCTCCCATTTGGCATTTGCCAGGGTGCTCGAGACCACGAACTTGGGCAGGCCATTGAGCTTGTCGGCTATGTGACCGCTTTGCTGTGGCCAATACTGGGCGAAGATGTCGTAGGTTTTTCGACCCAGGAGGAGCGCGTCCATGCGGTCGATGCCCGCTGTAATCGCGGCGCCGGCCTCTTCGTCTGAATACGCAGCCTGCCAACCGCCGTATTCGAAGCCGTCCGAGGTGTCCTCGTCCGGTCCGCCCGGTGCCTGGTAGACGCCGTCGAGGGTGAGGAAAAGGTCAACAGAAAGTGTGCCCATAGTGTGCTCCTTCGATGGAAGTCCGAGCCTGCCCTTGGATGCGGGCCATCCTAGTCCGGCTGGGCGGCAAGCGGGAGGGCGTCCGGAATCAGGATCCGCCGACCGGCCACCAACCCTCGCGCACACGGAGCAAGGGGACTATTGTGGCGCGCATGGCCCAGGCAACCTCGCCAGCACGTGCGTGGATCGGGACGATCGTCTTCGCCGCGGTGGTCGCCTTCGTGAAGGGCTACGAGGAACCAACCCTCACCAGGACTTACGGTGAGCAGTACTTGGATTACCGGCAAAATGTCCCGGGATGGTGGCCCCGGCTCACCCCGTGGCGGCCAACGGTGGTGTGATTGGCATGGAGAAGGATCTTCAAAGGGCAGCCGTCCGGCAGAAGGTGTCATCGACGCAGGGGCTGGGCGCGGCAGACGTTGCCGAGAGGGTCGCCGCCGGACAAACCAACGCCTTCGTCCAGGACACCAGCCGCAGCGTGTGGAGCATCGTCCGCGCCAACGTTCTCACACTGTTCAACGGCATCATCCTTGCCTGCTTCATCGTCCTCTTCGCGATCGGTCGCTGGCAGGATGCCCTGTTCGGATTCAGTGCCATCGCGAACGCAGTTATCGGCAGCGTCCAGGAATACCGGGCAAAGCGGGCGTTGGACCGTTTGGCACTGCTGAACGCACCACATGCACGGGTAATGCGCGAAGGTTCGGAAGCGGAAATCCCACTGGATGATGTGGTCCTGGACGACACCCTTGTCCTCAGGGCCGGGGACCAGGTGCCAGCAGATGCGGTGGTCACGGGATCACGCGGTCTGCAGGTGGACGAATCCATGCTCACGGGTGAGTCCGATGCCGTGGAGAAGACCTCCGAAGACAGGGTCCTGTCCGGCTCCGTGGTGGTGGCCGGAGACGGGACAGCCGTGGTGGACAAGGTAGGTGCTGATTCCTTCGCGAACTCGCTCGCCGCGGAAGCCAAGAGGTTTTCGCTGGTGGCCTCGGAATTGCGCTCCTCCATCGATCGGGTCCTCAAGTGGGTGACATGGTTCGTGGGCCCCGTGGCTTTGTTGGTCCTGAACGCACAGATGATTGCTCAAGGCGGGTGGGGCCATGCCTCCTCCAGTGGCGCCTGGCGTGACGCGGCCACCGCCACCATCGCGTCCGTCGTCGCGATGGTCCCTTTGGGGCTGGTGCTCATGACAAGCATTACGTTCGCCGTGGGGGCCGTGAAACTGGCCCGCCAGCAGGTTCTCGTCCAGGAGTTGCCCGCCGTCGAAGGCCTGGCGCGCGTGGACATCATCTGCCTCGACAAGACGGGTACCCTCACCCAAGGCGACATCGTTTTCGACGCGGCCCACCCACTGACAGTCCGGGCAGGGTGGGAAGCCATTCTGGCTTGGTATGGGGTGCAAAACGACGCCAATGCCACGGCGTGCAGCCTCGCCGGGCAGTTCACCATTCCACCCGCCGAACTGCCAACAGACCGGGTTCCGTTCTCCTCGGCCCGCAAGTGGAGCGCCGTGGTGTTCGACCAGGAAATGTGGATCCTGGGCGGACCTGAAATGGTTTTCCCGGCTCGCAACTCCACCGACCCCGCCCAGCAGCAGCTCGCGATCAAGGCCGAGGAATTGGCCGCAACAGGCCGCCGGACGCTGGTCCTGGCCCACGGAACTCCAACACAGGACGAGACCGTTCCCGCTGACGCTGTTCCCGTGGTGCTCCTGACCTTCAAGGAGAACATTCGCCCCGACGCTGCCGAAACGCTCGCCTACTTCGCCGCGCAGGACGTGGATGTGCGGATCATTTCAGGCGACAACCCGCAGACAGTGGCCGCGATTGCGCGGGAGGTAGGCCTGGATGCGCCCCACGGTTTTGATGCCCGTGAGCTGCCGGACGATGACCAGGAATTTCTGGACGCCATCAACAACAACGTGGTGTTTGGCCGTGTGACGCCCGACCAGAAAAAGCGGATCGTCCTGGCTCTGAAGTCGGCCAGGCATACGGTGGCGATGACCGGTGACGGGGTCAATGATGCCCTGGCCATCAAGGAGGCCGACATCGGCGTGGCCATGAACTCCGGTGCTGCCGCTACCAAAGCCGTGGCGCGGCTGGTCCTGCTGGATGGTAAATTCTCTCACCTGCCAAGCGTGGTGGCTGAAGGCCGCCAGGTGATCGCCAACATCGAGCGGGTCTCCATGCTGTTCCTTACCAAAACCGCATATGCCACTTTCCTGGCCATCGCGTTCGGCATCCTCCTGCTCCCGTTCCCTTTCCTCCCCCGGCAGCTCTCGGTCACCGACGGACTCACCATCGGCATCCCTGCCTTCTTCCTGGCATTGTTGCCCAACGCCCAGCGCTACATTCCGGGTTTCCTCCGGCGGTCGCTGACCTTCGCCGTCCCAGCCGGAGTGGCCGTGACGCTGGGGCTTGCGTCCTATGCGCGCCTGGCCGCGAACATGGCCATCCCCGAGGTGGAGATCAGGACGGGGTCCACACTCATCCTGGCCATCATCGGCATCTGGATCCTGGTGGTGCTTTCACGGCCAGTGACCCGGTTCAAGGGACTGGTGATCGGCGCCATGATGGTGGGCCTGGTCCTGGTGTATTCCGTGCCCGTCGCGCGGGACTTCCTGCAGTTCACTGACCCTACGCTCCAAACTGCGCTACTCATCCTGGGAACGTCCGCGGCCTGCATCGGGCTGATCGAGATTGTCCGTTTTGTGCACCGCCGGGTGGCGTACCGGGATGCCCAGGAAGCCCTGCATCACCCCTCGAAGTAGCGGCGACCCCGCGCCGTCCACAACGGCACCAGCACCATCACCGTTGCGATGGATTGGGAAATGACCGCGGACCAGTCTCCATCAGCGCCGATGATGAGGTCCAGCACAGCGAAGGCCAACCCGAGCAGCATGACAGCTGTAGCACCGCGACGCGCCGCCGTGCTTCCCCTTACCACACCGGACGCCAGGCCGATGACCAACAACCCAAAGAGGACCATCCCCGCACCGAGCAGGGTGATGGGAAAGGCGATGCCACCTGACTGGGCCTCGGGCGTATACCGCAGGAAGATCGTGAGGATTCCAAGAAGGATCTGGGCGATGCCGCCGACGTACATCAGGACCACCGAAAACGTCACGGCACCAGGGCGCTTGGGTCGCTCCCCGGTCATCATGGACTGAGCATAGACGAGCGCTCCTAAGGACTGGCAGGGGTCCAGTGCGGGTTGCCACGTTTTGTCACACAATTAACCGGATATTCACCGACTTACGGGTGCTTGACCACGTCACCACACCAGGCGCCCCGGTCAGCACGAAAAAATCCTTCACGATCACCGACGGCGTTCCTGGCCTGGCCTGACCCCGGCGCGGGAGTCTTTCGTGCAAAAACTCGATCACAGCGGACGGCGGGAGTAGCCTTGTTCCAGTTGATTTAGTGGATTCCGTCCGGCTGGGGTTCTGCCGTGGGCCTTGTTCGTTCTTCACTGTCCGACCTTCTGCTGGTACTCGCGGAGGCCGCCGCTCCACAGCGGCTAAGGTTCGACGACGGGTCCCCGGTCGCCGTTGTTCCCCCGCCGGACGCTCCGGTCACCGTCCGCGCTTCGTCGCTCACCCGGGTGGGCCGGTCCAGGCACAACGGGCCCGTCTTGGACCTGGAATTGCGTGTGTCGGTCCAATGCCATGGGCCGCAGCAGCTGGACCTCATGGAACGGCTCCTGCTGGCAGTTGAACTGCATGGGGATTACGCCGTGGTTTCCAAGGGCGACATGACGCGAGCCGAGCAGTCCGACGTTTCCTCCCAAGGCCTGGGGTTCTTGGTGTGCGTGCCGGTTTCCCTGGGCTTCGACGAACCATCGGAGGCACCCGAACGGCTCACCTCCGCCCCCAGTTCCAGCACGGGACGCCGGATCCAGGGACGCCTGGTGGATGTCCACAACAAGGGAATCCCTGATGCGTACATCCACGCCCACTCGTCCGCGTCAGCCGCCAGGAGCGACGCCACCGGGCACTTCGAAGTCCCCGCGTCCATGGACGAGCTGCAACACTTTGCCGTAGCGGTGGACGGAACCGAAAGGGAAGTCTCAGCGATCGCCGGCGACCTTCCGGTAGTGATCCGCTGGGTGTGAACCCGCTGTTTTTGGAACAGTTTGCCCGCCCTGCCCTGCGGCATGAAAAGATCAACCATGCGTCCGATGCAGCACTCCAGCAAACTCCAGAACGTCCGCTACGAACTCCGCGGTCCCCTCCTCCAAGCCGCCAAGGCCATGGAAGCGGAAGGCCACAGGATCCTCAAGATGAACCTTGGGGACACCGCACCGTTCGGCCTGGAAGCGCCTGAGTCCGTTGTGGTGGACATGATCCACCACCTCCGCGGAGCACAGGGTTACAGCGACTCCAAAGGGATCTTCTCCGCCCGCACCGCCATCTCGCAGTACTACCAAACCCGCGGACTGATGAACATCGGCGTCGAAGACCTCTTCATTGGCAACGGCGTCAGCGAACTGATTTCCATGACCCTCCAGGCGTTCATGGAGAACGGCGACGAGATCCTTATTCCTGCCCCTGACTACCCCCTCTGGACCGCCGCCGTGACGTTCACCGGTGGCCAAGCTGTTCACTACCTGTGTGATGAGGACGAGAACTGGTGGCCGGACATGGCCGACGTCGAAGCGAAGATCACCCCGCGCACCAAGGGCATCGTGATCATCAACCCGAACAATCCCACCGGGGCCGTCTACCCGCGACACATCCTTGAGCAGTTCGCCGCCCTGGCCCGGAAGTATGACCTGGTGCTGTTCTCGGACGAGATCTACGAAAAGATCCGCTACGTCGACGCACCCCACATCCACACCGCGGCAGTGGCTGAGGACGTGTGTGTCCTGACGTTCAGCGGACTGTCCAAGGCCTACCGCATGCCCGGGTACCGGGCCGGCTGGGTCGCTGTGACGGGGCCACTTGCTGCCACTGCCGCGTACCGTGAGTCTTTGGAACTGCTGGCTTCCTTGCGCCTCTGCGCCAATGTTCCGGCGCAACACGCCATCCAGACCTGCCTGGGCGGGTACCAGAGCATCGAGGCCCTCATTCGTCCTGGCGGGCGGTTGCGCGAGCAACGGGACTTGGCCTGGAAACTGTTGACGGCCATCCCGGGTGTTTCCTGTGTCCCCGCCGCCGGCGCCATGTACCTGTTCCCGCGTTTGGACCCTGAGATTTACCCGATCGAGAGCGACGAGAAGTTCGTCCTCCAACTCCTGCAGGAACAGAAGATCCTGGTCTCGCACGGCACGGCCTTCAACTGGCCAACGCCGGACCACTTCCGCTTCGTGATCCTGCCGGCAGTGGAGGACATCGAAGAAGCTGTGCGCCGCATATCGCACTTCCTCGCGGCTTACCGAAACCGGCCGGCACGGGAAGCCCAGTAACCTAAAGGTTAATTAGAGGGCCGGGTCCACCATGGTCATACCGGCCGGGTTGGCCTGATCGAAGCCGGGCAACAACGCCGCCGCTTCTTCCAGGCCGATGGTGCGTTCGATCAGCAGCTGCGGCTGCAGCGAACCCTGTTCGATGAGCGTCATCATCCCCGGATAGTCCACAGCGGCCATGCCGTGGCTGCCTAACAGGTCCAGTTCCCAACCGATCACCCTTGCCATGGGCACTTGCGGGTTGCCGTCGATGGACGGCAGCAAACCAATCTGGACGTGCCGGCCACGGCGGCGGAGGCTGAGGATCGCGTCGGCGCAGGTCTGTTCACTTCCGACGGCGTCCACCGCCACGTGGCTGCCTCCGCCGGAGAAGACGTTTACGGTGGCAGGGATGTCCGTGCCATCAGCGAGGACCGTGTGTTCTGCGCCCAGCCGGGCGGCCACAGCCAGGGCTGACGCGTTCCGGTCCACAGCAATGACCCTCGCTCCCATGGCTTTTGCGATCATCACGGCGCTGAGGCCGACGCCTCCCGCGCCTACCACGGTCACCCATTCGCCGGCTTTGACCTGCGCACGGGCTGCCAACGCACGGTAGGCCGTGGCGAAGCGGCAGCCGAGGCTGGCCGCCGTCGTGAATTCAATACTGTCCGGGATGGCAACCAGGTTGCTGTCGGCTGCGTGCAGCGCCACGTACTCGGCGAACGATCCCCAGTGGGTGAAACCGGGTTGCTGCTGCTCGGGGCAGACCTGCGCGTCGCCTGCCAGGCACCATTCGCACGTGCCGCACCCGCAGACGAAGGGGACGGTGACGCGGTCGCCCACCTTCCAGTTCTGAACGCCGTGCCCGACAGCGGAAATCACCCCGGCAAGCTCATGCCCCGGGACGTGGGGCATGGCAATATCGTCGTGGCCGGCCCACGCATGCCAGTCGCTGCGGCACATGCCCGTAGCGAGCACTTTCACCACAACGCCCCCTGCGGGTGCCTCCGGTTTGTCGACCTCCCGAACGTAGGGCTGGGTCCGGACCTCATCAAAAATCACTGCTCGCACGGATCGACTCTAACAATCGGGCAGCACTGTCACACTTTTGCTGCTGCTTCCGACATCACTGTTGTAACGCACCAACTCTGAAGGGAAGTCAGCATGACCCGCATCAACATCGGCCGCAGCAACAAACTCGGCTACGCTGCCGTCATTGGCCTGGAAGGCTACGCCCGCACCTCTGTGGATCCCGATCTTTACGAGCTGATCAAGCTCCGCGCCTCGATCCTCAACGGCTGCGGTTTCTGCGTGGATATGCACGCGACCGATGGCCACAAGCGTGGCATCCCGTCACGGAAGTTGCATGCTGTGGCCGCCTGGCAGCACTCGAAAGTCTTTTTCGACGCCCGGGAGCAGGCCGTCCTCGCCCTCACCGACGCCTTGACCCAGTTGGGGCCCGACACTGTGACCGACGAGATCTGGAACGCTGCCGCAACCCATTTCGACGACGGCCAGATGGGCGGTTTGGTCCTGGCGATCTCCACCATCAATGTGTGGAACAGGATTGCCATCAGCACACAGATGGAGCCGCCGGTGGATGAGAAGAATCCGCTGGTCTGAACGGTAACGTGGGCAGCATGACTCTTGCAGTCTCGGCCACTGTGGCGTGGCAAAGCGAACGGAACCGCCTGCTGGGGATTGCCTACCGGATGCTGGGCGACTTCGGCCACGCCGAGGACGTGGTCTCCGAGGTTGGAATCGACGCCGTACGGCAGGAACGGAAGACTGACGGCGGCCGCGTGGACTCCTGGCCGGCGTGGCTGACCACCGTGTGCGTGCGCCGTTCCATCGATCGGGTGCGCCAACTCGCGGCGGTGCGGGAGGACTACACCGGACCGTGGCTGCCTGAGCCCGTGGACACCGCCCAATTGCCGGAGGAGGCAGTGGCCAACCGCGAACTGCTGTCCTTGACCTTGCTGCATCTGGCCGAGCAACTGGCACCGGAGGCGCGGGCGGCGTTGGTCCTGCACCGCGCCTTCGGAATGACCGCGCCGGAGATCGCGGACGTCCTGGGCAAGACGCCGGCCGCCGTTCGCCAGCTGATTTCGAGGGCCGAACGCCGCCTGGATATTGACCCCGACGCCCCCGCACCCCGGGCGAAGGACCGGGGCGCCTTGGAGAAACTCGTCCAAGCCATTGAGCAGGGTGAGATCAACACGGTGGTCTCGATGCTCCACCGCGACGCAGTGCTGTGGGCCGACGGCGGTGGCAAGGTCAAGAGCGCCATGAACCCGCTGTTCGGGGCCTCGAGGATCGCACGCTTCTTTGCGGGCATCCTCGGCAAGGCAGTGGACTTCGATCCTGTGGAGCCGATCCGGGCCTGGGTTGTGGAGATCAACGGCGGAGCGGCTTTGGTGCTCAGGCATAACGGCCGCTCCGACGTCATGGAGCTGGACGCCGCCCCGGATGGAAGCATCCGGGGCCTGCGGCAAGTGTCCAATCCGGACAAACTTACGAGGGTCTCCCGTTCCTAGCCGCGAGTTCGCGGGAAGGCTGCGGGTTCGTCTGGAAACTTCCGTGCGAAGCGGCAGGCTTCCCGCGAACTCGCCAGGCAGCCAGGGCCGCCGCACCCAGGCCGGCCGGGACCAGCAGCGCCCATCCGCTGAACACGAGCACAACGAGCATCACCACCGCCGCCACGATCACCCCGTACCAAGCCGGAGTTCCACGGCGGAGCAGTACCACTCCGGCAGCCAAGCCAAAGGCAGTCACCGCGGTGAAGCACGCCGAGGCCGCGCCGATCTGGAACTCCATGCTCAGCAGACTGGTTGCGGCGAGGACAAAGGAGATCGACGCCAACACGCCCAGCACGCCGAGACTCACCGATGGGACCTCCCCCGGCCCGGCGCCGCGCGCCAAAGCCCGCGGCAGCACGCCGTCGGACGCCAACCTGGCACCGAGCTTGCTGGCACCGGCCACGAAAGTATTCAACGGACCGAACGTGAGCACCGCCGCCGCGACGGCGGTCACCGGTGCTGCCGCGGGACCGAGCCCTTTCGCCAGCAACTCGGCGACCGGGACGCTGCTGCCCGCGAGCGCGGGCCCCAGGACAGCTACGCACGCAGCCACGAGCCCGATGTACACCACGCCGACGACGACGAGCGTCAGCCAGGTTGCCCGCTTCAGGTCACGCTCGGGGTTGCGGAACTCGCCGGCAAGGTGGGTCACGGCTTCCCACCCCGCGAAACAGAAGAACAACAAGCTGGCCGCACCTCCCACCGCCCAGTAGCCGTGCGGAGCGAAGGGCTCAAAATTCTCGGCCCGGGCATACGGCGCGGCCACGGCAACAGCGAAGGCAAGCAAAGCCACCAACAAGACCATAAGCAGCAGCTGCAGTTTGCTGGAGACCCTGATGCCCACCGCGTTGCTCAGAAAACCAGCCGCCAGGATCAGCGCCGCGGCAATCAGTGCCGTCTCCCGTCCGCCTCCCATGGCGTGGGCGATGTACTCCCCGCCAATCACCGCGGTCGCTGGCGCGCCGAAGGGAATCGCGAAGTAGAACAGGTAGCCGGCCACCACTGACGCGCGGGGCCCGAAGGCCCTTGTGACGAACGTTGCTATGCCGCCGGCGTCCGGCTGTTGCCTGGACATTTCGGCGAAACTGAAGGCCACGGGCGTGCAGAACACCAGGAGCAAACCCCACGCCAATATCGACGCCGGTCCAGCCACCTGGGCGGCGATGGCAGGCAGAACCAGCACCCCTGAACCGAGAATGGCACCAACATAGATTCCCGTTGCACGGAAGAGACCCAGACCCGAACCATTGACCGCTTTATTCACCATTCCACTGAACAGTATTCGGAAGGCTCCCAACAAGCAGGGATACTGCCTGCGAACAGCAATATCCTGCCGAATTTGCGGGCACTCCGGTTAGTTGGACTGCGCCCGGACCCGCCTGAGGCGGGCCACCAGCGTCGCGGCGAGCAACGCCGTCGTGATTTCCAGTCCGATCACCAGCAGGAGTTGAGTTGCCCCGGTTGTGTCAACAACGTTCGACGCCGGCCTGCCGCCATGGGCGTGTCCGGAACCGCCCGCTCCGAGCAGCAGCACAGCGTGCAGGGCGACCATGGCAAGGGCTGAGCCGGTGACTTGGTGGAGTGCACCGACGCGGCTGTGGCGCCAGATGTGGACTGTGCAGGGGAAGCACACGGCTGCCAGGGCGATCATGAGGACACCCAGCCAGGCGTCGTGGTGCCCTGATGCTGCGAGTCCAAGATGCACCGCGCAGGAGAGTGCCGTCAGGACGGCGCAGGCACGGGCGTGGAGGACGGGCCGGACCCGCCCTCCACTGATGGCCGAGGCCACGTTAGTGGCAGTGCCCGGCGGGCTCGCCGTGCTCTTCGCCTGACGCACCGGCCTCGCTGTGGCAGCTTGAACCCGAGGCGTTGGCTGGAACGTCCAACACTGGGCTGCGGTCGAAGAACCCTTCCGGGCGCAGCTTGAAGCCAACCGTGTCCACCGGCATGATCGGCCAGTCTTCGACGCGGGGGAAGTGCGTGAGGCCGAACGTGTGCCAGAGGACGATGTCCTGGCCATCGATGTCGCGGTCTTGGGCAATGTAAGCCGGCAGGCCGGCGCCGCCGGAGTGCTGGTTGACGAAGTCGCCTGTGGGGTAGCGCTCCTCGTCCGAGTAGCGGGTGACCCACACGTCCTTGGTGGCGAAGGCCGCACGCTTGGCGATGGAGGAACCGGGATCGGCCAGCAACGTGGGCTGGTTCTCGGCATGGAGCTTGTAGCCGACCGGCTCACCCAGACGATTCTTGGACTCCGGGTTGGAGATGATCCAGGTCCGGCTTGCCCGTGCGTCGGCTTCCCGGACGCCGTCGGATTCTTTGGTGAGGATGGTGCGCTTGCGGGAGAACGCATTGCCGCGCTCATTGCCCTCGCCCATGGCCTGGCGGACCACGTCTTCTTCCTCCACACGGTTGGTGAAACCGTCAATCGCAATGTCCAGGCGCGCGCTGAACAGGTGCTGGTGGAAGGGTGCCCCGAGTCCTGGCGCGAGTTGGGAAATGTTGTCCGAACCGCCTTCCGGGAACGCACTGGTGAACACAACGCCGGTGGCTTTGGCCTCGAATTCGATGGTGCCGTCCAGGTAGAGGTACCAGTAGAAGCCGTAGTCGTAGTTGCCGATTGTGGTGAAGAAGGAGATCACCAGGCGGCGGTTGCGGCGGGTGTAGTTGATGCCGGTCCAGAGGTCGGAGTGCTTGGAGAGGATTCCCCAGTCTTCCTCGTGCATGCAGATGCCGTTGCGGATTTCGCGGGGGTTCCCGAAGGCGTCGCTGATGACCGGGCTCAGGTAGGTGATATCGCCCAGGCAATCGCAGCCGAGTTCCAGGGAGTTGGCGTACTGGCCCACCAGGTATTCGCCAGTATCGAAGTAGTTCTGCCATGACCGGATTGGGGAGGGGTCGCCGTAGGGCACCACCATTTCGGCGATCGAGGCACGGTTGATGATGGGCCGCTTCTTGCCGCCGTCCTGGAAGGCCAGGTTGTGGAGGACAACTCCTTCGCGCACGTCGAAACCGACGTCCACGCTCCACTTTTCCCACTCCACATGGTTGCCGCCGGTGACCGTGAAGCTGGGGCCCTCCGGCTGGGTGATGCTGATGGGCTTCTGGGTTTCCCGGAGCGGGCCGGTCAGTTCCGGGTCCGTGTAGTTCCCGTGCTCGGCCGGAATGGGCATGACGCCCAGGTCGATCACCTGTGTGACTTCCTTATTGACCACGTCCACGTAGGCAACCAGGCCATCCACCGGGTGGGCCCAGGCGCTGTCCTCGGGAAAGTCCTGCACGAAAGCCAGTCCGCGGAGGATGCGGCGGCCCTTCTCGTCGTCGTACTCGAAGACGCCGGCGGACAGCGGCGCCACCCGGACTTTGGCGACGTCAAGGTCGCGGGCTGCGAGTGCTGCCAGCCAACGCTCATCCGTTGCCAGGAGCGCCTCGACTACCTCGAACTCTTCTTCCAGGACCGGCAGTTCACCGGAGACTTTAGTGTCAAGCTCGACGGCGGACAGGACCTCGCCGCGGGTCACGGAGACCAGGATGTCGGTGGGTGCGCCACCGGAGATGTCGTGGATGAAGATGCGGAAGCGACGGTCTTCGTCTGCCTGTCCGCGGGAGGGGTCCACCAGCCCCAGGTAGGCAATCCGCTTCTCGGGGCCGAGCTGTCCGGCGGCCTGCAGGATTCCTTGGACCTGGGAGATTTCGGCGTCTGTGGCCAGGCGGTACTGCGTTTCCTCGATGGCGGCTGTCTCAGTTGCTGTGGGCGTCATGGCTGCCTCTTGTCCGGGACCGTGTAGGGTCAGGATTTATTTTCTATAGTTGTAGAGAATAACCAAAACGTAAGATGGGTCACAAGACCTGTCCGCCATATTTTTCCGGGAGCCCCAACAGTGCCAAAGATTGTGGACCACGATCAACGACGCCTTGAGCTGGTGGACGCAACCTGGCGCATCATCGCGAGGCTGGGCATGGAGGGCGCCACCATGCGCGAAATCGCCGAGGAAGCCGGCTTCGCCAACGGCGCCCTCAAGCCCTACTTCCCTACCAAGGACATGCTGCTGACCTCGGCGTTCGGGCACGTTTTCAACCGCACCAACCAGCGCATCGCCTCGATGACTGAAGGGCTGGCCGGAGTAGCGGCGCTGCGGGCGTTCTGCGCGGAGGTATTGCCGCTGGATGAAGAACGCGTCAACGAAGCCCGCATCGTGATCCCGTTCTGGCAGAAAGCGCTGAACGACGCCGACATGGCCGCCCTCCACAGCGCATCCATGAACCAGTGGCACACCACCATCACGGCGCATGCCGCAGCAGCCCGCGCGGCCGGTGAGATCAGCACCCCCATCGGGGACGCCGCCGTCGCCGACCACCTGCTCAACATGATGCTCGGCGCGCAGATCGTGGCGGCATTGTCCCCCGACGAACACTTTTCGCAGGACCTTGCCGGGCAGTTGGACAACTACCTGGCGCTGCTGGCTGGATAAAACCGGAGTGTTCGCGACCCGGCATTCCCAGTGGAGGACCACAGGAAAACCTTGAGATCAGATATTGCATATTACTAGCGCAACCGATACCATTGTGTAATGGTACTCAGCATTCCCGACTTGGCGAAGCGCCTCCACGTCAACGAAAGCCGAGCGCGCCACCTCGTTCAATCCGGACGTATCCGAGGTCAACGGGTGGGCGGGCGCTGGATTGTTGAGGAAGTCGATGCTTCCCAATACCTGCCTGGCCGGCCTGCGGGACGCCCCCTGTCCGAACGCAGCGCCTGGCAACTCATGGCATGCTTCTGGGACGACAGCCAGAGCCGCCCCCTCCCGGAGTACCTGGCACCCTCACCCGTAGAACAGCACCGGTTGAAGGAACGCATCAGCCGACTGAGCGAATCCCCCGCTTCGCTGGAACTCCTGGCGGCATGGTTGGCTAATCGGGCCGAAAAGCTCCAGTTCTCTTCCAGCCCGGCCGACCTTGCCGAGCTTCGCGAGGACAAACGGATCCACCTTTCCGGAGTCTCGCACCCGCAGTCTGGGCTGCTGGCCAATTCGGAGCTGGAGGCCTACGTGCAACGCGACGAACTTGAGGACATCGTCAAAGACTGGTTCTTGGTTGAGCCGTCCCCCGGCAAGAGACCCAATGTGGTGCTGCGAGCCGCCGAACGAATCCCGGATGAGCTCCCACCACTTGCGGTCGCGGTGGACTTGGCCGAACGGCGGGGTGCACGAGAACAGGAAGCCGCACGCGAAATCCTCAGGACAATCCATGCCCATTGAACTGCCGGCAATGCCCCACGAACAACAGGAGGCCTGGCAGGCGGTCTTTGAAATACATAGAGCAATGCCCCAAGGATGGGTCCTGGTAGGCGGCCAAGCCGTTTTCCTGCACGCCGTCGAGCGTGGTGCTCCGGCCGTGCGGGCTACTAAGGACGCGGACATGGCACTCGACATCCGGGCATTCCCAACGATGCTTCACGACTTCACGGAACTGCTGGTGCATCTCGGCTTCGAATCCCAAGGCGAATCCCTCGAGGGGTACCAACATCGATGGAAACGCGGAGATGCTCTGGTGGATGTCCTGATTCCTCGACACCTGGGGGAACGGGCGGAGAAGAGACGCGGAGTTACTGGTGGAACCACCATTGCTGCGCCGGCCAGCCAGCAAGCGCTTGACCGCTCCGAGACCGTCGAGGTTCTGGCAGGATTTGTGTCCGGCAGCGTCATCCGGCCAACCATCCTGGGCAGCCTGATAGGCAAAGCGGGAGCGCTGACCATCGTCAACGACCCCCTCTGGCGACGGCACGTAGATGATTTCCTGACCTTGGCCTCTGTTGTGCGCGCCTCGGACCTTCGCGGTATTACCTACAAGCCTGCTGAACAAAACCATCTGGCGAACATGCTGGGCCGTCTGGCCAATGAACCAGAGCTCATGGATCAGGTGCCGGAATGTGCCGAGGGCGTGGAACGTCTTCGTCTCTCACTGAATTAGCTCTAGCTGCTGGCCCCTGACGCCACCACACCAACGCCCAGGCCGGCGATCACGCCGCTGCTGACACGCTCGACGGCGGTGCTCACCTTGGGGCGCTTCAGCCACCGCATGGCCTTGAAAGCGACCATCGCGATCATCGAGAGGTACGCGAAGGCGATGACGGCCACCACCACACCCAAAATCAGGGAAGTGCCCATGGTGTCGCCCCCGTGGGGAATGAACTGCGGGACCACGGCTAAGTAGAAGAGCCCAACCTTGGGGTTGAGCATCGTTGACAGCGCTCCGGCACCCAGAGCGGAAAGCCGGCTGTAAGGGAGGGGCGCATTCTTCGTTGCCCCGCCCATGGTCGCGGCCTTCGCGGCTTTCCGGGACTTGATGAATGAGGAGACGCCCAGGTACAGCAAGTAAAGGCCGCCTGCGATCTTGAGCCAACGGAACAGTTCGGCCGATTGCTCCAGGAGTGCCGCCAGCCCGACGCCCACCAGGGCTGCCCAGACAATCGCACCGGCCGCCGAACCCGCGGCAGCAGCGATCCCCGCGCTGGGGCGGTTCAACGCAATACGCAACACGAGGAACGTGTCAGGGCCGGGCGTCACGGACAAGACGAGGCAGAGGCCAGCGAAGGCGGCGAGGGAAGCAAGCGTCACAAGCTCGATTATCAGGCACAGGCGCCCCCACGGAAAGCGTTCACTTCCCGTCAAGGGCTGTTCGTGCATAGACAAGGCCCATACCCGTGACGCCCACCACACTGGAAACATCGCCGCGTGCCTCACTGGCCGCCAAGACTTACTACCCGAGCGGAGTACCAATGGAGACTTACGACGCCCTGCTGGCATCGATCACACCAGCCCCCGGCCAGAACAGCCGCACCATCTTCGACCCGGCCACGGGCCAGGCCGTTGGCGAAGCGCCTGTTCACACCGTCGAAGACCTTCAAACCGCCATCGACGCTGCAGCAGCAGCGCAACCCGCATGGGCTGCCTTGGGTCACGACGCCAGGTCCGCTGCGCTCCTGAAAGCAGCCGACGCCGTCGAACGGTCCGCCGAAGAGCTCGCCCAACTGCTCTCCCGCGAGCAAGGCAAGCCGTTGAACGGCCCGAACGCGCGTTTCGAAGTCGGCGCCTGCGCGGCGTGGCTGCGCGCCACCGCCGCTACGCCGCTCGACCCGGAAACCGTGGTGGATGACGGCGAAACCCACGCCGAACTGCACTACCGGCCCATCGGCGTCGTGGGTGCCATTGGACCGTGGAACTGGCCCATGATGATCACCGTCTGGCAGATCGCCCCGGCACTGCGCATGGGCAACGCCGTCGTGGTCAAACCCTCTGAGTACACACCGTTGTCCGTGCTGGCGCTGGCTGCCATCATCAACGAAGAGCTTCCTGAGGGGCTGCTCAGCGTGGTGTCCGGCGGCCGTGATGTCGGCGAAGCGTTGGCCTCGCATGACGCGATCGGCAAGGTCATGTTCACCGGTTCCACCGCCACGGGCAAGGCGATAATCCGTTCCTCGGCCGACACCGTCAAGCGCCTCACCTTGGAACTCGGCGGCAACGACGCCGGCATCGTCCTCCCTGACTCCGACCCGAAGGCAATCGCCGAGGGCCTTTTCTGGGGCGCGTTCATCAACACCGGCCAGACCTGCGCCGCGCTGAAGCGACTCTACGTCCACGAATCCCAGTACGAGGCCGTCTGCTCCGAGCTCGCCGCCGTCGCTGCCGCCATGCCCATGGGTAACGGCTTGGATGAGAACAACGTCCTGGGTCCGCTGCAGAACCGGCAGCAGTACGACATCGTGGCCCGGCTGGTTGAAGCCGCCCGCGACTCGGGCGCCCGCATCCTGGTGGGCGGCAACCCTGACGCTGACCAGCCCGGCAATTTCTACCCGACGACGTTGGTGGCGGACATCGACAACGACAACCCGCTGGTCGCGGAGGAACAGTTCGGGCCCGCCCTGCCGATCATCAAGTACAGCACCGTTGACGAGGCAGTCGCCAAGGCGAACGCGCTCGACGTCGGACTCGGCGCCTCGGTCTGGTCGTCCGACCTGGGTGCGGCCCGCGAAGTCGCCGCCCGTATCCAAGCCGGAACCGTGTGGATCAACAAGCACGGCGCCGTGGACCCCCGCGTCCCGTTTGGCGGCGCCAAGCAGTCCGGTTATGGCTTGGAGTTCGGCGCCGAAGGCCTGAAGGCCCTGGGCGTACCGCAGGTCATCAACGGCTGACATCTCCTTCCCAAACCAGGTAGCAGCTAACGCCCTTTGGACTTTCCCATAAGGGCGTTAGCTGCTGCCCAGTTGGGTTTTCGGGCGCCCTCCCGGGGTTTCGGAACGGTAGGAGAAGCCTTGTTCCGGGCCGAGCCCGAAATAGTGCCTGAAGTTGTAGATCAACGGTTCCCATTGCGTCGGATCGATGTGCTGGGTATTCGGCAGGACCAAGGATTCGCGCACGTGGATCTTCTCCACCTGGCATTCGACGACCGCAAATTCTCCTGCGCCTGATGGAGAGATCACTGTCGCACGGGCTTCAAGTTGAATGCCGCACTCCTGTACCCGCGGCGGACGAACACCAACCGAGCCTTGGCTGTTGAGTCGGGCGGCCGCGAACTTGTTGGCTTCGAAGGTAGTGCGGACAGGTTTAGTCGGTGGCACCGGATTCGCTCCTGTCAGCGAAGCAAGCCGCTCGACAGCCGGCCAAAGGTGGGGCTCGGGGTAGTTCAAGGTCAGCTCCGGGCGTGAGCGGAGGTTGCTGATGGTGTGCCCGTCCTCCCCTAACCCCAGGACAATGGTGCGAGCAAGCGCCCACGCGGAGGAGATAGGTGCGAGGTTAAAGGATCTATCGGAATTCTCAGTGCAAACCAAGACCACGGGTGTGCCGAAGTAAAGGATCTTGGGGTCCAATTCAATATGCGGTGACATGGTTTAGAAGCGTAGGGCGCCAACGGTTCGGCACGGACCGAACTATGCAGGGCCAATAATGGACGCATGGCTACCGACGTTCTTCCGGCTGGAGAGGGGTTTGCTTCCCTCGCTGCACTCTTTGCTGACAGGACTCGTGCGACGTTCTGCCTGGCGCTGTTGGACCGGCGCGCATGGACCGCCTCTGAACTGGCAAACTACGCCCAGGTGCCGAAGTCTTCAGCCACCGAGCACCTCAACAAGCTCATCGGAGCAGGGATACTCACGGAGATACGCCAAGGCAGGCACCGTTACGTGCGGCTTGAAGATGCCCGGATCGCGGAGCTGATCGAGACCATGGCCAGCCACGTCGAGCCGGTTCCCAGCAATCGCCGCTCGTACACCTCCATCACTCGTGACCAAGCCCTAAGGCGGGCCCGCACCTGCTATGACCACCTTGCAGGTGACCTGGGGGTCAGTTTGATGAACGCCCTCGTCGCCAAGAACATCATCAATCTCGACTCCGGGGTACAGCTGACCCCCAAAGGTGAGCAGGATCTGGCGCGGGCCGGAATCTCAATCGAGAGACAAGGAACAAGACCGCTGATACGAACTTGCTTGGACTGGACCGGGCGCCAGTACCATGCGGCTGGGCTGGTGGGCGGGGCGATCTGCAGGCATGCCCTTGCCAGCGGATGGGTGCTTCCCACGCCTCAAAGCCGGGCCCTGAAGATCACTGACCTCGGCGTGATGGAAATGAAAAGGCACTTCGGGCTCGAACCAGCGCGGGGAGAACGGCGACTGCAAGGATGACCGCACCGCACCCGATCACGGCAACACCGGCCCATAATCGGGTCACAGGGCGGACGCGTTTGGGCCGCCGGGAGTTCCGCGTGTAACCATGAGCACCATGTCCCAGAAGATTGCGTACCAAGGCGAGCCCGGAGCCAACTCGGACCTCGCGTGCAAGGAAATGTTCCCCGAACTCGAAAGCGTTCCGTGTGCCAGCTTTGAGGACGCGTTTGAGCTCGTCGCCACCGGCGCGGTTGACCTTGCCATGATCCCGATCGAGAACTCCATCGCCGGCCGCGTAGCCGACATCCACGTTCTCCTTCCCCAGTCGAAGCTGCAGATCGTAGGCGAATACTTCCTGCCCATCCGCTTTGACCTCATGGGAATTCCGGGCTGCACCATTGAAGGCGCCACGGAGGTGCACAGTCACATCCACGCACTGGGACAATGCCGCCAAATCATCCGCGAAGCAGGCCTCAAGCCTGTGATCGCCGGCGACACGGCAGGTTCGGCGCGTGAAGTCAGGGACTGGAACGATCCCCGCAAACTGTCGTTGGCGCCGCCGCTTGCCGCCCAACTGTACGGCCTGGAGGTCCTGGCGTCCGGCGTCGAGGACGACCCCAACAACACCACCCGTTTCGTTGTCCTGGCACGGGAACGCGAGCTTCCCACCAAGGAAGAACTGCCGGGTCCGGCGATCACCAGCTTCGTCTTCCGCGTCCGCAACGTCCCGTCGGCCCTGTATAAGGCACTCGGCGGCTTCGCGACCAACGGCCTGAACATGACCCGTCTGGAAAGTTACATGGTGGGCGATGAGTTTGCCGCCACAATGTTCCTTTCCGACGTTGAAGGCCACCCCGAGGACGCACGCCTCCGGCGCGCGCTTGAGGAACTCGAATTCTTCACCACCGAAGTCCGGGTCCTGGGCGTCTACGCAGCCGACGGATACCGCGAACGGAACACGGTCAAGGCCTGAAAGGTAAGCCATCTTTCATTCAGAACACATTCTGAATACAATTGAGGGCATGAGCACCGCCACCACCTCAAGGACAACTTTCCAGTCTTCTGAGCTCAGCAGGTCTTCCGCAGAGGTCTTCGCGGCCGCGGCGGATCACCCTGTCCGGGTCACCCGCCGAGATGGGGAGGCACTCGTATTGATGTCAGAAAGCGCAGATCAAGCTAGAGTTTCCCTCCTGGAGCTTGCAGCCCAACTCGTGGCTGTCTCAACCAGCACCGAGGGGACGCTGGCCGGCCGCATGAGCGACCGCTTCCCATGGATGCTGGCTCTAAGCAAAGCCGACCAGGAAACCTGTGCGAGCGGAATTTTAGCAGCTGCCCGGGCGTCGTTCGCTACGAACCAACCTCACCTGGCCATTGCCGAGCTGACTGCTTGGCGTGAGTCGGCAACGGCAATGGCAGCCGGTCTGGGCCGGGAACCCATTGAGTGGCTTGAAGAGCCCGAACCCGTAGAGCGTCCCTAGGGCATGGCGAAGGATTCAAAGGTTGAGCGCCCTATAAAAAAGACTGAATACGAACTTCGGTTCGCCTCTGTTCAAGCGAGACGCGGGTGGATAGATCTGCGAGCAACCACTCGTAATGCGCTTGCTGACTCTTGGGACTTTCTCACGCGGACACCTCAACTCAGCACTCCCACCAATTACCCACTGCGTGGCGAGTTGGGGCTTGTTACCCACAACGGCTCTACGTATGAGCGCTGGCAGCACAAGCCAACGCTCAAGGGCAACGCCAGAATCTGGTTCTTCGTCGAGGAACAAGTGGTCTATCTGGAACAAGTGCACACTCACCACCCGAACGAAACCAAGTAGTCGCTTAAGTCCACCTAGAAATGCGTCGGTTCCTCCACCAGCGCCGTCGCTATGCTGGCTGCGTCTTCCAAGGCGGCGAGATAGCGCTCAGCGTCCAACGCCGCAGCACATCCGGTTCCCGCAGCGGTGATGGCTTGGCGATAGCGATGGTCAACGGCATCACCACAGGCGAAGACGCCTGACAGGTTGGTGCACGTGGTGGGTGAGTCAACCTTGATGTAGCCTTCGGCGTCGAGCTCCACCTGGCCGGCCACCAGTTCCGTCCGCGGCAAGTGGCCGATCGCGACAAAGATGCCCGCCGCCGCCTGCTCGCGGGTTTCTCCGGTGCGGGTGTCCTTGAGCGTCACGCCCGTGACTTTTGTGTCTCCGTGGATTGCGGTGATGGCCGAGTTCCAGGCGAAGCTGATCTTCGGGTTGTCCTTGGCCCGCTGCGCCATGATCCGGGAAGCGCGAAGTTCACCTTTACGCACGACGACGGTCACTGACTTCCCGAACCGCGTCAGGAAGGTCGCTTCCTCCATGGCGGAATCACCGCCGCCCACCACGATGATGTCCTGTTCGCGGAAGAAGAATCCATCGCAGGTGGCACACCAGGAGACGCCGTGTCCGCTGAGCTTCTTCTCCTCGGGCAAGCCAAGTTCTTTGTACGCAGAGCCCGTGGCAAGGATGACGGCCGGCGCTTCGTGGGTTTCGCCGCCGCCGGTGACCACGCTCTTCAGGTGACCCTGCAGCGACACCGACGTGACGTCGTCGAACACTATGCGGGCCCCGAATTTTTCGGCCTGTTCCTGCAAGTTGTCCATGAGCTCGGGGCCCTGGATGCCGGCCGGGAAGCCGGGAAAGTTCTCCACCTCGGTGGTATTCATGAGCGCACCGCCGGCAGTCACAGACCCGGCCAGGACCAGGGGTTTCAGACCGGCACGTGCAGCGTAGATGGCTGCCGTGTAACCGGCAGGACCGGACCCGATGATGATCAGTTGTTCGTTACTCATGGGAGACGCTCCTGGTGGTCGTGTTTAGCTGGCAGCGGGGATCAACGAGTCGATCAGAGTCTCAATATGTGTCCGGATCTCGTCACGGATGGGCCGGACAGCGTCCACACCTTGCCCTGCGGGATCCTCCAAAACCCAGTCCTCATAACGTTTCCCGGGGAAGTACGGGCATTCGTCGCCGCAACCCATGGTGATGACGACGTCGGACTCTTTGACGGCCTCAGTAGTGAGGACTTTGGGGATCTCGGCGGACATGTCGATCCCCAGCTCCGACATGGCTTCGACCGCGGCCGGGTTCACGGTGTCGGCTGGCTGGGAGCCGGCGGACCGGACCTCAATGGCACCTTGGGAGAGTGCGGTAAGGAAGGCGGCAGCCATCTGCGAGCGCCCTGCATTGTGCACACAGACGAACAGTACGGACGGCTTCTTGCCGGTCATTGATTCTCCTGACGGTAACAACTAAATCGTGGGTGCGCGCCAGGCCATCGGTCAAGCTCGGTCCTCCCCGTGCGCCCGGTTACGTCACCTATCCTTGTACGCGGGGGTGTTGTTGTGACGAAAAAATCGACCGCGGCAAATGTGCGGCTGGTCTATGCCGTAATGATCGCGGCTATCGTGGCATTGTTCGTTTGGGTGGCCCACGACGACCTCGTCCCCGCGTCTGTTTTCTTTGCATTGGGCGCGGCGTATGCGGCTTTCCTGTTTCGTGTCGTCTGGCGATCGAGCCGCGCATCAACGGTGATGCATTTCGCCATCGGCCTGATCTTCTTTTCCTTGATTTCCGTCAAGGATGATTTGGGAGCATTGGCGGCCGGCTCATGGTTCTTGGGAATCCTCGCCGGCGGAATCGCGGGCGGCCACACGTGGTCCGGGAAGCGCGCAGGGTCCGAGGTGACGCAGAATCGGGAACGCAACGGTGAAGGCTTTACCGGCGGCCGGCGCCTTGCACTGATCAACGCGGCCTGCGCCGTTGTCCTGCTCGCGATTGGCGTCGCCCATTTCGGCCTGCAATCGCCGACGCCGGCCGTCGGCGCCGTTCTGATTGGCTCCTTGGTTGCCGGCTGGGCAATGTTCCGCTTCCCGCCGTCGCTACTTACCAGGAACGTGCTCCTTCTGGTCATACCCGTTGAATTCTTTCTCCTGGTTTTCCTGGGCAGCAATACCGGCCAGTTAGCCCTTCCCTTTGTGTGGGCGTACGGCGTTCTGGGCGGCATCCTGTTGGGTGGGCGCTATTGGCGGGGTCCGCGGCTCGGCGAACCCCGCCCACCGTTCAACATTCAAGCCAAGCGGCGGCGGAAACGGAAGCGAAAGTCACCGGCTAAGGCAAAGCAGAAGCAAGTCGCCTGAAGACCGGCGATCACCGGCGCCTACCGCCCGACGGATGCTTGTTCCTCCTCCGGCGCCCGGACTACGGGTTCGCCAGAGGACCGTCCCAGCTTGCTGGGCCACCAGATCTTGGCCCCGATGTCGTAGGCAAGTGCGGGCACCAGGAGCGAGCGGACCAGCACCGTATCCAGCAGCACCCCGAATGCCACGATGAACGCCAACTGCACCAGGAACATGATCGGGATGACTCCCAGGGCTGCGAACGTCGCGGCCAGCACCACGCCTGCGGAGGTGATGACGCCACCGGTTACGGCCAGGCCACGGAGGATACCGGGGCGGGTCCCGTGCTTCAGGGATTCCTCGCGGACCCTGCTCATCAGGAAGATGTTGTAGTCCACCCCCAACGCAACCAGGAACACGAATCCGAACAACGGCACGGTGGCATCAGCTCCGGAGAACTTGAAGATCCCGTTGAACACCCATGCAGAGACACCAAGGGCTGCCGCGTAAGAAAGCACCACGGAGAGCACCAAGAGTACTGGCGCCACCACGGATCGCAACAGGAGCATCAGGATGAACAGGATGACCACCAGGACCACCGGGATGATGACTACCAGGTCACGCTGCGCGGTGGTGTTGGTATCCAACGCAGTGGCCGTCACACCGCCCACCAGGGCTTGGGAGTCAACGTCCCGGACCTCGGTTCGCAGGGCCTTCACGGCGTTCTCTGCTTCGATCGAATCGGCCGCAGAGTTCAACGTGGCGTTGATCAGCACCCTGCCATCGCGGACTGCCGGTTCGGAGGGGGCGCCCGGAGCTCCGGTGATCGGCACGTTCCCGTCAGCCAGGAAGTAAGCGTCGCCCACGCCGTCGGCCGCTTTGACCTTGTCCAGGACCTGCTGCGCGGCACCCTGGGAGGCGACCACGACGGCGGGGCTGCCGCTGCCGGCGTCGAAATGGCGCGCCAGCGCGTCCTGGCCGTCTACGGCGTCGGACTTGGCCAGGATGACGTCGGTTTGTGGGACGCCGTTGGCTTTGAGCTGCAGCACGCCCGCGGACGCTACAAGCAGCAGGAGGACCGAAGCGATCCAGACCACCCGGGGGCGCTTGGAGACGAGGGTTCCAACGCCCTTCCAGAGACCCTTTTGCCCCTCCAGGCCAGTAACAAGCTCGGGTTCGCGTTCGTCGTCGGGTAGTAGCTTGGGCCGGAAGGGCCAGAAGGCTGCACGTCCGAGCAGTGCCATAAGGGCCGGCAGGAGCGTGAGCGCGGCAAACAGGGAGCAGAGAATGCCGGCCGCAGCCACGGGCCCCAGCGCCTTGTTCGAGTTCAGGTCGGAGAAAAGCAGGCAGAGTAGGGCGATGATGACTGTGGCGCCCGAGGCGACGATCGGCTCGAAAGATGCCTTCCACGCTGTGATGACGGCACGGGTGCGGTTGGTGGTGTGCGTCAGCGCTTCACGGAACCGTGCCACAAACAGCAGAGCGTAGTCGGTGGCTGCGCCGATCACCAGGATGGACAGGATGCCTTGGCTTTGTCCGTTGAGTTGGATCCAGCCGAGCTTGGCCATACCGAAGACCAGCAGGATCGCTGCGCACAGCGCGAACACCGACGTGAACAACACCGCCAGAGGCAGCACCACGGACCGGTAGACGAGCAACAGGATCACGAACACTGCCCCCAGGGCCACCAGCAACAGGATGCCGTCAATCCCGCCGAACGCATTCACAAGGTCCGCGGTCAGCCCGGCGGGCCCCGTAACGAACGCCTTCATGCCATCCGGAGCCCCCGGCTGAACCACGTCGCGCAGCTCCTTGACCTTTTCCCTTAGCTCGTCCGAGGACGCCATGGGGACAATGAACTGAACAGCCTTGCTGTCCTGCGACGGGATGGGGCCGACGACGGCGCTCCCCAGCTTGAGTGCCTCAATGTCGCCTTTGAGCTTGGCTGCTTGAGCCAGCTGGGCGGGGGTGAAAGGAGCGTCGTTTTCGACGATGACCACTGCCGGGATCTCTTCCGAATCCCTGAACTTGGCCTGCCACTCACCGGCCTCGGTGGCTTCGGCGCCGGCAGGCAAGAAGGAGGCTTGGTCGTTGGAGGACACTTCACTGAGCCGGCCGAACGTCGGGCCGCCAATTCCGGCGATACCCAGCCAAGTGATGACCAGCACCAAAGGTACCAGCCATCTCAGCCAGAACGGTACTTTCTGCGCGTTCATATGTCCTTCTTCTCCAGGGATGATCAAGGGCTTTATTCCATCATAGATTATCTCTATGATGGAACTATTCCAAGAGTGCTCATCAACTGATGCCGGAATCTGTGGCAGCTGGGAGTAATATCCGGAAGGCAGTAAACAAGAGACGAACGCTGGCAGGAGGGCGCAATGTCTGACCCATCAGCTCCGCGCCATGACGCCGGCAGGCCCGAGAACGCAGCCCCGCAGGAACTCGTACGGCTCCTCCAGGACTTCACACTCGAAGCCAACCATTACGTCGACGCAGCCGGCGGACGCAACGACATGCACCGCACGGACTTGAATGCGCTCGCCGTGATCATGCGCCACTCCGCCGCGGGCCGGGTGGTCACTCCTGGCGTCCTGCGGACCGAGCTCCGGCTTAGTTCGCCTGCCACGACGGCATTGATCGACAGGCTCCATGCGTCCGGACACGTCGTCAGGGAACGGCTGGGCACTGACCGTCGGCAGGTCCAGCTCCATATGACGCCCAAGGCCTATCGCGACGGCAGCGCCATGTTCCTGCCGTTGGCCCTCCGAATGGGCAAGGCCATGGCCGCTTACAGTGCCGAGGAACTGGACCTTGTCAGCCGCTTCATGACGGACATGGTGGAAGCAACCATGGCTGCCCGCGAGGAAGCCAGCCACCCCCAATCCAACTAGCTCGCATTAGTCCGCGTTTTCAGCGCCCAAAACGCGAAATAATGCCACCCCGTTGGGTAGCGTTTGCCTATGAACGCGCAGCAGCCTGAAGATGTCTATACCCACGGGCACCACGAGTCGGTTGTCCGGGCCCACGCCTCACGGACGGTCGAGAATTCGGCGGCGTTCGTCATACCGCACCTAACCCCTGGCACGTCAGTGCTCGACGTCGGATGCGGACCGGGGAGCATCACGTGCGATTTCGCCGGGCTGGTTGCGCCCGCCCAGGTGATCGGCCTGGACCGCTCACCTGACATCGTTGCCCAGGCCACCGAACTTGCCGCGGAGCGTGGCGTGGACAACGTGAGCTTTCAGACCGGCAACATCTATGACCTGGATTTCGAGGATGAGAGCTTCGACCTCGTCCACGCCCACCAGGTCCTCCAGCACCTGACCGACCCGGTCGCGGCGCTCCGGGAGATGCGCAGGGTAGCCAAACCCGGAGCCATCGTTGCGGTTCGCGACGCCGATTTCCATGGCATGAGCTGGTTCCCGGAAGTCCCGGAGCTCGACGATTGGATGGAGCTGTACCAGAAGATCGCCCGACGCAACGGAGCAGAACCCGATGCCGGCCGACGCTTGGTCTCCTGGGCCCAGCAAGCCGGATTCACCCAGGTGGCACCCACCAGCAGCAACTGGCTCTACGCCACCGCCCAGCAGCGCGCCTGGCAATCCCGGGTCTGGAGCGAACGTGTGCTGCACTCCGCTTTCGCTGAACAGGCTCTTGAATACGGCTTGGCAAACGAAGCCGATCTTGCCCGGATCGCCGCGGGCTGGCACCGGTGGGGTGCCACGGAGGATGGCTATTTCCTCATTCCCAACGGTGAGGTGATCGCCCGCGCATAAAAACCCGAAAGATTCCGGAAAAGTTTGTCGCACCATGTAGAAATGCCCACCGCGGTTCCGACCCATGGATGAAAGCACCCACACGGGGTGCCGTTCATAAGGAGTTTGAGATGAAATACATGATCATGATGTTCGGGTCGGCTGAGGGCATGATGGAAACCGCCGACCCTGAGTGGATCCGGGAAATGATCGGGTTCATGATCCAGATCGACAAGGACCTGACGGAGTCCGGCGAACTGGTCTTCAACGCAGGCCTGACTGACGGAAGCACAGCCAAACTGGTCAAGCAGACACCCGACGGCGTGATCACCACGGACGGCCCCTACGCCGAATCCAAAGAGTCACTGGTGGGCTATTGGGTGATCGATGTTGCCAGCGAGGAACGCGCCGTGGAGATCTGTTCCAGCATTGTGAAGTACTCCCAGCTCGTGGAGCTCCGTGCCCTCGCCGATGGGCCGCCGGAGGTCTGACTGGGACTCCCACCGCACGAACGAATCGAGGACCTGCTGCGCACGCTGGCGCCGCAGGTCCTCGGCGTGCTGGCACGCAAGCACGGGCAGTTCGACGCCTGTGAGGACGCCGTCCAGGAAGCCCTGCTGGAAGCTTCGCTGAAGTGGCCTGCCGAGCTGCCACGCGAACCAAAAGCCTGGCTGATGGCTGTCGCCAACCGGCGCCTGGTGGATTTCTACCGAAGCGAAAGTGCACGGCGTTCCCGAGAGGAACATTTCAGCGCCATGGATACCCAGTCCACCTCAGTATCAGGGGCCGACGACACCCTGACCTTGATGTTCCTTTGCTGCCACCCAGCGCTCTCGTCTCCGTCGCAACTCGCCTTGACGCTGCGGGCAGTTGGAGGACTCACGACGGCGGAAATCGCCTCAGCTTTCCTTGTCCCCGAAGCTACCATGGGACAACGCATCAGCCGCGCAAAACAAGGGATCCAGAAGGCGGGAGCGACCTTCACCATGCCGCCGCCTGCCGAACAAAAGGCGAGGCTCGGCGTCGTACTTCACGTCCTGTACCTGATCTTCAACGAAGGCTACGCGGCCAGTTCCGGGGCCTCACTCCAGCGCGAAGACCTCACCACCGAGGCGATCCGGCTAACGCGGTTGCTGATGGCGGCCGTGCCTGATGACGGGGAAGTCGCCGGTTTACTGGCGCTGATGCTCCTCACGGATTCGCGTCGGAAGGCACGGACGCTGGCTGACGGGACTCCGGTGCCGCTGGCGGAGCAGGACCGGAGCCTGTGGAACCATCAACAGATCCAGGACGGCCTTGCCCTCCTGAGTTCAGTCCTGGGCCGGACCCGTCCGGGCCCTTACCAGCTACAGGCTGCGATCGCCGCCGTGCATGCCGAAGCCGCCACAGACGCCGCGACCGACTGGCCACAGATCCTGGCCCTGTATACGGTTCTGGAGAAGATGGCTCCCAGTCCCGTGGTGACCCTCAACCGTGCCGTTGCTGTGGCGATGGTGAAGGGCCCTGCAGCTGGACTCGCCCTGCTGGACGGCCTCGATTCGGCGCTGGGGAAATCCCACCGGCTTGATGTTGTTCGGGGACATCTTCATGAGCTGGCCGGAGACAGCGCCGAAGCCCGGAACGCCTACCTCGCGGCGGCCGCCAAAGCCGGAAGCCTCCCGGAGCGGCGGTATCTGATGGGTAAGGTGGCAGGGCTGGATACCGGCGGGGCTTGACCTACGACACACCCGCAGTGTCCGCCGAAATCACACCGTTGTGGTTTATGTTACTGGTGTGACTGCTGTTGCCAATGTGCAAGCGCTCACGTAACCTCAGGACTGCCGGGAGCATCTGAGGGGCCGCAGTCGTGCCTCCTCCAGAACCTCGCTCCCCCCGTCCCGTTTCGAGGTTTCTGTACATGGCTTTATCCCGATCCGCCCGCGGGGCCGCGGTGCTGTGCGCCGTCGTCGTACTCGCCGGGGCAGTGGTAACTCCCTCAGCGGCTGTACCCGCAAGAACTGTGCCCCTCACTGTCCGGGCATCTCCGGAGGTGCCCTCACCCGAGGAAATCGCGGCGGCCAAAGCCAGTGAAGCGGCGACGGCGGACCAGGTCGCCTCCATTGAGCGGATCCTCGCGGACGCAGCCGCTAACCAGCAGGCAGCCTCCACAGCTGCCATGCAGGCCAACAATGCCTACAGCGAGGCCCTGGTGGAGCTGCAGCAGAGGACCAAAACCGCCTCTACAGCCCGCGCCCAAGCCTCTGCCGCCCGGGAACAACAGGACAGGACGCGCAAACAAGTGGGGCAGATCGCCGGTGACCTGTACCGCAACGGTGGAGTGAATCCCGCACTCGTTACGCTGGCCGGCGGTAGTGAAAGCTTCCAGCAGGCCGCCACACTGGAGGCCCTCTCAGCCAGGCGAAACCGCGATCTCGAAGTTGCCATCGGTGCCGCCGCCGCATCCAAGTCCCTCTCTGCAGCTGCGGATGACGCCACCAAAGCCGCGGACGACGCGGCCAAGACAGCCGAACAGCGCAAAACGCAGGCTGAACAGGCCAACGCGGCGCAGGTCAAGGTCGTGGCCGACGCGAAAGCGCAGCGGACCACTTTCGTGGACCAGTTGGCCCAGCTCCGCAACACCACTGTTGAGCTTGAGACGGCCAGGGTGGATGCTCTGGACCGGCAGCGCGAAGAGGCACGGCTCGCGGCATTGACCGCCAGTGCCGACAAGGCAGAGCCGGATCAGGCAGCCCGGGATGAGGCAACGCCGCCGGACGCGCCTGGGCCCGCCGCACCGGCTCCGGCAGCCCCAGTCCAGGGTCCCGCCGCACCTCCGGCTCCTGCGCCAGCACCGGCGCCCGCTCCAGCACCCGCTCCGGCTCCTGCGCCCGCTCCGGCACCTGCGCCCGCTCCTGCGCCCGCCCCGGCACCTGCACCTGCGCCCGCGCCAGCGCCTGCGCCCGCCCCGGCGCCTGCGCCGCCATCGAGCGGGTCTTACGAAACAGCAATTTCCAGTGCCTTGGGTAAAGTCGGTTCGCCGTTCTACTACCAGTGGGGCGGTACCGGACCCTACGGGTTTGACTGCTCAGGACTGGTGCAGGCCGCCTTCGGCACCGCCGGGATGCGACTACCGCGCACCGCCTCGCAGCAGTACGCCGCAGCCCCGGTCCACGTCCCGCTGTCACAGGCGCGCCGTGGAGACCTCTTGGTATGGGGTTCGCCGTCCAACTTTTACCATGTGGCAATCTACTTGGGGAACGGGCAGGTAGTGCAGGCTTTGAACCCCCAGGAAGGCATCACGGTCTCGAACATCAGTTCAATGGTGGGTATGGAGCTCTACCCCTTCGCGGCCAGATACTAGGCACCGGCTCCCGGCTGCCGCAGACATCGGCCGTCCCATGCCTGGGTTTGTTCACCAAACCGCGGACGGCTTTGGGATGATGAAGTCATGAGCAATCCGGACCCGGACCTCTGGGCAGAATTCGACAACCTCAAACCTGCCCGCCCAGATCCCATGGGCGGCCATCCAAACAACCAACCTGCGGGTTTCGGTTTCAGAACGGGTGTGCGCAGCGCGAAAGTCGCCCTCGGATTCGCCGTGTATGCCCTTGTTCTGGGAACCACGCTGGTAGTCACAGGCGCCGTAGTCTTCATCGCCCCGAGTCAGTGGCTGCTCCTGGGATTGATGGTGCTTGTGCAAGCTGCTTTCGTTTATGGGTTCATTCAGCTGGCCCGCCAAGCGCGCAATCGGCGTTCCCCGAGCTGAGGATCCCGGAGCGGCGGTGTCTTCAGGCAAAATGGCAGCGCTAACAAAGGAAGAACCCTTATAGTCGAACCCATGGAACAGCGCATACTTGGCAAGACCGGCCGATCCGTCTCGACAGTAGGGCTCGGCACCTGGCAACTCGGGGCGGACTGGGGAGACGTGAGCGAAGCGGATGCGGTTGCTGTGCTTGAGGCTTCCGTAGACCACGGCGTCACATTCTTCGACACTGCCGACGTTTACGGCGATGGCCGCAGCGAGGAAATCATCGGAAAATTCCTCCGCGCCAACCCCGGTCTGGATATCACCGTGGCCACCAAGATGGGCCGCCGCGTGGACCAGGTGCCCGAAAACTACACACTCGAGAACTTCCGCGCATGGACAGACCGGTCGAGGCGCAACCTCCAACAGGACACCCTGGAGCTCGTCCAACTCCACTGCCCGCCCACCGCCGTCTACAGCCGCGACGAAGTCTACGACGCACTGGACACGCTGGTCAGCGAAGGGGCCATCCGCAACTACGGTGTCAGCGTCGAACGCACAGACGAGGCCCTCGAAGCCATCAAGCGCGGGAACACCGCCTCCGTGCAGATCATCCTCAACGCCTTCCGCCTGAAGCCCCTCGATGAGGTGCTGCCCGCCGCGAAAGCGGCCAACGTGGGGATCATTGCCCGTGTTCCCCTGGCCTCAGGCCTGCTGTCCGGGAAGTACACGGCCGCAACTGAGTTCCCGGCTAACGATCACCGCAACTACAACCGCGACGGATCATCTTTCGATGTCGGCGAGACCTTCTCCGGTGTCGACTTCGAAACCGGCGTCAAAGCCGCCCAGGAGTTCAGTGCATTGGTTCCCGACGGCGTCACCACCTCCCAAGCGGCCCTCGCCTGGGTCGTGGCACAGGACGGCGTCACTTCCGTGATCCCCGGAGCACGGTCCGCCGAGCAGGCCCGCGTCAACGCCGAGGCCGGAGAAATGCCGGTGGTCGGTGCGGGACTGGCCGACGGGGTCCGGGACATCTACGACCGCTACTTCCGCGAAGCGATTCACCCGCGCTGGTAGCCGCCAGGCCGCCGTCGGGCGTGGTTTTTACCAACCACTCCTGGTGGGGGTGTGTCCCTTCCGGGCGTCGTCCGGCATGGCCATTTCGGCGCGCAATCCAAGGAGCCGTATGGGCCGGTCCGGTTCGATTTTTCCGGTGAGGTCCAAGGCCTGGGCCAGGACTTCGTCACGGCTGAAGGTTGCCGGAATTTTCCTTGCATAGGTCTTGGTGAAGAACGGCTTGTAACGGACTTTCAGCGTAAGACCCACCACAGGCCGGTCCTCGGCGGCAACATCCTCAAGGACTCGGGCGGTCAGCTCCTTGACGGCGGCGTCCACCTCGCCCGGCTCGGTGAGATCCTGCTGGAAGGTTGTCTCGCGGCCGTGGGCGCGGGCAACCCACGGGGTGTCGTCGACTTCGGTGGCACCTTCGCCGCGACCTAACTGCGCGTACCAAGGCCCCATCTTGGGGCCAAATTCCGGGACCAGCTCCTGCGGGTCGGCTGCGGCGAGTTGGTTCACCGTGGTGATGCCGTGCTTCGCGAGGCGCTGTGAGATTTTGCTTCCGACGCCCCACAAATCCTTGGTGGGCTTGTCTCCCATGACCTCCAGCCAGTTTTCCTTGGTCAGCCTGAACATCCCTGCCGGCTTGCCGAAGTCCGTGGCATTCTTTGCGCGGACCAGGGTGTCCCCGATGCCGATACTGCAGTGAAGCCGGGTCTGTTCCAGGACGGCTTTTTGGATCTGCCGTGCGTAAGCTTCGGGATCCTCCGTTGTGACGCCGACAAAAGCCTCGTCCCAGCCGAGCACCTGAACAGTTGCGCCCGGCTGCTCGCGCAGGGTCGCCATCACCACCTCTGAAGCCGCCAGGTAGGCCTCCTGGTCCACTGGCAGGATGATGGCGTCGGGGACTTTCCGGGCCGCAATCCGCAGGGGCATCCCTGAGCCGACACCGAAGGCCCTTGCTTCGTAGGATGCCGTGGACACCACAGCCCGTTCCGTGGGATCTCCCCTGCCGCCCACAATGACCGGTTTGCCCGCAAGTTCGGGCCGCCGGAGTATCTCGACCGCCGCAATGAACTGGTCGAGATCAACGTGCAACACCCACGGAATTCCGCTCACGGGATCAGTCTGCCCCATGGCCGCGGGCCTTGGCTGTACCTTCACCACCTTCTTTGGGATCGGTTGCCGGTGAAATCAACCTTTTTCGGATGCATTCCCGCCACGGCGCGGCCAAAGAGGGTCAGGAAGCAACGCGTCCCAACCACTCCGTTCACCGGCATAAGCTGAGGTGGTGCAATTTTCTCTTTGGCTGGCCTTGGTTGGTGCCGGCACCCTGATCAGTTTCACTCCCGGCGCGGGTGCCATCTTCACCATGAGCAACTCGCTCAACTCTGGCTTCCGACGTTCCATTTGGGGCATCCTGGGCCAGCAGGTGGCGTTGGTCATCCATATCCTGATCGTGGCCCTGGGTGTGGGTGTCCTGGTTTCCAACTCCCCGGTCATCTTCAATGTGATCCGATACGCGGGCGCGGCCTATCTGGTGTACCTCGGCATCCGGCAGTTCCTTCGGAAACCCGATCTGGACGAAGAACAGGTTGAGGACAAGAAGAACGAACCCGCACTATCCATGTTCCAGCGGGGCGTCTGGGTCAACCTGCTGAACCCGAAAGCCATTGTCTTCTTCCTGGCCTTCATGCCGCAGTTCATCCGCCCGGACCAGCCGTTGGTCCAGCAATACGTGGTGTTGACCGCCACAGTTTTGGCGATCGACATCATGGTGATGTGGTTCTTCTTCGCCCTGGCAGCGCGTTCATTCCAGCGTTTCACCCACGACCAACGTGGCCAGAAGGTCCTCAACCGCATTTTCGGTTGCTTGTTCGTGCTGGTGGGCATCCTGCTGGCCGTCATCCACTAGCCAGGATCAGCTGGAGACCGTAGAACCCCGCACTACCAGCGAGCTCTCCAAGGTCACATGCGGCTCGGACAACTCGAGGCCCTCCATGAGCCCGCGCAGCTGCTCCCCCGCTTTGCGTCCCAGCGGGGTCGCAGGCAGGTGGACACTGGTGAGGCTGGGGTTGCTGGTGGCCGAATAGGGCAAGTCATCAAAGCCGGCCACCGCCAGCTCATCGGGGATGCGGACCCCCTCTACCCGCGCCTCCTGCAGCAGTCCATAAGCATGCGTATCGGTTCCGCTGACGACGGCGGTCACCCCCTCGCGCTGCCAGCCCGGCCAGGCGTCGGCGAAAGCGGCCGCGGCAGCACCGACGTCGATCGCTGTTCTGATGATGTGCTCCTGTGAGACGGAAAGGCCCAACGAGGCGGCTTCCTCCAGGAAAGCGTCCCGGCGCAGCTTGAACGTTTCCGTTCCGGTAATGCCGTCCACGTACGCTGCCCTCGTGTGCCCGGAGGCGGCCAAGTGCCGGGCAAGTTCGCGGGCACCCTGGGCAACGTCGAGGTTGACGGATGGTGCGAAACTTTCAAGTCCGGGCGCGTCCAGGAGCACCAGGGGTCCGGCCGCTGAGAGATCTTCCAGGAATTCGGCACTGGGAGCGCCCACCAGCAGGCCAGCGGGGCGGAGGGCCAGCAATTTGCGCACGTCGGAGGCCTGTGGCGACTCCCCCGAATCTGCCACTGACAGCAGCAACTGGTATTCGGCACCCAGCGATTCCCGCACTCCTGCGATCACATTGGCGAAGAACGGGTTGGACACGTCCGGGGTCACCAGGATGACAATGGAGCTCACCCCGCGGGCCAGCGAACTGCCGATGCTGTCCACCACGTAACCAAGCTCGGAAATGGCGGTACGAACGCGGGAGATGTTGTCGTCTGACACGCGGCCCTGCGTCTTGCCGTTGGCCACCAGCGATACGGTCGCCGTGGAAACACCCGCCCGGGCGGCCACCATCGCGGCGGTCACTCGTGGCGCGCGGGCATGGCGCCGTTCCAGGGATTCCATGCATCGATCGTAGCGCTGTTATGCCGCCCTGACCTGCGAGAAGGCATCAAGCGCTTAACGCAATGACCACAGCAATCACGTTAAGCGTTTGACGCGACACCCTTCGCAGTGCCAGAATCACCCCTGAATGCTTACCGCCCTGCCCCGGGCAAGTACCTGGCAGGCCCCAATGACGTGGAGAGAAACGTGGATCCCAACACCCGCAAGAAGATCATTCTTGACTGCGACCCTGGCCATGACGACGCTGTGGCAATGCTGCTGGCTCATGGCAACCCGGACATCGAACTGCTCGCAGTAACCACGGTGGTGGGCAACCAGACCCTCGAGAAGGTCACCCGCAACGCCCTTTCGGTGGCAACCATTGCCGGCATCACCGGTGTTCCCTTCGCTGCCGGCTGCGACCGTCCCTTGGTCCGCACCATCGAAACCGCCCCCAGCATCCACGGCGATTCCGGCATGGATGGCCCCGAGCAGCCCGAGTCCGCCATTGAGCTGGACCCGCGCCACGCCGTCGACCTCATCATTGACACCGTCATGGCACATGAGCCGGGCACGGTCACCCTGGTTCCCACAGCGGGCCTGACCAACATCGCCATGGCAGCCCGCAAGGAACCGCGCATTGTTGAACGCGTCAAGGAAGTCGTCCTCATGGGCGGCGGCTACCACGTGGGCAACTGGAGCGCCGTGGCGGAGTTCAACATCATCATCGACCCCGAAGCCGCACACATCGTGTTCAACGAAAAGTGGCCCGTAGTGATGGTGGGCCTGGACCTCACGCACCAGGCTCTGGCCACGGACGAGGTGGTGGAGCGCATCGCAAGGATCGGCACCAAGCCCGCCAAGTTCGTCATGGAGCTGATGGACTTCTTCCAGAAGACCTACAAGGATGCCCAGGGCTTCGACTTCCCGCCCGTCCACGACCCCTGCGCCGTGGCCTACGTGATCGATCCCTCCGTCATGACCACCCGCAAGGTCCCCGTGGACATAGAACTCCAAGGCAAGCTCACGCTCGGCATGACTGTTGCCGATTTCCGCGCCCCCGCGCCGGAAGACTGCCACACCTCGGTGGCCGTGGACCTGGACCACAAGAAGTTCTGGGATCTTGTCACCGATGCGATCGTCAGGATTGGCGAGCCAACGCTCGACGGCGGCGCTGACGCCACCACTGTTGACGCTACGGCCCAGGCCGTTCTGGCAGGAGAGGCAAAGTAATGTCCATCCTCGCCGAGACCAAGTCCACCCGCGGCAACGTCACCGCGCTCATGGTGGCCCTGCTGGCCGCCTGCGTTGCCTTCCAACTCAACGCCTCGATGCTCAGCCCCGCCCTAGTCACCATGGGCAACGAGCTCCAGACCGACCAAGCCACCATCGGGCTTTCCCAGACCTGGTTCTTCACCGCCGCAGCACTGTTCTCCCTCTTCCTCCCCCGGCTCAGCGACATCGTGGGACGCAAGAAGATCCTGGTGGGCATGATGCTCCTCATGGCAGTGGGCTCCGTCATCGCCGCCCTGGCCCCCGATGTCACGTGGCTGTTCGTGGGCCGCATCATCCAGGGTGTCAGCGGTCCCACGGTTCCGTTGTGCCTGATCATGCTCCGCTCTGCGGTCAGCAACCCGCGCAAATACGGCACCCTCATGGGCCTCATCACGGCGGTCAACGGCGGCGTGGCCGGTGTTGATTCCTTTGTTGGTGGCTACTTCGCTGAGAACTTCGGCTTCCGGAGCATCTTCTGGCTCATGGTGGCGCTGGCCGTCGTAGCGACCGCCCTGGTCGCAGTCCTGGCCGGTGAAAGCAAGCCTGCCGCGGGCACCACCATGGACTGGCTGGGCGTCTTCTTCATCGTGATCGCCGTGGGCGCGCTGCTGACGGCCCTGAACGAGGGCTCCAAGCTGGCCAGCGCTTTCGACTCCGGCACCCTCACCCTCGCGATCGTCCTCACGGTGATTGCCGCCGTCGCGTTCTACGCGTTCTGGACCGTTGAGAAGCGTGCCAAGCAGCCCATGGTGGAAACCGTGCACCTGCGCCAGCGTTCCACCTGGGCTCCGCTGCTGACCACCACGCTGACCATGACCGGTATCTTCGCGGTCATCAACGGCATCGTGCCCGCCTACGTTCAGGCAGCAGAGCCCGGTTTCGGCGTTGGCCCCACCGAGATGTCCCTGATGATCCTCACGCCCTACGCCCTCTTGGGGTGGGTCTTCGGTCCTATCAGCGGCCGCCTGGCACCGGTCCTCGGCTACACCAAGGTCCTGCGCATCGGCATGATCGGCAGCATCGTAGCCCTGGCCATCATCGCGTTCTTTGGCCTCAGCAGCCTGCCCCTGATGATCGTCGGAACCGCCTTGCTGGGCATCATGTACGCCGGTACGGTCAACATCATGCTCAATGGCCTTGGCGTTGTGCTCTCTCCCAAGGGAAACCCCGGATTCCTTCCCGGCATGAACGCGGGCGCCTTCAACCTCGGCGCCGGGTTGAGCTTCCTTGTACTCCCCGCCGTCTTGGTGGCTACGGCCTCATTGGGCGACGCGAAGGCGTCCTACCTGACTGTCATTGTGGTGGGACTCGCCATTACCCTGGCGGCCTTCGCAGCGTCCCTGCTGATCCCCAAGCCCGTTGAAGCCGAGGTTTCGGCAGAGGAAGAGGTCACCGCATGAGCACCGCAGCCAACGCGCCCAAGGCTGGAATCGTCGTCGTCGGATCCCTCAATGCGGACCTGACCATCTACACGGACCGGCTCCCCAAACCCGGCGAGACGGTTCACGGCAACGGCTTTGCGGTCAATCCCGGCGGCAAAAGCGCCAACCAAGCGGTGGCTGCGAGCAAGCTCGGCGGCGACGTCAGCCTGATCGGCGCGGTGGGTGAGGACTCCAACGGCACCATGCTCTTGGATTCAACGGCCAGCGCCGGGGTGGACGTGTCCCGCGTGCGGCGTGCGGATGTTGCAACCGGTGTCGCGGTTATTTCAGTGGACGCGAGCGGCGAGAACAGCATCATCATTTCGGCTGGCGCCAACGGCACCCTGACCCCGGCCGACGTCGAGCCTGCTGCTTTCAGCGACGCCGCCGTGGTGTGCCTTTGCTTGGAGGTGGGCACCGATACCGTGGTGGCCGCCGCTCAAGCAGGGCACGACGCCGGAGCTACAGTCCTGCTGAACCTCTCGCCTTACGCCGAGGTGCCGGAGGAACTGGCCGGGTTGAGCGACGTGTTGCTGGTGAATGCGCACGAGGCTTCGCTGTTCCTGGGTTCGGAAGCGGACATTCCTGACGCTGAGGCTGGCGTGGAGGCATGGGAGCCGGTCCGGAGCCAGTTTGCTGAGAGGGGCTTGCAGCGGGTACTGGTAACCCTTGGCGCCCAAGGCTCTGTGGTGCTGGACTCGTTGGCTCGCGGCGATGATCAGATCACCAGGATTGAGCCCACCCGCGTCACAGCCGTGGACACCACGGGAGCCGGTGACGCGTTCACCGGCGGGGTCGCCGCGCGGTTGGCCGCAGGCGATTCCTTGGCCGAAGCCGCTGCCTTCGCTTCCGTGGCAGCCGCGCTTGCTGCCACGAAGAAGGGCACGCAGGCCGCGTACCCGAGCGCCGCTGAGGTTGAGGAACTGCGGCGGCAGGCAGAATAAAGCCACGGGAACCGGATCAGGAATGCACACCGTCCGACCGGCGGACCTCGCTGAACTCGCTGCCAAAGCTGCGTCGGTTTCAACCGCCGCCGCTTCCCGACTCTCGTTTCATGTCCCTTTGCTATAGGCTCTCCAAGTCATCGGGAACTTGGGGGAACCATGAATAAACGAACTAAATCTGCCATCGCGGCCTTGGCTATTGCGCCAATAATTGGACTCGGATTTGCGTGGGCTGTCGCTTCCTCACCCTCGCGGGCTGTGACCGCAGGGGCAGGCGAAAAAAGTCACCCGGAGTGCTACAACGCCACCAAGCTCAACGATCCAAATGACTTCTGCTACCAGACAATAGGTCCTTGGAACAGCACCAGGTCCTCAGACGAGGAAGTCCGTTCGCTCATGTCCCTTGAACGCATGGTTGAGTTCGGTTTGAAAGTCGAAGAGATCCAGCGGTACTACCCCGACTACAGTCCGTCTTCCAAGTAGGCCCGATGGCGCCGCGCTCCGCCGGGCACCAGCTCAACCTCCGGCTACGCCGCTTAGGCGGACCGGCGGGCAGCGCGTTGGCTTGAGCGTTCCGCTGCCTTTCGGCTGAGTGCGCCGTGACCGGCCATGAGCCGGGGAACCACAACGTATACCGCAGCGGGAACCACCAGAGCCGTCAGCATCAAGGCGCGAAGCACCGGGTGCAACGGCTCCATGATGGGGCCCAGCAGCAGCATGCCGATGGAAACCAGCGGGAAAATTGCCAGCCAGGTGATCAGGGCTCGCATGTGGACCGAGGGGGCTTTCGGGTGCACTGGCGTTGCCGGCTCGACGCGGGTAGGCGTGGCCTGTTCGGTAGTGGCTTCGATGGTCACGAGGTTTCTCCAACCAGATAGTTGCAATTGACTGGAATCACCATAACCCCGGACAACATGAAATTACAACCACTTAGTTGGAAAATGCTAAGATGACCGTATGGCCTGGGACACGGAGCGAACCAAGGGGCTGCTGCTCAGTGCGGCAACCACAGAATTTTGCACGCGCGGACTGGCTGGCGCCCGCATCGACCGGATCGCCGCCGAGGCCGGCGTCAACAAGGAACGGATCTACCAATATTTCGGCAACAAGAACGCATTGTTCGACGCCGTGATTGTCACCGCCCTGACCAACCTCATGGATGAAGTCCCCATCGAGGGCTCCGGCCCTGAAGCCATGGCTGATTACGCCGGGAGACTTTTCGATCACCACCAGGTGGATGCCACTGCGCCGCGACTGCTGTTCTGGGAGGGACTGGAACGCGGAACCGACGTTGTGGGCCTACCCAAGCGGATGGCCAACTGCGCATCCAAGGTCAACAGCACCATTGCAGCCCTCCCCGGCATCTCGCGGGAGGACGCGGGCGATCTCCTCATCACCATCGTCAGCCTGTGCGATTCCGCTCCCGTTCTGCCGGCCCTTGACGGACTGATGGCCGGCGACAACCCGGGCCGCACCGAAAGGCGACGCGCCGCCGTCGTGCGTACCGTCCACTTGATGGCTGCCGCGCTGGCCGCCGAAGCGTCGGCATCTGAACCGGCAACAGCCGAAGCGACAACAGCCTGACTCCAGCAACCTTGTGACAGGTTTGACACGAAAAGTGACTCGCCTGTGAAGTAGCCCCTAGCCAAGAGGGGGTGCCATCAATCATGCTTGCCTCATGTACTCAACGTCGAGCCCATACCGCATCATTACGGTCTGCACAGGGAACATCTGCCGCTCACCCATGGCAGCCCTCATGCTCACCGAAGCCTTCGCAGCGGAAGGGCTCAGCGACGTTGTGGTGGTGGATTCGGCAGGCACCACCGGGTACGAGGTCGGACACCCCATAGACCCCCGGGCCGCGCGTGTCCTGACCGCCAAGCACATACCGTCGGAGAACCACGTTGCCCGCCAGTGGCGCAGTGAATGGTTCACTGAGCGGGACCTGATCCTCGCCTTGGATGTTGACCACTTCGGGTGGCTCCAGGAGGGCGCCCCGGACGCCGGCACACTGGAAAGAGTCCGGATGCTGCGCAGTTTCGATCCCGCCACGGCGGGTCGCAGCTCCCTCGACTTGGGCATCGAAGACCCCTGGTACGGAGGCCACACAGACTTCGACACCACCTGGACCCTTATCAAGGACGCCATTCCCGGGATCGTCCAACACGTCAAAACAGCCATCGGCCCCCAGGTCGAGGCCAAATCCGGCGATCACCAGCAGGTAACCTCTATGTCATGACCCCTGCACCTGTGATCATTGCTGTTGACGGCAGGTCTGGCGCAGGGAAAACCACGCTGGCCGTCGAATTGGCGGCCCGGTTGCGGCAGCACCACAAAGTTTCACTGTTCCACCTGGAGGACATCTATCCGGGCTGGAACGGCCTCATGCCCGGCATCGAACGGTACGTTGCCACGGTCCTCCCGCCCCTGAATGCCGGCGTCGCTGCCGAATGGACAAGTTGGGATTGGGAACGCCATTACGACGGCGGCCTGAAAGTCACCCTGCCCGCCGAGATCGTGATCGTGGAAGGCGTTGGCGCCGCTGCGGAAGCTGCCCGGCCGATGCTGGACGCCGTGGTGTGGGTCGAGTCCCCCGGTGACGACCGCCGTCGTCGGGCCTTGACGCGGGACGGAAGTACCTACGAACCGTACTGGGACACCTGGGCGGCGCAGGAAGACGCCTGGCTGGAATCGGACCCGGTGGCCAGCGCCGCGGACGTCCGCGTCCTCAACCGCGCCGATGGCAGCGCCCCCGACGACGTCCTGCAGGCCCTCATGTACCTGCCGTCCATGGCGGCAATCCTCGCCCCGGAGCTCAGTGCCCGCCGCGGACTTCAGCTCCGGTCCGAGCGCGTGGACACCATGCCTGACGCAGCCCGGCTTTTCGAGGCGCTTTACGGCCAGTCCGCCAACACTGTCTGGCTGGACTCCTCCAACGCCTCGGCCGTTGCGGGGACGTCCCAGGCCGCGGCACGCAGCCGCTTCAGTATTTTGGCTGACGACGGCGGCACTTACGGCCAGCTGGCAATGCACCGATCCGGCGTCACGCAAGTTACTGCCGGCTGCGCCACAGTGGCCACATCCGGGACGTTTTTCCGGTGGCTCGACTCCGTGTGGGGCCGCCGGGCAGTCCGGGCACCCCGCGGTTACGACGGCCAGTTCACGCTCGGCTGGCTCGGATACCTTGGGTATGAGCTCAAACGCGAAACCGGCGGGAGCGACGTCCAGTCCGAAACCCCCGACGCAGCGCTGCTCTTCGCCGGCCGCGCCATCGTCCTCGATCACCGCGAACAAACCGCGTGGCTGCTCGCCCTGGATGCGCCCGACGCCGACGCCTGGTTCCGCACGGCACGCAGCGCCGTCGTGGCCGCCGCCGTCCCGGCTGCCACCGCCGTCGACGCTCCTTCGGGGACGGTCCCTGAATTCGTCAGCCGCGACTCCGCTACAGACTACAAGCGGAAAATCGCGGCCTCCCAACACGAAATTTCTGAAGGCAACTCGTACGAGGTCTGCCTCACGACCACCCTTGAAGCACCCGCCGGCAGCCTGGATCCTTGGGTTGCGTACCTAAACCTTCGACGCCGCAACCCGGCACCGTTTGCCAGTTACCTCCGGTTCGGCGAACTGGTGGTCGCGAGTACGTCACCCGAACGGTTCCTCCGGATCCTGTCCGACGGCGGCATGCGCGCCGAGCCGATCAAGGGCACGCGCGGACGCAGTTCCGATCCGGCTGAGGACGCAGCCTTGCGGCACGACCTGGAGACCTCGCTTAAGGACCGCGCGGAGAACATCATGATCGTGGATCTGCTGCGCAACGACCTTAGCCACTTCGCGATCCCGGGTTCGGTCACTGTGAGCCGGCTGTGCGCGATCGAAAGCTACGCTACGGTCCACCAAATGGTAAGCACAGTGGATGCGCACCTCAATCCGGGGGCTCCCCGGGCCGAAGCGGTTGCCGCCGCATTCCCTGCGGGCTCCATGACCGGTGCTCCCAAAATCAGCACCATGGACATCCTCGACCAGCTTGAGTCGGGGCCCAGGGGGATCTACTCGGGAGCTATCGGCTACTTCTCGCTCAACGCTGCCACGGACCTCGCCGTGGTCATTCGAACCCTGGTGGTAAACCCTTCCGGAGCGAACGGGCGGACCCTGAGCCTGGGCGTGGGCGGGGCTATCACCGCAGATTCAGTGGCCGATGACGAGTACGAGGAAATCCGGACCAAGGCGTACGGCGTGCTGTCCACGCTCGGCGCAGGCTTCCCGGACTGAGGAACTACTGGAGCGTCGCCGTCAATCTGGCCACGTTATCCACATACTTGGCCAGCGGGGGCCTATCAACCCAGTCTTCCAACATAAGCTCACGGGACACCTCGCGATACGTGGACTCCACGGCGCGCATGAGGTTCACGGTTTCGGTGCCCAACAACATCACCGAAACCTCCATGTTCAGGGAGAAGGAGCGCATGTCCATGTTGCTGGAACCAAGAACTGCCACTTCATCGTCAATGGTGAAGTGCTTGGCGTGGAGGACGTACGGTGCCCGGTACAGGTAAATGCGCACGCCGGCACCCAGGAGGGCCTCGTAGTAGGAGCGTTGGGCGTGGTGGACCAGGAACTGGTCGCCTTTCTCGGAGACGAACAGCTCCACGTCCACGCCCCGCTGCGCCGCAGTGGTGATGGCGTAGAGCAACGAGTCATCCGGAACGAAGTACGGGCTGCAGATGGAGATTCTGTGCTGCGCGGAGTAGATCAGGGTGTTGAACAAGCGGAGGTTGTTCTCCGTCGCAAAACCCGGACCACTCGGAACCACTTGAGCCGTGACGTTGCCGGGAGACGGCTGGGAAGGCAGCCGGAGCTGGTCCTCCAGGGATTCGTCCGTCTCGCTGAGCCAGTCCGTCGCGAACACGACGTTGAGGGTCGCCACGATCGGGCCTTCAAGTCGGGACATGAGTTCAACCCACTTGCGGCCCACCTTGCGGTGCTTGGGGTTGTTGTACGAAGGCTCGATCAGGTTCTGCGAGCCCGTGAAGGCAACGATTCCGTCAATCACCAGGATCTTGCGGTGGTTCCGGAGATCAGGGCGCCGCCACTGGCCATGGATGGGAAGCAAAGGAAGCATCCGCCGCCACTGGATCTTTCCAGCCTTGAGCCTGCGGATCAGCCGCCGGTAGCCCTTCACCCTGAGTGTCCCGATGTGGTCGAAAAGCAGCCTGACTTCAACCCCACGTTCAGCCGCTTTTTCCAACTCCGTCAGCAGCTCGTCCGTGACGGAGTCGCTGCTCATGATGTAGAACTCTGCGTTGACGTACCTGGTGGCACCCCTGACTGCCTCGGCCATGGCCTTGATGGACTCTTCGTAGCCAGGAATGAGCTCTACCTTGTTGCCATCAACCATGGGCAAGGAACCCAGCCGATGGTTGAGTTCTCCTGCCGATTTCACCCATTCGGGGCCCGAGTAATCGCTCACGGGATCGGACAGATCGGAGGTTACGGCGCGGACCCGGCGGTTGACTTCTTCCTGCTGCTCACGCCTGCGCTTTGACAGCTTGAAGTTTCCGAAAAGAAGGAACAGGACGAATCCGACCGATGGGATGAGGAACACAGCCAGGAGCCACGCCATGGCCGTGGTGGGACGACGGTTACCGGGAATGATGCCAAGCAGCACGATGCGCATGGCAATTTCCACAATGGCCCAAACACCCAGTAACCAGGTCCACTCCTGGCCCAAAGGAAAAGGAAAGAGCACCGACCAACCCCCACGTTCCGTGAACAACAGTGACCACAGCCTATCCGGCAAAGTCATATCCAATGGCCCGGCACTAAGCTGGGACCATGACTTCACCTGCCCCCACGGTCCTGGTTTTCCTGGATCCCGCGTTCGAAAACGGCCGACTTGCCGATTCCAGCCAACCTCAGCTCATGGCAACGGATCTGGGCGCCACACGTGGCGATGGAGTGTTCGAATCGCTGCTGGCGGTCCAGGGACACCCCCGCAAGGTCCAGGCGCACCTGAACCGTTTGGGCGGTTCCGCGGATGCGCTCGATCTCACACTTCCGGAGCAGGACGCCTGGCGCAGGGCCATAGATACCGCCATAACCGAGTTCCGCCGCGTCCACCCGGCCCCGACGCCGGAGGAGGACGAGGTAGTCGTCAAGCTGATCGTGACCCGCGGCGTCGAAGGCGCTGCCAGTCCCACCTGCTGGGTACAGGCCTCACCGTCCCCAGCGGGCGGCCGTCGGCAACGCGAGACGGGCATCGACGTCGTCCTTTTGGACCGCGGCTTCGACACCGAAGCCGGAGAGCGTGCACCCTGGCTGCTGCTGGGCGCCAAGACGCTCTCGTATGCGGTCAACATGGCGGCCCTCCGCTACGCGCACAAGCAGGGCGCTGACGACGCCATCTTTACCTCCACAGACGGCCGCGTCCTGGAAGGCCCGACGTCCACCGTGCTGCTGGCTCACCTTGAGGAAATCGACGACGGCGAGGGTTCGGTCAGGACTGTACGCCGCCTCATCACACCCCAACACGACAGCGGCATTCTGCCCGGAACCTCCCAAGGCGCCCTGTTTGCTGCAGCGAAGGCAGCAGGTTGGGAGCTTGGCTACGGGCCGCTCGTCCCACAGGACCTGTTCGACGCCGACGCTGTCTGGCTTATCTCGAGCATCCGCTTGATCGCTCCCGTGAACCACATCAACGGCAAGGAAATCGGCACGCCCGCTGTGCGGAAGCAGCTCACAGCCGAGTTGAACGAGCTGTTCGCCGGAATCGAGTAATCCTGTCCCGCGGAGCCCACGGATAGGGGGCTCCGCTTGGAACCTAGCAGGTCACAAGCAGAGTAATCGCTCGCGTGACTTATAGATAAGAAATGCTTGGCCTCAGCCACAACGCTCCTGCGGGTCCAATCGCAATTCTTATCCTCCTTGAAATGCTCATCCGTCATGTGATGAATCTTGTTCTCGTGTTAGTTGGATCACGTCCGGCTGGCACTACCCGAAACTTTGCTGGCTAACTTCCCGGAGGGAATATGGGACTCAGCTCCCCCACAGAGGCCGAAGCATCGGCAACCAAGGCGCAGCCCCAGGCTGACGCCCCGTCAACAGGTCTTCGCCGGTCCATGGAGGCCCGGCACCTGGTGATGATCGCCATGGGTGGCGTCATCGGCTCTGGCCTGTTCGTCAGTTCCGGTTACACGATCGCCACCGCAGGCCCCTTGGGCGCGGTCCTGGCGTTCCTTATCGGCGCTGTCGTCGTTTATCTGGTGATGGCCTGCCTCGGGGAACTCGCCGTAGCGTTCCCCGTTTCCGGCGCTTTCCACATCTACGCGGCCCGGACCATCGGCCCTGCAACGGGCTTCGCCACCGCGTGGCTTTACTGGCTCTGCTGGGCAGTTGCCCTGGGCTCCGAGTTCACCGCGGCCGGCCTCCTGATGCAACGTTGGTTCCCCGGTGTCGACGTATGGATCTGGTGCTTTGTCTTCGCAACAGTCCTTTTCACACTGAATGCCATCTCATCGCGTGTCTTCGGCGAATCTGAGTTTTGGTTCGCGCTGATCAAGGTCGCCGCCGTCGTCGGCCTCATCATCCTGGGCGGTGCCGCGCTGGCTGGCTTCCACCCGCTCGCCACCGGCGACTATCCCTCATTTGGCTCGAACTTCACCACTCCGGATGGTCTTTTCCCCAACGGCTTCACAGGGGTCTTCGTCACCTGCTTGGCCGTGTTCTACGCCTTCTCCGGCTCCGAACTGATCGGCGTCGCAGCAGGGGAAACGGCCAACCCCGGTGCCACCATCCCCAAGGCCATGCGTACTACGGTCATCCGGCTCATGATCTTCTTCGTCGGCGCAATCGTGGTCATCGCGGCCACCATCCCGTACGAGCAGGTCAGCGTGGATGAGAGCCCGTTCGTCACCGTCTTCTCCATGCTCGGGATCCCCTTCGCCGCGGACATCATGAACTTCGTGATCATCACGGCGCTGCTCTCGGCCGGTAACTGCGGGCTCTTCTCTTGTGCCCGCATGCTGTTCTCGCTGGCAGACGAAGGCCACGCACCCAAGGCCTTCAAGAAGCTGACCAAACGAGGCATCCCCATGATCGCCCTGTGTGTCAGCATGCTTGGCGGCCTGGCTTCGCTGATCAGCAGCGTTGTGGCGCCTTCCACTGTCTACCTCGTGCTGGTGTCCGTGGCCGGCTTCGCGACGGTGGGTGTCTGGATGTCGATCGTCGCTTCACACTTCATCTACCGCCGGACCTTCGTGAAGAACGGAGGGGACCTCTCAACGCTCCCCTACAAGGCCCCGCTCTTCCCCTTGGTCCCGATCCTGGCCTTCGCCTTATGCCTGGTGTCGCTGATCGGCATTGCCTTTGATCCCAACCAAGTCGCCGCGCTGTTGTTCGGTGTTCCGTTTGTTGGAGCCTGCTACGCGTTCTTCTACTTCAAGTACGGACGACGGCGGTCGCTCAAGAAGGTTGCCGGCGCTTAGGCCCGGAGCCTCCCCACCTCGCGTGACGAAGAACCAGCCCCTGGACAACCTGAACGGTTTCCCAGGGGCTGGTCCCGTCTGACGCTCACTCACATCCCACCCCCATCACCCCAACGCTCACTCACATCCCACCCCCATCACCCCAACGCTCACTCACATCCCACCCCCATCACCCCAACGCTCACTGACTTCGTTGGCCCGCGCTCGGTGCGTTAGGCTCCATCCATGCCCGAACAGGAAACGAAACCACGTCTTGCCGGCTATCTGGATAAGCAGCAGCCCGACCTTTATGCCACGCTCAGCCACTATTCCCAACAGCTCGTCGAAGAAGCTGACCGGCTAGGTGTTCCGCGGCGAACCCTCGAGCTCATAAATTACTTATCCTCGCAAATCAACGGCTGTGCATTTTGCCTGGATCTTCATCACCGGCGGGCATTGAAGTACGGCGAAACAGAACAGAGGCTTTCCTTGGTGGCCGTGTACCGGGAAGTCCAGCTGTTCGAACCAGCTGAAGTGGTAGCCATGGAGATCGCAGAACAGATCACGCGCATGAGCAGCTCGAGGCCTAGTCCTGAACTCTTCGAACAGGCGCGCCAGCACTACAGCGACGAACAGATCAGCGTCCTCTGCATGGCAGCGATCGGGATCAACGCCTTCAATCGGCTCTCCATTCTGAGCGAGCACCCCGTACGCGCGACGAAGAAGTAACAAACCAGAACGTGAGCGAGCGCCCGGCCCAAGCGGGCGGAACGTGAACGAGCGCCCGGCCCAACCGGGCGGAACGTGAGCGAGCGTCCGGCCCAAGCGGGCGGAACGTGAGCGAGCGTCCGGCCCAAGCGGGCGGAACGTGAGAGAGCGCCCGGCCCAAGCGGGCGGAACGTGAGCGAGCGTCTACTGGCGGGGGTTGCGGGCGTCGGGAGCGTCGGCGGCGAGGCGGATGCCGTGCTCAGCCAGCCACACCGGATTGAAAGCCTTGCTCAGGTAGTTGGTGCCGGCGTCGGGGGCTATGGCTACCACCACCGAACCGTGCGGCGCAGCACGGGCCACCCGGAGGGCTGCAGCCACAGCAAGCCCGGACGACGGCCCCAGGGCCAGCCCCTCTTCGTCCAGGAGCCGGTGCACGGTGGTGTAGACCTCATCGTTGGGTATCCGGAGGAAACGGTCCACGATCCCACGGTTGAATGCCTTGGGCCACTCGGGTTCGGGCCACGAGTTGCCCACGCCATCCACCAGGATTTCGCCGGGGTGGCCGCCACTGTACGCGGATCCGTAGGGGTCCGCACCCACGACCTCCAGGTGGCCTCCCGGCCGTGAAGCTGCCACCTGCTCCTTCAGGAACCGCCCGTTGCCGCTGATGGTCCCTCCGGTCCCGATGCTTGCCACGAAATGTGTGATCAGGCCACCCGTCTGTTCCCAGATTTCAGGACCCGTGTTCTCATAATGCGCGGCGGGATTGGCAGGGTTATCGAACTGCATCGGCCGCCAGGCGCCGGGCGTCTCTGCGGTGATGCGCGCCGCCACGGCACGGGCATTCTCCGGCGATTCGGAGGGGGCGTTCCAGTCGGTGAGGATCACACGCGCGCCGTAGTTGTGCAGTGCAGCGAGCTTCTCCTGCGAGATGGTGTCACCGGTGATGACAACAACAGGGTGGCCGGTGAGGTGCCCGATCAGGGCCAGCCCGATCCCGGTGTTCCCGGAGGTGCTCTCCACGATCGTGGCGCCCGGTTTTAACTCCCCCGAGCGTTCGGCGGCACGGACCATGCTCAACGCCGTGCGGTCCTTAATGGAGCCGCCGGGATTCTCGGATTCGAGTTTGATGTGGACGGCGCTGCCCAACCCACGGCTCAGGGCCTCTAGTTTCACCAGCGGGGTGTTTCCCACCTTCTCCAGGACTGAAGCATCCAGCACGTCCGGTGTTGGACCGGCTGAATGCGCGCCGTGTTTGCGGATATCGGTGTTCACCATGGTTCCCCTCCCTCGGACCCGATGACGTGGTGCACGAGATCGCGCAGTTCCGTCCGCGCCCGCTCCACCAGATCCGGCGCGGACGGACGGTCCGCCAGCACATCGGCCAAGCGACCGACGACGGCGCCCGTCCCCTTACCGAGTGGCTGCGCAGCCCCTGCCTCAAGCAGCAGGTAGGACGCGGTGAGTGCCTCAATCGTCAACAGCTTCTCCAAGGCCGCCACCGACTTTTCGAGTTGTTGCAACGCGAGCGGGGCCAGGGTGGAGTGGTCTTCGACGTCGGCTGACAGGGTTGGTGCTCCAAGGGTCGCCGGCGCGGCGAGGAATTTGAGTTCAGCAAGGAGCCCCGCTGCGGAGTACCAGAGCAGTCCCGGCAATTCTTCCTGCGCAAGGCCCGACCCGTTGGCGGCCGCGGCCAGGTGCTTGGCCCGGATGGCTCGCTGCGGCGGGTACAACTTGGCGATGCGCCGCTCGCTGGAGATGCCCACATGGGCCAAAGCGAGCCGCAACACTTCAAAGGACACCGCCAACTGGGTGGGCTGGAAATTCCCGCCAGACACCACCTGCCCGGACCCGACATCCACCAACGGGTTATCACCGCGACCGTTCAGTTCGACTTCCAGCGCCTCACCCAGATCCGACACCAAGGACCGGAATGCCCCGTGCGTCTGCGGTGCGGCGCGGAAGGAGAGGGCGTCCTGAACCGAAACCTCAGGCCGGACATCCTCCAGCCAGCCGCCGCTCAAAAGTCGACGAACAGCAGCGGCCGAGTCCCGCTGCCCGTTCACTGCCTTGGCCGCTTGGATGGCTGGCGAAAACGGGCTGAGGTTCCCGCCGCCGTCGTACCTTGCGATGGTCTCAAGGGACAAGGAAAGCGCGACGTCGGCAAGTTCGGCCAAGTGCCGCAGTCGCCTAAGGACCAGGGCACCGACGCCCACGGAGTAGGAGTTCGCGCTCACCAGTGACAGGGCCTCACCGGCTGCGAGAGTGAGGGGCTGCAGCCCGGCGTCAGCGAGCGCTTTGGCCCCCGGGACCAAGGTGCCGTGGGCATCGAACGCTTCACCTTCGCCGAGGGCCACAGCCGCGACGGCGGCGAGTTGGGTGAGGTCCGATGAGCCCACTGAGCCTTCGGAAGGGATGGCGGGGTGGACGCCGCGGTTCAGGAGTTCGGCGTAAAAACGGGCAGTCTCGGGACGCACTCCTGAGCCACCACGGCTGAATCCCACAAGGCGGGCAAGAATGACGGCCCGGGCGGCGGCGCGGTCCAGATAGGGGCCCACGCCACTGTTGTGATACCGGACAACCTGAACCTGATAGCTGAGGATCGACTTGTCCTCCACAACGGTGTCACGACCGGATCCCAGCAGGGTATTGAGCCCGTAGACCCGCTGGCCGGACGCCGCAGCCTCCTCCAGGATCTCCCGGGATCGGCCGATTAAAGTCAACGCATCATGGTTGAGTTTCACGTGAAACGAGTCGTTGCTGGCAACCAGGGCCAAGCGTTCAGCGCGTATCGGGGCCGTCCCTACCACCAGGGTCCCCGCATCATCAGACGTCATCAGAAGTCCAGGAGGTTCTGCCGGAATCCGCCGTTGCCGTAACTCTTCCTCAACAGCCCCCGCCGACGCAGCTCAGGGGTTAGTTTGTCCAGCACTCCATGCACCGTCACGGGATCCACGAAGCCGGAGAAAAGGAACCCGTCGCCGCCCACCGCGGAGCCGGTCTCCTCGAGATAGTCGGCGATTTCGCCCACCGTACCGATGATCGAGTCCCCTGCCCCGCCGCTACGGGCCTGCAGGATCTGGCGAAGCGTGGAACCTGGCGGCGCTGCTTTGGCGAAGTGCTCCAAGGTGCCCTGGTTGCTGTTGGTAGTCAGCTCGGGCAACGGGGCATCGAGGTCGAACTGCTTGAAGTCGATGACAGAAAGGTAGGAGATGGAGTTGAGCTGGCTGTCGATGTCCCGTTGGGTGAGCTCACGCCGCTGGGCACGCAGCTCCTCAGCTTCCGCAGCCGAACCGACCACCGTGGGCTTGAGGACAAACAGGACCTTCACGTCATCGGGGTTCCTGCCGGCCTTCGCAGCCTCGGCACGGATGGAGTCCCGGTATGCCTTCATCCCGTCTGCGCCTCGTGCCAAGGCGATCGCTACATCGGCATGCCCGCCAGCGAAGGCCTTGCCGCGGGGTGAAGCCCCGGCCTGAACCAACACGGGCTCCTCCGGCAGGGGCGCCGTGTTCAGCGGGCCCCGGACCTTGAAGAAGTCGCCTTCATGGTTGATCGGGTGAACCTTGGTGTGGTCTGCGAATACCCCGGCGGAAACGTCCTCAAGCACGGCGCCTGGTTCCCAACTCCGCCAAAGCCGCCTCACGACGTCGACGAATTCCTCCGCTTTCTCATACCGCAGGTCGTGTTCAATCTGCTGGTCCAGCCCGTAGTTCTGCGCGGCGAGGTCGCTGCCGGAAGTCACCACGTTCCAGCCAAGCTGCCCCTCTGAGAAGTGCTGCAAGGTGGCCAGCAGCCGGGCGGCAGTGAAGGGCGGGTAGAAGGAAGCGCTGACCGTGGGCACGATCCCGAGGTGCTCTGTCGCGGAGAGCAGGTAGGGAACCAATGCGAGGGGGTCGTGCTTGGGCGCGAAGGATGCGTGCGCCAAGGACACCTCGGCCGTACCGCCATATGTATCTGGAACGGTAAGTGAGTCCTCGATGATGAACAGGTCGAGCCCGGATCGCTCAAAGGCGCGCACGGCCTCTTGGTACAGGGCCGGCTTCTTCCAGTCATAGCCCAGCCCGTAGCCGGGCGTCCCCCAACCCTGAACTCCGAATCCGTGGCCCACGAACCATCCAAAATGCAGCATGGGCTTGAGTGTAGGACTGCTCTGTTCGTTCACCGCGACCTGGTTTCTTGCGAAGTTACAGGGGGACGTACTGCGTCAATTATGCTCCCGGGACGTCATAAATGGGCCTTGCCACAGCACCCTCCGGTTACGCAACATGACGGCGGGCAAACCCCCGCCACATGCAGCCCAGGCGCCCTGAATGCTACGTTTTTCTTGAGTAATGAGTACCAGCGCGAAGCCCTGACTTGCTGGTCGGCAACCCTCTCTCCGGCGGGGTGCCTCAGGTGACTACTCGGCGTATCGGACAAATTCGAACTGCAAGCGTGACTGAGGAGCACCAGCAATGCCTGAACCCACTGAAGAAAAACTCTCCTACCGCCTGATCACAGGCCCGGACACCCGCGATTTCTGCGAGCGGATCAGCTCCGCACTCGCCGAGGGCTATGTGCTCCATGGCAGCCCGGCAGCCACCTTTAACGGCACGGACGTCATCGTCGCCCAGGCAATCGTGCTTCCCGCAGCGATCGCCCACGCAGACGCCGCCGTGGCCGACGCCGTCGACCAGCTTGAAAATGACGACGACGAAGCGTTCGAGGGCCACGCATGAGCTACGCAGGCGACCTGACCCCGCAGGACGCGTGGGCCAAACTTGAGGCAGGTGCCATCCTGGTGGATGTCCGTACCGAGGGCGAATGGGCCCACATCGGTATCCCGGACACCAAAGCCACGGACAACGATCCCCTGTTCATCCAGTGGAACCTCGCCGGCGGCATCCCCAACTCCCGCTTCATTGAGGACCTGCGGCAGCAAGCGCCCGAAGACGACGGCGTGGAGCTCGTCTTCCTGTGCCGCTCCGGCCAGCGTTCAATCGCAGCAGCCATCGCCGCAACCCAGGCAGGCTTCACCGCGTACAACGTCCTTGAGGGCTTTGAAGGCGAACCTGACCGCTATGGCGAGCGCACTGTAAATGGCTGGAAAAACCGTGGCCTACCAACGAACCTGGGGACCGACTAAGTGACTTTCAATCCCGACGCCGCTGGCTGGAATCCTGATACCCAGGCCGTCCGTGGCGGTCTTGACCGCACCAACTTCCAGGAAACGTCCGAGGCCGTCTTCCTGAACTCCGGCTTCGTCTACGAATCGGCTGCCGCTGCCGAACGTGCCTTCACCGGTGAGGACGAACGATTCGTCTACTCCCGTTACGGTAACCCCTCCGTGGCCACCTTCCAGGAACGGCTCCGCCTGCTGGAAGGCACCGAGGCTTGCTTTGCGACGGCGTCCGGCATGTCTGCGGTATTCACCGCCTTGGGTGCCCTGCTGGCTGCCGGGGACCGCGTAGTCGCCGCCCGCTCCCTGTTCGGGTCCTGCTTCGTGATCCTCAACGAAATCCTTCCGCGCTGGGGCGTGGAGACAGTATTCGTTGACGGACCCGACCTGGACCAGTGGCGTGAAGCCTTGTCCAAGCCCACCACGGCCGTGTTTTTCGAATCTCCGTCCAACCCCATGCAGGAGATCGTCGACATCGCGGCGGTCAGCGAGCTGGCGCATGCCGCCGGCGCGACCGTCGTCGTCGACAATGTCTTTGCCACTCCACTGCTGCAGCGCTGTGGTGAGCTGGGCGCCGACGTGATCGTGTATTCCGGCACCAAGCACATCGACGGCCAGGGCCGCGTTCTTGGCGGCGCCATCCTGGGCACCAAGGAGTTCATCGACGGCCCGGTCAAGCAGCTCATGCGGCACACCGGACCTTCGCTGTCCGCGTTCAACGCCTGGGTGCTGACCAAGGGGTTGGAGACCATGGGACTGCGCGTGAGCCACAGCTCAGCGTCCGCTTTGAAGATCGCGGAATGGCTCGAACAGCAGCCCGCCATCAGCTGGGTCAAGTACCCGCTGTTGAAATCGCACCCGCAATACGAGCTCGCAGCGAAGCAGATGAAGGCCGGCGGAACAGTGCTGACTTTCGAGTTGTCCCCGTCGTCAGGACGTTCCGCGAAGGAGGCCGCCTTCGCTTTGCTGGACGGCCTGGGAGTCATCGACATCTCCAACAACCTGGGCGACTCCAAGTCCCTCATCACCCACCCGGCCACGACGACCCACCGGGCCATGGGCCCGGAGGGCCGCGCAGCAATTGGGCTGAGCGATGGCGTGGTTCGCTTGTCCGTGGGCCTGGAAGACGTGGACGACCTCATCCTGGATCTGGAGAAGGCCCTCAAACAGGTCTAACCTTGCTGCCATGAGCGGGACGTATCCTTACCGCCGTGCCGGAGCAGTCATCGTTGCCGGCACGGTGGTGTGGTTCGTGGGAATCTCACCTGTCAGCCGTGTGTACATCACGCCGGACGCAGCAGAACGACTGCGGATGCTCCATGCGGGTCGACGTGGCTGGATGGTGGGACAGCACTTGACTGCCGCCGGAACCGTCGCCGTGCCGGTGGGATTCGCAGCGTTCGCAGGCGCCGTTCCGGACACCCGCAAAGAACCTGGAAAGCCCAAGAAGTGGGCCGTTGCCGCCGCGGCCGCACTGCTCGCCGGTGCCCCGTTCTTTGTTTACAGCCTTTCGCGCCGCGCCTCGGACCTGGAGCGCTTCGCTGCCCGACGCGGATCGAATGCGCCGTTCCTTGTGTATTCAGCACTGCATGTTGTGGCGCTCGGGGCGCTGGGCGGGAGCCTGCTTTCGTCGCCCGCCCAGCGTTGGATCGGCTATACCGCAGCGGCCAGCGCTCCGGTCTTCGGGGGAATCCTGATCGCCAAGAAGGACATCCCGCCGCTCGTTTTCTACCTCATCGAAGGAGCCACCGGGGCCTACCTTATGTCCTGGAAGGAACCGGAGGGTCCAGGTCAACGAACCATGGCCGGAAGAGCCGAAGCCGACGCTCCCGCAGGCTAGTCCTGGAAGTACTCGATTTTCGCGCCGATGGTGTTCAGTCGCTCTGCCAGGTCCTCGTATCCACGCTCGATCACGTAGATGTTGCGCAGCTCGGACGTTCCCCGGGCCGCCAGCATCGCCAGGAGCAGGCAGGCTGCCGGACGCAGGGCCGGCGGGCAGCCGATTTCCGCGGCACGCCACTTGGTGGGTCCGTTGACGTAGATCCGGTGCGGATCCAGCAGCTGCACCTGGGCACCGAGCTTGTTGAGCTCAGTCAGGTAGATCGCACGGTTCTCGTAGACCCAGTCGTGGATCATGGTCTGGCCCTCGGCGTTGCCTGCGATCACGGCGAAGAACGGCAGGTTGTCGATGTTCAGGCCGGGGAAGGGCATCGGGTGGATCTTGTCCTGGGGAGCCCGGAGTTCGGAGGGCTTGGTGGTCACATCCACCAGGCGGGTGCGGCCGTTGCGGGCCATGTACTCGCCGGAGACCTCCAGGTTTTGGCCCATCTGCTCCAGCGTGGCGAGCTCGATCTCCATGAACTCGATGGGCACCCGGCGGATGGTGACCTCCGAGTTGGTGACGATGCCCGCGGTGATGAGGCTCATGGCCTCGATGGGGTCCTCTGAAGGGAAGTACTCGATCTCCACATCGATCGCCGGACGGCCCGTGATCTTGAGGGTAGTGGTTCCTACGCCGTCGATCTCCACGCCAAGCCCCTGCAGGTAGAAGCAGAGGTCCTGGACCATGTAGTTGGGGCTGGCGTTGCGGATGACCGTCGTACCTTCGCGGTGGGCGGCGGCCATGATGGCGTTCTCGGTAACGGTGTCGCCGCGTTCGGTCAGGACGAAGGACCGGTTATCGCCGTCGGCGGGTGGTGCGGTCACCGAGTAGAACCCGGAGCGGGCCTCCACAGCGAGTCCAAACTGACGCAAGGCCTGCATGTGCGGCTCAACAGTGCGGGTTCCGAGGTCGCAACCCCCGGCGTAGGGCAGCAGGTACTCGCTTGTCTCGTCCAGGAGCGGACCCAAAAGCATGATGACGCTGCGGGTACGGCGGGCGGCGTCGACGTCCATCGATTCGAGGTCCAGGACCTCGGGCCTGCGGATCCGGAGATCACTGCCGTTGAGCCACGTGCACTCGACACCGATGGAGGTCAGGACCTCTACGATCCTGTTGACTTCCTCGATGCGGGCCAAGCGGCGCAGCGTGGTGGTGCCACGGTTGATGAGGCTTGCACAAAGAAGCGCCACGCCGGCGTTCTTGCTGCTGTTGACGTCCACCTCGCCGGAGAGCGTCCGGCCACCTTCTACCCGCAGGTGGGTCATCTGGGGCTTGCCGACTTTGACGATCGATCGCCCAAAAATCGCTTCAAGGCGTTCAATCATTCGGAGGCTCAGGTTCTGCTTACCTTGTTCCATGCGGGCAATTGCGCTTTGGCTGGTTCCCAGCTCGGTAGCCAACTGCCCCTGCGTCCAGCCCTTTTCGCTCCGAGCGTTGCGGAGCAGGAGGCCTATATGTTCTGGCGTAGCTTGCGTCATAACAAAGAAATATCACAAATGAGCTAGAAGTGGCCAGCAGAACTCCGCTCGAGCGGTTAATGTCACACCGTACCCGTACCGTGAGATATGAAGCTCGACGTCGGTAGTCGCCTATGCGGGTAAGGCGCCTCCCTTTCCACAGGGGAAGTTGTCCCCATTGTGCTCAACAGCCCGATGGCGAAACATTGCACCAAAGTTCAAGGGGGAAACATGGCTTTCTACGGCGCCGACGTCGACCACCTCAAAGCACTCTCAAAGTCTTTGGCGCACGGCGCCTCCATGCTGACGGCGCGGGCACGCGAGCTGGACTCCCTGATCACCAGAAGCGGCTATTGGCAAGGTCAGGATGCCCAACGCTTCGCTGCCGAGTGGCATGGAAGCTTACGCCCATTGCTGGACCTGGTGTCACGCGGAATTGACGAGGCATCAAAGTCTGCACGTGGTAACGCAGAGGAGCAATCGGGTGCTTCCATGGAAGCCTCCGTCGGTGGCGGGTCCGGTGGAAGCGGAACCATTCAGTGGGCCGCCACGAACACCGACCCCGGCCGCCCCAGCCCGCAGGAAATCCTCGAGGAATACCAGGTCAGCGATGCGGAGACAACCAACTGGCCGGGCGATTGGGACCCTTTGAAGTTCGTGGTGGACCAGAGGGTTGTCACCGAGAAGGAGGCCGAAATGCTGAATGGTCTTGGACCTTTCGAACTGAACGCTTTCAAGGGCATCCACGATGACGCCTTCAATGTCGCTGATGAACGCTTCCCCAGCGCAGACCAAAACGACGACCAGAACGACGCCTTCCGCCATGCGTACTGGAACGCCCTGATGGCGAAGGAATTCGGCGCAGAGTGGGCTGAGGACTACGCCACGGCACACGAGCAACTCCCCGGTAACCCTGCCCCGCGCGAGGCCATGGATCTGTACAACAATGAAGTAGGCCGGGAATCGCGGACCACCTCGTGAACCCACCACATCTTGACCCGGCCCGACCCCAAGGGCGAACGTCCGCTGCCCTGCTGGGCCTGGCCGCCCTCGTCCTGGCCTGCATACTGGCCGCCTGCTCCCTGGGAGGATCTGTCATGCCCGAATCCAACGACAAACTCAACAGCCAAGTACTCGAAGCCGCAACGAAGGGCACCGCTTTGAAGCTTGCCGATGCCACTGATTTCGAATGGGACCAGGCCGGCTTCGTGATGGAGGGGACCTTGGCCAAAGACATCGAAGCGGCTTTCGGCGAACCCATCACCAAGGAAAACCGCTATACGGCATCGCCGGCATTGTTCGTCTTCATGAAGGACGGCAAAGTTGCCAAGGCGGTCCGGATCGTTCCCGACGCGTTCATCGGGTCCGAAGCCAAAAAGAAGTACGGCCGTGATGTGGTCCTTACGCCGCCGGACGGGCAGAAGGGTTTCCTGAGCTGGAGGGAGTCCTAAGCCCGCCAGTATCCCAAGGCGTCAATGCGGTGCTTGTCCACACCGAGCTCCTTGCGCAGATGCTTGACGATGGCCCTCGTGCTGGACGCTTCACAGGCTACCCAGAAGAAGTCCTCAGAGGCCGAGACCACGTCAGCATCAAGGGCGCGGCAGACCTCCTCCACCAAGGCAGCCCCGTCACGTTTGCGCGGAATCCAAGTGACGACGTCGGAACCGGACGTGCGCACCTGCAGTGAGGTATCGGCGTCGTGCTGGTATTCCAACCAGGCCGTCACCGGCGCCGCTCCGGGGGCACATCGGTCCCGTTCGTCCAGCAGTGAGTTGATGGCGGGGATGGACGCGGGGTCCCCCACCACCCAGATGCGGCGCGGGGTGGGTTGTGGGAAGGTGAATGAGCTGCCCTGGACGGTGGCCTCGATGGTTTCGCCGGCTTGTACCGACCAGGCCCAATCCGCCGCCACGCCATCGTGCATCGCGAAGTCCATACTGAACGTGCCTGCCGCCGGGTCCGCGTTCACCACGGTGTAGGCGCGCTGGTGCGCTTTTCCGGAGTCGTCGAACCACAATCGGATCCACATGGTGGGGTGCACGCCACTGCGCTCCAGGAGTCCGCCGTCCCGTACATGGATTCGGAGGAAATCCGGGGTGATCTCCTCGCGCCCCGTCACCTTCAGGGTGAAGTCCTTGGCGCCCATCACCTTGAGGACCACGCCTTCCCAATTGCGCTTCAAGAAACTCTCCTTCACGAATGGCCACGATTTGGTGCACGGAGCCAAAGCCACTTATCTTGAACTTAAGTAAGCCTAACCTAAGTATGAAAGTGATCGAGAAGATGACGCCTGCCCCGACGCAACAATCAGGTCCGGCAGGCGGCCCGGGAACGTACCGGGACACGTGGGGAATCCCGCATCTTTGGGCCGGATCTGCCAATGAACTGGCCTTCCTGCAAGGCCGCAATGCCGCGATCGACCGGTCCTGGCAGATCGAATTGGAGCGCTGGCGATCCGAGGGGCGCACAGCGGAAGTACTTGGCGCAGACGCGGTGGCCTGGGACCGGTTCGCCCGGCAGGCACGGCTGGATGACACCGCCCGCCGTTGCTTCGAGAACCTCGACGCCGACACCCAACGTTGGTGTGGTCAGTACGTGGACGGCGTCAACCGCGCACTGGCCGACGGCCTCCGGGACAGCCCGGAATTCACCGAGTCGGGTAGCAGTCCCGAGCTGTGGAACCCTTGGACCCCCCTTGGCGTCTTCCTGGTTCACCACATCCTCTTTTCCACGTTCCCGAACAAGCTGTTCCGCGCCCACGTCGTAAGGACCCTCGGCGAGGATGCCGTCAGCCTGTTCAGTATCGAAGCTCCGGTGTGGTCCGGCAGCAACGCCTGGGCGGCCCATGGTTCGGTATCCGTGAGCGGTTTGCCACTGGTTGCCGGTGACCCGCACCGCCTCATGGAACTGCCCGGCGTGTACCAGCAGGTGCGGCTCGCCTGCCCGGAATTCGACGCCGTCGGGTTCGCGTTTCCAGGAGTTCCCGGCCTTCCGCACTTCGCCCAGACAGAGCACACCGCGTGGGCCGTCACCAACGCCATGGCCGACTACCAGGACCTCTTCGAGGAAGAGCTGCGCCGGGTCACCGACTACTCCGGCGAGCGCATCGAGGCACGGGGCGCGGAAGGCTGGGAAACCGTCGTCGTGAATCTGGAGACCATTCACGTCCGCGACGGTGAGTCCGTGTCCGTGGACATTATTGAGACCGCCCGCGGACCGGTCATCTCCGAAACGCCCGACGGCGGCGCCCTGAGTTTGCGTTTCCCCGCGCGGGTTGAGGGGCGGCTGGGTTTCGAGGCCCTCCTGCCGATGCTGCGGAGCCGGAGCGTTCACGAGGTGGAAGCCGCGTTGGATGCCTGGGTGGAACCGGTCAACAGCGTAATCGCCGCTGATACGTCAGGAACCGTGACCCAGTTTGTTGCCGGGCTGGTCCCCCAGCGGAATCCCGCCAACCGTCGCCTGCCCGCACCCGCATACTCAGCCCGCCATGCGTGGGACGGGCAATACGTGATCCTTCCCCGGTCCGCGGTTGAAACGTTCGCCGTCAGCGCGAATGACCGCGCAGCAGGCGGAGGGGACGCCGTCGCAATGGAGTTTGCACCCGCATACCGCGCCGCGCGGATCCGCGAGCTGCTTGAAGCGGTTGAAGGCCCTCTCGCTCCCGACCACATGCAGGCCATCCACATGGATACTCTGCTGGGTCCATGGCCGTTGTACCGCTCGATCCTGGCCGCCTTGGATCCCGCTGACCTGTCCCGGGAGGCCAAGGAAGTGCGCTCACGACTGCTTCGCTGGGATGGCCGGATGGACGCCGGCAGCAAGCCGGCTGCCCTCTTTTCCGGGTGGAGGGGTGCCTTGGTCCAACGCTTGGCCAAGCACCCATCCCTTGCTGCATTGAACGACCCCGCAGGCTATTCACCGTTATTCGGGCCGTGGTTGTCCGTTCCCTCCCGGGTCGGTTTCGCCCTTGAGACGCTGCTGCTCCGAGGTTCGGAGCTCGGCATCGATGCTGGAGTGGAAGCGGCTGCAAGTCTTGAAGACGCGGCGCTGGAAGAGGCACTTCTGGACGGAGCTTCATGGGGTGACCGCCATCAGCTGCTGGCCGTTCATCTCCTCCCCGGTTCCCTTGCCGACGCCGCGCCAACTGCCGGTCTCAGCGGCGACACCGGATGCGTGCTATGCACTGAGAGCCTCCCGGGCATGGATGACCGGAGCTTCCGCGGCCCTGTGGCCCGCTACGTCTGGGACCTGTCCGAGCGCCGGAACAGCCGGTGGATTGTTCCCTTCGGCGCCGCCGGGACGCCGGGCCACCAGCATTTCGCCGACCAATTGCCCGTGTGGACCGCCGGGCAGCTCGCCCCGGTGGTTACCGGGTGGTCGGTCCTCAGCAAAGACGAACCCTGACACTTCTGCACCCAGTCGCACCCGAATACCCAGCACCCGAAGGAAGACATGACCACCACCGCCCCGGACTTCTCCGCCCGCACCACCGTCTACTCCGAAGAACTCGAAGGATGGGGTGCCCTGCGGATCGTCCCGCTGGTCCCCAACGAGGACTTGGGGCTTGTCTTCGAGTGGGTGACCCAGCCCCGCGCCAGGTTCTGGGGAATGACCGAGCACACCTTTGAGGAGGTCCTGGGCATCTACGAATTCCTGGACTCACTGGAGACACACCACGCGTTCTTGGTGACCCTGGACGGGGAGGCGTTGGCGTTGTTCCAGACCTACGAGCCCCTGCACGACCCCGTGGGCGAGGCGTACCCCGCCCGCGAGGAAGACATCGGCATGCACCTGCTGCTGGCTCCGGCCACGCGCCCCATCCCGCACTTCACGCCCCGGCTGGCCACGTCATTGATCAAGTACATGTTTTCCCTGCCGGGCAAGGACCGGATCGTTGTGGAGCCCGATGCCCGCAACGCCAAGGCCCTCCGTCGCCTCGAAGCAACATGCTTCGAGCTTGGACCCATCGTCCAGCTCGCGGAAAAGGAGGCACAGCTGGGTTTCCTCACCCGGGCGGGATTCGATGAAGTCCAGGACCGCGCCGCCCGTTAGCGCCAGACGAAGCTCCAGGTCCCGGCGCCCACGGCGGCCAGCACAGCACCCGCTGCGATGACCACTCCGCCAAGGACCACCCAGATATCCAGCACCGAGTACGTGGATTCGCGCGCCCACGTCCGCTGGCCGCCGCCAAAGCCCCGCGCTTCCATGGTCACAGCCAACCGCGAAGCCCGCCGGACAGCCTGGACCAGCAACCCGAAGCTCTGGCCGAGGGTGGCTTTCAACCGCTGGAACGGGTTGCCTTGCGAACCGACACCCCGTGCACGGCGGGCCATGCCAATGGTCTGCCATTCTTCGGCCATGAGGCCCACCAAGCGCATGGCAGCGAGGGATCCCAGGACAAACCGGTGCGGCAGCTTCGCTTTCTGTGCCAAGGCATCGGCCAGGTCCGTGGGGTCGGTGCAGGTCATCAGGAGGATCGCCGGAAGGGCAATCGCCAGGCCGCGCAGCATGAAACCCAGCCCGAGCTCAAGGGAACCTTCGCTGATGGACCAGAGTCCGACGTCGAGCAGTACAGCGCCGCTGTCAGCCGCCACGATCGCTGTGCTCCAGCCACCAATCGCCGCAGCGATGATCAACGGCCAGGCCCGCTGCCACAAAAGCCGCAGCGTGAGCCCGGCAAGGGGGAACAGCGCCAGCTCGGCCACCAGCGCGGTAGTTGCCGAAACCCAGTCGATGGAGAGGGCCAACACCAGCGAAATCAGGAAGACCGCGACGAACTTGGCCAGCGGGTTCGCTGTGGTCAGCAGGGCGTGATTACCCCGCAGGTTCAATGCGTCCCTCATGCTGCACCGGCTTCCTGGCGGCTTGCTGCACGTGCCGCGGGGTCCAGGCGCAGCTCCGTGCCGCCCAGCACGGCGCTGAACTCCTGGTCGTGGGTTACGGAGACCACAGCCGTTCCGGCGTCGAGCAACTCCGAAAGAAACGACGCCAGCTCGGCCCAAGTGTTCGCGTCCTGGCCGAACGTGGGCTCATCGAGGACAAGGACTTTAGGATGCGCGGCGAGCACCGTGGCCACCGAAAGCCTGCGCTTCTCGCCGCCGGACAGGGTGTACGGGTTCGCGTCCACCAGGTGGGTGAGCCGCAACCGCTCCAGCAGTTCGTCCACGCGTTCCTCGCCATGGCCAAGGTGCTTCGGACCAAACATCAGCTCATCCAGCACCTTGCCCGTGACGAACTGGTGCTCGGGCTCCTGAAACACTGTCCCGATGCGTGAAATCAGTTGATCGGCTTTCCACTTGAACGGGTCGATCCCGGCCCCTTCTGAAAGCTCGACGGCGGCACTCACTTTGCCGTCCACCGGCGCCAAAAGGCCGGCCAGCGTGAGCGCGAACGTAGACTTACCGGCACCATTCGGACCAGTGATGGTGAGCGCTTGGCCCGCCCTGACCTGGGCGCTGACATCGGATTGCACAGGAACCGGAGGGATGGTCCGGAATCCCTTTCGGCGGGGCTTTTCTCGCGAGACTGCCACATCCTGGGCAGCCAGGAGCAGTTGTGCGGCGGAGGTCTCAGTGCGCCGGGCACGGGTTGCCGGGACGTATCCGGGAACCCAGACGCCGGCTGCCATCAGCATGGTGCGGGCCTCGGACAGGACCTGCTCCGGCGGGCCGTCCAACAGGACGCCCGGAGTGCCGTTGCCCGCGGATCCTGGCTGCAACACCACAATCCGGTCCACCAGGTCCTTCCACACGGAGACGCGGTGTTCCACCACAACAAGGGTGGCTCCGGTTTTGTCGAGGCAGCGGCCCACTGCGTCCCGCACCTCAAGGACCCCTGCTGGGTCCAGGTTGGCCGTTGGTTCGTCCAGCAGGATCAGCCCGGGCCGCATCGCCAAAATCCCCGCAAGCGCGAGGCGCTGTTTCTGCCCGCCGGACAGGGCCGCCGTCGGATGATCCAACGCCAGTCCGCCGCCGGCAGCGGTCCGCAACCCGACGTCGTCGAGCGCTTCATGGACGCGGGCCCAAATTTCCTCCCGCCGCACGGCCAGGTTCTCGGCGCCGAAGGCGACGTCGTCCCCCACCCGGGACAGGACAACCTGCGTTTCCGGGTCCTGTTGCATCAGGCCCGCACGGCCGCGCTGCTCCCGGGGAGAAGCGCCGTCCAGCAGCAGCGAGCCGGTCTCGTCCGAGTCGTCTTCTTCGTCCCCCAACACCCCCGCGAGGGCATGCAGGAGCGTGGACTTGCCCGCACCCGAGGGGCCGAGCAGCAGTACCCGCTCCCCCGGTTCGATCCTGAGGTCAAGGCCTTGGATGGCTGGCGTGGCCCTTCCGGCGTGCCGCCATCCCCAGCCCTCGGCTGTGATGGCGGCAGGCCGGACGTGGCTGCCGCGTTCAATGACGGGCATCAGCTGAAGACGGGCTCCGAAGCGGCCTTGCGCGACGCGAAGGAACTAAGGACGCCGGTTTTCGCCAGGCCGCGGGTGGCAATCCACGACAGTGCGCCCGCAATGATCGCCCCGGAGATCGTGGTGAACGTGATGTAAGTGAGCTTGTCGATTGCCTCGTAGGCGATGTTCCAGCCCCAGGGAAGGAACGAGTCGTTGAGGCCGCAGAAGAGGCCCGCACCTGCACCGGCAAGGAGCGAGGTGGGCAGGTTGAACTTCTTGTAGAGGAACGCGGCGAAGATGAGCTCCGCGCCAAGGCCCTGAAGGACGCCGGAGATCAGTACGGTGGTGCCGTACTGGGAGCCCATGATGAGTTCGCCTGTGGCAGCAACGGACTCGCAGAACAGGGCGGCACCCGGCTTACGGATGATGAGCATGCCCAGGACCGCCGGAATCATCCAACCGCCAGCGATCAGGCCCGTCAGCGGCGGATACGCCGCGTTCATGGGGATGGATACCAGTGCGGCGCCTTGGGACCATGCCCAGAAAATCACGCCGCCGGCGATGGCGATCAAAGCTGCCACCACAATGTCTACAACACGCCAGTTATAACTGGTCTTCTTCACGCTTACCGTGGTCATTTTTCTGCCTCCTGAGTTACAGGAGGGGAAAGTGCTCCCCGGATTACCCGGCCGGCCTGCGCCGCCCGGTTCCGGACACTCTGAGAAGCTCGACTCCCTTGCGCCGGTACTAACCGGATCAGGTTCGAGGGTCTGCGGCTGTCCGCACTCTCAGCGCCCTCGCGGCTCCCGCATCTCTGCAGGTTCCGACGGCGGCGCTCCCCTGTCGTTATTAAATCTGCCCTGCTGGGCTGGTTCAGTTTACACCTGCACTCCGCGGTGGGGACTGCGGTCCGGTCACATTCCGGCCCACCCTCACCGTTGCGAGGCCCACTCTGCAGCCTTGCCCCACGCTTGGCACGCACACCAGGCCTCGCAACGGACCTGAGAGAATCATCCAGCAACATCCAAAGCGAAGGGGCACACTTCATGACGGACCAACCCGGCTCTGGCCTCCCAGACAACGTTGACGTGGCTGAAGCACGCCTCGCCGCAAGCGTCATCCTGCTCCGCGATACCCCGTCCGGGCTTGAGGCGTTCGTCCAGCACAGGGTCAGCACCATGGACTTCGCCGCAGGAATGGTGGTTTTCCCGGGAGGACGCGTGGACCCCGCCGACCACTCCGGGTGGGACTACGCCCCCGAACTGCTCAGCAGGCATGCTGCGGACTGGCAGGCCAGCTCCATCGGTTCCGACGATGCCGCTGCCAAAGCAGGAATGGTGCTCACAGCCGCGATCCGGGAGGTCCGTGAGGAAGCCGGGCTGAGCATCGACGCCGGTGACCTGCGCCCATGGGCCAACTGGATTACCCCGATCGACATGCCCAAGCGTTTCGACACGTTCTTCTATGTGGCCAGGCCCTCGACAGACAGGGAGCCCCACCACCAAACAACCGAAGCGTGGCAATCCCTGTGGATGCCCGTGGAGGGAATCCTCGCGGCAGAGGCAGCAGGCACCCTGAAACTGATGCCGCCCACCTACTACCTCCTCAAGGAAATCGCCGGATACGGGACCGTCGACGCCGTATGGTCGGCCGATCACCCTGTCGTCCCCGTGCTGGCACCTGTAGGCTCCCTGGTCGCCTTCCTCAAGGAACGGGAAAGCCGCCGCTAGCGTTGCCGGTCCACGCGTTGCGGCTAGGCTGGGGGCATGAACCTCTTCTTCAAGCTGATCGGCGCCGGAGTAAGCCTCGGGGCAGGCTTCGTCGGAACAAAACTCGTCAACAAAGGGTGGGAAAAGGCCACAGGCAACAAGCCGCCCACAGGCAACGATGACATGGAAACGAGCCTTCGCTCCGCCCTCACCTTCGCCCTGATCTCGGCGTTCGTGAGCACACTCATCCAGGTGCTGGCCAGCAGGGGCACCCAGCGTGCCATCGCCCGCTTCGCGAAGTCCCAGGACATCGTCTAGCGCATCACCGTTTGAAGCAACGCGGGGTCACTTCCGGCCCATAAATCCCCCTGGGATGGGCCGGAAGTGACCCCGCGTTGGCTTTAACCCTCCGGGTCGACTTGCCCCGCAGCCGCCCTCTGAACGACGGCCTCAAGTTCGTCCTTGGTCAGCATCTCCCGGTGGCCGTGCTTGGTGCGGTACGCGGCCCGACCCACCATGTGTGCCGACACGGGCGCGGTCAGCAGCTGGAAAATCCACGCCACCAACAGCACGGGCCAAACCCACCAAGTCCGCATCTGCAGGCCGATGGCCGCCAGCATGAGGAACAAGCCCAGGACCTGCGGTTTGGTAGCAGCGTGCATGCGGCTCATCAGGTCAGGGAAACGCAGCAAACCCACCGCGGCGCCGAGGGACATCAGCGCTCCCACCACCAGGAACACAGCGGTCACACCATCGATGACGGCATCCACGCCGGTGGCATCAGGACTCATTGCTCTGTTCCCTCCGCTCAGCCACGAACCGGGCAACTGTCACCGAGCCAATAAAGCCGATCACGGCCAGCGCTACCAGCAGCATCAGGTTATTCAGGTGCCGGTTCACCGCCATGTCGATCGCCAATGCTGCACCGAGAATGGCCAGCAAAACGTCGGATGCCAAGACCCGGTCCAGCAGCGAAGGACCGATCGCGATCCGCACAATGGCGCCGGCAGCGGCCAGGCTAAGAATCACGGCCGTAACTATGAGGACGATTTCCTTCACAGGGCTGCCCCTTTCACGCCTGGACTGATCTCGGCTCCCAACGCCTGGACTTCCTCGCGGGTGCCCATGATGCGGATCAAGCCGGCTTCAATGTTCTGGACTTCCTGACGGATCTTTTCGATGTCAGCCTCTTGGTAAATGTTGAGCGCGTGCAGGTACAGCGTGGACGTCGATCGGTCCACTTCCACCACCAACGAGCCAGGAATCAGGGAGATGACGTGCCCTGTTGCCGTCACCATGAGGTCGGAATGGCTACGCAACGGAACGGCGACGACGGCGCTGCGCACCTTTGGCCCTTTGACCACAGCCAGGTACAACACGAGGAAGCTCGCTGCCACCACTTTGGCGAGGAAGATCAGCGCGAACGGAATGGCGCGCAGCACGTTGAACCTGCCGCTAAGCTCAACGGGAGGCAAGTAGAAGAACTTTGCCACCAAGACCGCGATCAGAGCACCGAACAGCAGGTTGCCCGGGCTGAAATCGCGCCACAGGGCACCCCAGACGATGACCAGCCAGATGAGCAGCGGCAGTTCAGTACGGAAGGAGTTCGGTTTACGGCTCATTTGGCACCAGCCCTCTGCGGCAACGCCGGAATCTCCACCGAATCACCCAGGACCGAATGGATGTACGCCGAGCGGTCCAGCATGATCTCGGCCGAACCGTCTGCGAGGTGGAAGAGCGGCCCGGCAAACACCGTCAACGCCACCCCGAAAACCACCAGTCCCGCCGTCGAACCCACCATGGTGCGCGGGAGCACCCCGACGTTCCCACTGGCCAACAGCACAGGATCCGGGTATTCAGCGTCCTCGGGCTTTCGCCAGAAAGCCCTGTTCCAGACCCTGGCGATTGCCAACAAGGTCAGCAGGCTGGTGACCACGCCGCCGACCACCAAGGTGATGGCCAGCGGTGTGCCCAGTTCCACGCCTGCCTGCAGGAGGCCCAACTTGCCAAGGAAGCCGGAGAAGGGCGGTATGCCCGCCAAATTCATGGCCGGAACGAAGAACAAGAGGGCCAGCAGAGGCGAGAGTTTGGCCAAACCACCCAGTCGGTCGATGGACGAACTGCCACCCCGGCGCTCGATAAGGCCCGTCACCAGGAACAGACTGGTCTGCACAGTGATGTGGTGCGCCACGTAGAAGACCGCGGCGCCCAGGCCTGCGACGGAACTCATGGCGAGGCCGAACACCATGTACCCGATGTGGCTCACCAACGTGAAGGACAGGAGACGCTTTATGTCGCTTTGGGCCAAAGCGCCCAAGATACCCACCACCATGGTCAGCAACGCCACCACCATCAAGGGGACGTTGAGGGTATCTCCCGGGAACAGCAACGTCTCGGTGCGGACCATGGCGTAAACGCCCACCTTGGTGAGCAAACCAGCGAACACCGCGGTGACGGGGGCCGGCGCTGTTGGGTAGGAGTCGGGAAGCCAGAAGGACAGCGGGAATACTGCGGCCTTGATGCCGAACGCCACCAGCAACATGACGTGCAGGAGGTTCTGGGTACCTTGGTCCAATTCGGCGAGCTTTATCGCCAGGTCCGCCATGGTGATGGTTCCAGTGGCACCGTAAATCATGGCGATGGCCACCAGGAACAACACGGACGACACGACGGAAACAACCACGTACGTGACGCCGGCACGAATGCGCGGCCCCGTCCCGCCCAGGGTCATCAGGACGTAGCTTGCCGTGAGCAGGATCTCGAAGCCAACGTAAAGGTTGAAGAGGTCGCCGGTGAGGAACGCGTTGGACACGCCTGCCACCAGGATCAGGTATGTGGGGTGGAAGATCGAGACCGGCGCTTCCTGGTCGCCATCAGCCATGCCCTGGCCGGTGGCGTAGATCAACACCGCGAGGCTCACCACGGTGGACACCACCAGCATCAGCGAGGAGAACTGGTCCACTACAAGGACGACGCCCCACGGAGGCAGCCAACCGCCCAGGGTTACGGACGTGGTGCCGCCGTTCCACACGGATACCAGGAGCAGGCACTCGAGCAAGAGGGTGGCGCTCAGAATGCCTATGCTCACCGCCCGCTGGGCTGAGTGGTGCCGGATCAACAGGAATGCGAGTGCTGCACCCAGGATCGGCAGGAGGACTGCTAGCGGCGACAGGCTCGCGAGATTCACGCGCTGCCTCCTTCCTGGGTGGTGCTGGTGTGCGGCTTTTCCGTGGCTTCCGGATGGCTCCGGTCCGTCGTCGTGATGGGCGTTACGGCGAACTCCGAGGTTTCCAAGGGAACAATGGCGTCGTCTTCGGCGTCGAAGCTTGGAGTCTTGGCCACGCGAACGTCCTCAAGGTCGTCCTGGATCTCGTCCTGGCGGGCCAGGACCCACGTCCGGTAGATGATGCCCAGCATGAAGGCGGTCACCGCGAACGAGATCACGATGGATGTCAGGATCAGTGCCTGCGGCAAGGGATCACTGTAAGCATCGGGGTTCGTCTCCTTACTGAACAGCGGTGCCAGCCCGGCGTAGCCTCCGGTGCTCAGGATCAGGATGTTGGTGGCATTGGCCAGCAACATCAAGCCCAACAGCACTCGCGTCAGGCTTCGTTCAAGGATCAGGTAGATGCCGCAGGCGTAAAGCACGCCCATGACGATCAGCAGGGTCAGGTTGATGCTCATGCGGTACCTTTCCCGGATGCGGCCGATTCGGCTGCTTCTTCGGCCAGTCCCGCGGCGTCTTCCTCTGCCAGCGAATTTTGGCCTTCAAAATGTTCGTCGATCTCGGCACCGAGGCTGCGGAGGACGTCGAGGGCCAAGCCCACCACCACGATGTACACGCCAATATCGAAAATTGTGGAGGTGACGAACTTGATGTTGCCGAACACCGGCAGCCAGAACTCGATAATCGCGCTTTGGAAAACCTGCCCGCCCAGGAAAAGCGGAACCACACCGGAGGCCGCCGCCGTCGCAAGACCCGTCCCCAAGAGGGTTCCGGCGCTGACTGTCGCCGCCTCGCTCAACTCGAACCGCCCACCAGCCAGGTAACGGATGGTCAGGGCGAGTCCTGCGGTGAGGCCGCCCGCGAAGCCGCCACCGGGCAGGTTATGCCCAGCCAGGAGAAGGTAAAGGGAGAACACGATCATCGAGTGGAAGATCAGCCGGGTCACCACTTCGAAGATGATCGAACGCCGCTCCGGCGCCAAGGTGCGGCCGGCCACGAGCCAGGCGTCGCGGGTCACGCCGGTGAACTTTTTCGCCACGGCCAGCGTGGCATCGGCCCGGGAACCACGTTCGACGCCGGTGCGGCGCCCCACGCTGCCTTCGGGCACCGCTTCGGAGGTCTTGATCCGGTCGCCACGGCTGCGGACGAAGATCAGGCTGGCGACACCCGTGGCGGCAATAGCCAACACGGAGATCTCACCAAAGGTGTCCCAGGCACGGATGTCCACGAGGGTCACGTTGACCACGTTCAATCCCCCGCCGCCTTCGTAGGCCAGGCGCGGGAAATCCAGGGAAACAGGCGTTGCCACGCGGGCGCCCATGGCGTAGATCGCGACGAAGATCATGGTGATGCCGAACGCTGCACCGATGATCACACGGATCACCCGGAGCCTGCCGCCGGTCCTGTCCCGCAGCTCCGCGGGGAGGCTGCGCATGGCCAGCACGAAGGCCACCAGCACGATGGTTTCCACCAGCATCTGCGTCAGGGCCAGGTCCGGGGCGCCCTGCAGCGCGAACATCAGGGCGATGCCGTAGCCCGTCACGGACACCATGAGCACGGCAAGGAAGCGCTTGTTGGCGCGAACGGCCGCAAGAGCTCCCACCACGATGCCTGCACCGGCCACTATTTGCAGCGGGGAATTGGGGTCGATGAAGTAGATGCCCTCCGGCAAGGGCTTATTGGCCATGATCAGCGCCGTGGCCGGGACCGCGAACGCGACCGTCAGGATGACAGCCAGGTAGAAGTACAGCGAACCACGCTGGGTGCGGCCCGTGACCCACACAGCAATATCGTCCAAGGCGCCAATGGTGTTCTGGTAGGCGCGGTCGCCGTCCACCCAGTCCGGGACCAGGCCTTGGGCGCGGGAAACGAGATTGCGGCCGTAGAACATCGCGGCGCCGGCCGCGAACGTTATCGCTGTCAGACCCAAAGCCGGGGTGACGCCGTGCCACAAAGCCAAGTGTCCGGCGTCGACCGCGTCCGGACGGCCTGCGAACAATGCCGCGTAAGGCTGTATCCACGTATCCACCGGCACGGGCCACAGGCCGTAGGCGATCGTGAGCAGGCTCAAGATGGCGGGAGCTGCAAGGAACGCGGGTTTGATGGGCTTGAAAGGTGTGGGCTCCACACCGGGCTTCGTGGCGAACGCACCCCACATGAATCGGGCGCTGTAGGCGAAGGTGAGGATCGATCCGATCACCAGGCCGACCAGTATCCAGATGCCCCAAGCCGGGGCGTCATGGCCCGTTCCGTAGTGGACGAAAGCCTCAAAGACCGACTCTTTGGCGACGAAACCTGCCAAGGGCGGGACACCGGCCATGGACGCTGCGGCGATGGCCGCCACGACGCCCAGCGCGCGTGAAGAGCGGAAGACGCCGGAAAGCTTGCGGATATCGCGCGTTCCGGACTGGTGGTCGATGATGCCCACCACCAGGAAGAGGGCCGCTTTGAACAGGCCGTGGGCCAGCAGCAGCCCCAGCCCCGCCAGCGCCGCATCGGGACGACCCAGCCCAACCACCATGGTCAGGAAGCCGAGCTGGCTGACCGTTCCATAGGCGAGGATGAGCTTAATGTCGGTCTGGCGGAGGGCCCGGTACCCGCCGACAAGCATGGTGGCCAACCCGAGTCCCAGAACCACGGGCAGCCAGAATTGTGATTCGGCGAACCCAGGGGCCAAACGGGCCACAATGTAGATGCCGGCCTTCACCATCGCGGCTGCGTGGAGGTAGGCGCTCACGGGAGTGGGAGCGGCCATCGCACCGGGCAGCCAGAAATGGAACGGAACCAGCGCCGATTTGGTCACCGCACCGGACAGGACAAGCACGACGGCGGCAGCAACCGCCCCCTGCATGGGCCCGGCCATGAGGGACCCGGCTTGGTCCAGGATGGTTGAAATGCGGTACGTTCCCGCGGCCTGGCCCAGGATGATGAGGCCCACCAGCATGGCAAGGCCACCGGCTGTGGTGACCATCAGGGCTTGAAGCGCCGATCGGCGGGCGGCCAGGCGGGTCCGGGCGTAGCCGATCAAAAGGTAGGACAGGATGGTGGTGAGCTCCCAGAAAATGAAGAGCATCAGGAGGTCATCGGAGGTAACCAAACCGAACATGGCTCCCGCAAAGGCGAGGAGTTGGGCGCCGAATCCACCAAGATCGGGATCTTTGTCCTTGAAGTACCGGGCGCAATAGACCAGCACCAATGAACCCACCCCGAGGATCAGCAAGGACATCACCCACGCCAGCGGGTCCATGCGGAACGCGAGCTCAAGCTTCAGGGTGGGTATCCACGGGAGGATCTCTTCTATGCCGCCGGCGGAATATGCGGATTCATACTGGAAGAGCAGCCACACGAACCCGGCCGCGGGAACGGCAGCCAGGGCGTAGAACGCGTTCCTGCCCATTTTGCGGAAGATCAAGGGCGCCACAGTTGCCGCTACAAAGGTGATGGCGAGAACTGTGATCACTGTTTTCTCCGCAAAGTAAGGAACGAATTGTCAAAAGTTGGAGCAAGCGGTCATACGTTGGGTTCGGTTTATCCAGTTTATCAAGGGGCACGGACAGTCATATCCACATAAGGTCTGTCATGCCCGCGCTGTTCGCGTGCTCCCGATAGCATTCAAGCTATGAACGCGGCTGCAGTTCCCGAAACCCACCCATCGTCCGAGCTCGCCTCCGGTCCCGTCGCGTCAAAGAAGGGGCAAATCCTTGCTTGGGCCTCCTGGGATTGGGGTTCGGCAGCCTTCAATGCCGTGATGACCACCTTTGTTTTCACCGTCTACCTGACATCGAATGCTTTCGGCGGAGAAGACGCAGCGTCGGCGGCCCTGGGAGCCGCTTTGGCCATCGCGGGCCTCGCCATTGCCCTGCTCGCTCCGGTCACAGGCCAGCGGTCGGATGCGGGAGGTCGGCGCAAGCTGTGGCTCGGGGTCAACACTGCCGCCACTGCGGTCCTCACGGCGCTATGCTTCTTCGTCTTCCCCCGCCCGGAGTTTCTCTTGCTGGGCGTGTGCCTCATTGCACTGGCCAACATCTTCTTCGAGTTCGCAGGCGTCAACTACAACGCCATGCTGGCCCAGATCTCGACGCCGCGGAATATCGGCAAGGTCAGCGGCTTCGGATGGGGCATGGGATACCTCGGCGGAATCGTGGCGCTCCTGCTGGTGCTCCAACTCTTTGTCCAGCCGTCGTTTGAATGGTTCGGTGCGTCCACCCAGGACTCCCTCAACATCCGGCTCGTCGCGATTTTCTCGGCACTCTGGTTTTTCATCTTCGCCCTGCCGGTCATGTTCGCGGTACCCGAAGTATCCGTGAAAAAAGAAGCCGCCTCGCTGGGATTCTTCGCGTCCTACAAGTTGCTCATCCGGCGCATCGCGGCCATCTACCGGACCAGCCCCCACACCATCTACTTCCTGCTCTCCAGTGCCATCTTCCGCGACGGCCTGGCCGCAGTGTTCACCTTCGGCGGCGTCATCGCGGCGGGCACCTTCGGTTTTGAGCTCAAGGACGTCATCTTCTTTGCCATCTTCGGCAACGTTGTCGCAGCAGTCGGTGCCATCATCGGCGGCTTCCTTGACGACAGGATCGGTCCCAAGGCCGTCATCGTTCTGTCTTTGGTGGGCCTCCTCGTGGCAGGTACGCTCATCCTGGTCTTGGGCAACGGGGACTACGTGTTCTTCGGCAAAGACTGGCCGGGGTCCGCCACGTTCTGGGTCTTCGGGCTGATGCTTTGCTTGTTCGTCGGACCTGCCCAGTCATCCTCACGCGCGTATTTGGCCAGGCTTGCACCGGCCGGCGAATCCGGTGAACTGTTCGGCCTCTACGCCACCACGGGACGTGCCGTGAGCTTCCTGGCTCCTATGCTCTTTACCCTCTGCATCGCCATTGCCTCTCCCCTTGTTGCGGAGGGCCAGGCCCAACGTTGGGGCATCCTTGGGATCATGGTGGTTCTCCTCGCCGGGCTGTTGGTGATCCTGCCCGTAAAGCCGCCCGCGAAAGTGGAAATAGCTGTGGTGCCAGAGCGTTAACTACATAGGACCGGCGGAGGGCCACCCCCACACCAGACCGGTTCCCAGAGTTAGGGTGTAGCTATGAATGTGGATGAGACTGAACTCCCGGGCCTTGGTGTCCGCAAGGATTTCGTCACGGCCTCCGGCCGGCGTATCGGCGTGGTGGAACTGCGGGAAGGTGAAACCCAACTCTTCGTCTCCACGTGGGACGACCCCGACACTTGCCAGGCGACCATACCCCTGACAGCCGATGAAGCAGCCGCCCTGGGCAACCTCCTCGGCGGCCAGCACATTGCCATGCGGCTGGCCGAAGCCCACCGCGAGGTCCCGGGCATCGTCACCCGGCAATTCTCCATCACCCCGGATTCGCCCTTCGTCAACCAGCCCATGGGCAAAGCCCAGGTTCGTACCCGCAGTGGCGTTTCCATCGTCGCAATCATGCGGGAAGGCGAGGTCGTCCCCTCGCCCGCGCCCGACGTCGTACTCCACACCGGTGACTTACTTGTAGCAGTCGGCACGCAGGAAGGTCTTGACTCAGCAGCCGACATCCTGCGTAACGGCTAACCCGGATGGATCCGCTGGCCCTAGCCCTCGTTGAACTGGGGGCCGTCGTCTTCTGCCTCGGTCTCCTGGCTCGGTTAGCGGGTCGGATTGGTATGTCGCCCATTCCGCTCTACCTTGTGGGCGGCTTGGCCTTCGGTGCCGGCGGGTTCGTCAAGCTGGACGGCATGCACGAGTTCTCGCACCTCTCCGGCGAAATCGGCGTCATACTGCTCCTGCTGATGCTCGGACTGGAATACACGGCATCAGAGCTCGTTACCGGGCTGAGGCGCTCCTGGCAGGCCGGCGTCCTGGACTTCATCCTGAACTTCATTCCTGGAGCCGGCATAGCTGTCCTCCTGGGGTGGGGCCTGGTTGGCGCCATTGTCATGGGTGGCGTCACATACATCTCCTCGTCTGGCATTGCAGCGAAAGTCATCACCGACCTGGGCCGCATCGGTAACCGCGAGACGCCGGTGGTGCTGTCCATCCTGGTGTTCGAAGACCTCGCCATGGCCATCTACCTCCCCATCCTCACCGCGATCCTTGCCGGTGTCGGCTTCCTGGGCGGACTGCAGACCGTGGGCATCGCCCTGGCAGTGGTCACGGTGGTGCTCGTGATCGCCCTCAAGCACGGCCACCGTGTATCCCAAGCAATCCACAGCGAAAACTCCGAGGTGTTCCTTCTCAACGTGCTGGGTCTCGCCCTCTTGGTCGCGGGCATAGCCTCGGCATTGCAGGTATCGGCTGCTGTGGGCGCCTTCATGTTGGGCATCGCGATCTCGGGGGCGACCGCCCACAACGCCGTCCGGATCCTGGAACCCTTGCGGGACCTTTTCGCGGCTATCTTCTTCGTGGCATTCGGGCTCAACACAGACCCCACGTCCATCCCACCTGTGCTCGGGTGGGCCCTTATCCTGGCCGTGCTGACCACCCTCACCAAGATGCTCACGGGATTCTGGGCTGCGAAACGTGCCGGCATCGCGGTGCCTGGTCGTTTCCGCGCAGGGGCAGCGCTGATCGCACGCGGCGAGTTCTCCATCGTCATCGCAGGCCTCGCCGTCACATCCGGGGCAGTCCCAGGCCAGGTCGCCGCTCTCGCCACGGCCTATGTCCTCATCATGGCCATCCTCGGTCCGCTAGTGGCACGGTTCGTCGAACCCGTGGTCAAGGTGTTCCGCAAAACCCCCGGAGCCCCACCCCGCCGCCCCGAACGCGCCCCCGCCTAAGCCACCCCGCCCTTCCCCTCCCGCCGAGGGGCGACGTCTCGAACCCACCCTCCCGCCGAGGGGCGACATCTCGAACTCACCCTCCCCCGAGGGGCGACGTCTCGGCTGAATGAGGGCCCGCGAAAGAGTCGAAAGCTAACCCCTCGGGGACCATCCACCACGGATGAGGGCATCCCGGACGAGCCGGGCAACGCCGTCGTACCCATGCTCGCGAACTTGCTCGACCGTAATCACCACGGAGATCCAGCCGTTTTCTGCGAGCAAAGCCTCTCGTCTGCGGTCGGATTCCTTCTGCGCGGCGCTGAGGTGATGACCGCCGTCGTAATTTATTGCGACTTTGAACTCCGGAAAGGTGAGATCGGGCCACACCACTTCCCGGCCAAAGGGGTCGCGAACGACGTAGCTCAGCACCGGTTCGGGCAGGAACGCGCGGCCAATGGCGAGTCGCAGCCTTGTCTCTGGGGCGGAATCGGCTCCGACGCGTGCCAACTCCAGCGCCGCACGTGCTTTCCGAATTCCTCGTGCGCCGCGATGCCGATCAACTTGGGCCTTCAAATCCTCGGCAGAACAGAACGGCACCCTGTTGTGCCCAAAGCTTCGCGTCTGCCGACAGATGAAATGATCCGCGGCCGCAACGAGGTCCTCGAAGGGAAGCACCGCGGCGAGATCGAGCCATGTCCTGGCAGGACTGGTGACAGGAATGCCGTCCACTTGGCAAACATCCCCACGCGATAGAACCATCCGGTGGCCTCGAACCCCTTTGCGCTGGTGTCGAAAACTGCCGTCAAGCCTGGTCAAATGCACCAGGAGGTCGTGCTGGGAATCCCACGGCAACGGGCAACCCCACAGTGTCGCCGCGGTTTCACGGCAGCACACTGCGCCCTCACTTAGAGCCGTAAGGAGCCGTGCTGTATGCGCGGGATCCTGCGCCTGGCCCCACGGAACGCGAACTCCTCTGCTGGCAACGAGGAGATCATCGTTCCACGCCCGGTGATCCGGGAGGCCGGCAGCACGTTGTTCGGCGAGCGTGAATGAACGTCCTTGAAGTTCAGCCGGAAGCGGCGGAGTAATCCTCATCAGCCATTGTTGGCACGTTTGAGGAGCACCATGGGGTTACCCACAGTGTGGAGGAATAGTGGGGTCTTGGGACCTCAGCGAGGGGTGAGATCTCGGGAGAAAGCATCACCCAAAGTGCCGAAACCTAACCCCTCAGCGCCAACGAAAGACGCGAGAGCTAACCCCTCGACGCCAAGAACCAAGAAGAACTAAATAGACGTCCGGTGGAAGTTCTGGTGGCTGCGGCTGGCGGTAGGGCCGCGCTGGCCCTGGTAGCGGTTGCCGTATTCGCCGGAGCCGTAGGGGTGCTCGGCCGACGACGTGAGGCGGAAGAAGCAGAGTTGGCCGATCTTCATGCCCGGCCACAGCTTGATGGGGAGGGTGGCAACGTTCGACAGTTCCAATGTCACGTGCCCGGAAAACCCGGGGTCGATGAAGCCGGCGGTGGAGTGCGTCAGCAGCCCGAGGCGCCCCAGGGACGACTTTCCTTCGAGGCGCGCGGCGATGTCGTCCGCGAGGCTGACCGTTTCGTAGGTGGAACCCAGCACGAATTCGCCGGGGTGAAGGATGAAGGGTTCGTCGCCTTCGACCTCTACCAGCCGCGTCAGTTCCGGCTGTTCCTCGGCGGGGTCAATGTGGGCGTACTTGTGGTTGTCGAACAGCCGGAAGAACCGGTCAATCCGGACGTCCACGGAAGACGGCTGGACCATCGCAGGGTCGTACGGTTCAAGAACAATCCGTTGGGAGTCTATTTCGGCACGAATATCGCGGTCAGAGATCAGCACAGCATCAAAAATACCCCATGCACCAAATACCCGATGCATTGTCCGGGCCGCCCCATGGGACTATAGTTCCCGGACATGTAGAACCGCGCCCGTACCTGGGAGCATCGAGCATTCGCGGGGTAATTGTGAAAAAACTGGCAGCGCCTGCCGCTATTGTGCTGGCCGGAGCGCTGGCCTTGTGCGTGGCTGCTTCAAGCCAGCTCCTCCCGGCCACCCAAACCGTCCCTGACGGCACGGCTTCTTCAGCCGGCGTCCCGTCGGGACTGAACGCCCCGGAAGCGAGCACGACGGCGGACCCGGCACCGATCGCCGACCCTGTACCTTCCGAAGCCCCTCCAGTAGCCGGCAGCGCCGATGATCCCGCAAGCATTCCGGCTGCGGAACCAGCTGGCGGCGGTGGGCCGGTGGCGATTGATCCAGTGTTCGAGACGCCGCCGCCGGTACCGAACATCGGCCCGTCGTGGGGACCGGACAACCCCAGTGTCCCGGATACCGGCATCACTGACCCTCCCTCAGCGGATGCTGAGCCCGCACCAAGGGACACCACATCCGCCGTGGTACCCGATCCCGCGCCAACGGCTCCCGCTATCGGACCGGTTCCACATCAGACGCCGACTCCAACGCCGTCCGCTGCAACAACGCCAAGCCCCGCGCCGTCGGTCCCTACCCAGACTCCAAGCCCATCGCCGTCGGCTGCAACAACGCCGTCCGCCCCTACCCAGACGCCAAGCCCAACGCCGTCGGTGGTAACCCCGAAACCGACATCACCCACGACAACCCCAACCCCCTTCCCTGGCAAGGCACCCAGCGAGTCAACCGGACCCGACAATGGAGCATTGGCGCTCCTTCCTGACAGCAATGCGGCCGCGATCCTGACGGTCTTCAACGCGATCAACAGCTACCGCGCGTCCCTCGGCTTGGCACCGGTGAAGTACCACGCAACGGTGGCAAGCCTGGCCCAGGAGTGGTCCAACAACATCGCGACCCGCGAAGTGATCCAGCACCGTCCCAATTTCTGGACCGACCCCCGGGCACTCAACCCGAACAACGGCGCGGGCGAAGTCATCGCAGTCCGCTGGGACCGTGACGCCGCGCAGCTTGTGGAGTGGTGGAAGCAGTCACCGGGCCACGATGCCCTCCTCCGGGATCCGCGGTTCAACGTGATGGGCATTGGCATCACGTACACGGACGGCAACTGGCAGACCACGCCGAACCGATACACGATTTGGGGTGTGGTGAACTTCTTTGGCTACACCACCCTCCCGGCGGGGACCACCACACGGCCCGGGGGAACGGTCACACCGCCCACCGATCCGGTGGCTGTGTGCCAACCCGACAACAAATACCAACCCCCAACCGTGAACTTGAGCAAAGCATCCATCCGCAGTGCGGCCGATCTTGTCTCCATTTCCGGGAACGGCTCCGTGGTGGCTTACCCGTCCTTGGGCGGCGGCCGCTACGGTGCGGGCAGAACGATTGGTAGTGGGTTCACCGGCATCAAGGACCTCTTCATTGTGGACTGGGACCGTGATGGCGTATTCGACCTCGTCTCGCAGAGGATCGATGGCGCCCTCTTGGTGTTCCCCGGCCTCCAGGCCGGTGGTTTCAAGCCGCCGATCACGTTGGGCCAGGGATGGGGGACGCTCAACATTGCAATTGGCACATGGTGCGCCAACAACAGGCTCCCCCAGATTGTGGCCATGGACTCCGGCGGCAACTTGTATTTGTACAGAAACGCGGGCTTGGGCCCCATAAAGACGCAGTCCGCCATCGGTACCGGCAACCCAGCGATCCGTCTGAGCATGGTGGACTACAACGCAGATGGCTTCCAGGACCTCCTGACCACCGAGGCCAACGGCACCTTGCGGCTCTATCGCGGCAGCGGCCTGGGCACTCCGAAACAGGAATCACGGCCGGCAGTCGGCGCAGCCTGGACCGACTACACGGGATTGCGCGCCCTGCGGGGTGTCACAGGGCCCGATTCGGTGGGGATCGCCGGGTTGGACCGCAACGGAGTGGTGGAATATTGGGACCTGACTACCGGGCGTCTCACAACCCCCGTGACCATCGGGGTTGGTTGGGGCGGACTGAAGTTCGCGCAGTAGACCAGTTTGGGGCACCCAAGGCTGGCTACCGCCGTCGTGAATTAACGCGGCCTAAGCCGCCGAGCGCGACTCAATCACTGTTTTGAGCCGTTCCAGCTGGGCTACTTCGCTTTCCATGGTCTTCTGGATCATGCCATTCATCAGCTTCTGCAGGCCCTTGGGGTGGTATTCCAGCGCGAAGCGGAGGCGCGTGGTGGCGCCCTCGGTGCTGAGGTAATAACCCCCGGTGGGTTTCGCCGGTCCGTTGACTACCTCAAAGCGGACTTCAGCGCCGGGTCGGGCGTCGGTGATTTTGAAGTCGGCGGCAATCGGGCGGCCACCGGGCCCGGTGAGCGTCTGCTGGTACACAGCACCCTTTTCTCCGCGAATTCCCGATCGGAGCGAGATGCTGCGAACACCTGACCGCCAGAGGGAATTGTTGGTGCCATCCATCAGGAACTGGAAAACAGTCATGGCATCCTTGTTGATCACCACTTCATGGGCTGCGAATGCCACGGAAACCTCTTTCGGCGCACGGTTCAATTGTCGTAGCCGGGTTCCCCATACACTGCAGCTAACACCTTCAGAATAGTCAGCCTCGAACGTGTTCGACACAGGACTGACGAGCCTTGACCGAATGGTTACCTGCGAATTTTCGGGGCATGGCTGACATGCGCGGCTTGGCCCGGTAGAGTGCCTGCCGCTGGCTAAAACCAAAATTGGGGGCGTAATGCGGGTTTATAACGGTCGGGTTTCCATGGGGAACGTCCGACGGCGGCTTGCGGCGTGCGCAGCTTTCCTCAGTCTTGCGGTGGTTGGCGGAGCCGTGCTCGCCGCTCCTGCGTCGGCGGTGGATACCCGGGTCGCGGCAGCGGTTCCGGCTGCGGCGAATCCGCTCCCTGGCGTGGACCCCTTGGGCGATCCGGCCGGCCTGTCTGTGCTGGTCAACAAGTCGCGACCGCTCAACCCGGCAAGTTACGCACCCGGCGACCTCGTCAATGCCCGCGGCTCGGGGCAGTATTTGCGCGCGGAAGCAGCGGCATGGCTGAATGGTTTGTTCCAGGGTGCTGCGGACGCCGGAACGGGCGGGCTTGCGGTGGTCAGCGGTTACCGCTCATACGCCCAGCAGCAGCAGTTGTATGCGTACTACGTCAGCATTTATGGTCAGGCGCAAGCCGATTTGATCTCCGCCCGTCCCGGGTACAGCGAGCATCAGACAGGCCTGGCCGTGGATGTCGGGAATGCCAACGGCTCGTGCGGATTGAGCACGTGCTTCGGGGACACCGCGGCTGGTATTTGGGTGGCTGCCAACGCTTATAAGTACGGCTTCATTGTCCGCTACCCCAACGGTTACACGGGCACCACGGGGTATAGCTATGAGCCGTGGCACCTGCGCTATGTGGGCGTGGATTTGGCCACCGATATGAAACGTCGCGGCATTCCCACCATGGAGCATTATTTCGCCGGCAATCCGTCGGCCTATGCAAGCATCACGTCCGGAGCGGACCTCGTGGCCGCAGACCCGAACGGCCGGCTTCTGCGTTATCCGGCTCAGGCGTGGGGAGGCTACGGAGCCCCCGTGCAGATTGGTTCCAATTGGACTGGCCTGAAGCAGGCATTCGTTGTGGACTGGGACTCCGATGGCGTCTACGACATCCTTGCTCAGTGGAACAACGGCACCCTTGGCCTGTTCAAAGGTTGGCCAGGCGGGGCTTTCTCAACCCAGATTGTGGTGGGAACGGGCGACTGGGACAAGATGACCATCACGGTAGGTAAATGGTCGAATGCCCAGGGTTACCCGGGCATCGTGGGTTACTTCCCGGATGGCGGGCTCCGGTATTACCCCAACACGTCAGGGAGGGCGCTGACTTACCGCGTCGACATCGGCAGCGGGTGGGCGGGCATGGGATTGACCATGGCCGACTGGGACGCTGATGGCGCCAACGACATCCTTGCCACCAACACGTCCGGGCAACTCCTCAGTTACCGCGGCAACGGCGCGGGCGGCTTTGCGGGCCTTCCTGTCACGGTGGGCTCAGGTTGGGGAACCATGAAGGCGTTGGTCCCCACTTTCGGATTGTCCGGGCCCGGTACGCGCAGCATCACGGCCCAAACCGTGGACGGCTACCTGGTCAGCTACGGCTTGGGACTGGGCGCTTGGACGACGCAACGCCAGGTGGGCAACGGTTGGAGCGGCATGAAGCTGTTCAAGTAAATGCCACAGGGAGTGGCGCACGGGAACCGCGGCGCGGTCAAGAGCAGCGCTGGAACTGCGCTAAGCTAGGACTCGCTCAGGGGATTTTCCCGGGGCAGTGCGGGCGTAGCTCAATGGTAGAGCGCTAGCTTCCCAAGCTCGATACGCGGGTTCGATTCCCGTCGCCCGCTCCAAGGAAACCCCTGATCCAGCGATCCGGGGTTTCTTCTGTCCCAGGCCTGATCTCCGGCCGCCTGCCCGAGGCTGACCGCCCCGCGGGCCGCCTGCCCGAGGCTCACCTCTCCCTTGCGCGCAGATCCCCAGTGACCCCGGCCACAGCGTGTTCCGCGGAGGTGTATCGTCAGGAGTCAGGAGTCATGTCGACTCCGCTCTAAGGGAGCCATCATGGGCGACAAATCACCGCGCCAAACTGCATCGAAAAAGTCCAGTAAGTCCATCAAGGAAAAGCGGGCGGACAAGCGGGCTTCCGAGTCCTCCGCCACCGAGGCCGCGAAGCCTTCCACCGGCAACAAGAAGTGACCGCGCCAACTGGCCAGCTGAGCATAGGCGTCCTCGCTTCCTCGCTGAAGCCCAATGAGCGCCGCCTGCCCATCCATCCCCAGCATTTGGAGCGCATTGCTCCGGAAGTGCGTCAACAGCTCCGGTTCGAATACGGCTACGGCGAACGGTTCGGCGTCCCGGACAGCAAACTTGAATCTTTGGTGGGCGGGCTCGGGACGCGCGAGGAGTTGATCGCCAACAGCGACGTCATCCTGCTCCCGAAGCCGCAGGCCCAGGATTTGGCCGAACTCCGCGACGGCCAAACGTTGTGGGGATGGCCTCACTGCGTGCAGGACCGGGCTATCACCCAGTTGGCGATAGATAAGAAGCTCACGCTCATTGCCTTCGAGGCAATGAACCATTGGGCAGGGGACGGCGGTTTTGGCCTTCACGTCTTTCACAAGAACAACGAACTCGCCGGGTACTGCTCCGTGCTGCATGCCTTGGCCCTGACGGGTTCCACGGGCGACTACGGCCGGCGCTTGAGTGCGGTGGTCATCGGTTTCGGGGCCACTGCCCGCGGTGCCGTCACCGCGTTGAACGCCCATGGCGTCCACGATGTGCAGGTCCTGACCAACCGGGGTGTCGCTGCCGTGGGATCGCCGATCCATTCAGTTCGAATCGTACAGTTCGACCATGACAGTAAGGCCCCGTTCCTCAGCGAAGTCATCACGAACAACGGTCGCAAGCCGTTGGCGCCCTTCCTTGCGGCGGCCGACATCGTGGTCAATTGCACCCTGCAGGACCCGAACGCGCCGCTGACATACTTGCGAACCGAGGACCTGGCGGAATTCCAGCCGGACAGCTTGATCGTGGATGTGTCCTGCGACGAAGGCATGGGCTTCAGCTGGGCGCGGACCACCACGTTCGACGAGCCGATGTTCCGCGTGGGCGGGCACGTCAACTACTACGCCGTGGACCACAGTCCGTCCTACCTGTGGAACTCGGCCAGCTGGGAAATCAGCGAGGCTTTGTTGCCCTTCTTGGACACTGTGGTGGCGGGACCGGACGCGTGGGATGCCAACGAGACCATCAGCCGCGCCATCGAAATCCGCGACGGCGTCATCCGCAACTTGGACGTCCTGGAGTTCCAGGGTCGCTCGGCGGAGTACCCGCACCTCGCAACGTCGTAGCACCAAACAGAAGGCAGCGCCGGCGGTTCACCGCCGGCGCTGCTTTCCCTGTTAAGCCGTCTGGGGCTCCTGCACAATCCGCAGCACCCGGCGCCGGTCGCGCAGGTCTACCTTCAGGTGCAAGGACGACTTCCTGGCCAGTACGACGGCGACTACCGCGGCCGCGATGGCCGGCACGCCGCCCGCTATCAAAATAGCCAGGTGCGGACCGAGGTGTTCGGCGAGCCAACCCATCATGGGGCCGCCGATGGCCTGGCCACCGATCAGCACCACGAGGTACAGGCTCATGACGCGGCCGCGGATGCTCATGTTGGAGCTGGTCTGCACCATCTGGTTGGCGGCGGTCAGGAACATCAGGCACCAGAATCCGGCGAGCACCATGATGACGCTGAACCACACCATGGACGGCATGATCGAGGACAGGCAGAGCATCAGGCCGTACAACCCGGCGGACGTGACCACCGAACGTAACCGCAACTGCCGACGTCGGGTGGACGCCACCGCGCCGGTCAGTGCACCGAGCGCAACCATCGCGTTCAGCAGGCCGTAGCCTCCGGCGCCGGCGTCGTACACGTGGTCCGCAAAAGCCGCCAACAGCACCGGAAGGCTCATCGCGAAAACTGCGACGAAGCCCGCCATGAGCCAAGGCCAGTAGATGGTGGGCTTGCTGAGCGCATAGTTCAGGCCTTCGCGCAGCATGCCTTTCTTGCGCGGTGTGGGCTGGCTGAGGTGCAGTTGGTCCTTGCGCAGGATGAGCAGCATGGTCACGGTGGAGCAGCACGCAACCGCGTTGGCGGCGAAGGCCCAGCCCGCACCGACAGCAGTGAGCAGCACACCGGCCAGGGCCGGCCCGATCAGGCCGCCGAGCTGGAAGGTCGTTGAGTTCACGCTGATGGCGTTGCGCAGGTATTTTGGCCCGACGAGTTCATTGACGAAGACCTGCCGTGCCGGTTGGTCGAGGACCGTCACGAAGCCCAACGCCAGGGCAATGGCATACACGTGCCAGACCTCAACCCGCTGGCTCAGTGACAGCACGGCCAACAGGGCAGCCAGCACCGCAGCTGCCGACTGGCAGATAATGAGGATCTTCCGTTTGGGGAAACGGTCGGCAATCATGCCGCCCCACGGTCCCAGGAAAAGCGACGGCATGAACTGCAGCGCCACGGTAATTCCGACGGCGGTAACGGAACCGGAAAGTTCCAGCACCATCCAGTCCTGGGCGATGCGCTGCATCCAGATGGCGATCACGGCAATGAAGTGGCCGATCGCGAAGATCCTGAAGTTAGGGACCTTCAGGGAGATGAAAGTGTGCCGCCAGGGCAGCTTTTCACTCACGACGGCGAGTGGCTGGGTGACGGTGTCCGGTTGGTTTGTGTCCGGCAAGGGACGGGCGGACAGAGAATCGATGACGGGCTGGCTGACGTGTGCCGCTGAAGGCGGTGGGGGTGCCAAAAGTAGTCCTCGGATGGAGAGTTTCGGTGGGATGCGTTTAACGCTATGGTTGCCAGCAGCAATTATGGAAGCGTATTGCGCCTATAACTAGCATTGCGGAATGCAATGAGCGGTGTTCGGTGGCGCAGTGCTCCGACCCGGCGTTGACCTGCGCTTTAGGAGTTCCGTGTTCGAACCTGTCCAGCTCCGTTCCTTTTTGGCCGTCGCAGAGACGCTGAGTTTCACCAAAGCCGCAGAGCGTCTGGGACTTGCGCAACCGACGGTCAGCCAGCACGTCCGTAAGCTCGAGGCTGCCGCGAAACGGGTGCTTGTGGCCCGCGATACCCGCGAAGTCAGGCTGACGGACAACGGTGACGCCATGGCCGGCTTTGCCCGAAGTATCCTTGCCGCCCACGACTCCGCCGCACGATACTTTTCGGGTTCGGCCATGCGCGGCCGACTCCGCTTCGGTACCGCCGACGACCTCGCCATCACGGGCCTCCCGCGGATCCTGCGCGAGTTCCGGCAGTTGTACCCGCAGATCAACCTGGAGCTCACCGTCAGCCAAAGCGATCAGCTGTACAAGAGGCTCAATGCGGGGCAACTGGACCTCGTGTTCGTGAAGTGGGTGGCCGGAGCAAAGGAAGGCACGGTGGTTCGGCATGACAACTTCGCATGGGTAGGCGTCGAGCAGACCGTGCTGGAACCTGGAGCGCCAGTCCCACTCATCGCCTACCCGGCACCCAGCCTCAGCCGAAAGCTCGCCATCGATGCCTTGGAAGCCGAGGGCCGCACCTGGCGGATCACCTGCAGTACCAAGCAGATCAGCGGTGTCCTGGCTGCGGTCCGGGCAGGTATTGGCGTGGCCGTGATGCCTGCTTCGCTGGTACCGGAAGACCTGAAAGTCATCACGCAACGCTTCGGCCTGCCCCCGGTGGGTGACGTCGACTTCACCCTGATCCGCAATCCGCTGGCCAACGCTGAAGTGATCGACGCCCTGACCCAGGCCATCATGGGCCGCACACTGAGTAAGTCGAATTAATGGCCACGCGTGCCGGTCCCGTTGAAGCGGCCGTAGTACGCTCACCCAATGATTGACGCCAAGCTCACGAGGCCGTCCGCAAACTTCCATGCTTCCTGGGTGGAGAGCTGGAACGAGTGGGGGACCCTTAATCAGGATGGCTCGGCGGCTTTTGTGGCCGCGAGGTACGGCCTGGATCTACGCGACAGCAGCGACTTCGCGGAATGGGTTGGCCTGCTGCACGAGTTGCCCAAGGAGAGCTTCCAACCTCCCGAAGGCTTGGCCAACCAGACCACCATCTGGGTAGTCGAGGATGACACCTACCTGGGCGCCGCCAGCCTCAGGCACTCGTTGGTCAATGACTACCTCGTTGAGGTGGGAGGCAACATCGGCTACGGCATCCGGCCCAGTGCGCGGGGCCGGGGGCTCGCCAAACTAGCACTGAAAAGCGCCCTTCTGGAGGGTCGTGACCTCGGCATGGAACGAGTGCTCGTGACCTGCAAGCAGCCGAACGTGGCGTCGGCCCGCACCATCGAGGCGTGCGGCGGCGTTCTTGAAAGCGTCCGGCCACCGGAGAGTTCTGCCCCGGAACTAGGAGTCACCGATGCGATCCGGCGCTACTGGGTCCAGTTGTAGCGTGCGTGTGCGCGGCACGTCCGGGCACCCTTCCCGAGGCACCCCTTTCCGCTGTTCGCACCAGTAACCTCCGGCGCACCGGGCGCGAACGGCCGCGGTATCCGGGCGTACCCAGCGCACGGGGCGGGAAAGGGCGCGGCACAAATGTTCAGCAGGCGATACGGTCTTACTGGGTAAGCGCATTCCCGGTATCCTGTGAAGCATGATCGACCTCACCACGTTGGCTGACCTCACGCCCGGCATCTGTTCCGTCACCCTCAGAGCGCACGGGATCGACGACGTTGTGCGGGTTTCCGCCGAGGCTGGCCTGGCTGGCATCGAATGGGGCACCGATGTCCACGTAAGTGACACGGAATCAGCCGCCCACGCCAAACGCGCGACGGAAGACGCTGGGCTCAGGGTCTTGTCGCTTGGCTCGTACTACCGATGCGGCGCTTTCGGAGATTTCGGTAGGGCGCTGGATCTCGCTACCGCGCTGGGCGCCCCAAGGATCCGGGTATGGGCCGGGGAACTCGGATCCGAGGGTGCCGGCCCGGAGCACTGGGACTCGGTGGTGACAGACACCCAGCGTATTGCCGACCTCGGGGCCGAGCGCGGGATCGGCATCGCCTTCGAATACCACGGCAACACCCTCACCGACTCCCCCGGTACTACCCTCGAGTTGCTGAACCGCGTCAACCATGCCAACGTCGGCACCTACTGGCAACCCGCCGTCGGGCTTTCCGACCAGCAGGCACTCGACTCGCTCCACCAAATCCTGCCGCACGTGGTGGGCGTCCACTGCTTCTCCTGGGGGCCCGAAGCCGAACGGTTCCCCCTGCGGAACCGCAAGTTGCTATGGCAGACCGTCACCGACGTCCTGCGGGGCAACGGCAAGGATATGGACATCATGTTGGAATTCGTCGAGGACGACCTCCCGGAGAACGTCCTCAATGACGCCGCGTTTCTGCACACCATCACCCTGGGCGAGGACTAGCGCGAACGCCGCGTGCCCGGCGGAACCACACCGGAACGCCCGACGTCGGGAATCACCGCGGATGCCCGGGTCGCCCGCGCGGCGGCATGGTTATGCGGGCGATTCCGCGACCGGGGCCTCAGTACTGCGGCGAAGCTTGACCACGCCGCTGACAGGTGGCGTATCCGGGTCTCCGGCAGCGAGCCGGCCAATGTCCTCAAGCGGCAGGTGGACCGTGGACAACGCCGGCCGGAAGTCGCGCAGGGTCTCGATATCGTCAAAGCCCGCAATGGTGGCATCGCGGGGAATCCACACCCCTTCCGGCCGCAGCGCCGCTGTGACTCCGATAGCCATGACGTCGTTGACCGCGAAGATGCAGAGCCGCTCTTCGGAAGACTTGATGCGTTCCGCGAGCGCCAGGCCGGCGTCGTATCCTCCCGCACGATTGAAGCCGGTCCGGATAACCTCGGCCGGTACCCTGCCGGCGTCGGCGAGTCCGCGCTGGAATCCGCGGACCCTGTCGTCGGAGGTGTACAGGCCTTCAGGGCCTGCGATGATCAGGAACGGGCCATCATGGGAGGCAGCCAGTTCTGCGGCAAGGCCAGCCGCGAGTTCCTCGTTGGGGACCTTCACTACGTGGTAGCCCTCCGAGGCGGAAGCGCCCACGACAGGGTGCCCCACCACGCCCACATGTCCGCCGTTACGGCAGTACCGATCCAACTCAGCGGCGAGCTCGGCGTTGCCCTGCCGGTCCTCGGCCCGCACGGAGCGTGAACCGGCAATGACGATGGAGTCCGCGCGGCGGGCAGCGAAGGCTGCTACTGCCTCGCGCTCATCCGAGGGGGTACCGGAGGTGCTTGCCAGCAGCACCATGCGGTTCTGCTGCCGCGCGGCTTCCTGCACTCCGCGGGCTATTGCCGAGAAGTATGGATCGGCAATGTCGTGGACAACCAGGCCGATCAAACCTGAACTGGACTTCGCGAGCGCCTGGGCCTGCGCATTGGGGACGTAGCCGAGCTTGTCCGCGGCTTCGCGGACGCGCTCGGCGATGTCTTCCGCGGGTTTCCGGGATGAGCCGTTGAGGACCCTCGATGCCGTGGCCAGGGAAACCCCGGCCAAACGGGCAACTTCACTGAGTGTGCTGGCGGCCACGGGGCCCTCCTTGTCTGCAGGCGTCGGGACTGGCGCTAGGGAAATTATGTCAGGGCATACGCGAATTCGGGAAAGCGCTTGCCAAGCTGTCGCGCCATGGTGCATGATTCTTTGCAATGGGAATGCGCTTTCCAACACATGCAAAAGCAAGCACCGGCAACCGCAGAGCGACCGGCACACAAGGTACTGGAGAGAAAACATGGGTTTCGAAACAAAGACGATCCGCATCGCCATGAATGGCATCACCGGCCGCATGGGATACCGCCAGCACTTGCTGCGGTCCATCCTTCCCATCCGCGACGCCGGGGGTTTTACCCTTGAGGACGGCACCAAGGTCCAGGTCGAACCGATCCTCGTAGGCCGCAACGAAGCGAAGATCCGCGAACTCGCCGAGCTCCACAAGGTTTCCGAATGGACCACCGATCTGGATGCAGTCATCGCCGATCCCACCGTGGACATAATCTTCGACGCTTCCATGACCAGCCTCCGCGCCGCCACCCTGAAGAAGGCCATGCGCGCCGGCAAGCACATCTTCACCGAGAAGCCCACGGCCGAAACCCTCGAAGAGGCCATCGAGCTCGCACAGATCGGCAAGGAAGCCGGCGTCACCGCAGGCGTTGTGCACGACAAGCTGTACCTCCCCGGCCTGGTCAAGCTTCGCCGCCTGGTGGACGAAGGGTTCTTCGGCCGCATCCTCTCCATCCGTGGCGAGTTCGGCTACTGGGTCTTCGAAGGCGACGTGCAGGCTGCACAGCGCCCCTCCTGGAACTACCGCAAGGAAGACGGCGGCGGAATGACCACGGACATGTTCTGCCACTGGAACTACGTCCTTGAAGGCATCATCGGCAAGGTCAAGAGCGTCAACGCCAAGACAGCCACGCACATCCCCGCCCGTTGGGACGAGGCCGGCAAGGAATACAAGGCCACCGCAGACGACGCCTCCTACGGCATCTTCGAGCTCGAAACCCCGGGCGGCGACGACGTCATCGGCCAGATCAACTCTTCCTGGGCGGTCCGCGTCTACCGCGACGAACTGGTTGAGTTCCAGATCGACGGCACGCACGGTTCCGCCGTCGCCGGTTTGAACAAGTGCGTTGCACAGCAGCGCGCCCACACCCCCAAGCCAGTCTGGAACCCGGACCTGCCCGTCACCGAATCCTTCCGAAGCCAGTGGCAGGAAGTTCCCGCCAACGCCGAGCTGGACAACGGCTTCAAGCTGCAGTGGGAAGAATTCCTGCGGGACGTCGCCGCCGGCCGTGAGCACCGCTTCGGCCTGCTCTCCGCAGCCCGCGGCGTGCAGTTGGCCGAACTCGGCCTGCAGTCCTCGGCCGAGCGCCGCACCATCGACATCCCGGAGATCACCCTCTAATGACGTCACTGATTCTTCCCACAGACGACGGCGGCACCCGCGAGTACCGCCTCCAGGCAGCCACATCGTGGGCCAAGCCGACCGCTCCCCTGACCGCCCGCCGCGCCTACGCCGCAGCGCATGTCATCCCAGAGGTCGCCGCGGACAACACCCCCGGCGCCCCGGCGCAGCTCGACTGGGACGCCACCCTGGCGTACCGGCACGAGCTGTGGTCCTATGGCTTGGGCGTTGCCGACGCCATGGATACCGCCCAACGCGGCATGGGCCTGGACTGGGCAGCAACCCAGCAGCTCATCAAGCGCACAGGTGCCGAGGCCGCTTCGGTCGTGGCCGGCAACAATGCGGCGACGGTCGGCAAGTCCGTGCGGGACCTCGTTTCCTGTGGCGCCGGAACCGACCAGCTGGATATTGCCGCCCTCCCAGATGGCGCGGCCGGTATCCAGGCCGTCATCGACGCCTACCGTGAGCAGATCGCCGTCGTCAGCGAGGCCGGGCCTAAGGTCATCCTCATGGCCTCCCGCGCCTTGGCCAAGGTCGCCAACAGCGCCGACGACTACCTGCACGTCTACTCCACGCTCCTGCAGGAAGTTGACCAGCCCGTCATCCTGCACTGGCTCGGCACCATGTTCGACCCCGCACTGGCCGGGTATTGGGGCTCCAATGACGTCTCCGTCGCCACCGAAACGTTCCTTAGCCTGATCCGCGAGCACTCGGACAAGGTTGACGGCGTCAAGGTTTCGCTGCTGGATGCTTCCCACGAGGTCGCCCTCCGCGCCAACCTGCCGGAAGGCGTCCGCCTCTACACCGGCGACGACTTCAACTACCCGGAACTGATCGACGGCGACGAGACGCACCACTCGGACGCCCTCCTGGGCATCTTCGCCGCCATCTACCCGGCCGCTTCGGTTGCGTTGCAGAAGTACGACGCCGGTCAGGGCGCCGAGGGCCGCGCCATCCTGGACTCCACCCGCGAGCTCGGGAAGCACATCTTCAGCGCCCCCACGTTCTACTACAAAACCGGGATCGCGTTCATGTCCTGGCTCAACGGAAAGCAGCCCGGCTTCCAGATGGTGGGCGGGCTCCACTCCGGCCGGTCGGTCCTGCACCTGGCCAAGACCTTCGAACTGGCGGACAAAGCCGGACTGTTGAAGGATCCGTCACTGGCAGCCTTCCGCATGTCGGACTACCTCCGGATCAACGGAGTAGGCGCATGAGCACCGATTTCTCGCGGCTGTCCTTGAACAGCGCCACCACCAAGAAGTGGACACTTGCCGAGGCCGTCGACGGCTGTGCCCGCGCCGGCATTCCCGCGATTGGCCCTTGGCGTGACCGCGTGGCCGAGGCTGGCTTGGACAAAGCAGCCAAGCTCATCAAGGACGCCGGGCTCCGGGTTTCCTCGCTGTGCCGCGGCGGTTTCCTTACAGCGGCCGATGCCGAAGGACAGGCCGCCGCTCTGGCAGACAACTTCGACGCCGTCCGCGAAGCAGTAGCGCTCGACACCCAGGAGCTGTTCCTGGTGGTGGGTGGCCTCGCCCCCAGCGAAAAGGATGTGGTTGCGGCCCGTCAACGCGTGGCCGATCGCCTGGAAGAGCTGGTTCCCTTCGCTTCCGAGAACGGCGTCCGCTTGGTTCTTGAACCCCTGCACCCGATGTACGCCGCTGACCGTGCCCTGATCTCCACTTTGGGCCAGGCACTCGATCTCGCGGCGCCTTACGACGCAAGGGCTGTTGGCGTCGCCGTCGACACCTTCCACGTCTGGTGGGATCCAGAACTCAAGGCCCAGATTGAACGTGCTGGCCGGGAGAACCGCATCGCGTCCTACCAGGTGTGCGATTTCAACCTGCCGATCGCCGCTGACGCGCTGTTGTCGCGCGGCATGATGGGCGACGGCGTCATCGACTTCGCGACCATCGGCGCCTGGGTCAGGGACGCCGGGTACAGGGGCGACATTGAGGTTGAAATCTTTAACCAGGAGATCTGGGATGCCGATGGGGACAGCGTCCTGGAAACCATGAAGCAGCGCTACGCGGAGCTCGTCCTCCCGTTCGCGTAACTACGTGATCCTCCCGCGGATGCCCTAAGCGCCGCGGGAGGATCGCTCCAAAGCCAGCGGGTCCCTGCCACGGTCACGGCAGGGGCCCGCTTCCTGCCAGCTCCAGCCGGGCCTTCGGCAGACCGATAAAGGTGACCGAACCGCCGTCGGGCCCTTGCAGTTCCAGGGTGATGTTCGAGGAGTCTCCCGTGGACTGCACCGAACGGACCCGGAATACCTCGCTCCGGATCTTCACGCTATCCCCGTGCTTGATCGCTTTGAGCTTGGTTGTGACGGCGTCGGCGGCAGGGTTCCGGCTACTTGTCTTTCCGCGGTTCCCCGCCATGATTTTCACGGATTTCCTCTCCGGTCCTGACAATTTCATCTTCCTTTTCCTGCATCTTGTCGCTCTTCTTGGTGTCGCGGGGCGGGAGCTGAATGCTCTCTTCAGCCTCAATGCCACCCTGCAACTGGCGGCCACGCTCCATTTCAGCATCGAATTCGGCGCCGAACAGCAAGGACATGTTCAGAATCCAGAGCCACAGCAACATGATGATGACGCCGGCCAGGGCGCCGTAGGTCTTGTTGTAGTTGCTGAAGTTGGCGACGTAGAAGCCGAAGCCCAGCGAAGCAAGGGCGAAAATGACCAGGGCGATAAGGGAGCCCATGCTCATCCAGCGGAACTTGGGCTGTTTGACGTTAGGGGTGAAGTAATAGAGGACGGCGATGATGGCCACCACAATGACGATGAGCACCGGCCATTTGGCGATGTTCCAGACCGTCAGGAACGCCTGGGACAATCCAATGGCACCGCCGATCGCTTCTGCCACTGGCCCACTGAGGACCAGCATGCCAGCGACCAGGGCGGCCCCAACCACGGCAACCACCGTCACTGCCAGCATCGTGCCACGGAGCTTGATGAAACCGCGCCCTTCGTCCACTTCATAGACGCGGTTCATTGCGCGGCTGAAAGCGGAAACATAGCCGGAGGCCGACCATAGGGCCACCACGATTCCAAAGAACAGGGCGAAGCCGGCCGCATTGGACTGGGTCAGTTCCTCGATGGGCTTTCGGAGGGTGTCAACGCCCGGTCCGGGAGCAAATTGCTGGACGATGTCCAGCAATGCCGACGTGGTCTTGCCTGCATCGCCAAATATGCCGAGAAGCGAAACCAAGGCAAGGAGGGCGGGGAAGAGCGCGAGCACACCGTAGTACGTCAAGCCTGCCGCAGCGTCCGGGCACTGGTCCTTGGTGAACTCCCTCAGGGTCCTCTTGGCGATGTACATCCAAGTGGGCTTGACGAGGTCGTTGGGACTGTCCGGCTTGCGCGAGTCTTCCGGGGAAGGTGCGGTCTGCGCCTTCGCAGTGCTTGTGTGGGCTGAATCTTGTGTAGTCATGGGGCACTCGTCCGTGGGGGTAGGTTGCGCGAACAACTGACCCATCAATACTAAGCATGCTGATGATTCTTTAGGAAGAACCCACGCCGACTTTCACCGGAAACTACGCCAGCTTCGCGGCCAGCAGGAACTCGAACGGCGACTCAATCACAGAACGGATCACCTGGCCGGCTGCCCCCAGAAGCGTTCCGGAATGCTCCAAGCCGGACAATGTCAGGTTCTCCGGATCCAGGAGCCCGGGCGCGTGGCGCTCCAGACTGGCCAACAGGGCTGGTCGCAGCCACTCTCCCAGCACGGCAAAGTGTCCGCCGAGCACTACAGCCTCGATATCCATCAACCGGGCAGAGGAGGCCAGTGCGACTCCCAAGTAACGTCCGGCGTCGTCGACTGCCTTCCTGGCCTGCGGATCCCGCTGCCGAAGAGCCGCGAGCAGCAACTCAGCGCGCTCCTCCAACGCGCCGGGCGGAATGCCCGCCGCCTCGAATATCGCCTCTTGACCAGCGAAGGTTTCCAGGCACCCCGCCCCGCCACACGAACAGGACGGCCCGTCCGGGTTCACTACGATATGCCCCAACTCTCCCGCGGAGCCACCCGGCCCCGTGTACAGCTCGGACGCGATGATGACGCCGCCGCCTACACCCACTTCTCCGGATACGTAGAGGAAGTCGGCGGGCCCACCTCCATACCAAAGTTCGCCCAGCGCTGCACTGTTGGCTTCATTGGACAACCGCACTCCAAGCGGGGCCCCCTCCAGGAGGGCCCGTGGATTCAACGGCTCATTTTCCCAATGCAAATTGGGGGCGGACAGGACGACGCTTCGCTGCTCGTCCACCAGCCCAGGGACAGCCAGGCCGCCACCGAGGATGGCTATGCCTTCGGCGGCCGCAGCAGCCTTCGCCTCGGCCGCCAAGGCGCCGAGACGCTCCATCACCGTCGCCGGCCCCAAGCCCCGGTTGGGCGACTCAACACTTGAATGGAAGCGCAGGTTGCCACCGAGGTCCACCACGCCTACGGCCAAGTAATCCACGTTGATTTCCATGCCGATCACGCCGCGCCGGGAACTGAGCTCCAGGCCCTGGCCAGGCCTCCCCCGCTCGCCGTCGCGGTAGAGGCCCACCTCGGCGACCAGCCCCGACTCCACGAGATCGGCGACAAGGCTGGACACCGCAGCCTTGGTAAGTCCGGTTCCGGCGGCAAGCTGCGCGCGGCTGGGCTTGGCATCGCCCGTCTTGGCAATGGAGTCCAGCACGAGCGAAAGATTACGACGGCGGACATCACCTACGCGCCCCGGCGCGGTTGCGTCAATCACGGGTAAGGGACCTCCCTGCGGATTCGAAAAACTTTCTGCCGGCTTCCATTGACCATAATCCATCATCCCCCATATAGTTCAGATTGAAAACTAATTGGAGGGCATGACTTTCCGTCCCTTCCCAGTGCTTTGCAAAGGAGCAAAATGACCCTGCAGCCCACCCCCCAGGACCGTTTCACCTTTGGCCTTTGGACCGTTGGCTGGACTGGCGCGGACCCATTCGGCGTCGCAACCCGCCCGGCCCTGGACCCGGTAGAAGCCGTGCACAAGCTCAGCGAGCTCGGCGCCTACGGCATCACTTTCCACGACAATGACCTGATCCCCTTCGATGCCACGGCCTCCGAACGCGAACTGATCCTGAAGAACTTCAAGGCCGCACTGGCCGAGACCGGCTTGAAGACACCCATGGTGACCACCAACCTCTTCAGCCACCCCGTCTTCAAGGACGGCGGCTTCACGTCGAACGACCGCTCCATCCGTCGCTTCGCCCTGAGCAAGATCCTCCGCAACATCGACCTCGCCGCCGAGCTTGGCGCCGAGACGTTCGTGATGTGGGGCGGCCGCGAAGGCAGCGAATATGACGGTTCGAAGGACCTTTCCGCCGCACTGGACCGCATGAAGGAAGGCGTTGACACAGCGGCCGGCTATATCAAGGAGAAGGGTTACGGCCTCCGGATCGCCCTGGAGCCCAAGCCGAACGAACCCCGTGGCGACATCTTCCTTCCCACTGTCGGCCACGGTCTGGCGTTCATCGCGCAGCTGGAACACGGTGACATCGTGGGCCTCAACCCCGAGACGGGCCACGAGCAGATGGCGGGCCTGAACTTCACCCACGGCATCGCACAGGCCCTGTGGGCCGGAAAGCTTTTCCACATCGACCTCAACGGCCAGCGTGGAATCAAGTACGACCAAGACCTTGTTTTCGGCCACGGCGACCTCACCAGCGCCTTCTTTACCGTGGACCTCCTGGAGAACGGCTTCCCGAACGGCGGACCGAAGTATGACGGCCCACGCCACTTCGACTACAAGCCGTCCCGCACTGACGGTTACGACGGCGTTTGGGAATCCGCAAAGTCCAACATGTCCATGTACCTCCTGCTCAAGGAGCGTGCGCTTGCGTTCCGCGCGGATCCCGAGGTCCAGGAAGCACTGGCCACCTCAGGCGTGTTCGAGCTGGGCGAGCCGACTCTTAGCGCCGGCGAGACCACCGCGGACCTGCTGGCTGATGCCAGCGCTTTCGAAACGTTCGACGCCGACCAGGCCGCGGAGCGCTCGTTCGCCTTCGTCCGCCTCAACCAGTTGGCCATCGAGCACCTCCTCGGCGCCCGCTAAGCCACTCCCGTCCACCACCATCCATGCCGGACGTGCCCTTGTTTTCAGGGCGCGTCCGGTATGTCCCCCAAAGGATTTACCCATGCCACTCGTAGCCGGGATAGACAGCTCCACCCAGTCCTGCAAGGTGATCATCCGGGACTCAGCCACAGGCGCCTTGGTGCGACAAGGCCGGGCTTCCCATCCGGAGGGAAGCGAGGTTCACCCTGAGCACTGGTGGACTGCGCTGCAGGAAGCGATCACGGACGCGGGCGGTTTCGATGATGTGGACGCCGTCTCCATCGGTGGGCAGCAGCATGGCATGGTGTGCCTGGACGAATCCGGAGACGTTGTTCGCCCGGCCCTGCTGTGGAACGACACACGTTCAGCACCGGATGCCGAGGATCTCATCCGCGAGGCCGGTGATGGCGATTCAGTGGCCGGTGCCGCCCAGTGGGCAACCAGCACAGGAACCGTGCCGGTCGCTTCATTGACGGCCACCAAGCTGCGCTGGTTGGCCCGCAATGAGCCAGAAAACGCCGCCCGTACGGCCGCGGTGTGCCTTCCCCATGATTGGCTGTCTTGGCGCTTGGCAGGTAACGGTCCCGGAACAGGGCCTGCGTCGCTGGAGCTCCTCCGCACCGACAGGTCCGATGCCTCCGGCACCGGCTACTTTTCGGCCACCACCGGCGAGTATCTTCCCGAAGTACTTCGAAGCACGCTGGGGCACGTGCCGGTGCTGCCTACCGTCGTGGGGCCTTTGGAAGTGGCAGGCAAGACTCCGGACGGTGCCTTGATCGGGCCGGGTGCCGGCGACAACGCTGCCGCGGGCCTGGGTGTCAATGCCGGAGTCGGCGATGTAGTCATATCCATTGGGACATCAGGGACAGTATTCGCCGTCTCGGATGTTTCCTCACGCGACGCCAGCGGGCTGGTGGCTGGTTTCGCTGATGCCACCGGGAATTACCTTCCGCTGGCGTGCACGCTCAACGCCACACGGATTTTTGACTCCACCGCCGCTTTGCTGGGAGTAACGCTCCAGGAACTGGGGGAGCTGGCGTTGACCGCGCCGGAGGGATCCGGTGGACTGACCATGGTGCCGTATTTCGAGGGCGAGCGGACACCCAACCTGCCGAACGCCACCGGCTCGCTCCACGGACTTACCCTCTCCAACTACACCCCTGCCAACCTGGCCCGGGCCGCAGTCGAGGGCGTGCTGTGCTCACTCGCCGATGGCCTGGCAGCCCTCCAGGCCCAGGGTGTCGAAGCCCAGCGCATCATCCTGGTGGGCGGGGGCGCACAATCCGAAGCCGTCCAACAGGTGGCCGCCGCCGCATTCGGGGTTCCGGTCTTCGTGCCGAAGCCGGGCGAGTACGTTGCTGACGGTGCCGCGCGGCAGGCAGCGGGTGTCCTGGCGGGCACGGTGCCTGACTGGCCGGCGGAAGGCGTGAACGTGAGCGCACGGAACGGCGACGCGCCCGCTGCCTTTCTTACGAGGTACCGGCATTACGCCGCAAGGGCGGCCATCGGCTGATCATCGTGGCCAGTGCTCTATCGTGACAGGGTGAGCTCTGAACGAACTGCACCAACCCGCCCGCCGGTCATGGAAGACGTCGCCCGCGTTGCCGGGGTGTCCCATCAGACCGTTTCACGGGTGCTCAACAACCACCCCAACGTGAGTTCCAAGACCCGCGAGCGCGTCGAACAGGCCATCACCGATCTGGGTTACCGCCGCAACGTAGCCGCCCGCAGCCTGGTGACGCGGCGCTCCCAAACCATTGGAGTGCTCGGCAGTGAGCTGGCGCAGTACGGACCATCCCACACACTGCTGGGCGTTCAGCAGGCTGCGAGGGATGCCGGCTATTTCGTCAGCGTTGCAGGCCTGCGCGAGGTCACCCCGGAAACCATCAAGGACGCCATCGCGCACTTCATGGACCAGGGCGTGGACGGCATTGTGGTGACGGTGCCACACCCTGGAACTTTCGACGTCCTGCGGGACATTACAGCCCAGGTTCCGTTGGTGGCCGTAGGGTCTGTGGGCGATGAGAACCTCAGCGGTGCCACGGTCGACCAACGGCAAGGTGCCCGGCTCGCAGTCCACCACCTCCTGGACCTTGGCCATACCAAGATAGGCCACCTGTCCGGGCCGGCCGATTGGATCGACGCTGCGGCCCGCATCGACGGCTGGCGTGATGCCCTGGCTGAGGCGGGGCTTGAGCCGGCGACACTCATCGAGGGCGACTGGAGTGCTGAATGCGGTTATCGCGAAGGCCTGAAGATCGCGGCGGAGCGCTCAATGACGGCTCTTTTTGTTGCCAACGACCAGATGGCCCTGGGGGTCCTGCGGGCCTTCAATGAGACCGGCGTCCAGGTTCCCGCCGACATCAGCGTGGTGGGCTTCGATGACCAGCCGGAATCCGCGTATTTCATTCCACCCCTGACCACCGTTGCCCAGGACTTCGAAGAGTTGGGCCAGCGCTGCATCGATCTGCTGCTCGAGCACTTGGACAAGGGCACATCGCAGGCGCCGGCGACGGTCACGCCTCGCCTGGTTGTCCGCTCCACCACCGCCCAGGCCCGAACCGCCTAGCCCGGACCCTGCCGAGGGGCAGGCTTAGGGGTTGGCCACGGCCCCCACCAAAACATTGGCGTGAACCTTGCGCCAGCCCTCTGCTTCGAGGGCCTTGGTGTCGAAGCCGGTTGTCACCAGCTTCACAGTGGGCTGCCCCATGTGGCTGGTGGTTACGATTTCCCGTTCACCGGTAATCCCATCGGAACAAGCCAGCATCCACTGGTCCGGCTTGTCGACGGGATAGGCGGCGATGCAGGCCGTCGTGCGCTCGGGGCTTTCTGCCGCGAAGTACTGAACCCCGTCGTCCTCAGCCAAAAATCGGAAGCCTGAGGGCATTTCCGGATCTTTGCTCCGAATATCGGCGGGCAGTGCATCTTTAGCCTCGGCGGGCCGTTGTACGGCCGCAATCCCGGAGCACCCGGCAAGCAACCCGGCGAGCAGCAGGAGCGCCACAGCGGCGGCAGCGGACTTCATCTCGCGGTATCTCAATGTTCCCCCAAACAGTTTGTCTTGCCAGCCTACCCGTGAGCGGACTTGGACACAGCGGCGAACCGCTCTTGACATCAAAGTTGTGAGCGCTAACAATTGCATCAGACCTTCTTCACTTTTCCACCCCGAACCCCGGCAATGAGGCCCTGGCCAGCCGGATGGAGACCTCATGAATACCTCAGAAAATTCCCCACTCGATGAGCAATTCGTTATCGGCGTGGACTACGGCACCCTGTCCGGCCGCGCCGTCGTCGTTCGTGTCTCGGACGGCGCCGAGCTCGGCAGTGGCGTGTTCGAATACCCGCATGCCGTGGTCACGGAAAAGCTTCCCGGCAGCGGCCAGCGCTTGCCCGCCGACTGGGCGCTCCAGGTCCCCAACGACTACCGCGACGTCCTTCGCAATGCTGTACCGGCCGCCGTCGCCGATGCCGGCATCGACCCGAAGAACGTGGTGGGCATCGCCACTGACTTCACCGCCTGCACCATGGTTCCGACGACGGCGGACGGCACGCCGCTGAACGAACTGGAACGCTTCGCTGACCGACCCCACGCGTTCGTGAAGCTGTGGCGCCACCACGCCGCCCAGCCCCAAGCGGACCGCATCAACCAGCTTGCTGAAAAGCGCGGCGAATCCTGGCTCCCCCGCTACGGCGGCCTGATCTCCTCCGAATGGGAATTCGCCAAGGGTTTGCAGCTCCTGGAAGAGGACCCCGAAGTCTACGGCGCCATGGACCACTGGGTTGAGGCCGCCGACTGGATCGTCTGGCAGCTATGCGGAAGCTACGTCCGGAACGCCTGCACCGCTGGATACAAGGGCATCTACCAGGATGGAAAGTACCCGTCGGAAGATTTCCTGGCAGCGCTTAATCCTGACTTCAAGGACTTCGTCAGCAGCAAACTCGAGCACACCATCGGCCGTTTGGGCGAGGCCGCCGGACAGCTCACGGAAGAAGCCGCCGCATGGACGGGGCTTCCGGCAGGGATTGCCGTAGCCGTGGGAAACGTTGACGCGCACGTGAGCGCACCGGCAGCCAATGCCGTGGAGCCTGGGCAGCTTGTTGCCATCATGGGTACTTCCACGTGCCATGTCATGAACGGCGACGTCCTGCGCGAAGTCCCGGGCATGTGTGGCGTCGTCGACGGCGGAATCGTTGACGGCCTGTGGGGCTACGAAGCCGGCCAGTCCGGTGTAGGCGACATCTTCGGTTGGTTCACTAAGAACGGTGTCCCGCCGGAATACCACCAGGCCGCCGCAGCCCAGGGTAGAAGCATCCACGAACATCTCACCGAACTCGCCAAGAAACAGGCCATTGGCGAGCATGGACTCATCGCCCTGGACTGGCACTCGGGCAACCGGTCAGTGCTGGTTGACCATGAACTCTCCGGCATCGTGGTGGGCCAAACCCTGGCCACCAAGCCTGAGGACACTTACCGGGCCCTGCTGGAGGCCACGGCGTTCGGCACCCGCACCATCGTGGATGCCTTCCGCGATTCCGATGTCCCGGTCAAGGAGTTCATCGTTGCCGGCGGCCTGCTGAAGAACACCTTCCTCATGCAGGTCTACGCGGATATCACCGGCTTGCAACTCTCCACGATCGGCTCTGAACAAGGACCCGCGCTCGGCTCGGCGATCCACGCTGCAGTCGCTGCCGGGAAGTACAAGGACATCCGCGAGGCCGCCGCATCCATGGCCGCAGCTCCGGGCGCGGTGTACACGCCCATTCCTGAAAACGTTGCCGCGTACGACGTCCTCTTCCAGGAATACAGGACACTGCACGACTACTTCGGCCGCGGAACCAACAATGTCATGCACCGACTCAAGGCGATCCAGCGCGAGGCGCAGGGCGCCGCGACGGTGACCGAACCGGCGTCGAACCCTTCCACTGACGAAGCTGAGCGGGTGTCCGCATGAGCGCGCTCCTGGACACCATCGCGAGGGTCCGCAAGGAAGTCTGCGAACTCCATGCAGAACTCACCAGGTATGAACTGGTGGTGTGGACCGCCGGGAACGTCTCGGGCCGCATCCCGGGCCACGACCTGATGGTCATCAAGCCCTCCGGGGTTTCCTACGACGACCTCACACCGGAACTCATGGTGGTCACCGACCTGTACGGCACACCGGTCCGGGGCATGAACACCGGCAGCGCGGGCACCGTTGACTGGGGAAATCCGGATCTTTCGCCGTCCTCGGACACAGCCGCGCACGCCTACGTCTACCGCCACATGCCCGAGGTTGGCGGCGTGGTGCACACGCATTCCACCTACGCCACGGCGTGGGCTGCCCGCGGCGAGGAAATCCCTTGCGTCCTGACCATGATGGGCGACGAATTCGGTGGCCCCATCCCGGTAGGGCCGTTCGCACTGATCGGAGACGATTCGATCGGCCAAGGCATTGTCGAGACGCTCAAAAACTCCAATTCACCAGCGGTGCTGATGCAGAACCACGGGCCGTTCACCATCGGCAAGGACGCCCGGTCCGCGGTCAAGGCCGCTGTCATGTGCGAGGAAGTGGCCCGGACCGTACACATATCCCGACAGCTGGGAGAACCCCTTCCCATTGACCGGGCCAAGATCGAATCGCTGTACGACCGCTACCAAAACGTTTACGGCCGCTAAGCCCTCAGCAGCCAGCCCGGACAAGAACACAACCCCAGGAGCACCCCCATGGCAAAGGCCAACAACACGTCACTTGAGCAGTACGAGGTCTGGTTCCTCACCGGCAGCCAGCACCTCTACGGCGAGGACGTCCTCAAGCAGGTCGCAGCGCAGTCGCAGGAGATTGCCAACGCCCTCAACGCCAGCAACGACGTCCCGGTCAAACTCGTCTGGAAGCCGGTCCTCACCGACTCGGACGCCATCCGCCGCACCGCACTGGAAGCGAACTCCAACGATTCCGTGATCGGCGTGACCGCATGGATGCACACGTTCAGCCCGGCCAAGATGTGGATCCAGGGCCTGGACGCCCTCCGCAAGCCCTTGCTGCACCTGCACACCCAGGCCAACCGGGACCTGCCGTGGGCTGATATCGACTTCGACTTCATGAACCTCAACCAGGCAGCTCACGGTGACCGCGAGTTCGGGTACATCCAGTCCCGCCTGGGCGTGCCGCGGAAGACCGTCGTCGGGCATGTCAGCAACCCCGAGGTAGCCCGCCAGGTGGGTGCCTGGCAGCGCGCCTCGGCCGGGTGGGCCGCCGTCCGCACGCTGAAGCTCACCCGCTTCGGTGACAACATGCGCAACGTCGCAGTCACCGAAGGCGACAAGACCGAGGCCGAGCTGCGCTTCGGCGTCTCGGTGAACACCTGGTCCGTGAACGAGCTCGCCGAGGCTGTCCACGGCGCCGCGGAATCCGACGTCGACGCTTTGGTCGCGGAGTACGAACGCCTTTACGAGGTGGTTGACGAACTCAAGGCAGGGGGCGACCGCCACGAGTCGCTGCGCTACAGTGCACGCATCGAGCTGGGACTGCGCAGCTTCCTGGAAGCCAACGGCTCTGCGGCCTTCACCACGTCCTTCGAGGACCTGGGCGAACTGCGCCAGCTCCCCGGCATGGCCGTCCAGCGTCTTATGGCCGATGGCTACGGGTTCGGTGCCGAGGGTGACTGGAAGACCGCCATCCTGGTCCGCGCGGCCAAGGTCATGGGTGGGGATCTGCCCGGCGGCGCATCGCTGATGGAGGACTACACGTATCACTTGGAGCCCGGCAGCGAGAAGATCCTGGGCGCGCACATGTTGGAGGTTTGCCCGTCGCTGACCGCCAAGAAGCCGCGCGTTGAGATCCACCCGCTGGGTATTGGCGGCAAGGAAGATCCCGTCCGCATGGTCTTCGACACCGACGCCGGCCCCGGCGTGGTGGTGGCCCTGTCCGACATGCGCGATCGCTTCCGCTTGGTGGCGAACGTGGTGGACGTCGTCGACCTCGACCAACCGCTCCCCAACCTGCCAGTCGCCCGCGCGCTGTGGGAACCCAAGCCGAACTTCGCTACCTCGGCCGCCGCGTGGCTCACCGCCGGCGCAGCGCACCACACGGTATTGTCCACGCAGGTGGGCCTGGAGGTATTCGAGGACTTCGCCGAAATCGCCAAGACCGAACTCCTGACCATCGACCAGGACACCACCATCAAACAGTTCAAGAAGGAACTCGCCTGGAACGCCGCCTATTACAAGTTGGCCGGCGGCCTGTGAGTACTGAATTCACGCTGAGCGCGGGCGGTTACACGGCTGTTGTGACCGCCCGCGCGGCTGCGCTCCGCGTCCTGCAGTTCCACGGCCGGGACCTGGTGGTCCAGTTTCCCCAGGGTGGACCCATCCCGGACTATCGCGGCATCATCGCTGCACCGTGGCCCAACAGGATCGCGGATGGCAGGTACAGCTTTGACGGCGTCACGCACCAGTTGCCGGTCAACGAACCGGAACGCGGCACGGCTTTGCACGGCCTCGCCTTCCCGCTCGACTGGACAATGAAGGAGTCCGACGCCGGTTCGGTCACCTTGACGTGTACGGTAGGTCCGACCGCGGGTTACCCGTTCGCCCTGGAACTTTCGGCCCGGTACGTGCTGGACGATTCCGGGCTGCACGCTTCCGTAACGGCTGTGAATGCCGCGGACGTGGCAGCACCCTACGGAGTCTGCCCGCACCCATACCTTGTGGCCGGTTCGTCGCCGCTGGATGAGTGGGTCCTGGATTTCGCCGCGGACTCGTTCCTGGAGGTCACGCCGGACAGGCTGCTGCCGCTTTCATTGGCACCCGTGGCAGGTCATGAGTTCGATTTCCGCGCTCCGCGCGCCATCGGCAGCACCGAGATCGATCACGCCTTTACGGGCATAACGTTCGACGACGGGCTGGCGCGGCTTTCCGTGCGGGATCCGGCGGGCACCGGCGTCGGAATGTCCTGGGACGAAAGCTGCCAGTGGCTACAGATCCACACGGCCGACAAGCCGGCCCCCATTCCGAGCCGGATCGGCTTGGCCGTGGAGCCCATGACCTGCCCACCGGATGCGTTCAACAGCGGAACGAACCTGATGCGGCTTGAGCCCGGCGCTGAGCACACGGCATCCTGGAGCATCTACGCTCTGTAGCACTCAACGGGCCGGGCGTTAGCTTCCTGCGCCCGCAGTGCTTTGGCGGACCACCAGCTCGGGCGTGAACACTACGGACCGGTGCTTGGTCCCGCCGCTCTCCTGTTCTTCCGCGAGCAGCTCGATCGCCGTGCGGCCGAGCGCTTCCGTGGGCTGGCGGATCGAGGACAGCGGCACTACAGCGGAGATGGCGAAATCGATGTCGTCATAGCCGATCAAAGCAATGTCCTCCGGAATCCGGACTGTCCGCAGCATGGTCAGGGACTGCATGACGCCCAGGGCCAGGAGATCGTTCGAGCAGAAGACAGCTTCCGGGCGCTTTTCCGGAGAACGTTCCACCAGGCTGTTGCCCACTTTGCGGCCTGTCAGGACGGTCTGCCCCTCGGAGTCGAGCACCTCGATGCTGGCTCCGGATACTTCGGCGACGGCGCGCTGCGCGCCCTTGAGTCGGCTGGCCACCTGGCGGATGGTCGGCGTTCCGACAAAGGCCAAACGACGGCGGCCAATGTCCAGCAGATGCTTGGCGGCCAAATATCCGCCTTCCTGGTCATCAACGGATACTGAGCTGCACCGCCCGGTGTCGGCCAGTTCATCCACCAGGACGGTAGGCACTCCGCGTTCGCGAAGCGTATCGATCCGCTGGCCCACATCGCCGACGGGCGAGATCAGCAGGCCCTGGACCCGTTGTTCCTGGAACAAGTCCATGTAGTGCGCTTCGCGGGAAGCGTCCTGGCCGCTGTCCCCCACCAGCACCACGCTTCCCAGGGCCGTAGCTGCGTCCTCAGCCGCACGGGCCACGGAGGAGAAGAAGGGGTTTCCGACATCGAGCACAATCAGGCCGATGGTCCGGCTTTGTCCTGCCCGGAGTTGGCGGGCGGCGTCGTTGCGTACGAAACCCAGCTCAGCGATGGATTTGAGGACCCGTTCCTTGGTCCGCTGGGAAACGCGGTCCGGATAATTCAGCACGTTGGAAACAGTTCCCACGGCTACCTGTGCATGGGTGGCAACGTCTTTGATGCTGGCTGTCGTGGACATGCTTTCCGATCTCCGTGGGCCGAAGTCAAAGTGCTGGAAACGCCTTGACACCCTCCCGTTTCCGAGGGTAATTTGAATCGTAACAAATGAAACGATTCAAAGACGAGTAACCCGGAGATCCCATATGAGGGTTTGTTTCCGCTCCTCCGTTCAGCCGGAGCTGATGGACGAGTACAAGGAGCGCCACGCGGCCGTCTGGCCGGAGATGCTGTCAGCGCTGAAGAGTGCGGGCTGGAACAACTACTCCCTGTTCCTCGCCCCTGATGGCCAGCTGATCGGCTACCTGGAATGCGAAGACTACCGGGCAGCGCAGGCACGCATGGCCCTGACCGACGTCAATGCCCGTTGGCAGGCCGAGATGGCGACCCTCTTCGCAGGCAGCGACCTCCCACCCGACCAGGGCTTCGAAATCATCGAGGAAGTTTTCAACCTGGACGATCAACTGGCCGCTGCGGGGATCGCCACAGACCCCACCGGCACCGCACACAAAGACATAGACCCAGCCCACGAACACCCAAAGGAACAAGCATGAACACCACAGAATCGGCCCTTGGCCGCCTCGGGGAACTGGCCATTGAAGTGCCGTCCTGGGCCTACGGCAACTCCGGCACCCGGTTCAAGGTGTTCGGCACCCCGGGTACTCCGCGCACCGTCCAGGAAAAGATCGCCGACGCCGCCAAGGTCCACGAACTCACGGGGCTGGCTCCCACCGTGGCCCTGCACATCCCCTGGGACAAAGTGGACGATTACACCGCACTCCGCGAATACGCCGAAGGGTTGGGCGTTGGCCTGGGCACCATCAACTCCAATACCTTCCAGGATGACGAGTACAAGTTCGGCTCCCTGACCTCGTCCAACGAATCCGTACGTCGCCGGGCCATCGATCACCACCTGGAGTGCATCGACATCATGCACGCCACCGGGTCCAAGGATTTGAAGATCTGGCTGGCTGACGGCACCAACTACCCGGGCCAGGACGACATGCGCGGCCGGCAGGACCGCCTCGCGGAAAGCCTTCAGGAGATCTACGCGGGCCTCGGTGACCAGCAGCGCCTGGTCCTTGAATACAAGTTCTTCGAGCCCGCTTTCTATCACACCGATGTTCCTGACTGGGGTACCTCGTACGCGCAGACCCTTGCCCTCGGCGAGAAGGCCTTCGTCTGCCTCGACACCGGCCACCACGCCCCGGGAACCAACATCGAGTTCATCGTCATGCAGCTCCTGCGCCTGGGCAAGCTGGGGTCCTTCGACTTCAACTCCCGCTTCTACGCCGACGATGATCTGATTGTTGGTGCGGCCGACCCCTTCCAGCTGTTCCGCATCATGCACGAGGTGATCCGCGGCGGTGGCTTCGGCAAGGAGTCAGGCGTTGCCCTGATGCTGGACCAGTGCCACAACCTGGAGGAGAAGATCCCGGGACAGATCCGTTCGGTGCTCAACGTCCAGGAAATGACGGCCCGTGCCCTCCTGGTGGATTCCGCTGCACTGAACGAAGCACAGCGTGCAGGCGACGTCCTGGCCGCCAACGGCATCTTCAACGATGCCTTCTTCACCGATGTCCGCCCGATCCTGGCGCAGTGGCGCGAGTCCCGCGGCCTGCCCGCCGATCCGATGGCCGCCTACAAGGCCAGCGGTTACCAGAAGAAGATCAACGAGGACCGCGCAGGCGGCCAGCAAGCCGGATGGGGCGCGTAAAGGCATGAACATGCAGAACACAGACAACACCACTGTTGAAGAGCTGATCAACCGTTCCAACCGCCTGGGTGCGGACAAGCGGAACACCAACTTCGCTGGCGGCAACACGTCAGCGAAGGGCACCGAGAAGGACCCCGTCACCGGCCAGGACGTCCAGCTTCTCTGGGTCAAGGGCTCCGGCGGCGACCTCGGCACCTTGAAAGCCGAAAACCTCGCTGTACTCCGACTCGACCGGCTCCAGGCACTCAAGGATGTTTACCCCGGCGTCGAACGTGAAGACGAGATGGTGGCCGCCTTCGATTACTGCCTCCACGGCAAGGGCGGCGCGGCGCCGTCGATCGATACCGCAATGCACGGGCTGGTGGACGCTGCCCACGTTGACCACCTGCACCCGGACTCGGGCATCGCGATTGCAACCGCGGTGGACGGCGAGGCGCTGACCTCCAAGGTGTTTGGCGACAAAGTGGTGTGGGTTCCATGGCGTCGCCCCGGTTTCCAGCTGGGCCTGGACATCGCGGCGATCAAGGAAGCCAACCCGCAGGCCATCGGCACCATCCTGGGCGGCCACGGCATCACCGCCTGGGGCGCCACCACCGAAGAGGCCGAAGCGAACTCGCTGTGGATCATCGATCAGGCCGAGAACTACATCAAGGACAACGGCAAGACCGAACCCTTCGGCGCCAAGCTCCCCGGCTACGGCGCCCTGCCGGAGACCGAGCGCAGGGCCAAGGCAGCCGCCCTCGCCCCGGTGATCCGCGGCTTGGCTTCCACCGACAAACCGCAGCTGGGGCACTTCAGCGATGACGCCGTCGTCCTTGAATTCCTCGCCGCCACCGAGCACCCACGCCTCGCCGCGCTGGGCACCTCCTGCCCGGACCACTTCCTGCGTACCAAGGTCAAGCCGCTGGTCCTGGACCTGCCGGCCGACGCCACCATCGAGGAATCAACCAACCGCCTCAAGGAACTGCACGCCGCGTACCGCGAGGACTACCAGGCGTACTACGACCGTCATGCAGACGAAAACAGCCCGGCCCTCCGCGGCGCGGACCCGGCCATTGTGCTGGTCCCTGGCGTTGGCATGTTCTCCTTCGGCAAGGACAAGCAGACCGCCCGGGTGGCCAGCGAGTTCTACATCAACGCCATCAACGTGATGCGCGGCGCCGAGGCGATCTCCAGCTACGCGCCGATCGAGGAATCCGAGAAGTTCCGCATCGAATACTGGGCGCTGGAAGAAGCCAAGCTCGCCCGGATGCCCAAGCCCAAGTCCCACGCCACCCGCATCGCGCTGGTGACGGGTGCGGCGTCGGGCATCGGCAAGGCGATCGCCACGCGTTTGGCGTCCGACGGCGCGTGCGTGGTCATTGCCGACCTGAACCTGGAGAACGCCCAAAAGGTAGCCGAGGAACTGGGCGGTTCCGACGTCGCCATCGGCGTCCAGGCCGACGTGACCGACGAAGCCCAGATCGCAGCCGCGATCCAGGAGGCAGTGCTCGCGTTCGGCGGCCTGGACCTGGTGGTCAACAACGCCGGCCTGTCCATCTCCAAGCCGCTGCTGGAAACCACGGAGAAGGACTGGGACCTGCAGCACAACGTCATGGCCAAAGGCTCGTTCCTGGTGTCCAAGGCCGCGGCGAAGGTGATGATCGACCAGGGCCTGGGCGGAGACATCATCTACATCTCCTCCAAGAATTCCGTGTTCGCCGGCCCCAACAACATCGCCTACTCCGCCACCAAGGCAGACCAAGCGCACCAGGTTCGCCTGCTGGCCGCTGAACTGGGCGATCACGGCATCCGCGTGAACGGCATCAACCCCGACGGCGTGGTCCGCGGCTCGGGCATCTTCGCTGGCGGCTGGGGCGCCAAGCGCGCAGCCGTCTATGGCGTGGACGAGCAGGAGCTGGGCAAGTACTACGCCCAGCGCACGCTCCTCAAGCGCGAAGTCCTCCCGGAACACGTGGCCAATGCCGCGTCCGTGCTCACCAGCAACGAGCTCTCCCACACCACCGGCCTCCACATCCCCGTGGACGCCGGCGTGGCAGCCGCCTTCCTCCGCTAGGACCAACAGTGACGAACGGAACCGCCACGGACACCGCCCCGGCCCACGCCGGGGCGGTGTCCTCTCCGCAAACAAACCAGGTTTTCGTAGCCATCGACATCGGCGCGTCCTCCGGCCGCGTCATGCTGGGCCGCGTCTCGCCGACGTCCGGCGTCGCACTGGAAACGATCCACCGCTTTCCCAACGGCGTCATAGAGCTCGACGGCGGCCTCCACTGGGATTTCGACGCCCTCTTCGCGGAGGTGCTCAAGGGACTCGCTACCGCTGCTTCCGTGGCGGCGGGCAGCGGCGAGCGCATCGCGAGCATCGGCATCGACACGTGGGCGGTTGACTACGGATTGGTGAACGACGCCGGCGAACTGACCGCGCAGCCCTACAGCTACCGCGACGAACGCAGCCGGGCCGCTGTGGAGCGGGTACACGCAGTGATCCCGCCCGAGAAGCTCTACGCCACCACCGGCTTGCAGTACTTGCAGTTCAACACCTTGTATCAACTAGCCACGGAAAAGGACGTGGATGGACTCCAGGCCCTGCTGATTCCGGACCTCATCGCTTTCCTGCTCACCGGCGAACGGCGGACCGAGGCCACGAACGCTTCCACCACCGGGCTTTTCGACGCCGTAGCGGGCCAGTGGGCATTGGGGTTCCTTGATGCATTGGGCTTGCCTCGGGATATCTTCCCGCCGCTGATTCAGCCCGGCGAGACCATTGGTACCTTGCTGCCCGCCATTGTTGAGCGGACCGGCCTTTCAGCTGACACCAAGGTGGTGGCCGTTGGTTCGCACGACACCGCCTCCGCCGTGGCCGCAGTCCCCGCTGAGGGCCAGGATTTTGCGTACATCTCCTCCGGGACGTGGTCCTTGGTGGGCGTCGAACTCCCCTCGCCCGTCCTCTCCGAGGCAAGCCGCCAGGCCAACTTCACCAACGAGCGCGGAGTGGACGGCACCATCCGGTACCTGCGCAACGTCGGCGGCCTGTGGTTGTTGAGCGAATGCCAGCGTTCCTGGGCCGCACAAGGATTCAGCCAGTCCCTGCCGGCACTGCTGGACTCAGCTGCGGCACTCCCCCAGGACGGGCCGCAGATCAACGCCGATGATCCCGCCTTCACCGCACCGGACAACATGCCGGACCGTATCCGCGCAGCCGTGCGGCACAACGGCGACGTCCTTCCGGACCGTCCTGCCGCCGTCGTGCGTTGCATTATGGACAGCCTCGCGGCCGGTTACGCACGTACGCTGGCCGACGCCGAACGGCTCACCGGCCGCAACACCACAGTGGTGCACATCGTGGGTGGTGGCTCGCAAAACCGGCTCCTGTGCCAACTGACCGCGAACGCTACCGGAAAACCCGTCATTGCCGGTCCCGTAGAGGCCACTGCATTGGGCAATGTCCTGGTGCAGGCACGCGCCGGCGGCGTGGTGGAAGGCGACCTGGCCGAAGTGAGGTCGCTGGCTGCTTCCGGGGTTGCGCTGGAAAAGTACCAGCCTGCGTTGATGAGCAACCCGGTCTAAAGTCGAACCTCAGAGTGGCCCGTACGCCGTACTTCCGCCGTGCGGGTCCCTCCACGTGGCCATGTCCGCCTCCACCGCCCGGCGGAGGTCCGGATCCACCAGCAACCTCTCCCGGAACGACTCACGCGCCCTGCCCATGACTACGGAAGGTATGAGGATACCCACCACCAACAGGAGCACCATCATGAAGTAGACGCCCGACAGCGTGGCGAGTGATCCTCGTTCAAATGCCGAGGGAACCGCCAAAGCAAAACCAGCAGCCAGCAGGCCCGCCATCCCAAGGGTCGCCCACACGCCACCCTTGGCAGATCCCGGTCCGCGATTAATGAGCAGCTTGTTTGTGTCCGGCAGTCTGCTCCGGACCTTCTTCCAGCCCCGCCAACCAAGCCAGCCCAGGGCAATTCCCGGCAGTCCCAAAGACAGTACCCACGCGGGATTACCGGTCAGCGTGGAAACAACGGTGCCGATAAGGAGCATCAAGGGGCCACCGCCGATCGCACCGCTCCAGGCCGCTGCCAAGGCACCCTGCGCATCGGCAAGTTGGCGCAGACGGGAAGGGGCTTGGGGAGGACTGACCTTGGCCAGATCGGCCGAGAGCCAATACTCCAGCGGTCTCCCCTGCGCGTAAGACTCCAGCACGCTTTGGGCCTTTCGATCGGGGTCACTTCACCGCAAAAGACGTTACCCCATGGGCGTCCTCCCCTCAGGGCCAGGAGTCTGGTACGTCACAGCGCCGGACGAGGGTGCCGCGCTAAACTGGTCGCATTATGATCCGCACAATGTTCAAGTCCAAGATTCACCGCGCAACGGTGACCCACGCCGACCTCCACTACGTCGGTTCGGTCACTGTCGACCTGGACCTCCTGGACGCCGCGGACATCCTTCCCGGCGAGCTCGTCTCCATTGTGGACATCACCAACGGTGCCCGCCTGGAGACGTACACGATCGCCGGCGAGCGCGGTTCCGGCGTGATCGGGATCAACGGTGCCGCCGCCCACCAGGTCCACGTAGGAGATCTGGTCATCCTCATCACCTACGCGCAGATGACTACCGAAGAGGCCAGGTCTTACCAGCCCAAGGTGGTCCACGTGGGAGAGGACAACCACATCCTCCAGTTGGGTAACGACCCCGCAGAGGCGCACACCCCCGGGCTCATGCGCCCTCCGCACGCGTTGAACAACGCGGCGCACCTCAGCTAAGCCTCAGCAGCGCTCGACGTCGGTACCCATCCGGGTGCCGACGTCGAGCGCGTTATGGGCGTCCATATGACGGAACACCCGGCAGAAAACGCTTACTCGCCGGGCGGTTCTGGCTAGGCTGTAGTTCGTGACCCAAAGAGCCCCCGCCCGCACGCTGCCATGATCGGCGTCCTGTCGGGATTTTTTGTTGTCTGGGCCATCATCCTGGTGGGCATGTTCGTGGGACGCCGCAACATTCTGGGCGAGAACGCCCGGTCCGTCCTGAGTTCGCTGACATTCTTCGTGGCGAGCCCTGCGCTGCTCTTTGAAACACTGAGCAAGGCCAAGCTGCACGACGTGTTCGCTGCACCGCTTCTTGTCACGGCCGTGGGCGCTGTCATCACTGGCCTGCTGTTCTTCCTGATCGTGAAATTCTGGCTGAAGCGTTCGATGCCCGAAGCCCTCATGTCCTCCATGAGTGCGTCGTTGGCGAACTCCGCGAACCTGGGCATCCCCATCGCCGTTTTTGTCCTCGGCGATGCCAGCTATGTGGCCCCGCTGTTGATCTTCCAGTTGGCGTTCTTCACCCCGATGTACCTGATGGCACTGGATGCCAGCACCAGTTCGCACCGCACCACTCCCCTGCGCTTCGTGCTGATGATCGTGAAGAACCCCATGATCGTGGGCTCGGCATTGGGTTTGCTGGTGGCAGGTACCGAATTCCAGGTGCCGGCGCTCATCCTGGAACCGGTCCACCTCATTGGCGGCGCAGCGATTCCGGCCATGCTGATGGCGTTCGGCATGAGCCTCAACGGGTCCCGGCCACTGCAAAAGGACGCCGGACGGCGGCTCGATACGTTACTGGCCAGCGGGTTCAAGCTGATCGTGCATCCCCTGGTCGCGTACCTGTTTGCCCGCTTTGCCCTGGGAATGGACGGCCACGCATTGTTTGCCGTGGTGGTGACGTCCGCACTTCCCACAGCCCAGAACGTGTTCGTCGCAGCCAACCGCTACCAGGCCGGAATCACCGTGGCCAAGGACACCGTGCTCATCACCACGATCGTGGCCGTGCCCGCCATGATCGGCGTGGCGTTGCTGCTCGCCTAGCCCGTTTTACTCCACATCCGCGCTTGCCAGGTAGTGGTCCAGGAGCTGTGCGCACCGGATGAAGCCCAGGTGTGAGTACGCCTGCGGGTGGTTTCCCAGGTGTGTTTCGGTGCCGGGGTCGTACTCTTCGGGCAACAGGCCTGTGGGCCCGAACAGTGCCACCAACTGGTTGAACAGCTCCAGCGCATCATCCAGGCGCCCCACGGCCAAGTAGGCCTCGATCAGCCAGGTGGTGCAGATGTGGAAGCCGCCCTCCAAGCCCGGCAGGCCGTCGTCGTACCTGTACCGGAAGACCGTGGGCCCCACCCGCAACTCCCGCTCGACGGCAGTGACGGTGTCCAGGAAACGCTGGTCCTGGACATCAAGGAGGCCCGACAGTCCGACGTGCAGGACAGCGGCATCGAGGTCCGGGCTGTCGTAGGCCACGGAATACGACGCGGCCGAACCGTCCCACCCTTCCCGGAGGACTTCCTCACGGATGGTCCGGGCCTCAGGCTCCCAATCCGGGTGAGGTTCGCGGCCGTGCAGCGCCGCAGCCCGGAGGGCCCGGTCCAACGTCACCCAGCACATGACCTTGGTGTACACATGGTGCCTGGGCGCGCGGCGGGCCTCCCAAATACCGTGGTCGGGCTCGTGCCAGCGGGCCAGGACGGCGTGGGCCATTTGCTCCACGAGGAACCAATGGTCGTCCGGGAGGAAGCCCCTCCGCTCAGCGAGATCATGGATCAGCTCAGCAATTGGACCGAACACGTCCAACTGAACCTGGTGGTCTGCTGCGTTGCCGATCCGCACGGGCCGCGAACCCGCGTAGCCTGGCAAGCTCTCAACGATCGCCTCCGTTGACAGTGGAGCCCCGGTCACCGAGTAGAGCGGGTGCAACCATTCCGGCCCCGGCGCGTTCTCCAGGATCCGGCCCAGCCAACTGAGGAATCCCTCAGCCTCCTCGGTTGAGCCCAGGCTGACCAAGGCGTTGACCGTCATGGAACCGTCCCGGAGCCAGCAATACCGGTAGTCCCAGTTCCGGGTGCCGCCGATCCCCTCAGGCAGCGATGTTGTCGGCGCGGCAAGGACAGCACCTGTCGGCTCGTGGACCAACGACTTCAACACCAGTGCCGAGCGCCGCACCAGCGACGGTTTCATGGTGGGCAGCTGCAGCATTTTGACCCACTCGCGCGTGACGAGTCCGACGGCGGCACGCCGGTGGGGCTCACCCACCGGGTCCGCGGGTGGCGGCTCGGTGTCACCGCAACGCATGTTCAGCACCACGGGTCCGTTGTTGAGCGCCACTTCTGCTGTTGCCGTTGCGAACCTGCCGTCGCTGGTGACCTGGAAAGCAACTCCCGGGGCAGAGAGGATGATGGGGTCCGAGGTGCCGATGATGTGGACGTCATCGCCGCGGATCTCCATGTCGAACGGTGCATTGGCGTAGTCGGGCCTCGGCGCGAAAACCACCCGGGCCGTGCCTGTTCCCGAAAGCACGCGAACCAGGCTGGTGATGCCTTCCGGTGCCGGTTCCAGATAGTCGGTCACTGTGACGTCGGCCCAGCGGGTTTCAACAATCATGGTGTTATCCACATAGCGTTGGGCCAGCACCTGCGAGGGCTTAACTGGCTCTACGCTGAAGTGGCCTGCAGGATCCCCGCCAAGGATATGGGCGAACAGTGATCCCGAGTCCGGCAGGGGGTGGCTCATCCAACAGACTTTCGCGTCGGGCGTGAGCAACGCGGTGGAGCTGCCGTTGCCGATCATCGAATGTCGTTCCAGCCCCACGGCGTCCTCACCGAAGAGCCAGGCGCGGCGCAGCTCGAACAATAAAGCCAGCACCTTCGCGAAGGCTTCCGGATCCGGGATGGTGTGTGCCGCCGTCGTATCCCCCGAACCGACGTGCAAACCAAGGTCCGGTCCGCGCAGGGTCCCCAACGCTTTTTCGTCGCTCTCGGCGTCTCCTGCGTAAAGTGCGGCGCTGACGCCCAGCCGCGCCCGGAGCTGCTCCAAGGCTTGCCCCTTGGCAGGCTCCTCGACAGTGAGGTCCAGGACTGTGCCGTCCACAATAAAGTACAAACCAAATTCAATGGCGATCTTTTGCGAAGCGTAGACCACCCGGTCCACGACTTCCGGTGTCGCGGGCCGGGTGTGCACGGCTACGCCCACGGGCTTCCGGACCACGCTGATGCCCTTTTCGAACCCGACGGCTTCGGTCAACGCCGTGGCCACCTGCTGGAGCAGTTGTTCCGTGGCAAGGGACAGGGTGTAGGCGTAACCCATGTCGAACTCCACGCCATGCGAACCCACCAAATGCACCTCCGCCGGCAGCCTTGATACTGCTGCCAGGTCCCTGAGTGAGCGGCCGGAAATGATGGCGGTGTGCGTGTTCGGCAACGCTGCGAGCGCCCGTAAAGCCACGGCGGCGCTGTCCAAAGGCAGTGTTTCCGTGGACACGCCTTCGGCCGCGCAGAGAGTCCCGCCATAGTTGCAGGCCACCAGCAGGCCCGGAACCCGGGCCAGGACCCGGAGCTCCGAGAACAGCTGCGGCGTGATGCCGTTTGGCGAGTCGGACTGAAGGGCAGTCCGGAGCAGGCCGAGCGGAAGGGACTTCATCAGCAGTGCTGAATCGGCAACCGACTGGTTCAAGTGAGTAGGCATGGGGAATCCTTCCGAAGCGGATAGATCCAGTTTCCGCCCGTACGGTTTCGCCGTCATGCTTTATTCGTTGCAAATGCGTAAAACATTTGGAACTGCCTACTCCGTGAAAGCGTCCGCCATATCCAGGACCTCATCCACAATGGCCAGGCCTGCGCGGGCGTCCTCGACGCTGATGTTGCAGGGTGGAACCACGTGGATACGGTTGAAGCTCGCGAACGGGATGAGGCCCCGCGACTTGCACGCCGCCACCAGTTGGTTCATCTCGGGGCTGGAGGAACCGTACGGCGCCAGCGGCTCCCGCGTGTCACGGTTCCTGACCAGCTCGATGGCCCAAAAAACGCCGAGACCCCGCACTTCTCCTACAGAACGGTGACGTTCGACGAATCCAGCCAGCGCCGGACCGATCACGTCGGTGCCAACGCGTTCCGCGTGCTGCACAATGCCTTCACGTTCCATGGCGTTGATGGTGGCGACTGCTGCCGCCGTGGCCAGTGGATGACCGGAGTAGGTCAATCCGCCAGGATAGACCCTGGTACCAAAGGTGGCCGCGATCTCCGGGTTGATGGCTACGCCACCGAGCGGTACGTATCCGGAGTTCACGCCCTTCGCAAAGGTGATCAGGTCCGGGACGACGTCAAAATGCTCGACGGCGAACCATTTGCCTGTGCGCCCGAAACCGGCCATGACCTCGTCGGCAATGAAGACGATCCCGTGCTTGGTGCACAACTCCCGGACCCCCTGCATGTAGCCTGCCGGCGGAACGTAGATCCCTGCCGTTCCTGGGATGCTTTCCATCATGATCGCAGCGATGCTGGATGGGCCTTCGAACTCGATGAGCTGTTCCAGGTGCTCCAATGCCCGCTGGGCTTCCTCTGCCTCCGTGGCCGAGTGGAAGGCCGTGCGGTAGAGGTAGGGCGGGAAGAAGTGGATGGTGCCGGTGGAGGCGTGGTCGCTGGCCCACCTCCGGGGGTCGCCAGTGATGTTGACTGCCAGGTGTGTTCCGCCGTGGTACGAGCGGTAGGCGGAAAGGACCTTGTGCCGGCCCGTATGCAGCCTGGCCATCCGGACAGCATGTTCGTTGGCATCCGCGCCACCGTTGGTGAAGAAGATCCGGTCCAGCTCTCCCGGGGTCCGTTCCGCGATCAGCCGCGCGGCCTCTGATCGGGCGTCGTTGACATAGCTGGGAGCAATCGTGCACAGCTTGGCTGCTTGCGCCGCGATCGCCGCCACAACGGCCGGGTGCTGGTGCCCGATGTTCGTATTCACCAGCTGGGAAGAGAAGTCCAGGTACTTGTTGCCCTCACCGTCCCAGACGTGCGACCCCTCCGCTGCGCTGATGACCATGGGATCCAGGGTGTCCTGCGCGGACCAGGAGTGAAAGACGTGCTTGCGGTCCAGCTCGTAGGCGCGTTGGGCTGCCCCAGGGTCCGTGAGTGATGGTTCAAGGATGGCGGTCATAGTGATTGTCCTGACGTTGGCACTGACAATTTTTTCTGGCGCTTAGGAGTTCTGCGGGAAACCGAGGTTGATCCCGCCGTGGCTGGGGTCCAGCCAGCGGGTAGTGACGGCCTTGCCGCGGGTGAAGAAGCCGACGCCCTCCGTGCCGTGGGCGTGCGTGTCACCGAACAAGGAGTTCTTCCAGCCCCCGAACGAGTAGTAGGCCATGGGTACGGGGACGGGAACGTTGATGCCCACCATTCCCACCTCAACCTCGTTCTCGAAGCGGCGGGCGGCACCGCCGTCGTTGGTGAAAATCGCCGTACCGTTGCCGTACGGGTTGGCATTGATGGTGGCGAGCGCCTCGTCGTAGCTGTCCACCCGGACCACCGAGAGCACCGGCCCGAAGATCTCGTCCTGGTAGATGGACATGTCGGTGGTGACGTGATCAAACAGTGTTGGGCCCACGAAGAAGCCATCGCCTTCAGCGTCGGGAACGATGCCGCGGCCGTCGACCACCAGCGTGGCACCGGCGGCTTCACCGGCGTCGACGTAACCCGACACCTTGTCCCTGTGCTGGGAGGTGACCAAGGGGCCCATGTCGCAACCGCGCAGCCCATCGCCGGTGCGCAGGTTCCGGGCCCGGTCAGCGATCCTGTCCACCAGTGCGTCAGCGATCTCGCCTACAGCCAGGAGCGCCGAAACAGCCATGCACCGTTCGCCTGCGGAACCAAAGCCGGCGTTGATTGCGGCGTCGGCAGCGAGGTCCAGGTCGGCGTCGGGAAGGACGATCATGTGGTTCTTCGCCCCACCCAAGGCCTGGACCCGCTTGCCGTGGGCGGTGGCGGTCTCGTAGACATACTTGGCGATCGGGGTGGAGCCCACGAAGGAGACGGCCTTAACGTCCGGGTGCGTCAGCAGGGTATCGACCGCGACCTTGTCGCCGTGCAGGACGTTGAATACGCCGTCGGGCAGGCCGGCTTCCTTCCACAGCTCGGCCACCCAGTTGACGGCCGAGGGGTCCTTTTCGCTCGGCTTGATGATGACGGTGTTGCCCGCGGCGATCGCGATCGGGAAGAACCACATGGGGACCATCGCCGGGAAGTTGAAGGGGCTGATGATTGCGACCGGGCCCAGTGCTTGCCGGATGGAGTGGATGTCCACTTTGGTGGAGGCGTTTTCGGTGTAGCTGCCTTTGAGCAGGTGCGGGATACCGCACGCGAACTCTACGACTTCCTGTCCGCGGGTTACCTCGCCCAGAGCATCGTCCAGGACCTTTCCATGCTCGGAGGTGATGATCGCAGCAAGCTCGTCCTTGCGGGAGTTGAGGAGCTCGCGGAAAGCGAAAAGGATCTGGGTGCGGCGCGCCAGGGAGGTTTCGCGCCAAGCCGGGAAAGCGGCTTTCGCGGCAGCGACGGCGGCGTTGCCGTCCTCGACGCTGGCCAAGGCGACCTGTCCGGTCACCTTCCCGGTGGCAGGGTTGGTGACAGAAGCGGTGCGGTCGCCCGCCGGGACGTAGCTGCCGTTGATCCAGTGCTCGATGGTGTTCAAGAGTTCTCCTTGGTAGGTGGCCTGGGACAAGTCTTGCCGCGCACCACCGCTTATATAAGGAGACGTCTGTAAGGTTATTGGACTGCGCCCTTACACTGTGTAAATGCTTCCTACCGTCGGTGCCGTCCTCGAACTCCCCGTGCTGCGCGCCGCGGATCCCCTTGTGCTCGGCAGCGCAAACGGTTTGGACGCACCGGTCCGCTGGGTGCACGTCAGCGAAATACTCGACGTCGGCGGGCTGCTGTCGGGCGGGGAGCTGGTGCTCACCACCGGACTGGAGCTGGAAAAATCACCGGAAGCATCGGCGTCGTTCATTGACTCCCTGGAGGCCGCCGGAGCGGCCGGCCTGATCGTGGAACTCGTCGGCCAGCGGCAACGCAGCCGGAAAGCCCTGGAGGAAGCAGCCCGTACAGCCTCGATTCCCGTGGTCATCGTTGAACGCCGGGTGCGGTTCGTCCAGGTCACGGAGATCGTCCACAGGATGATCGTCGCGGACCAACTTGAGCGCGTGGAACGGGCCCGGGACGTCCATGAGGCATTCACTGTGCTGAGCCTGGAAAGCGCAGACACCCAACGCGTCGTGGAGCAGGCGGCCACGATGATCGGCGCCCCTGTCGTGTTGGAGGACCTCTCGCACTTGGTGCTCGCCTATGCGGGCCGGCACGTGACCACCGCGGATCTCTTGGACGATTGGGGGCGGCGCTCCAGGACCACGCCGTTTCCGTCGCTCACCGGCAGGTCCGGGCCGGAGCAGTGGCTGCAGGCAGCGGTGGGGGTAAGGCAACAGGTATGGGGCAGGCTGGTGGTGCCGATGCCTCCGCCAGCTGGTGGCGCCGATGAGGACATGGCCGTCATGGTTCTTGAGCGGGCAGCCCAGACCCTGGCGATCAACCGCTTGGCGGACCGCGATCAGCGAGAGCTCAGCCATCATGCCCAGGCCGGACTTCTGAACTCATTGCGCCAGCCCCGCGGACTCAGTGAGGCGGAGGCGCTGGCACGTGCTGGTTCCTTGGGTTTGAAACGCTCCTCTTATTACGTGCCGCTCGTTTTCAGGACCGCCTTCCCAGCGTGGGGTCTCCCTGTGCTGCCCACCGACCCCTTCGCGGGGCAGCAGGACGAACGCGAACTTCTGGAGCGACTGGCGAAAGCCTTGAAGTCCACCGCCGGAACAGCCTTGGCGGCAAGTATCCAGTCCGGTTCAGTCGGAATGATCCTTGCCCTCCCGGCCCGGCAGCAGGAGGAACCGACGCTGCAGATATTGGCCGAAGCCGCCGCAGGCCCAGTGGTTGTGGCCGGCTCCGGAGTCCGCCCCATCCCCGCGATTCCTCCAACCTGGATCATTGGTGTTGGCCGCATGAAGGCCACGCTCCTGGAAGCCGCGGCGGGCATTGACGAAGCGGCCCACGTAGCCGAAAGCGCCGCCACACTACGGGAAACAGGCAAACCCTACTATCGAGCTACTGATGTGCGCCTTCGCGGGCTGCTCGCCCTCCTGCGCAAGGATCCCCGGGTCCAGCAATTCGTGGAGTCCGAGTTGTCTGCCGTCCTCCGTGCTGAAGCCGAAGGCAAAGGCGAATATTTGGAGCTGTTGGGCCGCTATCTCGGATCCGGGGGCAACAAAGCCGCTATGGCACGCAGCGGCTACCTTAGCCGGCCAACGCTTTATGCCCGGCTCGCCAAGTTGGAAGAACTGTTGGGTGTGGACCTGGACGACCCCGAATCGCGCACCTCGCTGCACGTAGCACTTCTGGCCCACCTGATAAGGGGACAGTAAAGGGCTGACAGACCTGAAAGCCTAGGCGGGAATGAGCCCTGCAACTTCGGCCACCAGTTCAACCGAGCGAAGGCGTTCCCCTGTACCGATGCTCTGGTGCGCCACGATCAGTTCATCGGCATCGGCGAACGCCGCGAACTCGTCAAGGTAGTCGTGCACCACGTCGGGGGTGCCCACGGCGGAGAACTTCATCATTTGGGCGATGTGCTGTCCCTGCGGGGAGTCGAGGACCATATCCGCTTCGTCGTCCGTGAACTCGCGGCCGCCGCCAAAGAACAGCGAAACGCGGGCACGCTTCACGGCAAGGTGTATTGCCTGGGCTTCGGCATTGCTGTCGGCGGCAGTGACGTTAACGCCGGCGATCACATGTGGCTCGGACAACTGCTCCGACGGCTTGAACTCGCGCCGGTAGATGGCCACGGCGTCCTGCAACGCGGCAGGCGCAAAGTGCGAGGCGAACGCGTAGGGCAGGCCGAGCTGGGCCGCCAACTGGGCACCAAAAAGGGATGATCCAAGGATGTACAGGGGAACGTTGGTGCCCTTGCCCGGGGTGGCTTCCACGCCTTGGATCCGGGTGGGTCCTGTCAGGTATCCCTGCAGTTCCAGGACGTCCTGCGGGAACCTGTCCGAGGACGTGTGGTCGCGGCGGAGGGCCCGCATGGTGTTCTGGTCGCTGCCGGGGGCGCGTCCCAGCCCCAGGTCGATCCGGCCCGGGTGGAGGGTCTCCAAGGTTCCGAACTGCTCGGCTATGGTCAGCGGCGAGTGGTTCGGCAGCATGACGCCGCCGGCACCGAGGCGGATGGTGTTGGTGTGCGCTGCGACGTGTGCGATCAACACGCTCGTAGCGGAGGAAGCAATGGCCGACATGTTGTGGTGCTCGGCGTACCAAACACGGCGGTAGCCGAGTTCTTCGGCTTTCTGCGCCATGGCAACACTGCCCGCGAGGCTTTCCGCCACCGTCTGGCCCTTCCCGATGGTCGCCAGGTCGAGGATGGACAGAGGAACAGTCACAAGAAATGCCTTTCGGTACGTTTCGCGGTGCCGGCACGGTTGATTGCCGGCACTCTAGCGACAACCACCACAATGGCCGCCTTATTTCTGTGAGTTGCGTCGCGCCCCTTTTTTCCGCCTTGCTGGGCCTGTTTTGTGACCCCGTTCGACGCCCGATTAAGCGCCATGAACGCCTGTATCCCTGCGTTTCAGAGCGCTTTGACCCGGCTCTCGCAGCTACCGGATAGTTGCAGCCAACAGCACGCATCAGACCTCCCAATGAGGGAACACGAGGAGTAACCATGGCACGTTTTGCAGTCAAGACCGGCGTCACCGCGGCGCTGGCCGCTACCGCCCTGTTAGGGCTCGCGGCCTGCTCGGACCCGGGCGCGACGGCGGCCACCAACGCAACTGCCCCGTCGTCGAACGCTTCGTCCGGCTCCACGACCAAAGAGTTCAACCTGACGCCGCAGCAGGACCGCATCAAAGTCGCCGTCGACTCGGCTGCCGCCGCCCTGGTCCCCGATGCCATCAAGGCCGATGGCAAGTTGACGGTGGTGACCACGGGAGGCACCCCGCCCCTGAGCACGTTCGCCACGGACAACAAGACGCTCATCGGCAGCGAGGTGGATATCGCATACGCCGTGGGTGAGACCCTGGGCCTTCAGGTCGAAGTCCTTCCGGTGGCGTGGGCGGACTGGCCGTTGGGCGTTGAATCCGGCAAGTATGAGGCCGTTCTCTCCAACGTCACCGTCACTGAGGCCCGCAAGGAAAAGTTCGACTTCGCCACGTACCGCAACGACCTCCTGGGCTTCTACGCCAAGAGCGACTCGGACATCGGCGAGATCAAGGAAGCCAAGGACGTTGCCGGGAAGCGCATCATCGTCGGCTCGGGCACCAACCAGGAGGCCATCCTGGTGCGTTGGGACGAGGAGAACAAGAAGAACGGCCTGCAGCCGGTCGCCTTCCAGTATTACGACGACGACTCCGCCTCCCAGCTCGCCCTTCAGTCCGGCCGCGCGGACCTGACGTTTGGCCCCAATGCTTCGGCAGCATACAAGGCAGCCAAGGACGGAAAGACCAAGCAAGTAGGCACCTTGGAAGGCGGCTGGCCGTTGAAGGCCGAGATCGCGTTCACCACCCAGAAGGGCAACGGCTTGGCGGTCGCGGCCCAGGCTGCGCTGAACACCCTCATCAAGGACGGCGATTACGGCAAGATCCTGGACCGTTGGGGGCTGTCATCCGAGGCTATCCCGGCATCCGAACTGAACCCGGCGGGTCTGCCCAAGAAGTAGGACGCCAGCTGTGGCAGGGCAGACCTGCCGACGCCGAATCCCCGCCGGACACCAACCGGCGGGGATTCTTGCGCTGTGGCTCTGTTAGAAGTGCGCGGGGTCAGTGTTGGCGCCGCAGAGAATGACCGCCACCGTTTCGCCGTCGTGCGGTTTATATGCTCCGGAGAGCAGCGCCGCGTAAGCCGCGGCGGCACCGTGCTCCACGACGATCCTGTGGTTCTCCCACAGGCTGCGCCGGGCCTGGATGATGTCCTCGTCACTGACAAGCACGCTGTGCACGCCGGTCCGCCGGGCAACCCCGAAGCCGATCTCCCCGATGCGCCGGGCGCCCAAGGAATCAGCGGCGATTCCAGAAACCGGCACGTCCACGGGTTGGCCTTGTGCGAGCGCTGTGTGCAGGGTGGGGACCGTCTCCGGTTCTACACCCACAACGCGTGCCCTGCCCTCGGTGGCGGCGGCGATCCCGCCTATCAACCCGCCGCCGCCCACAGCGACCAGGATGGTGTCGACGTCGGGCAGTTCGTCCAGCAGCTCAAGCCCCACACCGCCGGCGCCGGCCACAATCTCGGGCTGATCGTAGGCGTGGCAATAGACGGCGCCCTTCTCTTCCGCAAAACGAACGGCCGCCGCGTAGGCTTCCGCGTACTCCGCGCCACCCTGGACCACGGTGGCGCCGATGGCATAAAGCTTGTGTACCTTGTTGGCCGGCGCGGATTCGGGGACGAACACCGTTGCTGGCACGCCCAGCTTGGCTGCGGCGTAGGCGTTGGCCAGCCCGGCGTTACCTCCTGAGGCAACCACGATCCCGACGTCCGGATCCAGTTCGCCGTTTTCCTTCGCCGTCAGCAGCCGGTTGAACGCACCGCGGGCCTTGAAGGAGCCTGTGTGTTGCATGTATTCGCATTTGAACCACAGGTGGTAAGGCTCGGCGCTCCCGCTTTCGGCCACAGGTGTGTGGCGGACCCAGCCTGACGTCCGGGAATATGCGGCTTCGACTTCTTCGCGTGTGACCATGTGGGAGGCACCTTTCGTCCGTTTCATCCTAAGGTCGCCAAGGTGACGACGCTGCCACGGGCAGCGAGCGCATAGGCTGGTTCGCATGGCTGATTTCATTCTTCGTCCCTGCGTAGCCTCCGACGCGGCGTGGATCGCCGAGCTTCGTGCGGTGGTGATGCGCCCGGACCTGGAGCGCCTTGGAAGATTCGATCCGGTGCGGGTCCGCGAGCGTTTCCTGAAGGGATTCCAGCCGGAACATACTTCGGTGATCCATTCCGATGGGGTGGATGCCGGGGTGATTGCGGTTCGCCCGGAAGCGGATGCGCTGTGGATCGAACACTTCTACGTGGCTCCGGCCCATCAGGGCAAAGGACTGGGCGGTTCCGTGCTCCGTCACGTCATGGAAGGTTCGGCGGACCACCGGCCGTTCCGGCTGGACGTCCTGCAGGGCAGCCCTGCGCGGCGACTCTATGAACGCCATGGCTTCGTGCTGGAGTCCGAGGATGCCATCGACGTTTTCATGGTCTCTACCGCAACCCCCTGACTGGAGCGCCCCCGGTGCGGTAGCCTCAGCACAAACCTACGCACCATCGATGCCGGCTTCCGGGGGGAAACAATGGGGATTATTCGAGCGCGCACTGTCAGGTTTGCATCGGCGGCGGTCTTGGGGTTGGCGGCGGGATTGTTGGGCACTGGCCCTTCCGAAGCAGCGTCCCAGCCAACACCGTCCATCGACGGCGTACCGTACGTGGGCGCCGAGATGCGCCGTCAGTACGACTACAGCTACAGCGGTTGCCGGAACCCTGACGGATCCGGCGACGGGATCACGCTTGAATGGTTGCGGGACGGTGTTCCCCTTCCCCAGGAGCGTCAGGGCGACGTCCTGAAAATCCTCCCGGAGGACAGGGACGGGCGGATATCGCTGAGGGTGCACCCGCTTACCCCAGGCCAGGCCGGTTGTCCCACAGGCACGCAATTGAGCGCGGAAACGCTGCCCGTCAAAGCCTCCAGCCGGGCGATGGGATGGACGGGGCGCGGCAATTTCGAGCCCTTGGCCCGGACCACCGACGGCAGACTCGTCCTTTACCCACGGACCTACACGTACTACAAGGGCATGTGTGAAGGCCCCTGCCCTGCGTACAGGGGTTCCTGGGACGAACCCCAGCAGGTGGGGCAGGGTTGGAACGTCTTTGACATCGTGTTCTCCCCGGGCGACTTCGACGGCGACGGCTTCAACGATCTCCTGGGCCGGGACGCCGCTGGCAAGCTCTTCCTCTACCCGGGTGACGGCGAGGGCGGTTGGCTGCCCCGCCGCCAGGTGGGCCAGGGCTGGGGCGTCTTCAATACCATCGTGGGACCGGGTGACTTCAACGGCGATGGCACCAACGATGTGCTGGCACGCGATACCGGCGGCGGCCTGTTCCTTTACCCTGGCGACGGCGAAGGTGGCTGGCTTGCGCCCGAGCAGGTGGGGTGGGGTTGGCAGGTCATGAAGAAGATCATCACAGGCGGCGATATGAACGCCGACGGTGCGGTGGATGTTTTCGGCCTCGATCAATATGGCCAGTTGTACCAGTATCCCTCCGACGGCGAAGGCGGCTGGGAGCAGCCTTCGCAGGTCGGCGTCGGATGGGAGTCGTTCACCGTCGTGGCCGGACTGGGCAGTTCCGGCCACTCCAAATACAACGAACTCTCTGCCGTGGACGCGGACGGCAACCTTCTCGGCTACACCACAGGCGCGTCAACCGGCGCGTTGTACGGTCCGTATGGGCCCATCGGCCGAGGCTGGAACGTCTTCAAGGAGCTGCTTTAGAGCGGCTGCCCCAGCACCGTCAGCTGAAGGCTGATGGTCCCGCGCGAAGGGTCGACGACGGCGGCAGCCGCTTCGCCGCCGTCGGGCGCTGCGCCGTGCTGGTCCGGCGAGAAACCGAACCAGCGACGGCAAAGCTGCAGCAAGAGGCCCGTTTTCACGAGACCCGTACCGACTCTTCGGACCGCACCGGCGTCTCCAATCCAAGGTTTTCCCGCAGGGTGGTCCCGCGGTACTCCGTGGGGTACACGCCACGTTCCTGGAGTTCGGGGACCAGGTGGTTCACGATGTCGTCCAGGCCGGTGGGGATGAGCCACGGCGAGATGTTGAACCCGTCCACGGCACCCACCCGTGCGTACTCAGCAAGGTGGTCCGCCACCGCGGAGTACGAACCTGTGAACGTTGAGTCGATGCGCGCCGTCTTGGACGTAACGAAACCGCGGATGGACAGGCCCTTGTCCTTGGCCTCGGCCCTCCACTGATCGGCGAGCTGCCGGGCCTTGGCGCCGTGGAAACCGCTGCCGCGGGTCTCTGACGTTTCCTCCACCACGGGATCGATCTCCGGGAGGGGACCGTCAGGATCGTAGGAGGAGAGTTCGCGCCCCCAGAACTGTTCCAGATACGCGATGGCCTGCTGCGGACCGATCTGCAGGCTGCGGACCCAGGCCTTTTTCTCCTGCGCTTCCTGATCGGTCGCGGCGAGGATGAACTCGCTTGCCGGCATGATCTGCACGGCGTTGGCACCCCGTCCGGCAGCGACGGAGCGGCTCACGATGTCGCGACGGAATTCCACGGCGTCGTCGAACTTGGGGTGTGCCGAGAAGATCACGTCGGCTTGGCGGGCAGCGAAGTCGCGGCCTTCCGGGGAGTCACCTGCCTGGAAGAGCACAGGCCGGTACTGGGCGCTGCGCGGCAATCGCGGTGTGACATCCACGGTGTAGTGCTGCCCTTCATGCCTGATGTGGCGTGCGGGTCCGGTGGCTGTTTCCCACGAGTCCCAGATCCGCTTGGCCGTTTCGACAAAGGCTTCCGCGTGCTTGTAGCGGTCGGCATGGTCAAGGTAGCCGCCCCGGCGGAAGTTGGCCCCGGTCCAGGCATTGTCCGTGGTCACCACGTTCCACGCGGCCCGGCCCCCGGAGATCAGGTCCAGCGACGACAACCGGTGGGCCAGATCGGCGGGATCGTTGTACGTGGTGTTTTGGGTGGCAACGAGGCCGATGTTCCGGGTCACGGCGGCGAGCGCTGCGAGCATGGTCTGTGCATCGGGCCTGCCCACCACGTCCAGCGCATGGGGGCGCCCCAGGTGCTCGCGCAGCCGCAGTCCTTCTCCGAGGAAGAAGGCAGCAAACTTGCCGCGTTCGGCGGTCTGGACGATGTGGCGGAAGGATTCGAAATCCGTCTGTGAGCCCGATTCCTCCGCCTTCCAGATGGTGCCGGAGTTAACGCCCTGGAAGAAGATGCCGAATTGGATCTGGCCGCTGGGCTGGAAAATGTCTCGTGTCATGGTGGTCCCTTACTTTCCGGCGGCGGTAGCCGCGGCAGATGTCGAATAGCGGTTCTCCGCCGGCCCCAGCCCCAACACATCCCGGAACGACCCGTCCTGGATGGGCGCCCGCAGCGAGCCACGGCGCCTGAGTTCCGGAAGGACCAGACGTGCCAATTCCTCCAGGTCCACGTCCACCTCAGCGGGGTGGACGCGAACGCCGTCGGCCTCATGAAGAAGCGAGTCAAGAAGTTCCGTCAGGTCGGCTGCGGTGCCAGCGAACCGCGCGCGTCCGCTTTCCGTGGAAGCCGCCAAGCGCGCTGCGGCGTCCTGCCCGCGCGAGTCCAGGACGACGTCGAGCTCCGCAATGACCGCAACAGCGGCACCAAGCCGGGCCCGCACGTCCCGGATCTCGGCAGCCAGCAGCTCCGCGGTTGGCGCTGAGACGAGCACTGCGTCGACGACATCCGCCGGCACCAGGCCCTCCCCCACCAACGACGCGGCGGCGAGCACAGGCAGCTGTCCTTGCAGCGGCCTCGGGATGATGGACGGACCCTTCACCGAATATGGTGTCCCGGCAAAGTCCGCGGGAGTTTCAAAGTCGACGTAGTGCAGCTTGTCGACGTCGATGTAGCGCCCGGTGGCGACGTCGCGGATCACGGCGTCGTCCTCCCAGGAATCCCACAAGCGGCGGCCGACCTCGATGGAGGCGGCAGCTTCCTGCGCCAGGACGTCACCTTCCACGGAGGTGCGTCCGACGGCGGCAGCTGACTCGGGCGATTCCGCGGCGGTAGCGATCCACCCGGCACGGCCACCGGAGACGTAGTCCAGGCTGGCGAGCTGGGTGGAGATGTGGAACGGCTCCGTGTAGACGGTGTCCACTTCCGGCACGACGGCGATGGTGCGCGTGATGGGCCCGGCGAAAGCTGCGCGCTGGAGTGCGTTGACCCGGCCGGCCGCCGGTGCGTCCTTGAATGTTGCCACGTGGAACCCGGCTGATTCTGCGGCGAGCACGGCACCTGCCAGGTTTGCGTAGCCCGCCCCGTCCAGTTCAATGGCCAGGAAACCGGCTTGGTTGTTGTTGCTGCTCACTTCTGGTCCTGACGTTCGTAGGGGATCTTTTCGCCGGCTTCGATGGCCACCGGAAGCCGGTTTTCGGCCGGCGGCAGTGGGCAGGTCGCGAGGTCGGTGTAGGCGCACGGCAGGTTCACCGCGCGGTTGAAGTCCAGCTGAACGGTTCCGTCGGCTGCCGGGGTGACAGACAGCGAGCGGTTGGCGGCATACGTGGTCTTACCGGAGGTCTGGTCGGTGAACAGCACGGACAGCGATCCCGGCGCGTAGCCGTTGAACGCAGTCAGCGCCAGCTCCTCGCCGGCCAACTTGAAGCGGATCTGACCCGGGGCTTCATAGACATGCTGGATACCTTCCACCGCTGCGCCCACAGTGGTGGCGCGGGGCTCGTCGAAGGGAACAAACGTGCCCTCCACCGCGAAAGCTGCATTGGGAGTGTACGTGGGCGTGCCCTGGTACTCCTGCAGAAGGGCATTTTCCGGGTTGCGCGGCCGCACGATGTACTCGCCACCACGCTTGGCTACCTCGATCACGGTATCGCCGGAGACCAGGTTGATCCCGCCGCGTTCGGCGATGGGTCCCAAGGCGATGCGGCCACTGAGCGCGACACCGTCCTGCTCCAGGCTTTCGCCCGGTTCCAGGACGACACTTACGACGTCGTCCTCCGCACTCCAGATGCCAGGCGCACCTTCCAGCCGGGTCGCCTCGCTGCTGAGCCAGTGCAGGTGGGTGACGGCAAGGAACCCGTGCGGGTGGGCGCGGTGTCGTTCGTGGGCGTCGTGCCAGTCCTGCCAGTCCTGTTCAAAGGTTTCACGGGCAGTTTCAGTGTGCGTAGACATTTGCGGTGTCGCTCCTGTTCAATGCGTGGTCGGAGGTGACTGCTGCTGCGGCATCCGGTTCGGTGGCCCCGGCGAACTCCGGGCGGCCACCAAAAGGATCCCCTGCTTCCCACAGCGTGGTGGGGGCCGCAGCCCGGACGGCCGGGACGACCTCAGAGGCAAAGCGTTCCAGGATCTCGAGCTGCTGTTCGAAAGGCAGGGTGGTTGGCAAGGAAATTGACTGGAGATCGTGGCTGTACAAAGAGTGGTAGCTGAGGATCTTGTCGATCACCTGCTCCGGGCTGCCCACCAATGCCGGGCCCTCGGCGACTGCGTGCTGGATATCTCGGAAAGGCGAGTTGTTCCCTGGAACGTTGCGCCCGGCGGTCAGGCCCTCATACACGGGACCGTACTGCCGGATGGCTTCCTGGGTGGTGTCCGCGATGAACACTCCACCTGCGCCGCTGCCCGAGCCAAGGTATTGGTGCCGTGGATCATGGCCGTGGCGCTCGTACTCTTCCCGGTAGTGGTCGATCAGGACCTTGTAGTTTTCCCGCGGCTGGATGGCGTTGGCCGTAAACAGTGGATCGCCCCACTTGGCGGCGAGCGCAGCTGATGTCAGGGTTGTAGCCGAGCCGTGCCAAATCCGGGGCGACCCCGCAAAGGGGCGTGGCGTCGTCGTCGTTGGTTCGGTGAGTGCGGGCCTGAAGCGGCCGGACCAAGTGACACTTTCCTTGCGCCATAACGTGCGCAGCAGCGCATACTTTTCGGCGAGCAGGTCCCATTGGTCGTCCAGGTTTAGGCCGAATAGCGGGTACTGCAGCACCTCGTTGCCCTTGCCAATCACCAGTTCCAGGCGTCCACGGCTCAGCTGGTCGATCGTGGCGTAGTCCTCGGCCACCCGCACGGGATCCAGCACGGAGAGCACTGTGACCCCGGTCTGGAGGCGGATGCGGCTGGTGACGGCGGCGATCGCGGCGAGGACCGTCGTCGGGGATGACGAGACGAACTCGCCGGCGTGGCGTTCCCCCACGGAGAAGCTGTCGAAGCCGAGCTCCTCTGCGCGGCGGGCCGTCTCCACTACCTGGTTGAGCCGATCAGCAGTGGAGACGATCTCCCCCGTCACCGGATTCTTCAGGTGCGGGATGATGTCCAGGACCTGGAACTTCATTTGCCGGTACCAAACGTCGCTTCTGTGACGGTCTTCGATTCCGTCACGGCTTCCTCGGAGAGGCCCCAGCGTTCCAGGACCTTGGCATAGGAGCCGTCCTTGATGGTGGAGTTCAATGCGTCCGTGATGGCCGGGGCCAGTCCGTTGCCCTTGAGCGTGGTGGCGGCGACCAGGGTTTCAGCGGGCCAGCCGGCATTGACTTTGCCCACCACTTTGAGGTCGTCGCGGGTGTTTTCACGGTACGTCACTGACGGGTAGGGAGCGAGGTTCAGGTCCGTGCGGCCGGAGGACAGCGCCAGGATGGTGTCCGCGTCGGAGGAGTAGTACTGCAGCGTGGCCGGTGCTTTGCCCTTGGCTTCGAGTTCCTTGTTCCACGCCAGCAGGATCTTCTCCTGGTTGGTGCCGGACCCTACGGAGACCTTCAGGCCGGAAATGTCGTCCGAGCCCTTGATGTCGTAGCTGGAGCTCTTCTTCGCTTCAAACCCCATGTAGGCGGCGCGGTACGTGGAGAAGTCGAACAACTTCACGCGGGCGGCGTTGATGCCCACGTTGGAGAACACAGCCTCGAAGTCGCCTGACTGCGTCTTCAGTGGCCAGTTCTCCCACGAGGTCACCTGGAGGTCCAGTTCCAGGCCGAGCTTGTCGGCCACGAGCTGGGCGATGTCCACCTCCACGCCGATGGGGGTCTTGTCATCCGTGGCGTGGAAGGACAGCGGGATGGAGCCCGCCGTGGTGGCCACGGTCAGCTTGCCGTCTTTGGCGATGGCGGCAGGTACCTTGGCGGACGCTGCGGCGTCCTTCTCGTCGCGGATCCGGTTCTGGTCAACAGAGGTGTTGTACACAATGCCGTTCTTGGCGGCCGCCGATTCCGGCTTGGCTGCCGATGCTCCGGGATCGGAGCAACCGGCCAGCACGGGGAGCACGACGGCGGGAAGTACAGCGAGTGCCAGAAGGCTGCGTTTGGTGGGGCGCAGCTTGGTTTCATGCGCGGCGACGGCGGAGGTAGTGCGAAGCATGGGGTGTCCTAGATGTTGAAAGCTGGCTCGATGACTTTGGAGAAGAAGCTCCGGGTGCGTTCCTCGCGCGGGTTGGCGAAGATCTCCTGAGGTGAACCGGATTCGATGATCAACCCGTCGTCCATGAAGACCACGGTGTCTGCCACGTCCCGGGCAAAGCCCATCTCATGGGTCACGATGATCAGCGTGGTCCCGGACTTGGCCAGTTCCCGGATGACGTCCAGGACCTCATTGACCAGCTCAGGGTCCAGTGCGGAGGTGGGCTCGTCGAACAGCAGGATTTTGGGGTCCAAAGCCAGCGCACGGGCAATGGCGACGCGCTGCTGCTGGCCACCGGAGAGCTGCCGGGGGTAGGCGTCGGCACGGTCCTTCAGGCCCACCCGGTCCAGGAGTTCCAGCCCGCGTTTCCGGGCCTCGGCCCTGGAGCGTTTCTGCGCCACGATCGGCGCCTCAACGACGTTCTCCAGGGCTGTGAGGTGCGGGAACAGGTTGAAGCTCTGGAACACCATGCCAATGTTGGTGCGCTGCTTGAGGATGTCCTTCTCGCGCAGTTCGTGGAGCTTGTTGCCGCGCACCTCGTAGCCCACCAGTTCGCCGTCGATGGTGATGTATCCGCCGTCGACTTTTTCGAGGTGGTTGATGGTCCGCAGAAGCGTGGATTTGCCGGACCCGGACGGTCCGACGATCACAGCCACGCCACCAGGCTGCACGGTGAGGGAAACTCCCTTGAGGACCTCGGTGGCGCCGAAGGACTTCCGGACATTGGCGATATCGACCTGGCCGCGGGTGCCGGCCTTGGACTGGGCTGAGTCGTTGGCGGCCTGGGCTGACCCGGTAGAGCCCGTGGTTTCGCCGGCTGCCCCGGCCGCCTCCGCGGCTGCGGTTTCAGCGGCAGCCTGTGCCGCCGTCGTTTTCTGCTTGCGTGCGGCGATGATGCTCATCGGGCGTCCTTCGTGGGGGAAGAGGCAACGTGGGTGGCGAAAAACTTCCGGGCCTTCTGCAGCGGCGTGAGCGGCAGCGTCCGGAGGGCGCCCTTGGAGAAGTGGCGCTCAATGTAGTACTGGAAGACGCTCAGCACGGAGGTGATCACCACGTACCAGAGGGTGGCAACCAGGAGCAGCGGGAGCACCTGCTGGGTCCGGTTGTAGATGACCTGGACGGTATAGAAAAGTTCGGAGTAGGCCAGGACGTAGACGATCGATGTGCCCTTGACCAGGCCGATGATTTCGTTGAAGGCATTGGGCAGGATGGCGCGCATGGCCTGCGGCAGCACGATCCGGGTAGAACGCTTCCAGGCAGGGATGCCCAATGCCGATGCTGCTTCCAGCTGGCCCTGGTCCACGGAGAGAATGCCGCCGCGGATGATCTCCGCAGAGTAGGCCGCCTGGTTCAGGGTGAGGCCGAGCACGGCAGCAGCGAACTGGCTGATGAGCGTGGTGGTCTGGGCCTCGAAGAACCGGACGTCCGTGAAGGGGATGCCCAGGCTGATCTTCTCGTACAGGTAGCCCAGGTTGTACCAAAGGAGGAGCTGGACCAGCAGCGGTGTGGAGCGGAAGATCCAGGAGAACGTCCAGGACACTGAAACCAGCAACGGCGAGGCAGACAAGCGCATGAGGGCAAGGATGAACCCGAGCACAAAGCCCAGGACACCGGAGATGGCCGTGAGCTTGAGGGTCTCCACCAAACCGTTGACAACGGACTGCGCGGTGAACCATTGGGCCACCACGCCCCACTCCCAACGGGGGTTGGTCACCAGCGACCAGGCGATGGCCGCAACGCCGGCGGCAACCAGCACGGTACCCACCCAACGCCAGGGGTGGCGGGCCGGGACCAGTTTGTATTCGGAGTAGTCCGGGGTGGGCGGTGCGGTGTCCGCCGTGGCAGGCGGTGCTATTGCACTCATGCGCCACCTCATTTCAGATCGGTTGTTGTCTAGTGGATGGCTGCCAATCTATGGGCGCGCCGAAGCCGCCAGCAAGGCGGGAATTTGCACTTCTTCACTGGACTTCGCGGAGCTTCGCAAGGCTTCGCAAGGCTTCGCACGGCGTCACAATCACTGTCATCAAGCGCCATATGCGTCGGGATTTTGCGTGCCTTAACGCGGTGTTACGCGTGGTGAACGGCCGTTACCCGCTCCTCGACCGGCGCGCTCCGAGGTCCCTAGATTGGACTGCACCAACCACTGTTTGCCAGGAGATCCCATGCCGTCACGAGTTCCCGCCCTCGCCTTCATTGGCGGCGGTCCGCGCACGGCCGGCGTCCTGGAACGGCTGGCAGCCAACCGCCCCGCGTTGTTCGACGGCCGCCTGGACATCCACGTCATCGAGCCGCATCAGCCGGGCTCGGGCAGGATCTGGCGCTACGACCAGGACCCCGGCCTCCTGCTCAACTCAACGGCAGCGGACGTCACCATGTTCACTGACGCGTCGGTGGCGTGCGATGGACCCTCCGTCGATGGGCCGGGCCTCGCAACCTGGGCCGCGGGAGTGCTGGATGGCACCATCCGCGACGTTCCAGCGCTGGAACCGCACCTGCTTGCACAGCTCCGCTCGCTGACGCCGTCGTCCTTTCCCACCAGGCAACTCCAGAGCAAGTACCTTGAGTGGTTCTTCCGTCGGGCTGTCTCTTCGCTCGGCACAGATGTGACAGTCACGGTCCATCAGGACACGGCAACCGCCGTCGAACGCGCTTCCGACGACGGTTCCCACCACGTGCGGCTGGCTTCCGGCGCTGTGGTGGTCGCCGACGTCGTGGTCTACGCGCTCGGCCACACCGACTCCTTGCTGGATCCCGAGTCCGCCCGCCTCAGCGATTTCGCTGCCACGTACGGCGGGTTCCATGCGCCGCCGTCGTACACCACTGATGTGGACTACTCCGCCGTGGAAGCAGGCCAGGACGTGATTGTCTCCGGAATGGGGCTCGCGTTCGTTGACCTGCTGGTGTTGTTGTTCGAAGGTCGCGGCGGAAGGTTCGAGGAAAGGCCCGACGGCGAACTCGACTACGTGCCATCCGGCGCCGAACCCCGGGTCTGGGCAGGGTCGCGGCGCGGGGTGCCGTATCACTCCAAGATCTCCTCGGAGCTGCGCGGCGAGCCGATTGCCCGCCCCCGGTATTTCACTGCAGAGGCTGTCCAGTCGTTGTTGGCCGAGCATCAGGAGCTCGATTTCCGCACCCAACTGTGGCCCCTGATCGCGAAGGATGCCGGCTACGCCTACTACCGGGAACTGTTCACCGGGTACCCGTCACGGGTGTTGGGAACGTGGGAGAGCTTCGAAGCGCACTTTGACGCCGTCCAGTGGTACAGCTCGGCACGGGAAGAGCTGGTGGCCGTATCCGTGCCGGATCCGGCCCTCCGGCTGGATCTGGAGAAGCTCGACCACCCGTTGAGCGGTTGCGCTTTCGCCGACCATGACGCCGTGCAGCGTTCGGTGGCCGCGTACATCCAGAACGACCTCAACCTCCGCACCAGCAGCGACCACTCCGAAACCCTCGCACTGTTCACCGCGTTGTTGTTTGTGTACATGGATCTCGGCCGGCTTGTCCCGCAGGAGCGGCTCAACGCCCGCTCCCAGCAGGCGATCCACGGCTGGTGGCACGGTTTCTTCAGCTTCGTTGACTCCGGGCCCCCTTCCCACCGCCTCCGTGAGATGCTCGCGCTGCACAGGGCCGGGCTCCTGAAATTCCTGGGCCCGGGCATGTGGGTTCGCGCTGATGAATCCCTTGGCCGGTTCGTCGCGGGCTCCTTCCAGTCCCCCGTGGTGGTTGACTCGTCCGCATATATCGAGGCGCGGTTGCCCTCGGCGTCGGTGGAACGGTCCGCCAACCCTGCCCTGCTGCACCTGCACGACGCCGGATGGGGAACCGAACAGCGGCTGCTCACCTCCGAAGGAACCCACTCAACGGGGAAACTCCTGGTTTCCGGGAATCACGAAGTATTGTCCCCTGTTGGTATTCCACAGAAGGGCTTGTTTGCGGTGGGACCATGGACTTCCGGTTGGGGCGCGGGCGCCTTTGCCCGTCCCAACACCAACGCAGCTCCGTTCCGGGAAAATGACGCCCTGGCGCGGAGGATCCTGTCCGCGGTTGCCGCCGTCCCCGCGCTCCAACCCAACTAGTTCGCAGCTGTGACCTGGTTGGTATCCGTTCACGAAAGGCATGACATGACCACTTCGCCGACCCTCTCGACGTCGGACATCACCGTCCTGAGCCTGCCAATGGACGATCCTCGCGTCCGCCCGCTCCTGGACGAGCTCGCCGTCGAATATGAGACGCGCTACGGGAATCTGTTCAGCAGTGAGGGCGCGGCCGAGGAACTCAACCGTTACCCTGCCGAAGAGTTCGCGGCTCCGCACGGTGCGCTCATCATCCTCCAGGAGAACGGCGAATCAGTGGCCGGCGGCGCCTTCCGCCGTTATGACCAGGACACCGCCGAACTCAAGAGGATTTGGACGCACTCAGCGCATCGCCGTCGCGGCCTGGCACGGCGGGTGCTCCTTGAGCTCGAAGCCGAGGCCCTGCGCCGCGGCTACTCCAAGCTCTACTTGACCACGGGTCCCCGGCAGCCGGAGGCCAAAAACCTGTACCTGGCCACAGGGTATACGGCGCTGTTCGACCTCGCCGCAGACCCCGAAGAAATCAAGCATTTGGCTTTCAGCAAGGATCTTGCCGCGCACAGCTAAGCTATGCGCATGGCCAACAAAAGCACTGCCGAAAAACTAGCCACCATCCAGCAGGGCTACACCCTGGAAGGTGCCACCATTGAGCTTGGTGCAGCGATCGTGGACGGCGAAGTCCACAAGGAGGCGCAGGTCCGCCTCCCGCTGGCCATGATGAACCGGCACGGTCTGGTGGCCGGCGCCACCGGTACCGGCAAGACAGTCACGCTGCACATGATCGCCGAACAGCTTTCGACGGCGGGTGTCCCGGTTTTCCTCGCCGACATCAAAGGCGACCTGTCCGGGCTGGCGACGCCCGCAACCGGGAGCGAGAAACTGACAGCCCGTACCTCTGCGCTGGGCCAGGATTGGTCCGCGAAGAACTTCCCCGTTGAGTTCCTGTCGCTCGGTGGCGACGGCAACGGCATCCCGGTCCGCGCCACCATTACCTCTTTCGGGCCCATCCTGCTCTCGCGCATCATGGACCTCAACGACACCCAGGAGTCCAGCCTCCAGCTGATCTTCCACTTCGCCGACCAGAAAAACCTTGAACTGATCGACCTCAAGGACCTCCGTGCCGTCATCCAGTTCCTCACCTCCGACGAGGGCAAAGCGGAGCTCGAAAACCTGGGCGGCCTCTCCAAAGCCACGGCCGGTGTGATCCTGCGCGAACTGGTGGGATTGGAAGCACAGGGCATGGAGAAATTCTTCGGCGAACCGGAGTTCGATACCGCCGAGCTGCTCCGCACAGCACCGGACGGCCGCGGAGTGGTCAGCTGCCTGGAACTCCCGACGCTGCAGACCAAGCCCCTGCTGTTTTCAACCTTCCTGATGTGGCTCCTCGCCGACCTCTTCGAAGACCTGCCCGAAGCCGGCGACCTGGACAAGCCCAAACTGGTCTTCTTCCTGGATGAGGCCCACCTGCTCTTCAACGACGCTTCCAAGGCGTTCCTTGAAGCCATCACCACCACAGTCCGGCTCATCCGGTCCAAAGGCGTGGGCATCTTCTTCGTCACCCAAACTCCCAAAGACGTTCCCGCCGACATCCTGGGCCAGCTGGCCAACAGGGTGCAGCACGCCCTGCGGGCCTTCACCCCCGAGGACGCCAAGGCGCTCAAAGCCACGGTGTCCACGTTCCCGGTCAGCGACTACGACCTGGAGAAAACACTGACTTCCGCCGGCATCGGCGAAGCTGTCATCACCGTCATGAACGAAAAAGGAGCTCCCACGCCTGTTGCCCTGACCCGCCTCCGGGCGCCCGAGTCCGTCATGGGACCCAGCACCGACGAGCTCATCCGGAGCACGGTGGCTGCGTCCGCGCTGTTGTCGAAGTACGGTACCGCGGTGGACAACGTCTCCGCGTACGAGAAGCTGAACGGCCAGGTTGCCGCCTCCACAGGCGACCCCGCACCGGGCCTGCCGCCCGCGCCGGCTTCCTCCACGGGAACATCGCAGGCAGACATCGACGCCGAAGCCCGCCGTATCGAGGAGGAAATCCTCGGCCGTCCAAGCTCCCGGCCTTCCACCCCCGAGTCCTACCCGGCCCCGCCCATGCCGGCCCCTCCCGCGCCTGCCCCGGCACCCAACCCACAGGACGGAATGTTTGGTGACATCGCCGGCGCCTTGGGAGGTGCGTTGGGCGGTGGCCTCAAGAGCATGGTCCGGTCCATGGGCACCCAGCTTGGCCGTGACCTCATGCGGGGTGTCTTCGGCACCTCCTCGCGCCGGCGTCGCTAACCCTCTTCGCCGGGCCCGGGCGGCGGCACCATAAGCTGCCGCCCGCCGTCGTGCCTTCTCCACACGGTGGACATAAGTCGCTCCGACGCCTTCGTGCACAGTGATTTCGGCTGCGGCAGGTAACGTAAAGGGCGTGCAGTTGAGTCAAGCGATGGTCAGGACCGCAGCCGGGTGGCTGCTCGGTCTGATGCTTGCTGCCGCCGGAGCCATAGTATGCATCAACCTGGTGAGCTCCTCGGTGGCCAGTCCCCAACAGCCCGTCAAGGAATACCTCCAAGCCCTGCAAAAGGGTGACGGCGCACAAGCACTGGGGCTGCTGAGGGCCAAAGTTCCCAGCGCCAACGCCGCAATGCTGGACGGAACTGCGCTACAAACCGCCGCCTCCAAGATGTCAGACGTCAAGGTGGGGAACCCCGAAGCGCGTGGCAGCAACCGGATGGCCGTACCCGTGGAATACACCCTGGACGGCAACCGCCTCCACACCGAGTTCTTGATGGAGCGGACCGGAACCCAGTGGCTGTTCTTCACCAAGTGGGCCTTCGTGCCCACCACCCTGCCCACCATTGACGTCACCGTGGTGAATGCCAGCGAAGCAACGCTCAACGGCGTCCCCGTCAACATGCCCAACGGCCGCAACACCTTCGCCGTTTTCTTCCCCGGCAAATACGAAGCAAGCCTGAACGGCACCTATTTCGAGGCTCCGCCGGCTTCCGCCCTCGTGTCCTCCCGCGACGGCGGCCAAGCGCCCCTGAACCTCTTGACGCGGTCCACGAAGGCCATGAATGACGCCGTCGCGGGCAAAGTCAAGGAGTTCCTGGACACGTGCGCCGTCCAGGCGACGGAACAGCAACGCCTCCAGCCGGACTGCCCCTTCTACCACGTCAGCAATGCCCGGGTAGTGGACGGAACCATCAAATGGGCCATCACGGAATACCCCAAGGTCACCATTGAGCCCTTTGGCGGCAAGTGGGTCGTAGCGCCTTTGAATGGCAAGGCAACGCTGACCGCCCGCGAAATCGACCTCTTCACGGGCGCAGGCAAAGACCTCAGCGTTGAGCACGACTTCAGCTTCACCACCCAGTTGGACGTCAGCGGCGACACCGTGACGGTGACGCCCATGCTGACGTTCTGAGGCCTGTCCGTGGGTTCTTAGTCCATGCCGCGGAGGTCCAGCACCAACTCGGACTCGCCATCGGCCTGCAGGACCACGGGAATGCCCCAATCCTGCTGATAGAGGTGGCACGCAGCGTGGTCCGGGATTTCGCCGTCTTCGGTCTCGGGTCCATCACACGCGGCAGCACGTGCCGTGATGTGCAGGATGCCCTCGGGAACGTCGGCAGACAGTTCAAGGGTACGGAGCAAGCCCACCGACGTCCCTCCACCTGAAACCAGCAGCTCAGGGGGTGTGGAGGAGATCTTCAACTGCGTCGGGTCACCCCAGCGATCATCAAGCTTCTGGCCTGTGGGGGCCTTGAACCGCACGGCAAGCTCAAGGTTTCCCGGCGTGACAGGGCTCTTGGGGCGGTGCGTTTGCGACGCGCCCTCGTCCACCTGCTGGGCTTCCTTCGGGATGGGAACCAGGACCAGCTGGTGCTTGTTCGACTCCACCACGACAAGCAACGGCTCGCTGCCTTCCACCTGAACCACGACGACGTCGCTCGGCTCGGCGAGGCCCCTCGCCAACGTGGAGACAGACTTGGCGGCGGGGTCGTACCGGCGAACGGCGCCGTTGTACGTATCGGCAATGGCCACTGAACCGTCAGGGAGGACCGTGACGCCCAAGGGGTGCTGGAGACGGGCCTCCGCGAAGTCACCGTCGCGGAACCCGAAGTCGAACAGGCCCTTGCCTACAGCGGTCTCGACGGTCACGCCGGAGTCGCTGAGAACCAGGCGGCGCAGGGAGGACGTCTCAGAATCGGCAACCCAGATGTTGTCGTCCGCGTCGATCGCAAGGCCGGACGACTGGGCGAACCAGGCTTCCTCGGCTTTGCCGTCCAACAGGCCTTCAAGCCCGGAACCGGCAAGGATCGAAACCTCGTTGGTCAGGGGGTCGAAAGCGAAAATCTGGTGGGTTCCGGCCATCGCAATGACGACCTTCTGCAGCTTCTGGCTCCAGACCACATCCCAGGGCGAGGACAGGGAAACTTCAGTGCCAAGTCCCAGTGCTCCGACGTCCACGGAGTCCGCCGCAAAGTCGGCCGGACCGTCGTCGTGGTGTTCGGACCACGTACCCGCACCCGAGTCGGTGACCCGGGCGGGACCGGCGTCCAGCAGGCGCTGCACTCCGTTGCCCGCAACGGTTTGCACATAGCCGGAACTGAGCGTCACTCCGCGCAGCCGGTGGTTGACCGTATCGGCCACCACGGCGTCGTATCCGAGCTTCCATGCGAGCTCAGACGGGAGCAAAGCTACGCCCTGCGGCTCGTTGAACTGAACGATCTCAGCTTGTCCGTCCAAGTAGCCTTTGGTCCCCGAGCCAATAACGCGCTCCACGGTCTCAAGGTCCGGGCGGAGCTCCACCAGCCGGTGGTGACCGGAGTCCACCACGAGGTAGTTGCCATTGGCCAGTTGGGTGGCCTTCCCGGGGAAGCGCAACGTACCCGACGTCGGCTCTGGAGCCACGTACGGACCGTCGCCGCGGTGGAGGGTTCCCTTGGCTTCGTGCTCGGCTACGAGCTCCTCCAGGAGCACGGCCAGGCCGCCTGCGTGGCCCTCGCCCGACAGGTGGGCCACAATGTAGCCCTCCGGATCGACCACGACGAGCGTTGGCCACGCGCGGGCCGTGTAGGCCTTCCAGGTGGCAAGCTCCGGGTCGTCAAGGACCGGGTGGTGGATTTCGTAGCGTTCAACGGCTGATGCCAGGGCCACCGGATCGGCCTCATGTTCGAACTTGGGCGAGTGCACGCCTACCGTCACCAGGACGTCCGAGTACTTTTCCTCGAGCGGGCGGAGCTCATCCAGGACGTGCAGGCAATTGATGCAGCAGAACGTCCAGAAGTCGAGCAGCACGATCTTTCCCCGCAGGGATTCGAGATCCAGTGACTTGCCGCCCGTGTTGAGCCAGCCGCGGCCCTCCAGTTCGGAGGCCCGGACCCGGAGTTGGGTGCGTACGGTTTCGCTCATCAGCGTCCTTCCAGCTTGGTTTGTGGTTCAGTCTGCCCGGCGGGGTCCGTGGTGGGGTCCGTCCGGGCAGGTTGCGTGCTCCGGCCCGCCATCTTGGCGTCACGATCAGCCAGGCGGGCAAACATATCGTTGTAAGCACTGAGATCGGCGTCGTTATTCCTGTCGGCCGCCCGGTCCACCCTGCGGGTCTCGCGCTCATCGGAACGGGACCACATGACAGCCACCCCGATCGCCACCAGCAGCGTGGGTATCTCGCCGATGCCCCAGGCCACGGCTCCACCCAGTTGTTGGTCTCCCAAGGCCGACGGGCCCCACGCACGGCCGAGGTTTCCGAAGTAGTCCGCGGCGAGCAGGCCCGTACCACCCATGATGGCCACGCCGAAGAAGGCGTGGAAGCCCATCGTGGCCAGCAGCAGAAGCAGGCGCATTGGATAAGGGGCACGGCGCGGCAGCGGGTCGCTGCCGATCATGCTGAGCACGAAGATGTATCCGGTCAGCAGGAAGTGGACATTCATCAGCTCGTGGCCAACGTGCTCGCGCATCGCCAGGCCGAAGAGATCCGAGTAATAGAACAAAACGATCGACCCTGCGAAGTTCGCTGCGGCGAACAGCGGGTGGGTGACGATCTGCGAGAACCTGGAGTGGACAAACAACAGCAACCACTCGCGCAGTCCCCGGGAGCCCTGGGCTCCTTCGCCCCTGGCCGGGAGGGCGCGCAAGGCGAGGGTTACCGGCGCCCCGAGGACCAGGAAGATCGGCGCCACCATGGTGAGGGCCATGTGGTCCACCATGTGCGCGGAGAACAGCACCCTGCCGTAGACAGCGGGCGGACCTGACGTGATGTACGTGAGTACCACCAGGCCGATCGTCCAGTTCGCAGCCCGGAACCAGGACCACTTGTCTCCACGCTTGCGGACCTTTACGACGCCCATGACGTACGTGACTGCGCCAAAGAGCGCTACACCTACCCACAGCCAGTCGAAACGCCACTCAGTGAGCCACCGCTCGGGCGTCAGTTCGGGAGGCAGCTCGTAGCCGGAGAGGATGAACGACGGCGACGCGTCCGGCGCGTAGGTGGTGGGCTGCGGTGGTGCCGAGCGCCCAAGCGCCACGGCGAGGCCCGACGTCGCACCCATCACGAGCAGTTCAACCAGCACCAACTGCCACAGCACGCGGCGCGCGGACATCGAACCGCCCTTGCCGAGCTGGGGGATGACCCACTGACGGTGCATGAAACCAATGCCGCCCAAGACCAGGGTGGCCAGCGCCTTGGCGACGATCAGCTGGCCGTAAGGCGAACCGAAAAGGTCCGCCGGGTTGGTGACCCGGATGGCTGCGTTGATGACACCCGAGGCGAACACAAGAACGAACGCGAAGCCTGCCAGGGCGGAGAAGCGCCGGAGGGTTTGCTCCGTGATGTCCGGGCGCCCTTGGCTTCGTGAACCCGTGAGGAGTCCTGACAGGACGGCGAGCATGATGATGCCACCCACCCATGTTGAGACTCCCACCAGGTGAAGGCCCAGGGAGTTGATGGCACCTTCATGGTCGCTGGAGCTTGAAGAGTGCCCAATGAGGGCAGTAGGAACGAGACCAATAAGGGCCAAAAGAAGAGTGAAAGCCAGGCCCGTCAATGACCTGACGCCGAACAGTGCCGTGGTGACCACTGCGGCGATAATGGTGACCGCGAGCCACGCCTTACCGGTGTCGATGTCGGTCATGAAATACACCAACGCCCGAGTGAACTCGGCGTCACCGGAGAGTCCCTGGCCAGCGACATCCGCGTACGTCAGAACGAGAACCGCTACGGCCGACAACGTCCAGGCGGCACCGGCGGCCGCAGCAACTCCAAGGGCCCGGGTAAACGCCGGATGCTCCGGAGCGTCCAGGTCCTTCTCCCGTGACCGGGAGCCGCCGAGGTTCTTGGGCAGGATGCCGACGGCGAAGATCAGCCCACCCACGACGGTGGCCACAGAAATGTTGTGTACGGCTTTTGCAATGGGAAGACCCCATCGGACCAGAGCGCCGGGATCGGAGACCTGCCGGGCTGCGGCAGCGCCGGAGAAGATCAGTGCCCCGGCCAGAACCAGGAACAAGACCGCCAAGCCGGCCAGCTGCCATGGAATGGAAATTCCCGCGACGGAGTCACCTCCACGCGTTCCCGGCTTAGGAACGGGCGAAGGGGCAGTTGCGGAGCTTCTTGCTGACGGCACCTATCCATTGTCCGCTACCCGCTCCCGGGCTGCGAATCGTAAGGCGCGCTATGTGCATTAACTAACAGCAAAAGGGACGGCAACCATCAGGTTGCCGTCCCTTCAAGGCGTTCGCCGAAGAGTAATTACTTCTTCTTGGCGACAGCTGCCTTCAGCTTGGAGCCAGCGGTCAGCTTGACGCTGTGGCCGGCTGCGATCTGGATGGTTTCGCCGGTCTGCGGGTTGCGGCCGGTGCGAGCTGCACGGTCGGTGCGCTCAACTGCGAGCCAGCCCGGGATGGTGATCTTTTCGCCAGCGGCGACAGAAGTCTCGAAAACCTCGAACAGTGCATCGAGCACGGAGTTGACTGCTGCCTGGCTGGTGCCAGCCTTGCCTGCTACCTCTGCAACGAGTTCACTACGGTTCTTAGCCATTTACGTCCTCCTGGACTCATACGTTTTTGAGCTTTCAAGCGGAATGCGAGCAAGCCACTGTTCGAAAACTTACCAGCTTGGGCAGCCATGGCCAGCAAATTCCGCGTGTTTCCGCGCCTTTTTGACCAAAATCACCGCAATTTAGGGGTTTTTGGGACCGCTTTACGCCCTTGGCGTACCCTTCGCCGTCGGCAGGGAGCAGTCGTCCGGTCCTGTCAGAACAGGATGCGTTGGAAGAGAACGTGATCCTGCCACTTACCGGCGATCTGCAGATACTCTGGCGCCATCCCGATCCGCTCGAACCCGGAGCGCTTGAGTACCGCCTGCGAGGCCAGGTTGTGGACCAGGGTCGCGGCTTGCACGCGATGGAGTCCCAACTCATCCGCAGCCATGGTCAGGACATGACCCACGGAGGCAGATGCCAGGCCTCTGCCCGTGAACTCCTGGTCAATCCAATACCCCATGTTCGCGCTGAGAAACGGTCCGCGAACGAGGCCGGAGAGCGTGAATCTTCCGATGATCCGTAGGCCTGCGGTGAGGACCCAGGGCACCTCGCTGCCGGCAGCGAACAGGTTCAGTTTGGCTTCCACGTCCCTGGCCTGACCAACTTCGCTGAAGAACTCCTCGCTCCGTTGGGGGTCCCATGGGGCCAAGTGCTCACGGTTCCGCGTGTAGGCAGCGGCCAAAGGGCCGGCATCCTGGAACTCCAACGGGCGCAAGGTCAATGGCCCGCGCCCGTCCGCGGTGTGGGCGGCGTCAAAGGGGATGTTCCGGGTGAGATTCATCCCACGACAGTACCTGAGCTGTTGGGGTGTTAAATGGGGGGAGCCCCGACCGTCGTGATCGGGGCTCCCCTGTTAATGTGTGTCCGGCGGTGTCCTACTCTCCCACACCCTCCCGGGTGCAGTACCATCGGCGCTGTGGGTCTTAGCTTCCGGGTTCGGAATGGGACCGGGCGTTTCCCCCAC
>NZ_JBFPFP010000007.1:0-351786 GCF_047977885.1 Arthrobacter sp. LFS091
GCCCACTCCCGATCCAGGCCCCGTGCCGCCGCACCCGAACCCGGACCCCACCTTCTGACGCTCCTGGATTAAATACGACGGCGGCGGGGGGGGGGGGGGGGGGGCCCCCCCCCCCCCCAACACCTGCGAGGTGGTCAGTGTGCAATCGCATTGGTGCGTGCATTGCGAAACGTCATGCTGACCCTGCTTGCGGCTACCGCAGTCCTAGGATGAAAGGGATGACCGAGACCCAGACAAACCAAACTTTCAGCCTGCGCAGCATCGCACTCCCGGCCTTCGGGCCCGCGCTGCTGTTTTGTATTGGAGAAGGTGCGGTCCTTCCGGTCATCGCTCTCTCGGCACGCGACCTTGGCGCTTCCGTTGCAGTATCGGCGCTGGTAGTAACGCTCATCGGTATAGGCTCCTGGCTCTTCAACATCCCGGCGTCGATCATCACGGAGAAGTTCGGCGAACGTTGGTCCATCGTTGGGGCCGGCGCTTTGGGTGCCCTTGCCTTGGGCGCATCAGCCTTCGCGCCCCAGGTGGAGAACGGCCTGTGGTTGTTGGCAGTGTCCATGACCTTGGTGGGTATGTCGGCCAGCGTCTTCAACCTCGCCCGGCAAAAGTTCCTCACCGAAGCCGTCCCGGTCATCTTCCGGGCACGCGCCCTCTCCACCTTGGGCGGCGTGACCAGGATCGGCATCTTCATTGGGCCCTTCGTCGGTGCTGGCGTGATGCAGTTCGCCGGTATCAGCGGGGCCTACTGGGTGGGCTTCGCGGGCATGATGGCGGCTGCAGCCTTGTCGCTCACCATTCCGGATCTGGTGGCTCCTGAAACGTCCGACGGCGGTCCCCGCCCTCCGGCGTCGACGTTGCGGAGCGTCGCCGTTTCGCACGCGGGAGTGTTCCTGACCGTTGGTTTCGGGATCCTCCTGCTGAGCGCGTTGAGGGCATCGCGACAAGTTGTTATCCCGCTGTGGGCGGATCACCTGGGGCTCGACGCCACACACGCGTCGCTGCTCTTCGGGCTCTCCGGGGCGATCGACATGCTGGTGTTCTATCCGGCGGGAAAGCTGATGGACAGGAAGGGCAGGCAATGGGTAGCTGTCCCGTCCACGCTGATCATGGGCACAGCGCTGATATTGATCCCCTTCACTGGCGGATTCGTCTCCTTGCTACTGGCCGCCCTGCTGATCGGATTTGGCAACGGCATCAGCTCGGGGCTGATCATGACGTTGGGTGCCGACTTCTCACCGGACAACGGCCGCAGTCATTTTCTTGGCATTTGGAGGTTCATCGCAGATTCGGGGGCAACTGGGGGACCGGTGCTGCTGTCCGGGTTGACGGCCGCGGTCTCCTTGTCCCTGGGCGTCTGGGCCACCGGGATACTGGGGTTCGCAGCGGCGGCGGTGTTCGCCGTCGCGATTCCGAGGCTGAAGCACCGCCGTAACTACTAAGGAGGTCAGCGTTCGAACGGATTCAGGGCTCAAGGGATGTCACGGTTAGACTACCGTGGTGCCAGACAACCAGCCCGCTGATACACCCGTCCCGACTTCCTTCCAAGACCTTCAGGCGTTCCTCTCGGCGGAGGATGTACCCGAGGGACTGATTGAAATTCAGTACCGGGGCTTGCCCATCGAAGTCCTGAACCTGCCCTCAAACTCGGATACAACGCTGGTGTGTTTCCATGGCGCAGCTGAGAAAGATGTTCGTCTGCCGTGGTTCCTGGGTAAAGGCGTGACCGACGGGCTGTCCGTCAACCGGATCTTCATTTCAGATCCCAGCCTTAGGAAGTCCGCTGACCTCAATCTCGCGTGGTACGCCGGATCGAGCGAACAGCCAGACCTCCAGGAAACGTTGGCGGACGTCATCAGACGCATCGTACGGGCGACTGGAGGTTACAACGTGATCTTCTTTGGCAGCTCTGGCGGCGGATACGCCAGCCTGGCATTGTCGAGGTACTTCACGACGTCGCTTGCGCTTGCGGTCAATCCCCAGACTTCAATCTCCCGCTTCTATCCGGGAGCTGTAGGAAGGTACATGACTCACGCCTGGGAGATGGAAGGCCGAGACGTGTCTGAGCTACCGGGAACCGTGGCTCACGACCTGCTGCCGTCATATGCTGCCGGTTTTGGACACACCGTCGCCCTGATCCAGAACGCTAAAGATTGGTTCCATATTCAGAATCACCAGACCCCGTTCCTGGATGTCGTGGGCGAATCGGAGAACCTCTTCATGCTGATGGATCGCTGGGGACCTGACACTGGCGACGGGCACACTCCACCGCCAAAGGAGCTGTTGCGGGCTTGCTTCGAGGAGTTGGCTACTTGTCGGGGGGACTGGGCAGCGGCATTGTCATGTTGTGGATTCCAAACCGAAACTACCCGGCATGATGTGAAACGCCGTGTGGTGGACACCGCACCGGCTCCTGCCAAATAAGCCGTAAGAAGGGCCTATGTAATCTAGACGGCACATGGTTACTGCCTGTTGATGAACAAGGTCAGGGCGCAAGCAGGCGGTGCCCGTCGAGAGAGTCGTTCACTCACCTTAGCTGTCACGCATGGCAGCCTTACTTCCCCGGACGTCCGAAATCTCCGGCGGTGACCCCGATTCCCGCGTGCCAACGCCACGACTCACACCTCTGTAAGGGCGCCTGAGATGATATGCCTAGGGAATGCGGCTCGCTGTTGCACACTTGCCGATCGGTAGGGTGGACTGACGACAAACTTGCGCACCTTGGGCCTGTCTTCATGCTCCATCGATTTTCTGGCTTCGCTCAAGGGAAGCGTCCGGGTCGCGCGTCTGACTGCCCGAAGCTGAAGGCCGATCAGGATCCAACCACTTTTAGATGCGTAGATTCCCTCGGGCCGAGCCGCCTCAATTGTCCAGCAGACTTTTGAACAGTTGCCATGGGTCAAATCACAGTGCTCCTCGACAAGCTGGACACCGGCGCGGCAAGGACTTGTACGCCGCAACTGTTGAATACGGTGACTCCGCTGACTGCTGCTAAACAAGACCACTGGAAAGGACCGGTGCGGCACCCGCAAACATTGCCCAACGGCTAGTTAGGCCATTTCCCAGCTCGCCCAGCACTTCTACAACTTTCCTGCAACCTTGAATTTCTCGGGACGACAGGGGAAGTCGTTGGACGGGACCATGAGCTTGCCCTGACAAGCCGCGTCGCCAAAACTCTGCGTGAACTCGAACCAGGTTTTCATTCGTCGGCGGCAAGTTAGCTTTGCCGTCGACTGAGGACGACTACTTGGTCGATATGCTGTTCTTCCACATGGACGCGCGTTCACCGAGTGGAACTCATTACGCAGAAAGTTTACTGGGTTGATGGTTCTTTCAGGAGGGCTTCCAAAATTGCTCGACCTTCTTCCGGCGTCGGAGTTAACGCTATCGCCTTTCTCACGTATGCAAGGGCTGCGGATCTGTGACCGGCTAAGTGTTCTGCGATTCCGGATTGAATGAGGACCTGGGAATTGACTGGAGCGAGTTCCCGCGCTTTTGCCAACGTCCTCTGGGCGTCCCTAATAGATCCAAGTGCGAGTTGGCCCACTGCCAACGACGTCAGCGATTCGATGGAATCTGGCGTCGACCGCAGCGAACGGGTGGACCAATCCACGGCGAGGGAGGCGGCGGCGGAATCGCCTGCTGCTGCACGTCCTGCGAATGCCTGACCGGCAAGCAGCGCCACGTCTGAATCCCATGGCCGGGCACTCTCAGCTGTCTGGAAGTCTTTTGCCGCCTCGGCAAGCTGCCCGTTGATGACTGAATCATTCCCACTCTTCAAGTAGAGCTCGCCGACGGTGGCCATGCCCGCAACGACCATGAAGGCAGCCAACCCTCCAATCGCTCCCACCCTCCCTGCGCTCACGAGAACTCGTGTACCGCGGGTGGGCGACAGGGTGTGCTCCTGACTGTTGGGCTTTCTCACAGAGGGTTTTTGTTTCTTCGAAGGGATCCCGACGCAAAGTGATCCGGCGCAGAGACCTGCGAGTGCTGTTGTTCCGGGAGTCGGGAAGTGGGTGAAGAGGACCACGGCAAATGCGACAACGGCGGCGAGGGATCCAAACAGGAAGAGCCGGTCGTCAAGTAAGTGGGCGCGCCGAATGTTTTGGAAGGCCAGCCAAGTTACCGCGGCACAGAGTAGTAGGTTTGCGATTACGAGGAAGACACCGCCGTCGGTCCACCACTGCAACAGGATCAGGTGGGGGCTGTCCGCAGGGAAGTCGGTGCCGACTCGGGCTGCGAAGCCTTGGCTCTGGAAACGCGGAAGGGAATCGACGAAGTGTCCCGGACCAATTCCCCATAGCCAATTGGAGCGGATTAGTGCCCATGTATCTGCCCACAGATCCAGGCGTCCTGTGACGGTAGACGAGATGAGCAGTCGATCCCGGACAGCGGGTAGGGCAAATATCGTTGCGACGCACGTGACTCCAGCGGCGGCAAACCACAAGGAGCCTTTGGCGGAACGGGACGACTTCCAACGTTGTACCATCCGGTATCCAAGCATGCCCAGGCCCACAACAATCAGCACGATGATTACAGCGCGCGAACCGGAAGCAATGGCGACCATCGCTCCGGCCGCGGAACCCAAAATGTCCCCAGGTGTTACTTTCCATAGGGCAAACGGGAGCAACGCCAGACAGCCTGTCAGACCCACAATTCCCATGTCAGTAGCGTTACCGAGAGTCGCACCATATCGGAAACTGCTGGTGTTGCCAAGAATCTCCACCCCGGTGGCTTCCAATGTTGTCAGAAGAGCCAATAGAAGCATTGCCAGTGCCAGACATCGTCTCCACAAGGTCCTATTCGAAGCAGCAGAACCGGAACCGAGGGTTTTTGCTCCGACCAGAAGGAGCACAAGATAAGTGATGATGGCGGGCACGCCTTCGTAGCGAGGCCATCTGCCCCAAAACTCGGGGCCGAAACCGTCCGTCGCCACTATGCGGACAGTAAAGGCTACGAACACTAGACCAGCGGCCCATACGACGCCGGGAGCCACACGGATACGGGAACTGCTGGCAAGCGCCACAACACATGCCGCTGTCAAGACTGTGAATTTTGGTAACGCAAAGCGGAAAAGTCCATCAGGAACAAAAGCAAAAACCGTCATTATTACCAGAAGGATGGGCGCGAAAGCCTGCGATTTTTGGTTAGAAAGTGTCCGGGGCATGGCTCTCCACTTCATACAATCACGATGTCTCGACGGTACTTCCGCAGCAAGCTAGCATTGCGCCAGAGTCGCTGATTTGCGGCTTGTCCGTTCGCACCCATGGAGACATTATGAGGACTCATTCCCGTGTCCGTTTACGGCTCGGATTAATGCTCGCCGCGCTGACTATCTTAGCCACGCTCCCGGCCGGCATTGCCATACCGGCTTCCGCGGCAGCCACTGGAAGCATCTCGGGGACCGTCACCGTTCCTGCCGGCGTAGACGTCACAGGCCTAGCGGTCAACACCGTAAGCGGGCCGACCTACAAGTATTTGCCTATTTCTGCCGACGGTAAGTTCACTTTGACGGGCCTCGAAGCGGGCAAATACAAACTGAATTTCAGCACCAATGGTGGTCCTGAGCAGGTCTACCGCACGTTCTACGGGGGTCTTACTTTCAGTGCTGCAACCGTCATCGATGTCGGAGAGGGCCAATCTGTCACCGGCATCACGCAGGCGCTGAAGGCAGGGGGTAAAATTCGGGGCGCAGTAGCACTTCCCGAGGGCGTAAGCGCCAAGGACATCAGTGTCTCGGCTGGTTCGAGCACTTACTCGGACGAAGCAACACCCAGCGCCGACGGTACCTTCGAAGTAGGGCCGCTTGCCCCTGGAACATATCAAGTATCGTTTTCTGCCAGGATCGAGCCTTCACCTGTGGTTCCTGCCCGATACACGGCAGGCGCGTCCCAACCCAAGGACATCGCGATTTCCGAGGGCACGACGGCTACGGGAGTCAATCAAACGCTCAAACCTGCAGCTTTCATTTCCGGCATCCTGTCTGTGCCAACAGGCGGTGACCCCTTCAACGGCTACGTCGAAGCCGTGTCCACTACTACCCCGAACTCGTATGCAGGTTCTGCAGAAATCACGTCGGGAGGAACATACACAGTAGGCGGCCTCGAGGCCGGAACCTACAAGCTCAGATTCTCGTCCTTCAACGTCTCCACCTACGCCAACATGTGGCACGGCGGAGTTCCGATTGCAGATTCATCACCGGCAGTAACCGTTTCCGCAGCCCAGAAGCTGACCGGACTGAGTGATGTCGCGGTCAAGGCCGCAACTATTACCGGAACGGCAACTCCGCCAGCAGCAGACAAGACCGCAGACGTGCAGGCTATCTCGGCAGACGGACAGCTGATACGAGCTGGCCAGGCCTCACCTGGCTCCGCCTCGTTTACGATCAATGGCCTGTTCCCGGGAACATACAAAGTACAGTTCAACCGCTCAAGTGGCGTGGCCACGACTTCAGAGGGGCAGTTTTACAAAAATCTTCCCGAATCAAAGGGAGCCGCAGCTGCCACGCCCGTTACAGTCACCGCAGGACAAACGGTTTCAAACATCAACGCAACAGCGCAACTTGGTGGAACATTGACGGGAAAAATCATCGGCTCAGCTGGTACCCCGCTCAACAATGTCCCGATACGCGTGTATACCAAGGACGGGTCACTCGCGACACGTGGTGCCCAGACTGCAGCCGATGGGACATTTAAAGTTACAGGCCTAAGCACAGGGAACTACCTGGTCTCGGCCAATATGCTCGCAGCCACACCCGGGCCCATCTTCTCAGGAAACACCTTAACGGAAGCCAATGCGATGCCCGTCGGGGTAACGGTAGGCAAGAACACGGACCTAGGGACTTTGAGCTATGCCACCCCTGGTGGAAGCACGCCAACGTTCTCTGACGTCCCAGCAGGCTCTCAGTTCTCCACTGAGATCCGGTGGCTGGCGGAGAACGGGATATCCACAGGATGGACCGAAGCCGACGGTTCGGTTACTTTCCGCCCACTTCAGCCGGTAAACCGGGATGCGATGGCGGCGTTCATGTACCGGTTGGCTGGAAAACCAGCGTTCACGGCACCAGCGGTTTCACCGTTCGCCGACGTGCCCGCGGGGGCACAGTTCTATAAGGAAATAACCTGGCTTGCAGCGCAGGGAATATCCACTGGCTGGAGCGAAGCCGACCAGACTAAAACTTACCGCCCGTTGGAACCGGTAAACCGCGATGCGATGGCCGCGTTCATGTATCGTTACAACACCAAATTCGGCTCAAAGTAGACAATCCCGCATGTCGAGAAGGAGGCTACCCGGTAGCCTCCTTCTTCATTTTCGTGGCACGGATCTCTAAGCCATCACAGCGAGCGGGCAGGAAAACCCTCGATCCGCCAAGCGCTACGAGCTAGCCAGGAGTAGCATGCTTGGGAGCAATCTTCCACGACGCTCACGAAACCAGATTAGAACCGCCGCGGTCCACGATTTCCCCGTTCTAGTAAGCCGGAAGCCACCACCACCTGCAGAAGGGTGCCGGGCGTCTCTCTCCCTCATGGGACGAGGTTACGCTGACTCAACCGCGTCGCCGGCACTGTGGCGAGGAGGCTGATGCGCGTTACTCCCTGGAAGCTTGGCTTCAGATTGGAGGTGGCCTCCTGTCCTCCGCCCATAGTTGCCGCAAGGTGCGCGCTCTGATTGAAAGGCCCAGGTTAGTTCAACGTCACCAGCGACTGACTTCATTTAACAGTTGTCGGCTGGCTTCCGATGGGCTGGGTTAAAAAATGGCAAGAGCCTGACGTATCGGCCTGTTACTCCAATCAGTCGTGACGCCATGGCAGCCTTCCTTTACCGGCTGGCTGGGTCACCCCAATATGGGCCGCCGTACACTTCACCGTTCCAGGATGTAGCTGTCAGTCAGCAGTTCTATACAGAGATGGCATGGCTGGCTGAGCAGAAGATCTCCTCCGGTTGGACGGACGCCTACGGTGGCCGGACCTATCGCCCGCTCTCACCCATTAACCGCGACGCCATGGCGGCGTTCCTCTACCGCATGCCGTAGGGCGAACCGCGAATATCAACCTGAGCCGGTTGCAGGAATACCTGCAGCCGGCCCGTGGCGCCAAAACGGTCAGCTCAAAGTCCCACAGGAGATTCGCAGGAATCTCAAATTCTTGGCTAAACTCATTTTTGGCTGCGCTCGCGGCCATTTTTCAGCGCTCTTTGGGGGGCGTTTTGAGCAAAAGGGCGACTGTATATGCGTAACCAGCGGAAAGCCGTGGTTAGTTCTCGTTTAATCCTTCTCAGTGTCGTGGCCATGGTGGGCGCAGCCCTGCCTGCACTCCCGGCCGCAGCTGTCGACACGCCTGCGCCGCCGCTTCCCAGCGCCGCGCCTCTGCCGGTGACATCAACCATTCCGGCAACTCCGACAGACCAGTTCATTGTGAAGTTCAAGGAGCGCGCGGGGATCCAGTCCGTGGACCCGCAGAAGTCCTTCAATGAAGCCGCCGACGCTGTGGGCGTCCCCGTCAAGAGCCTGCGGACCACCTCCACCGGGGAGGAAGTGGTCAAAACCGACCGTAAACTCGCAGCCCAGGAGGCAAGCGCGCTGGTGGCCACACTGGCCGCAGACCCAGCCGTAGAGTACGCCGAACCCGATGCCATTATGCAGACCTTGGCCACGGCACCCAACGACACCTACTACAACCTCCAGTGGGGCCTTGGCGCGGGAACAGGGGGCATCAATGCTTTGGGGGCGTGGGATGTCAGCCGGGGCGAAGGCAGCACAGTCGCCGTCATCGACACCGGTATCCTGGACCACAGCGACCTGAACGCAAACGTCCTGCCCGGGTATGACATGATCTCCAACGCGACGACGGCCCGTGATGGCGATGGCCGCGACCCGAATCCCCGCGACGAAGGTGACGCAACCTCCGACAACCAGTGTGCAGCTGGGCGCGCAGGTGCCCGGTCGTCCTGGCATGGCACCCACGTCGCCGGCATCATCGCCGCAGTTGCCGGTAACAACAAGGGCGTAGCCGGCGTTGCTCCGAAGGCCAAGATCGTGCCCATCCGAGCCATTGGAACCTGCGGCGGTTACACGTCAGACATCGCAGACGGTATCAGGTGGGCAGCCGGTGGTGCGGTGCCCAGCGTCCCCGCCAACGCCAACCCTGCCCGTGTGATAAACCTCAGCGTGGGCGGCCGCGGGACCTGCTCAGCCACTTACCAGAATGCCTTGGACTTCGCCCGGAGCCAGGGTACAGCCGTTGTGGTAGCTGCTGGCAACGAGAACGTTGACGCGTCCCTGGTCAGCCCGGCCAACTGCAACAACGTCATCACGGTTGGAGCAAGCACCCGGACCGCTGAGAGGGCCTACTACTCCAACTTTGGCGCGAACGTGGACGTCATGGCTCCCGGCGGAGACATGACGAAAGACGCACTGAACGGGATCGTGTCCACGCTCAACCAGGGTGCTGATACAGCCACCATCGAGGATTACTACCTCAAATCCGGTACTTCCATGGCGGCCCCCCATGTCGCAGCTGTTGCCGCGATGATGCTTGCCACGCTTCCCGCACTCACCCCTGCAGACGTCGAACAGCGCCTGAAAGCCAATGCCCGTCCGGTAGCAGGTTGCACAGGGTGCGGCTCGGGTCTGGTCGACGCCAACGCCACGGTGAAGCAGGTGGCCGCGGACGCAGCACCGATCGTTGCAGGAACCCCGACCATTGCCGGCGAGGCCGCAGTGGGTAAGACCCTGACCGCCGACCGCGGCACGTGGTCCAATGTGGAGTCTGCACAATGGACGTACCAGTGGAACCGATGGGGCGCACCCATTGCCGGTGCCACTGACCCCACCTACACTTTGGTGGCAGACGACCACCAAGCTGCGATAACGGTGACGGTTACTGCCACTAAGTCCTATGTTCCGGCTGTGTCAGCTACTTCCGAACCCACAGCGCAGGTCACTCCAGGTACTTTGAGTGGCGTGGTTCCCCTCATTGTTGGCAATGCCTATGTCGGGAGCACCCTGACCGTCGATGCCGGAACCTGGGAACCTGCACCCGTGGAATTGCGTTACAACTGGACGCGCCATAAGGCGGGTACCACGGGCGACAACGTTTCCAGCCTGCCGGAATACACACTCACAGGCGAGGACGTTGGTTCCACGCTGACGGTGGAAGTAACGGGCGTAAAGACGCCGTACTGGTTGCTGCAAATGACCAGCAAGCCCACGTCCACCGTTGTCGCCGCAGACAAAGCGGTGACCCCCGCGCCTGTCGTCTTCAACGAAGAGCCATACATGGCCAATGACAGCTACACCATCCCGGAGTCGGAGTCAGTGAATTACCTGGTGGACGGTAAAACTGTCGTTGCCGGTACCCGCACTGCCCGCGGCCAGGTGAAGGTCACTGCCCAGCCGAAGGAAGGCTGGGCGCTGCTTAACGGCGCCACCTCCGAATGGAAGGCCTACTTCAGCAGCAAGGGCCCGGACTTCACTGCACCGGCCGTTTCGCCATTCAAGGATGTCCTGACCACCCAGCAGTTCTATAAAGAAATGTCCTGGTTGGCGGATCGCAAAATCTCCACGGGCTGGGTTGAAGCGGACCAGTCGGTCACCTACAGGCCGGTAACACCCATCAACCGCGATGCCATGGCTGCGTTCCTGTATCGGATGGCTGGATCTCCCGATTACACGCCGCCCGCGCAGTCGCCGTTCAAGGATGTCCTGACCACCCAGCAGTTCTACAAGGAAATGTCCTGGCTTGCCGATAGCGGCATTTCGTCGGGTTGGACCGAATCGGACGGATCTCGGACTTACCGGCCGCTGAACCCCATCAACCGCGATGCGATGGCGGCCTTCCTTTACCGTCTGGCTAACAAACCGGATTATGAAGCTCCCACGACTCCGCCTTTCAGTGATCTTGACCCGAACCAGCAGTTCTACAAAGAGATGGTCTGGATGAAGGTCACCGGCATTTCGACAGGTTGGCAGATCGGCGAAGGCAACTTCGTCTATAAGGCTCTCGAGCCCATCAACCGCGACGCCATGGCAGCCTTCCTCTACCGCATGCCATAGCAAGCAGTCCTGACCACAGAGAACGGCCGCAGAACACCCCCATCAGGTTGCTCTGCGGCCGTTTGGCGTACAAAGGAGGTCAGGAAGCCACCAGGGCAGGCGACTTCCACGCCCGGGCAGGAACGTTGCCTGTCACCAAAGCCACAGCACCTACAAGCAACACCAGTCCCCACGTCGCGTTGACTGTATCCAACGCTGTCCGCATCACCACGAAGGGCGGGATGATCGCCAATACGGTCCCCGTCAGGATGCGCCACATCGCGGGCCGGGCCGCACCTGGAGTGAGCGCGGTGCTGGCTAGCTCCAGCCGGACCAGTGGTGTGGACACCAGGAGCACAAGCGCCCATGCAGCCACGTAGAACAGGGGACGGCTCAACCACCACTCGGCGCTCGCCGGCTCGGGGAACGGAAGCCGGAGGAGCAGCGCGATGCCAAACATCGCGATGATCAGCGGGAGGTGCCACAGGTAGATGGTCATGGCCCTGCTGCCGACCACGAACATGGTCTTTTGCACCCAGCCGACCCTCACGAACCCCTGCAAAACGGGATACACGGCCTTGACCAGGAGGACATGGGCCAGACCCACAAGGATCAGCGGGAACATCGGCGGGTTTTGGTTGGTCAGCATGTCCACCGGGTACGGACCGGCGTGGGTCAGTGGAACCAGCGCAACGTAACAGGCCACAGCTCCCAGAATCAGCTTCCAGCGCGCAAATCGATCAAAGAATCCGTCCGCATAGAAGAACCCAAGTTGCTGCAGCAACCCCCAAACGAACACCATGTTCAGCAGCCCGATCGGATTTGAGTCGAAGCCCCAGGGATTGTGCTCCAAGCCCAGGCGAAAAACATCGACGACGACGGCGCCCGCGGCCAGCGCCGCAATGGTCCGGTAGGGTGACACGCTGTGGAGTTTGGCCATGGTGGGCACCATGGCTTGGCAGATGAGGTATGCGGCCAGGAACCACAATTGAACTCCGGCGCCCGCAGCGATAACCGTGAGCAGATCGCCGGGGACGCCGGCCGCCGTCGCACTCCACAACGCAACGGCGAGGAACGCGTACAAGGCAACCGTGGGGCGGACCAGCCGCAGCACCCGGTTGCGGAGGTAGTCGCCTGCGTCACCGCCGCGGCGCTGAAGGCTTCGCCACGAAGTCAGTGACGCGAAGCCGCCCACCACGAAGAAGAGTGGCATGACCTGACCGAACCACGTCCCTTGGGCGAACCAGCTCAGGGACGTCAACGGATTTCCGACTCCAATGCCGGACCCGTCCACACTGATGCCCATCATGAGCAAGTGGACAGCCACGACTGCGAACATGCACGCGACCCGGATAAGGTCCACAACCAGGTCCCGGGAATCGGGGATCGCAGTTGGCCCGGCGGAGGGTTGAGTCCATAGCTTGGCGGTGGGGGTGGAAGACATGAAGGCTCCTCGGATCTTGCACTGTTATTCCAACGATTGGATTAATAGTAATGCAAGGAATCCGGGGATGCCATGGGTAGATCTGTCGACGCGGTGAAAGGGCTGGGGGCGGGCCTTTAGCTTTTGCGTGCCGCCAGGCCGAACAGCCAAGTGCCGCCCAGAGCCGAAAGATAGCCGGCGATCACGATGAATGCGGTGCCGGCCCAGAAGTAGTCGACGGTACTGTCGGCGCTCAACCCGGGCATGACCTGCATCAAGGAGTAGCCGGCCACTGCGATGGCTATCAGGAGGGCGGCAACGGTGAGCCATACCCAGAGCCGGGAGGCTGCCCAGTGTTCGCCGTATCCCTTCCACGCGTTCCAACTGCTGCCGGTCCGGAGGATGAGCCAGCCCGCCGGGAGCATTACAGCGCCCACTACCAGGAAGGCCGCAACGACGTCGGCCGGGCGATGCCACTGGTTGATGAGCGTCGAGACGCCGGTGGCAACTGCGAAGGTGCTGCCCAGGAAGCCTGCCAGCGGGCGCCAGCGCGGTGAGACCATGAGGAAGACGGCGGCCGCTGCGGAAGCGGCCAAGGTGGTGTGCCCCGAGGGGAGCGAGTTGAGCTCCAGCGTCTGCACTCCGCGGTCGGGCCTGTCTGGAATGAGGAATTTGAGGATCTGGGTGGCCGCGTTGGCTCCGATGCAGGCGACTACGGCGATTCCCGCAGCAGTCCACCGCCGCCGGGCTACCGTGACAAAGATGACCATGAGGGTGGCAATGGCCAGGGAGAGCATGGGGAGCATATCCAGCAGGCTGGTGGATGCGCGCCCCGCGGTTCCACCCAGCTCGGTTGCTTCGACCAATGCGGACTCATCAATGAACTGGCCCATGGTGGTGCGCACGAAGAAGTAGTAGGTCGCAGCAAGGCCTACGACGCTGGCGATGGTGGCCAGGATGAAAAGGAATCCTGTGCCGGAGCCGGCATCGCGTGCTTGGAGCGGCCGTTTGCTTGACCTCCCGCTTGTGCGGAATTGCTGGGAACTCATTCTCTCAAGACTGCCACAATTCGCTGGACGCCTCGTGTGAAGTGTGCACCGGCGCGGCGGGCCGACGTGAGACCCTTGCAACATTCCTGTGACGCTTGACACGTGTTAGGTGCCGAGCATAGTCTACCTAACACGTGTTAGGAAAGGGAATCTACATGTCGGGAACCAATGGGGCTTTGCGTCAATTCACACGCAGAAGTGCCCTCACAGCCCTCGGCGCCGGGATTGTTGGAGTAACTGCGGCGTCGTGGCCGCGACTCACAGGAGCAGACATTCCGGGCAGGGGAGACAACAGCCTCAGTATCGCCATCATGGGCACCGCCGCAGACGCCGCAGCCCGCCAGAAGGTCATCGACGCCTTCGCCAAAGTCCACCCCGAAATCAAGGTCAAGGTCCAAGCCATCCAGGCCGTGGACTGGAAAGACTTCTTCACCAAAATCCTCACCATGGTGGCAGCGGGAACCCCGCCGGACGTGGTCTACGTGGCCACCGAAGGTGCCCAGCTGTTCGCGGAAAAGCTGGCCCACCCGCTGGACGAATATCTTCGCCGCGACGCAGCGGACATGAAGGAATACTTTGCGGACGTCCACCCCAGCCTGGTGGAAGCGTTCATGTACAAGGGCAGCCTGTTCCAGCTCCCCATCGACTGGAACGCCGCCAACATGTACTACAACACCACGGCGCTCACTAAAGCCGGACTCGAGCGGCCCGCCGACAACTGGACGCACACCGACTTCCGGAGCACCCTGGCCGCCATGAAGAAGGCCAACCCCAAGGACTTCACTCCCTACTACTGGACCAATCGTCTGTTCGGCGGAGTGGTGCCGTGGCTCTACGCCAACGACACCAGCTTCCTCAAAGAGACCAAGTCACCGGGCGGCGAGTGGTTCTGGGACAGCTTCTACGCCAACGACCCCACCCGAAGCCTCCGCTCCGGCGGCTACCAATGGCTGGAACCAAACGCCGACGATCCCCGGGTTTTCGAGTCCTTCGACTACCTCCGCGGACTGGTCAAGGACGGACTCGGTGTTCGGCCCGAAGAAGGCGGCGGCAGTTCGCTCATCGGCCTCTTTGCCTCCAACAGGATAGGTACGACGCCGGCAGGCGGCTATTGGGTGCAAGGCCTCCACGAAGCGGGGATGACAGAGAACGATTTCGACGTCCAGTTCTTCCCGAAGTGGCGGTCCCAGCGGCACCAGTTCGGTACGGCCGGGTACGCGATCATGAAGACCGCCAAGGATAAGGACGCCGCCTGGGAATGGGTGAAGTTCAGCTCCAGCCTCGAAGCCATGCAGATCGTGTTCCCCACGCCCAACACCACTCCGGCCCGGCGCTCGATGGTCAACGAGCAGCTCTACTCGGGAACCGGGCCCCGGAACTGGAAGGTCTTCTACGACACCCTGGACCGTTTCCCCACCACAGGTCCCATTCCAGCGCCACCCCAGCAGGCCGCCGTCGAGACCGCCCTGATGAAAAACGTCAGCCTTGCCGTCAGCGGAGACGAGCGCCAACTCAAGGACGCCCTCAGCTCCATGCAACGCGACCTTGAACTTGCCTTGAGGAGGCAGCCATGAGCACCGCAACCAGCACGCCCACAGGGACGGGACGCGAACCAGGACGCAAAACAACCCACAAGCACAGCCAGCCATCCAAGCGCGGCCGCGTGCAACAACGGTGGCTCCCGTGGGCCTTCCTTGCGCCAACGATCGTGGGCATGGGCATCTTCACCCTGCTTCCGATCATTGCCTCCATTGCGCTGGCGTTCTTTCGCTGGGACATCATCTCGGCACCGACGTTCGTGGGATTCGACAACTTTGCCGAAGTAGTCCAGGACCCCACCGTCCGCGTCTCGTTCGTGAACACCATCGTGTTTGTGGTGGTGGCCGTGGCGCTCCAGCTCGGACTGGCGCTGGGACTTGCGATCATGGTGCAGGAGAAGCTGCCGGCATGGCTCAGGGTGTTCTTCCGTTCCGCGTTCTTCTTCCCGCTGATCCTGTCCGCGGCATCGGTCTCCATCTTCATGCGCTACCTCTTTAACGAGCAGTTCGGCGTGGTGAACTGGATGCTCTCGTTGATTGGAATCCCGGCAGTCCCGTGGCTGACGACGCCGGGAGGGTCGGCCGCCGTCGTCATCCTTGTCTACGTGTGGCAGAACTTCGGGTTCTCGTTCCTGCTGTTCATCGGCGGCCTGGCGTCGATTCCCGTGGAGACGTACGAGGCTGCGTCGATCGACGGTGCCACGGGTTGGCGCAAGCACTTCTACGTCACGCTTCCGCTCCTCAGTCCCACCACCCTGGTGGCCTCCGTCATGGCCATCATCAACGCCCTCCAAGTGTTCGACCAGCCCTACGTCCTCACCCGCGGTGGGCCCGGCGACTCGACGCGGACGGCGGTGATGGTGATTTTCGAGTCCGCGTTCCAGCGCCTCGAGTTCGGCCAGGCTTCAGCGATCGGCGTGATCCTGACGCTCATCATCATGGCCATCACCGCCGCGCAGTTCCGGCTCAGCAAACGATTCGTCTTCTACCAGTGAGGCCCGCCATGACCACCATTCAAGAACGTGTCACCACCACGGCGCCCGCAGTCACCCGGAAGAAGCGGGACTGGTCAGTGGCCGGCCGCATCCTCGTCCTGCTGATAGCGTCCGTCTTTGTCCTTGGTCCGGTGTTGTGGACGCTGTCCACCTCGCTGCGGCCGCCTTCGGAATCCTTCAAACTTCCGCCCGCGTTCCTGCCGCTGAACCCGGACCTCACCTCCTATACGCAGGTCTTCAAGCAGCTCAACATCGTGCTGCTGGTGGTGAACAGTGCCCTGGTGACGGGGCTGATCGCCGTCGGACAAATGGTGACGGCGGCGCTGGCCGGCTACGCCTTCGCGCACCTTCGCTTCAAGGGGCGCGGTGCCCTGTTCTCAATTGTGCTGGCCACCATGATGGTGCCCGCACAGGTGACGATCGTGCCGGTGTTCATGCTCATCCGCGGCGTGGGGCTTTCCGACACACTGCTCGCGCTGATCATTCCGGCTATCCCGACGGCGTTCGGTACCTTCCTGATGCGCCAGTACTTCATGGGGTTGCCGGGTGAGCTCGCTGAAGCGGCTGCGATCGACGGCGCCTCGCCGTGGCGGACCTTCCGGTCCGTGTACGCTCCGCTGGCCATGCCGGGCCTGGCGATCGTGGGCATCCTGGCGTTCAACTTCCACTGGAACGAGTTCTTCCGGCCTCTCATCATGACCATCTCGGAGCAGAACTTCACGCTGCCCCTCGGCCTTGTCTCGCTTCAAGGCAACCTCGGCACTGGAAGCATCTCCGTGGTGCTCGCCGGTGTTGTCCTGTCCATGATTCCCGCACTGGTGGTGTTCATGTTCGGCCAGCGCGCGCTGCAGGACGGACTCACCGCAGGCACGGGCAAGTAATCTTCTCTTCGCTTTGAAAGGGGTTCCGTTGACGGACCTTGCACTCTCTTCCACTTTGTCTCTGGCGGCCACGCACCCGGATCCGGCCTTTCCACGCTTCCACCCGCGTCCGGCGCAAGGATGGATCAACGACCCCAACGGCGTCAGCTACATCAACGGCCGGTACCACGTGTTTTTCCAGTACAACCCCTTGTCCGCGCGGCATTCCCAGATCTGCTGGGGCCACGTGAGCTCCCCGGACCTGGTCCGCTGGGAAGAACACCCGGTGGCGCTGTCACCACAGCCGGGCGGGCCGGACTCAGCGGGCTGCTGGACAGGTGTGGTCACCTCCGACGACGGCGTGCCGACCGCTGCTTACTCCGGAGTCAAGGATCACGGCGGGCATTCGCAGGTGGTCATTGCCCGGGGTTCCTCGGACTTGGTGACCTGGTCCCAGGACGGGCATGTTGCCGCCTCCATGCCGGCCGATCCTCTTGTCACCGCCGTTCGCGACCCCTTCATCTTCCGCTTCAACGGTGCCCGCTTCGCCATGCAGGGGGCGGGACTTGCTGACGGTCGAGCTGCGCTGCTGCTGTACACGGTGGATACCCTCGATGACTGGAAGTACCAGGGAATCTGGCTGACCACGGCTGATCCCGTCGCTGGGGAGCACACGCCGGCAGAAATCTGGGAATGCCCGCAACTGGTCCAGGTGCCGACGGGGGAATGGGTCATGATGTTCTCGCTGTGGCTCTCGGGGGACGACCATGAGCACGCCAACGGTGTGGGCCACCTGATCGGCTCGCTCACCGCGGACCCCAAGACCGGGCTGCCGGTCTTTACGCCCGTTACTGGAGGAAAGTCCGATCTTGGACGGGATTTCTATGCGCCCCAGGTCCTGCAGCTTTCCACCGGTTCCACGCCGTCTGCCCTGCTGTGGGGCTGGGCCAACGAGGGGCCCGGGCGCGATGGTCGCCGGGGCCGCACCCAAGTGGAAATCGACGACGCCGGATGGTCGGGTGTGCTGACACATCCTCGCGTCTTGTCCGTGGCTGATGGTTCCTTGGTTGTCGCTCCTGCGCCTGAGGTCCTCGCATACCGTGGTGCTGCCGTGGCGATGGGTGCTGCAGGATCGGTTGCCGTGCCCGGGTTTGCCGAGGTACTGGTGCGGGGGTCTGGTGCTGGTTCTGGTTCCGGTTCCATCGACCTGGTGCTTGGCTCAGGTCCCGCGGCCCAGGCGGTTTACTCAGGTTCCCTGGCTGAAGGGGAGGAGCTGAGGATCTTCGTCGACGCCTCCCTCGTGGAGGTATACCGTACCGGGTCCGTGGCTACGACGGTTCGTGCCTACCCCGCTCCCGGGGAGTCGTGGGAGCTCACCCTGCCCCCGGGCGCGACTGCCGACGTGTGGGAGTTGGCGCTGCCCCGCTAAGGCGGCAGGCCGGCGTCGTTCGCTGACCTGCGTTGTGAGGCCCGCTCTGCAGGGTATTTCGCCCTTTTAGGGTGCAGAGCGGGCCTCACAACGTGGCAGGTCAGCGGGTTGGCGCCGGGCCAGTGGATTCGCGGATGACAAGGCGGCAGGGGACCATCGTTTCCTTCGTGGCTTCCTCCGCCGCGCCTTCGGTACGTTCCAGGGCGTCCAGCAGCGTGGTCATCGCCGCGCGCCCTACCTCCCGCAACGGCAGGGCCATGGTGGTGAGGGCGGGGACCATGGTGTCGGCGATCCGGGTCTCGTCGTCGTAGCCCATGATGGACAGGTCCGCAGGGACGTTCAATCCAAGGCGTGCGGCGGCGAGGGCTACCCCGACGGCCAGCCGGTCGTTCGCGCACATGATGGCGGTGGGTCGATCAGCCGGGGACACGCCGTCGAGCAGCTTCATGGCCCCGTGGAAACCGGCATCGATATCCCAGCCCGCCATGTGGATCCGCCCCTCGCTCGCTGCGAGCCCCGCAGTGGCGAAGGCGTCCCGGTAACCCTGCACGCGCAGGGGAGCCGCGGGAGAGTCCAAGGAACCGGCAAGCAGGGCAATATCCGTGTGGCCCAGTTGCAGGAGATGCTCCGTTGCCTCCCTGCCGCCGGTGACCTCGTCCGGGATGACATGGTGGAGCTGCGGCTCAGGGTGTGCGTCATAACAATTTGCCAGGACCGACGGGACGCGAAGCATGCCTTGTGGCACCTCGATCGGCTTCAATCCCACCGTCACGTACATGAGCCCGTCTACTTGGCGATCCAACAGTGTCTCGATGGCGCTCGCATCACGGGCAGTATCGCTCTCTGTGTCCATGACCACCGTCACGAAACCACGGCTCCGGGCGACATCGTCAGCCCCGCCGATGATGTTGCCATCGAAGGGGCTGACCACCACCTCGTCGGACAGGATGCCGATGACCCGGGACCGCTGGTTTCGCAGGCTCAGCGCAATGGCGTTGGGGGAGTAGTTGAGCTCCTGGGCCGCCTGGCGGATCCGGTCCTGGCTGTCCTTTGCCACATTGCCGTCGCCGCGGCCGTTCAGTACCAGCGAGACCGCGCTCCGGGAAACTCCCGCCCTCTTGGCGACGTCCAGGGCGGTGGCCTTGCGGTTCATGGGAACGTCCTTCCGTGCTCTGCTTCCTGAAGTCTATCTAACGCGTGTGAGGGTACGATTCTGCGGGACTGGCTCCGTTGATAGGGGGTACAGGTTGTGGCCCCCTTAGTGAGGCGAGCCAGCGATACTGTAAATCCATGAACAACCTGCCTGACAACCGTGCCGACATCAAGGACTTCCTCGCTACCCGCCGCGCGAAACTCCTCCCGGAACAGGTTGGGCTTCCATCGGGCAGCAGGCGTCGGGTGCCGGGCCTTCGGCGCGAGGAAGTAGCCGTGCTGGCAGGCGTCAGCCCGGAGTGGTACGCCCGCTTGGAAAAGGGAAACATCAGCGGCGTTTCGGATGACGTCCTCTACGCCGTAGCCAGGGCGCTGCAACTGAGCGACGAGGAGCGGACGTACTTGTTCGAGCTCGCCAAAGCGGCCCGGACCACGAATCGCGCCGCTCCCAGGCGGAAGGACACGGAAGTGGCCGCACCCGTCCAATGGATGGTGGACTCCATCACCCTGTCCGCGGCGTTCATCAGGAATGGCCGCCTGGACATCGTCGCCTCAAACGCCTTGGGACGGGCGCTGCACGCTCAAATTTTCGCCAGCGAAACCACTGCGGCGAATGGGCGTCCCAACTTTGCCCGCTTCCATTTCCTCGATCCGGCGTCACGGGACTTCTACATCGACTGGGAAGCCGGCGCCGCTGCCACGGCGGCCCTTCTGCGCGCAGAAGCCGGACGGGAGCCCAACGACCGGGCCTTGCGCGAACTGGTGGGCGAGCTCTCCACCCTGAGCCCCGAATTCAGCGAGCTTTGGGGATCACACGATATCCGGTTCCGCCACGAGGGCATGAAGCGGCTGCAACATCCCGTGGTGGGGTATCTGGAACTCACGTACCAGTCCCTCGCCCTGCCCACCCTGCCCCGGGCCGTCAACGAACTCAGCGTCTACACAGCGGAGCCAGGCACGGTCCACGAGGAACACATCAAGCTCCTGACCAGCTGGGCGGCGACCGCGGCTAAATTGTGAGCCGCGGGTGAGCTGCGTTGGGGGCTGCGGGTGAGCTACGTGGTAACCGAGTAGCCGAGCTGGTTGTACATGGACTGCATCATGTTGGACGTCCAAATACCTGCAACCACCATGGTGAGTACGAACACGGCGATGGTGACCCAGATCGGCCACAGCCCCCGTTTCGGGGCAACCTTGTTGACGATCACCGAGCGGCCAATCACGTACACAGCGGCGTTGAGGAACGCCCACGCCCAATGGAACGGACGCTCGACGCCGGACTTCAGCAGGCGCTGACGGTCCAGATAGGCGAAAAACACCGAGAGGCCATAGGCGATGAAACCCGATCCCAGGCTGAGGAAATACGCCGGGGTATACATCGAGAACGGGTCCACAGTGGTGGTGCCCTGGCGGGTAGTGATCATGCGGAACTCCGGCTGCCAGAACAGCAGGAAGATGACCGAGACCAGCGGCAACAGCGTGATAGCCCAGATGAAGGGGTTGTAAACAGGTGTCCCCTCACTGATCCGCGGGCGTTGCGGCGTGAAGGCTGGCTGGTACTGCCCCTGGCGCGGGGCCTGGTTGGCTGTCCACGCGTGGCCGTCCCACCACCGGACAAACCTGGGGTCCGAAGGGTCCGGATACCAGCCGGCAGGTGTTGGTGAACCGGGCATTGATTGAGTCATGTTTCCCCCGCATTGAGTCGTGACTTTGAGAATATCGCGGTTGCCGTCCCTTAGTTGCCAGATGGCCCTCCCCAGGCGCCGCGTGGCGGTGTAAGCATGGAATATGAGCTTCTTCGACGACGTCCCTGAATTGCCGGAACGGCCACGCCAACCGCAGCCCATCCGGCCCGGATGGTTCGGCCCGCCGTCGGACGAGCTGCCGGGCATCCTGCCCATCGGAGCTTTTGTGTACCAAAGCGCCCACGTGGTGGTGGCGTTGAAGATGGCGGAGGTGTACTCCACTGGCTGTTTGCTGGACCTCAAGTGGTCAGTGCGACGCGTAGACGAGTCGGCCCAGGAATGGCGGGACATTCTGGAGCAAAGCTTCAGCCGTCCGGGACTGCCGGGAATCAACGTCGGAGTCTCGCTCGCCGATGGGAGCAAGGCGATTGCCTCGCATCCCACGCCGGCAATGTTGGAGGACACCGAAGACGTCTCAGGGCCGGTCCTCACCCACCGGGGCGGCGGCGGAGGCAGTGCCGGGGATGAGCAAGTGGAGGGATCTGCGCAGTTCTGGCTATGGCCACTGCCCGGGGAGGGCGATATCCGCATCGTGGCCAAATGGGACGAACTGGGGGTACCCGAAAGCTCTGTGGTCCTTTCCGGAGCCCGGTTGGCTGATGTCCTTGGAACTGTCCAAAACTACTGGGCCGTTTGAGATGTCCACATAGGCCAACTGCCGCCGTGTGGCCCGCAAAGCCGCCGGTACAGTGGCACTATGCCTGCAAGCCTTCCTGCCCTCGAAGAACTCCTGGACTCCGCCCACGTTGTGTCGCTGCCCATGCGCGTGAAGTTCCGGGGCATCATGCAGCGCGAAACCCTGCTGCTTCAGGGACCTCGCGGCTGGGGCGAGTTCTGCCCGTTCCCCGAGTACGAAGACGAAGAGTCCTCCCGCTGGCTCGCTGCCGCCGTGGAGGCAGGCTGGGTTGGGTTTCCTTCACCATTGCGGCAAGTAATTCCGGTCAACGCCACGGTTCCGGCAGTTCGGGCCGAGCAGGTACCGGACGTCCTGGCCCGCTTTGGCCGGGTCGATGCTGTCAAGATCAAGGTCGCCGAGAAGGGACAGGAACTCGCTGACGACTTCGCGCGGGTAGCAGCAGTACGCCGGGCCCTTCCCGAGGCGGCCATCAGGGTGGATGCGAACGGTGGATGGAACGTAAGCCAAGCTGTCGAAGCGCTTGGGACGCTGTCATCGCAGGGCCTCGAGTACGCCGAGCAACCCGTTCCCACCATCGAAGGTTTGGCCGAGGTCCGCCGTCGTCTTGCCGACGCAGGTACGCCGGTCTTGATCGCCGCCGACGAAAGTGTTCGCAAAGAGGATGACCCCCTCCGTGTAGCCAAGGCGGGGGCTGCGGACCTCATTGTCGTCAAGGTAGCACCGCTCGGGGGAGTCAGGCGGGCGTTGGACATCGTCGGGCAAGCCGGGCTGCCTGCCGTCGTCAGTTCCGCGCTGGACACCTCGGTGGGAATCCGGGCCGGGCTCGCGCTCGCAGGCTCCCTTCCGTCCCTTCCCTACGCCTGCGGCCTGGGCACGGTGTCCCTGTTTGTCTCAGACGTCACCTTGGATCCGTTGGTAGCCGACGACGGCGCCATACCGTTGCGTGACACGCACCCCGATCCCGGACTGCTGGAGCAGTACGCGGCTTCGACGGACCGCCGGGATTGGTGGCTGGACCGGCTCCGACGGGTGCACGACGTCCTGGCGCGCGACCACCACCCTTTGTTCACCCAGCCTTAACCCGAGCGACCTCCCGGATTCGGATTCCGCTGAAAAGCTCAACGGGAATCCCGTACACCCTCTGGAAGGTCATCCCCATGTCTGAAACCACCGGACGCACGTTCCCGCTGCTCCCCATGCTCGGCCACACCAAAGGCAAGCGCAGCCCGGTCACGTGTGCTCTGAAATGCGACAACGCCTGCTCTGGCGATGTCTGCAACACCAGCACCAACGGCTACTTCAGGGACATCGCCTCCACGGCCATGTCACGCCGCGCGGCTCTTGGCCTCGGCGCTGCGGGTGCGCTCGCCGTCGTTCTTGGCAGCGCAGTGACCGGCACCGATGCCGCAGTCGCCGACTCCGGGAACGGACTCTCGGACGCTGCCAAGAAGGGCTTCGACAAGTCCAAGCTCAAGTTCACCGCGATCAAGCCGGTCGACGCCGCCGTCGACGAATTCACCGTCCCTGAGGGATTCGGCTGGAACCCGATCATCCGTTGGGGTGACCCGTTGTTCAGCGACTCGCCGGCCTTCGACATCACCAAGCAGACCGCGGCCGCGCAGGCACGCCAGTTCGGCTACAACAACGACTACACGGACATCCTTCCGATCCCCGATTCCAAGGATCGCCGCGCTGTCCTGTTCACCAACCACGAGTACACCAACGAGAACATCATGCTGCCGGTCGGCTTCGATGCTGCCGAGGGCCGTGCCATCGGCCGCGCCGCCCACGGCCTCGCAGTGGTGGAGCTTGAGCGCAAGAACAAGAACAAGCCGTGGAGCTACGTCCAGGGCGCACCCTTGAACCGCCGCTTCCTCACCAACACGGTCTACGAGCTGACCGGCCCGGCTGCGGGTACAAACCTGGTCAAGACCATCGATGACCCAGCCGGCCGCTGGATCAAGGGCACGCTCGGAAACTGCTCCGGCGGCACCACCCCGTGGGGCACCATCCTCTCCGGCGAAGAAAACTTCAACGGATACTTCGTCGCGCCCGGCACGAGCGACTCGGACAAGCGCTACGGCCTCTCTGCCAAGCCCACCGCGCGGCAGTGGGAGCTGGACGAGCCCCGCTTCGACACCCGCAACTCCGGCTACGCGAACGAAACCAACCGCTTTGGCTGGATCGTGGAAGTAGACCCCTTCGATCCCACATCCACTCCGAGGAAGCACTCGGCCATGGGCCGGTTCAAGCACGAGGGCGCCAACGTGATCGTTGCCCCCGATGGCCACGTGGTTGCCTACATGGGTGATGACGAGCGTTTCGACTACCTTTACAAGTTCGTCTCCAAGGGCAAGTACCAGCCCGGTGATTCGAAGGCTGCCCGCCAGAACAACATGAACCTTCTCTCAGAAGGCGACCTGTATGTGGCCCGCTTCACGGGTGACTCGCCCGCCGCCGAGATCGACGGTACCGGCAAGCTCCCGGCCGACGGCGCTTTCGACGGTTCGGGCGAATGGCTGCCCTTGGTGGTTGGTGGCGTCTCCGCGGTTCCGGGTATGTCCGTGGCCGAGGTCCTTGTGTACACCCGCCTGGCCGCTGACAAGGTCGGACCCACCAAGATGGACCGTTGCGAAGACGTCCAGCCCAACCTGCTCACGGGCAAGATCTACGTGGCCTGCACCAACAACTCCGACCGCGGCAAGGCCGGCAAGGAAGGCGCGACGGAGGTCAACCCCCGCACCCAGAACCGTGACGGCCACATCGTGGAGATCACTGAGGCGCCGGGGCAGACCGGCACCAAGTTCAACTGGACCCTCCTGCTTGTTGCGGGCGATCCGGCCAAGAACAAGTCCGCTTACTTCTCCGGCTTCCCGGCGGATAAGGTGTCGCCCATCTCCTGCCCCGACAACGTGGCATTCGACTCCGTCGGCAACCTCTGGATCTCCACGGACGGTGCCCCGTCCACCATCGGCTACAACGACGGTCTGTTCAAGGTGACGTTGGAAGGCCCGGAGCGCGGCAAAGTAGAGCAGTTCCTGTCCGTACCCCGCGACGCCGAAACCTGTGGCCCGATCGTCCACGACGAAGAGCGCACGGTGTTTGTCGCCGTCCAGCACCCGGGTGAGGAAGGCACGTTCGACGCGCCGCACTCGTACTTCCCGGACTACGTTGCTGCAGGCGCCCCCGCTCCGGCCGGTGCAGTGCGGGCCCCGCGCCCTGCGATCGTGCAGGTCTTCCGCAAGTAGCACTGACCTTTCCTAAAACCACGAATGCTCTCCCGCCCGACCCCCGGGTGGGAGAGCATTCCCACACTGTCCCTCTCTCACATCCCGCCCGGTTCCGGCGGACGCTCCCTCACGTCCCGCCCGGTTCCGGCGGACGCTCCATCACCACCCCAATAGACTGGGGCGGTGACTTCCCAGGACTCTCTGACATCCATCGCCGCCGCACGGATCGCCGTAACTACGCTGATCGACGGCGGTGTGCGGCATGTGGTGGTGGCGCCGGGTTCGCGGTCGGCCCCCATGGCCTACGCCCTCGCGGAAGCCGAAGCTGCGGGCCGGGTCCGGCTCCACGTGCGGATCGACGAACGCGACGCCGGATTCACGGCCCTGGGGTTGGCGCTCTCAACGGAAGCTCCCGTCGCTGTCGTTACCACCTCCGGGACGGCCGTGGGCAACCTTCTTCCGGCCGTGATGGAGGCCAACCATTCGGCCGTGCCCGTGGTTGTCATTTCAGCGGACCGGCCCGAAGAACTCCACGGGACCGGGGCCAACCAGACCACCATCCAACTGGACCTTTTCGGCGAGCACGTGCGATTCGCCGTCGACGTCCCCGCTGGGGACGATCCGCAGAAGGCTGTTGCCACTGCACTTTATGCCGCGACGGGCGCGCTGGAAGACACCCCGCCCGGCCCCGTCCAGCTGAACCTTGCGTTCCGTGATCCTTTGGTTCCAGCGGCCAACGACGCCCTCCCGGAAACGCAGGGACACGGCGTGTTCCATTACGACGCCGGTCCTCAGGCACTGGACCTGCCGGCGGCGTCCAGCGAACTCCCCGAGCGACGCACCGTGGTCCTCGCCGGTCACGATGCCGGACCCGTGGCCGAAGCTTTCGCGCGGGCACATGGCTTGCCGTTGCTTGCAGAGCCATCATCCAACGCGCGCTTCGGCCCTAATGCAGTGGGCCCGTATCGCGTGCTGCTTCAGCACTTCGGGCCCGAATCTTCAACCCCGATCGACCGTGTGGTCCTGTTCGGCCGGGCAACGCTGTCGCGTCCCGTCGCGTCACTGCTGGCGCGTGAGTCCGTACAGTCCGCCATCTACCAGCCGGTCCCGGTTGCCTGGTACGAGGCGGGCCGGCGACGCGAAACGCCCATTGAAACACTCCCGGAGCTCGCGGATTTCGCGGGTCGTGGCTCCGCGGAGTGGCTCGACTCCTGGCTCCTCGCCGCCGCCGCAGCCCAACATGGCTTGGACAGTGTGTTGGCGGGGGAAGGCGCTGCCAATGGCCCGTCCGTCGGGGCAGCGGTTTGGGAACACGCCCGCGGCCAGCTGGTCCTCGGCTCCTCCAACGGCATCCGCGATGTCGACCTCGCGGGGCAACCGCACACCGCGCCTATCGCAACGGTTTACGCCAACCGCGGCCTGGCCGGAATCGACGGCACCATCGCCACAGCCACGGGAATCGCGCTGGGCAGCGGCCGCGAAACCACTGCGCTCCTGGGGGATGTCACTTTCCTCCACGACGCCGGCGGTTTGCTCATGGGACACGGTGAACCTGTTCCGGATCTTCGCATCGTGGTCCTCAACGATTCCGGCGGGGCCATCTTCAGCCTCCTGGAACACGGCGCCGTCGAAGACTCGGGCGCCTACGGCACCGCCGTCGAACGCCTTTTCGGTACCCCGCACTCAGTGGACATCGCGGCACTCGCGGCGGCCTACGGCGTCGGACACCAAGCGGTAAGTACGACGGCGGAACTTGCCGAAGCGCTGAAGTCGCCGCTGAAGGGGCGCACCATTGTGGAGGTGCGTGTGGACCGGGCGGGCTTGCGCGGACTCCATGCCCGGATCAAGGAAGCCATCTCCGAAGCCGTGGACAGGGTCCTGACGGCGAGGGGTTAGCTCTCGAGGCTTTGGGGGCTTCCAAAGCGCCGAGAGCTAACCCCTCGCGGCAGAAAGTTACGCTTCCTCGACGCCGATGTGTGTCGGATCCAGGACACGGCGCAGGAATTCCTTGGTGCGCGGCTGCGTAGGAGCACTGATGACGTGCTCGGCCGGGCCTTCTTCCACCACAACACCGGCGTCCATGAAGACCACGCGGTCGGCGACTTCGCGGGCGAAGCCCATCTCGTGCGTGACCACCAACATGGTCATGCCTTCCTGCGCGAGTTTGCGCATGACTGCCAGGACATCGCCGACGGTCTCGGGGTCCAACGCAGAGGTGGGCTCGTCGAAGAGCATGAGTTGCGGGTCCATGGACAGTGCCCTGGCGATCGCGACGCGCTGCTGCTGTCCACCGGAGAGCTGGTCCGGGAAACGGTCGGCCAGATGACCCAGCCCTACGCGCTCCAGGTTGTGGCGGGCCACGTTGGCGGCCTCGGACTTGGAGCGCTTGAGCACCTTCATCTGGGAGATGGTGCAGTTGTCCAGCACACTGAGGTGCGGGAAGAGGTTGAAGTGCTGGAACACCATGCCCACGCTTTGGCGCATTTTGTTCAGGTCAACATCAGGATCCGTTGCTTCGAACTTGCCCACGTTGATGGTGCCCGCGTTGGGCTGCTCCAGCAGGTTGACGCAGCGCAGGAGCGTGGACTTGCCCGAGCCGGAAGGCCCGATCAAGCAAACCACCTGGCCCGGTTCCACGGTCAGCGAGATGCCCTTGAGGACTTCGTTGCTGCCGTAGGACTTGCGCAGGTCCTTGATGTCCACGCCAGCGGCGCGAACGGTGCTGTTTACGACGTCGTTCATGACTGTCCTGCCTATCGCTTCGTCCGCGCGGAGCGGCTTTCGAACTTCCGTGCCAGGAGGCTCAAGGGGATGGTGATGACCAGGTAGAAGGCGCCGGCCACGAGCAGCGGAGTCAGGCCCGCGCCGAGGCTGGAGATGCCGTCGCGGCCGAACTTGGTGAGCTCGTACTGGGAAGCTGTGAGGCCCAGGACGTAAATCAGCGAGGAGTCCTTGGTGAGCAGGATGATCTCGTTGGTCAGCGGGGGCAGGACGATCTTGAACGCCTGGGGAATCACGATCGAAACCATGGCGCGCCAGTGCGGCATGCCCAGTGAACGGGCAGCTTCCATCTGGCCCTTCGGCACGGCCTGAAGACCAGCGCGGAGGGTTTCAGCGATGTACGCGGATGCCACCATGCCCAGCGAAACCATGACCACGATGTTGACGTCCCACTGGACACCGAAGGCCAGGGGAACGCCGTAGCCGAAGGCGATGAAGACCAGCAGCGCAGGGACACCGCGGAAGAACTCGATGTAGCCCGTTGCGAGCCAGCGGTACAGCGGGAAAGAGGAGAGTTTCATCAGGGCAAGCAGAAGGCCGCCTGACAAACCCACTACGAAGGCCAACGCCGTGTAGATAAGGGTGTTCTTGAGGCCCACCAGGAAGATGTCCGGGAACATCGGCCCGATCTTGGCGAAGTTGAAGACGCTGTTCCCAACAGTCTTCCAGTCGACGGCAAGGATCACCGCGGCCAGGACCACTACGAAGATTCCGGCTTGGACGTACAGGCTGACTTTGGCTCGTTGACGTGCAGTCATTGCCATGGTGTTCTCACATTCGTGTTGCGCAGGTGGGCCCCGAAACAGCGTGTAGTTTCGGGGCCCACCTGTGTGGATGTCGGGAGCTACTTGGAGGTTTCGCCGAACCAGGTGCTCTGGAACTTCTTCATGGAGCCATCGTCCGTGAGGCGCTTGAGCGTGGCGTTCACGGCATCTGCCATGGCCGTGTTGCCCTTCTTGATGGAGATGCCCAGTTTCTCGCCCGTTGCGTAGTCTTCGACGCGCTTGAGGTTGGAGTCATCCTTGATGGCGTAGCCAAGGACGGACTGGTTGCCAATGGCGGCGTCGATGGTGCCGGCCTTGAGTGCCTGGACCAGGAGGCCGGAGTCCTCGAACTGCTGGGCGTCGATTCCCTTGTCCTTGGCGTACTGGGCGCCGGTGGTGGCCTGCTGCACGCCAACCTTCTTGCCCTTCGCGCTGTCGATGTTGCTGATGCCCGAGGAGGACGTGGCAACGAGGGTCAGGTCGTCATCCAAGTACGGGTTGGAGAAGTCCATGACGTTCTTGCGGACGTCGGTGATGGAGATCGAGGAGATGGAGACGTCGCAACCGGTCAGTGCGGTGCCGGTTTCGATGGCCTCGAAGGAGCTGTCCACCACGTTGAGCTCGGTCTTGGTGTCCTTGGCAATTTCGGCCGCGATGTCCATGTCGAAGCCAACGATCTTGCCGTCCTTCTGGAATTCAAACGGCTCGTAGGGAACATCCGAGCACACCGTGAGCTTGCCGGCGTTGATGAGCTTGAGGCCGGAGTCGTTGGAGGCTGCCGGAGTGGACGAGCCGCCACAAGCGGTCAAGGCCAGGGCGCCGGCTGCGAGCACGGCGGCCATCTTGGTGCCGGACAGAACCGAACGGGAGATCTGCATGTTGTTTACCTTTTGTTGCGGTGGATGCTGAACTGAGTCGGTTTTAGTGTAGCGCCGAACATGAGATGTGCATCACAGGAAACTAAGTTTCACTATTTGATAACTAGTTTACGCACTTATCAACCGCCAAAAGGGATGTGCTGTCCGGGATCCCAGATTCAGCGCCGGATACCCAAAGCCTCGAGCATTGGCCGGAATTTAGCCCAGGTTTCCGCCAGCTCGGCCTCCGGCTGCGATCCCTCCACAATGCCGCAACCTGCGTACAGGCGGACTGTGTTGGCGTCCTCGATAACGGCTCCGCGAAGCGCGATGCCCCATTCGCCGTTGCCCGCAGCATCCAGCCACCCGACGGGCCCGGCATACGGGCCCCGGTCCAGGTGCTCAAGCTTGCGGATCAGTGCCCCCGCTACCAGCGTGGGCGTTCCGCAGACAGCCGCAGTGGGGTGGAGCGCATTGATCAAGGCCAGGCACGTGGGGACGTGTCCCTCTATATCGGCCAATTCCGCCTTCACGTCGGAGGCCAAATGCCACACATTGGGCAGCTCCAGGATGAACGGCTCGCTATGCGAATTCATGGCCTCGGAGAACGGGGCCAACTGTCGCGTCAGGGAGTCGATCGCAATCTCGTGTTCGTGCCGCTGCTTCTCCGAACCGGCCAGCACCCGCTCGGCGTACTCCATCGGAGAACCGTCCATGCCGTCAGCGTCGCGACGGTCCAAGGTGCCAGCCAGCACGCGGGCCTGCGCCGTGCGGCCTTCGACCTGGATGAGCATCTCCGGTGTCGCGCCCACCAGGCCGTCAACGCCGTACGTCCAGCATTCGCGGTACCGGGCTGCGAGCTGGCGAAGAACCTCCGCAGCGTTGACGCCGTCCGGAAGGGTGGCTACGACGTCGCGGGCCAGCACGAGCTTCTCCAATTTGCCGGCGCGGATCTCCTCCACGCCATCGGCCACCGCCTGCATCCAGGCTTCTTCGCTGAGCGAGCCGTGGCTCAGGTAACCGTCCGCGGCAACAGCGTCCGGTGAGAGTCCGACGCCGGACCCGCCTGCCGCTGAATCCTCGCCGTTCGGCTCGCCGCCGCTCAGCCAGTGGTCAACAGAGGCTAGGACACCCGCCTCGGTGAGGTCGCCGTCGTCGAACGTTAGTTGGGTGGCCCAGGCGCGGCCATCACGGATGCCAACCACCAGCTCGGGCAGGATCAGGCGCGAGACGTGTGGGGACGTTTTGGAGAAGGCGAAGGAGCCGAAAGCGACCGGCCCGGTGCCCGGCAGCTCCACCTGGTCAGTGATTTCGGCCTCAAGAATGAGGTGCCGCCACCACATATCGGCCTCAAGGAAACGCTCGGGACCGGTGGCGCTGAAGCGGGTCAGCTCACCGAAGCCCACCAGGCCAGCCTCGCGGCGGGACCAGCAGAGAACGTCATCCCGCACCAGAAACGACGGCAGCCCCCCGGAGGATGATTCAACATCGAGGGGGACTGTCAAGGTGCGGAGCGTGCTGGTCATGATGGAACAACAGTACTCCCGCCCGCAGCCAGAATCTGAGCCGACTTCTACAGCGCAGCAAAGTCGGCGGAATGTCTGAGACAATTACAGGGTGAACCGAGCATCCTTGGAAAAGCGTCCGGACGAAGTTGCGACGATGTTTGATGATGTCGCCCCAAAATACGACGTCGTCAATGACGTCCTGTCCATGGGGCAGACCCGGCGGTGGCGCCGGATCGTGGTGGACGCCATGGACGTCAAGGTCGGCCAGAAGGTCCTGGACCTCGCCGCTGGAACCGGTACCTCCAGCGAACCCTATGCAGACGCCGGCGTTGACGTCGTAGCCTGCGATTTCTCCTTGGGCATGCTCAAAGTTGGCAAGCGCCGCCGTCCGGACATCGACTTCATCGCCGGGGACGCCACCAACCTGCCGTTCGCGGACAACAGCTTTGACGCCTCCACCATCTCCTTCGGCCTGCGCAACGTCGTGGAACCGCGCAAGGCTCTCGAGGAAATGCTGCGCGTCACCAAACCCGGCGGCCGGCTGGTCATCGCCGAGTTCTCACACCCTGTGGTCCCGCTGTGGCGCAACCTCTACACGGAGTACCTGATGCGCGCGCTTCCGGCCATCGCCACCAAGGTTTCCTCCAACCCGGATGCCTACGTTTACCTCGCCGAGTCCATCCGCGCCTGGCCGGACCAGGACCACTTGGCCCAGTGGCTCAGTGACGCCGGCTGGACTGACGTTACCTACCGCAACCTCAGCGGCGGCATCGTCGCCGTGCACCGCGCGCAGAAGCCCGCCGAGCACCGCGAAAGTGTCCCCGTAGCCAAGCTTCGCCGCCAGATAAAGCCGCGCCACCAGGCCGGTTAGCTCGTACTGCCTGCTGATTTAGGACGACGTGAAAGTACTGATTGTTGGCGCGGGCCCGGCCGGGTCCACCGCCGCGTATTACCTCGCCCAGGCGGGCATTGACGTCACGGTGCTGGAAAAGACCTCCTTCCCCCGTGAAAAGGTCTGCGGCGACGGACTCACCCCAAGGGCTGTCCGGGAAATCCAAAAGCTCGGATTGCCGCACGCCGTCTCTGAAGGTTGGAGGCGCAATAAGGGCCTCCGCCTCATTGCCGGCGGCCGCACCATCGAGCTGCCCTGGCCCGAGGTCGCCGACTTTCCCACGTACGGCCTGATCCGGACCCGCCTCGGTTTCGACGAGGACCTGGCCCGTCACGCGCAGGCCGCGGGCGCCGTCGTCCTTGAACACCACAGTGTCACGTCGGCCCTGAAGTCGGACGACGGCCGAGTCATCGGCGTACGTGCCGCCATCCTTGACGAGTCCGGACGCAAGACGGGCGAAACGCGCGACTTCCATGCCGACGTCGTTCTTGCCGCAGACGGTAACTCCACGCGGACCGCCGTGTCGCTGGGTATGCACAAGCGCGACGACCGGCCGTTGGGTGTTGCCGTGCGCACCTATTTCACGTCGCCGCGGCACGAGGACGACTGGATGGAAGGCTGGCTTGAACTGCCGGATAAGTCAGGCAAGCCGCTGCCCGGTTACGGCTGGGTTTTTGGTGTTGGTGACGGCACCTCCAACGTTGGCCTGGGCATCCTTAACTCCTCCAAGCAATTCGGCAAGCTCGACTACAAGCAAGTCCTGCGCGAATGGACCGCCGGGATGCCCGCTGACTGGGGCTTCACGCCGGAGAACCAGGTGGGGGAGATCCGTGGTGCCGCGCTGCCCATGGGCTTCAACCGCACCCCGCACTACTCGCCGGGGCTGCTCCTGCTGGGCGACGCCGGCGGCATGGTGTCCCCCTTTAATGGCGAGGGCATTTCCTACGCCATGGAGTCCGCCCGGTTCGCGGCCGAGTTCATCATTGATGCGTCCTCCCGCTCCGCTTCAGCCGGCTGGAACACGCACGACGCCGATGCGCACCTTTCGCGGTACGCGGACTATGTGCGGGACCAGTGGGGATCGCACTTCACGCTGGGACGGCTCTTCGCTTCCTTGATTGGCAAGCCGGCTGTCATGAAGCTGGCACTTCGCACGGGAATGCCGATTCCGGTGCTGATGCGGTTTGTGGTCCGCATGCTCGCGAACCTCACCGATCCGTCAGCGAAAGGCTTCGAGGACCGCGTGATCCGGGTACTCGAAATGCTGGTTCCGGCGACGTCCAACACTTCTTCGTCCGGCGCGCTGACCGCAGCCGGCTCCGACACCGCGGTTTCCGCAACAACTAGTTAGGGTTAACCCGTGACGAACTCTGCCGAACACAGTTGGACGCATGCCGGGCACGGCCTGCCTGACTCCAACAAGCCTTCCCTGAACACCACAGCGATTGCTACGGGACTGCAACTGCCCGCTGGTTTCGCTGCCATTGCAGGGGACGCCGAACTCGGCCCCGCCATCACCAACAACCTTGCCCGGGTGGAGAAGAAGCTTCGCGAAGCCATCTCCAACTCTGACCCCTTGGCTGACGCGACGTCGCGTCACCTGGTGGAAGCCGGTGGCAAGCGCATCCGACCACTGCTCACACTGCTGTGCGCCCACCTCGGTGATGCTTCGCGCCCCGAGGTTGTCCAGGCTGCCGTGGTTGTTGAGCTCACGCACCTGGCCACGCTCTACCACGACGACGTCATGGACTCGGCTCCGTTCCGTCGCGGGGCTCCCACTGCACACGAGGTCTGGGGCAACTCGGTGGCCATCCTCACCGGCGACCTCATCTTCGCCCGCGCCTCCATCCTTGTCTCCGAGCTCGGCTCTCGTGCCCTCGGTATCCAGGCCCGGACTTTCGAACGCCTCTGCCTGGGCCAATTGCACGAAACCGTGGGGCCACGCGAGGACGAAGACCCCGTGGAGCACTACCTTTCCGTCATCGCGGACAAGACCGGATCCCTGGTTGCGGCCTCCGGGCAGCTCGGCGCGATCTTCGCCGGTGCCGATGAATCCTTTGAGGATTTGCTGGTTGAGTACGGTGAAAAGGTTGGCGTCGCGTTCCAACTTGCCGACGACGTCATCGACGTCACCGGCGTGAAGGTCAAGTCCGGAAAATCCCCCGGCACTGACCTCCGCGAAGGCGTACCCACCCTCCCGGTGCTGTTGCTGCGCCGCGATGCTGCTGCGGGGGACTCGTCTGCCGCCGAACTCCTCAAACTGATCGACGGCGACCTGTCCTCCGACTCGGCTTTGGCTGAGGCTGTTGCAGGTCTTCGTGAACACCCCGTCACCAGTGAGTCCTGGAAGATCGCGCGCCAATGGTCTGCCGAGGCCGTTGCTGCACTCGCTCCGTTGCCGGAAGGCGTGGTGAAGGCGTCGCTGACCAACTTCGCCCACGCTGTGGTGGACCGCAGCAGCTAAGTTTGCGTTGGTTGCGCAGGCGTCCGGTCTTTGTAGGCCGGGCGCCTGTTTTGTTGTCGGGATTCCCGATGCAGGCAATTCGTCGTCGTGAAACCCGTACCTCCACCACCTACTTTGGGGGCTTGAGGGCGACGGCTTGCCCGTTGTTGCGGCGTGTTGGCCTGCTGCTGGACTCAAAGTGGGTGGTGGCCGCGCGCGCCCCAACTTGAAGCTTCCGGAAAAAGGAATGGCCCCGGTTCGTTGCAACGTTACGAGTCATACGCTGCACCGAACCGGGACCACAATCTCCGTTCGCATCAGACCCACCGGAGGCATTTAGTGGATCCGTGAAAAGCTTATGACAATCCTGTCACATATGCAACTCTTTGCGTCAACGGTTTTTTCTTATCTGCCGTGCGATTTACAGCGAAGCGCCGAGCCTCCACCACCCACTTTGAACCGCAGAGGGCCGGGACTCGCCGGAATTTAGTGCGCCATTGCCTCCTGGGCTTCCGAAGTAGGTGGGGGCGGGGCACAGAAGTTGTCCACATATGGGGCATAGCCACCCCAGTCAGGCTGACTATGGGCCAATCCTTGGCCTATGGACGTCTCACAATTCCTGGTCAGCCGCCATGGCGCGGCAAGGACCGAAACCCTCCGTAAGGCCGGATTTACTCGACGAGCCCTGACTAAGGCTGTCAACGACGGGGCTATCGCTCGCCTACACCGAGGTGTTTATACCTCGGCCGATGCGGATCCCGACGTTGTTGCAGCGTTCCGCGCCGATGGCCTGCTCACCTGCGTCTCGGCAGCCCGGTTCTATGGTCTATGGATTCTTGAGAATGCCGAGCAGCTCCATCTGAGCTGCAGCACTGGCCTTGCGCGGCGGCGCGTGGTGCATCACGGGGCCTGCACGCACCCTGTGCATCCCTATCTTCCTGTGGCAGGTGTTGGCGACGTGCTCCTGCACGCTATGCGATGCCTGCCTGAATTGGAGGCTTTGGTCATGGTGCAGAGCGCCGTAAGCCAAGCGCTCCTGTCCACCGGTTTCCTGCGGCGGAAACTCCCCGGAAACCGCAACGGAAAAGTCAGGGCTGTTTTGGACTTGGTCTTGCCGCGGGCCGACTCACTCTTGGAGGTGCTGGCTCACACCCACTTCACGAGGGCTGGACTACAGGTCCAGATGCACGTGGACGTGCCCGGGGTGGGCGAAGTCGACTGTCTGGTCAACGGGCGCGTGATGGTTGAACTCGACGGTGCAACCCATTTCGAACCGAAGCAGGTGAAGAAGGACCAATATCGGAACAACGCCGGCCTCCGAGGCGGACTTATCCCGTTGCGTTACTACTATGCCGATGTTGTGTACAACCCACAACGAATGGTGGACGAAGTCCTGGATGTGCTCAGGAACTGGGAGGACGGCCGTTATAGTCCGTTCCGGTACATAGCCAGCCCGCCGCCGTCGTGAATTCGCATCACGCTTGTACCGCCACCACCGACTTTGACCGCCACCTATCAACACCACACCCCCTTGGGCGGCGTGTCAGGGGGAATGCCACATCAGAGTGGGTGGTGGCCGAACACAGGTCACAACGAAAACAGCCCCTCCGCGAACCCAAGGGGTGCGAAGGGGCTGCTACGCCTGCAAATCAGTCTTCGTCGTTGAACGCCCACTCAAACATGTCGAAGACGAACTCGGAGAACGTTCCTTCTTCGCTCTTCCACTGTCCGCGGGCGTTGTTGCGGCGCCAGACGATGGGATCGGGGATGCCCAGATCGGCGGTGCGGAAGCCCCAGGTGAATTGCTCATCCTCGTCCTCCAGGAACATGAGGAAACCTTCGTCGTCGACTTCGAGTTCCTCGGGGTCCCAGAAATAGTGGTAGGCCTCCATGAGGTCTTGGCAACCGCCGATGGCCAGGTAGAACTCGCGGAGAACCAGCGGGATGGTGAAGGAGTGGTCGGCAAGGGCCTCGTCCAGCTCTTCGGGCGTGAGGCCATCCTCTTCCTGCCATTCATCCTCGAGATACTTTGGGACCAGCGCGCGGAACTTCTCGAGGAACATGTCAGTCATGCTCTTATCCTAGCTAATCCCGGGCACCCGAAATTGCGCCCGTTCCGCGGCCGGGCCGGTGCCATCCACGGACCGCGAGCGGCACGCGCCAGCTGCGTCGCCAGGCAGTGACGCGGAAAGCGAAAACGACGGCGGCGACGACGCAGGCAGAGAGCCCGGTGAACAGCCCCAAATGCCACAGCAACGTGGTCAAGCCGGCACCAACAAAGGCCGGCAGCGCATACAGGTCCCGTGCATTGAACAGTGTGGGGACCTCGTTCGCCGTAATGTCGCGCAGCAGTCCGCCACCCACGGCAGTGGTCACACCCAGCAGGATTGCGGCAACAGGATTTACGCCCGCGGTCAGGGCCTTCAGCGTCCCGGTGATGCAGAAGAGAGCCAGGCCGCCGGCGTCGAAGAGCGTTAAAAGGGAGGTGAAGCGCTGAACCGAGGAGAACAGGAAGTACACCAGCATTGCCGCCAGCAGGGGCGGGACCAGATAGGCGGGGTTGGTGAACGCGATCGGGGGACCGGCGTTGATGATGATGTCGCGGATCACGCCGCCGCCCAGCGCCACAATCGAGGCCAGGAGCACGGAACCCACAATGTCGAACTGTTTGCGGGCCGCCAACAGTGACCCGGAGACCGCGAAGAAAAACACGCCAAATAGGTCAAGCCACAGAAGAAGGATGTCGATGGAAATCAAGTGGACGGTTTCTTTCTGGGTACGGCTCTCAACAGATGCTGGCTCAACGTTACGCTAGCTCCCATGAACAGCCCCGTTTTGATCGCGTGCGCCCACGGAACCCGCAACGCCGAAGGCCAGGCAGCCATCCGCCAGGTCATGGCCGACATCGAGGCCCTTCGCCCCGGCTTGCGGGTGCTCGAGGCCTACGTGGACGTGCAGGAACCTGAGCTGGGGGGAGTGGTGGAGGGCCTGCCCGAGGGGACTGCCGCCGTCGTCGTCCCGCTTTTGCTGTCCACCGGCTTCCACATCAAAGTGGACGTACCCAAGGCGATCAAGAGTCGGCCCGAAGTGATCTCGGCCAGGCCGCTCGGCCCGGATCCGCGGCTGGCTGAGCTGCTTGCCGTGCATCTGCGGGCCGCAGGCCTGGAGGAGAACGACGGCGTGCTGGTGGCTGCCGCCGGCTCCTCGCTTCCGGACGGGTCGGTGGACTCGGAAGAGCAAGCGCGCCTGCTCGCTGAGCTGCTCCCCAACAAGGTCCGGGTCGCCTATGGTGCCAGTGCCAAGCCGACAGTGCCCGACGGCGTCGCCTCCTTGCGTGCGGAGCTCGCCGCCGATGGTGGGACGGGACGGGTGTTCATCGCGTCCTACCTCTTGGCGACCGGCTATTTCCACGATCAGCTGGCCAAGGCTGGAGCTGACGTTGTCGCGGCTCCGCTGCTGCCTTCACCGGTGCTCGCCGAGATCGCGTTGGAACGCTACGACGCAGTGCTGGCGAGCTGATTGCCTCCACATCCGCCTGCATATGTGGCGCCGCCGGACAAGGCCACTGGCGTGTTCGTGACGAAATGTTTCCCTAGGTGACTCAACATTTCCAGACCTTTGCTGGCTAAATCTGGCCAGACCTACCCTCGATATATGACAGATACAGCTGTAGCCGGCGCGTCCGCGGAGACCGCCAAGCGCCCGGCGCGCACCCGCCCTGCCGCCAAGCCCCACGGCCAGTGGAAAGTTGACGGCACTGCCCCGCTCAACGCCAACGAAACCTGGAAGCAGGAAGACAACGGGCTGAACGTCCGTGAGCGCATTGAGTCTGTCTACTCAAAAGAAGGCTTCGACTCGATCGACGGCACCGACCTTCACGGCCGTTTCCGTTGGTGGGGCCTCTACACGCAGCGCAAACCCGGGATCGACGGCGGCAAGACGGCAACGCTTGAACCGCACGAGCTCGAAGACAAGTACTTCATGCTGCGCGTGCGCATCGACGGTGGAGCGCTGACCACCGAGCAGCTGCGCGTCATCGGCCAAATCTCCGTTGACTTCGCCCGGGGCTCCGCCGACCTGACGGACCGCCAGAACATCCAGCTGCACTGGATCCGCGTTGAGGATGTTCCGGAGATCTGGCGTCGCCTTGAAGGTATCGGCCTGTCCACCACCGAGGCCTGCGGCGACGTTCCCCGTGTCATCCTGGGCTCCCCGGTCGCCGGCATCGCCAAGGATGAGATCATCGACCCCACACCGCTGATCCACGAGCTCGCCGAGCGTTTCATTGGCGACCCGGAGCTGGCCAACCTGCCCCGCAAGTACAAGACCGCCATCACCGGCCACCCCTCCCAGGACGTGGTGCACGAGATCAACGACTTCGCCCTGGTTGGCGTTGTCCACCCTGAGCTTGGTGCCGGCTACGACCTCTGGGTGGGCGGTGGCCTGTCCACCAACCCGCGCCTGGCCGAACGCCTGGGTGTGTTCGTCTCCGCCGATGTTGCCGCTGAAGTATGGCTGGGAGTCACCAGCATCTTCCGCGACTACGGTTACCGCCGCATGCGTACCAAGGCCCGCCTGAAATTCCTCATGAACGACTGGGGTCCGGCCAAGTTCCGCCAGATCCTTGAAGACGAATACCTCGGCTTCAAGCTCCCGGACGGCCCCGCCGCTCCCAAGCCCACCGCTCCCGGTGACCACATCGGCGTCCACGAGCAGAAGGACGGCAAGTTCTTCATCGGCGTCACACCCACTGTGGGCCGCACGTCCGGCGAAGCACTGGTCACCTTGGCCGACACGTTGGAGAAGCACGGTTCCTACCGGCTGCGCACTACTCCTCACCAGAAGCTGGTGATCCTGGACGTTGCCAAGGAACAGGTGGAACCCCTGATCGCCGAACTGGACACCCTGGGCCTCTCCGCCCGGCCGTCCGTATTCCGCCGCGGCACCATTGCCTGCACGGGCATTGAGTTCTGCAAGCTGGCCATCGTGGAAACCAAGGTCACCGCAGCAACGGCCATCGCTGAGTTGGAACGCCGCTTGGCCGACCTCGTGGAGACCAAGCAGCTGCCGTCGGCACTGTCCCTCCACATCAACGGTTGCCCCAACTCCTGCGCACGCATCCAGACGGCCGATATCGGCCTGAAGGGCATGATGCTGCCAACGCCCGACGGCGACCCCACTCCGGGTTTCCAGGTCCACCTCGGTGGCGGGCTGGCCAACAACGAGCGCGAAGAAGCCGGCCTGGGACGTACCGTCCGCGGCCTCAAGGTCACGGTGGAAGACCTGCCCGATTACGTGGAGCGTGTGGTCCGTAAGTTTGTCGCCGTCGGAGCCGAGGGCCAGACCTTCGCTGAGTGGGCACACACCGCAGATGAAGGAGACTTACAGTGACCGTAGCTGTAGCACTCAAGCGCTCCAACGAGGAACTCAAGGCCCTGGCTGAAGCCGGTGCCGCTGAGCTGGGTTGGAACGCCAGCGCCACCGAAGCGATCGCCTGGGTGGCCCGCAACTTCGAACTGCCCGCGGTGACGGTGGCCTGCTCCATGGCCGACGCCGTGCTGCCGGCTTTGGTGGCGGACCAGCTTCCCGGCGTCGACGTCTTGTTCCTGGAGACCGGCTACCACTTCAAGGAAACGTACGACACCCGCAACGAAGTTGCCGCGAACCTGCGCGTCAACGTTGTGGACGTCCTCCCGGAAACCACCGTGGAACAGCAGGACCGACTGCTCGGCAAGGACCTGTTCGCCCGCGACCCCGCCCAGTGCTGCGCCCTCCGCAAGGTCCAGCCGTTGCGCCGCTCCCTGGCCGGCTACGAGGTCTGGTTCACCGGTGTCCGTCGCGACGAGGCACCCACCCGCACCAACACGCCGATCATCACCTGGGATGAAGGCTTCGGGCTGGTCAAGGTGAACCCGATGGTCGACTGGACCTTCGATCAGCTGATCGAGTACTCCGAAGACAACATCCTTCCCGTCAACCCCCTCCTGAGCCAGGGTTACCCGTCCATCGGCTGCCAGCCCTGCACACGCCAGGTTGCCCCGGGAGAAGACCCCCGCGCCGGCCGCTGGGCAGGATCCGACAAGACAGAATGCGGACTACACACATGAGCAACTTCAGTACGACGACGGAAGCCTACGCAGCAGATGCCGCCCCCGCCCCTTCGCTGGACGGCAATGCTGCAAGCAGCATTGCGTCCAGCTACGACAGGCCCGATGCCACTCCCGGGGCGGCATCCGCTGCTTCGGCTCTGGAATCGACTCGCCTTTCGTCGCTGGACACCCTCGAGTCCGAGGCCATTCACATCATTCGCGAAGTTGTTGCCGAGTTCGAGAAGCCTGCGTTGCTGTTCTCCGGCGGCAAGGACTCCGTGGTGATGTTGCACCTGGCCACCAAAGCGTTCTGGCCTGGCAAGGTTCCCTTCCCTGTGCTGCACGTGGACACGGGCCACAACTTCCCAGAGGTCATCGACTTCCGCGACCGTACGGTGGAGCGACTGGGCCTGAAGCTGGTTGTGGGCTCGGTGCAGGAGTTCATCGACCGCGGTGAGCTTGCTGAGCGTGCCGATGGCACCCGTAACCCGTTGCAGACCGTTCCGCTGTTGGACGCGATCCAGCGCAACAAGTTCGACGCCGTTTTCGGTGGCGGCCGCCGCGACGAGGACAAGGCCCGCGCCAAGGAGCGCATCCTGAGCCTCCGCGACGAGTTCGGCCAGTGGGACCCGCGCAACCAGCGTCCCGAGCTGTGGAACCTGTACAACGGCCGCCACACGGTGGGCCAGCACGTCCGTGCGTTCCCCATCAGCAACTGGACCGAGCTGGACATCTGGCGGTACATCGAGCGCGAGAACATCGAGCTCCCCAGCCTGTACTACGCCCACGACCGCGAGGTCTTTGCCCGCGATGGCATGTGGCGTGCAGTGGGCGAGGTTTCCCAGCCGCTGCCGCACGAGGAAGTCATCACCAAGCTGGTCCGCTACCGCACGGTGGGGGACATGTCCTGCACCGGTGCTGTCGAGTCCGATGCCCGCACCGTGGCCGACGTCGTTGTTGAAGTCGCCGCCTCCACCCTGACCGAACGTGGCGCCACCCGAGCAGATGATCGCATCTCCGAGGCAGCCATGGAAGACCGCAAGAAGGACGGCTACTTCTAAATGAGCACCGAAACATTGGCTGCCGGGCTGGACACAGCCCTGCCCACTACTCTGTTCCGTTTCGCTACTGCCGGATCGGTCGACGACGGAAAGTCCACTTTGGTGGGCCGCCTCCTTCACGATTCGAAGGCGATTCTTGCTGACACGCTCGACGCCGTTGCCCGCACCTCCGCGGACCGCGGCTTCGGCGGTGAAAAGGGCGGGATCGACCTCGCCCTCCTGACCGACGGCCTGCGCGCCGAGCGTGAACAGGGCATCACCATCGACGTGGCTTACCGCTACTTCGCCACCGACCGCCGCAGCTTCATCCTGGCGGACTGCCCCGGCCACGTTCAGTACACCAAGAACACGGTGACCGGCGCGTCCACTGCGGATGCCGTCGTCGTACTTATTGACGCCCGCAAGGGTGTCCTGGAGCAGACGCGCCGTCACCTGTCCGTGCTGCAGTTGCTGCGGGTTGCCCACGTGATCGTGGCCGTCAACAAGATCGACCTGGTCGATTTCAGCGAGCAGGTGTTCCGAGACATCGAAGCTGATGTGCAGAAAGTGGCGCGTGAGCTCGGTTTGGGTTCGGACGGCGTTGCGGACCTGCTGGTGGTCCCTGTGTCCGCATTGGATGGCGACAACGTGGTGGACCGCTCCGACCGCACCCCTTGGTACACCGGTCCGGCGCTGTTGGAGGTCCTCGAAACCCTCCCGGCCGCTGACGAACTCGAGGCCGAGCTGGAGAGCTTCCGCTTCCCGGTCCAGCTGGTGATTCGCCCGCAAGGTGCCCTGGCTCCGGATGCTGTCGCTGCCGGGCTCGATGTGGAGGCATACCGCGATTACCGTGCCTACGCTGGCCAGATCACCGAGGGCTCCGTGAAGGTTGGCGACGAAGTGTCCGTCATCAGCCCCGGTCACGAACCGCGTACCACCACGGTGGTTGGCATCGACTTTGCCGGCCAGTCGCTGGAGGAAGCTGCCGCTCCGCAGTCGGTGGCTGTCCGTCTGGCTGACGAGATCGACATCGCCCGCGGCGACACCATCGCCGCCGCTGGCACCGTCCGCGAAAGCACGGCCGACCTGTACGCGTCGCTGGCTTGGCTCTCGCCGAAACCGCTCCGCGAAGGCCAGAAGGTCCTGGTGAAGCACGGCACGCGCACGGTTCAGGCACTGGTCCGCAACGTCACCGGCAAGCTGGACCTGGCCACGTTCAACGTGGAGCCGGCGTCCAACTTGGAGCTTAACGACATCGGACACGCACAGCTCCGGCTCTCTGCTCCGCTGCCGTTGGAGAACTACCTGCACCACCGCCGCACGGGCGCGTTCCTGGTGATCGATCCCATCGACGGCAACACCCTTGCCGCGGGCTTGGTCAAGGACCACCCGGGCGACCACGAGGACGAACGTTACGTCATCTAGGGTCACACGTAGTCACAAAACCGCAGCTTGTTCGCGACTCCTCACGCTGTACGGCGGGATCTTCGAACAAGCTGCGGTTTTCTTTTTGGGGAAGGACCCATGCCACAGAACACCACGCTCAGCACGTATTTAGCCGCCGGCAAGGACCTGGTCCTGGACGGCGCCTTAGCCACGGAATTGGAAGCCCACGGCTGCGACCTGGAAGACGCCTTGTGGTCCGCCAAGGTCCTGCTGGAACAGCCGTACCTGATCAAGCAGGTCCACCGCGACTATTTCGACGCCGGTGCGTCCGTGGCCATTACAGCCAGCTACCAGGCCACTCCGCAGGGCTTTGCGCGGCGTGGGCTGTCCGTGGAGGAATCGTTGGAGCTGGTGGCGTTGAGTGTCCGGCTGGCCGACGAAGCCCGTCAGGAATACCTGGCAGCCAACCCCGGATCCCGTCCGCTGCTGGTGGCCGGATCTGTTGGCCCCTACGGCGCGTACCTTGCCGATGGCTCGGAGTACCGCGGCGATTACACGCTTTCAGCCGCGGAATTCCGGGACTTCCACCGCCCCCGCATCGCCGCCCTCGTGGAGGCAGGCGCGGACTTCCTGGCCTGCGAAACGCTTCCGTCGTTTGCCGAAGCTGAGGCGCTGTTGGCGCTCGTGGCGGAGTTCGACGTCGAATCCTGGTTCACGTTTACGCTGCGGGACAGCGGCCACATCAGCGACGGAACGCCTATTGAAGACGTGGCCGCGCTGCTCCGCGCCGAACCGCGGGTCGCCGCCGTCGGGGTTAATTGCGTGCCGTTGGAGTTGGTGACACCAGCACTGGAGTCCCTCCAGGCTGTGAGCGACAAACCCCTGGTGGCCTACCCGAATTCGGGGGAGACCTACGACGCCGTGACCAAAACATGGGGTCCGGCTGTGGGTGTTCAGGGGAGCGGAACCCTGGCCGGCGCCGCTGCAGATTGGCACGACAGGGGAGCCCGTCTCATAGGTGGATGCTGCCGCACAACTCCGCGTGACATTGAAGGCCTCGTGGCCAATATGACGCCACGTGAACCTGCGTGAACCTTGATTTCTACGGGATTGAAGCCGAAATATGACAGTCCCTACTGTGAAGGCATGACCTCTCCGGAATGGTCCTTGCTTGCCCTCGACGGGCGATGTCACGGGGCCTGATCTTCGCCCCACTCGCATCCCAAATCTCCGAAGGACCCCTCATGTCGAACAACCCCGAGTCACCCAACACCGGTACCACCCGCATCGTCGCGGGTGAGACCGCCAAGCCCAAGCGCCGCCGCACCGTTGAGATCGCACTGGCCGTCGGCCTGGTGCTGCTCATCGGCGCAGGTGCCGCAGTTGCTTCCGCTGTTTCGCAGAACAACAACCAAGCCGCCCCGGCCCCCGCCACGACGCCCGCCGCCGAACTCAAGCTCGGCTACTTCAGCAACGTCACCCACGGTCCGGCCCTGGTAGGAATCAGCAAGGGCATCATCGCCAAGGAACTTGGTGAAACCAAGCTCAGCACCCAGGTCTTCAACGCCGGTCCCGCCGCTATCGAAGCCCTGAACGCCGGCGCCATCGACGCCACGTACATCGGCCCGAACCCGGCCATCAACTCCTTCGTCAAGAGCAACGGCGAGTCCATCAGCATCATCGCCGGTGCGGCTTCCGGCGGTGCCCAGCTGGTGGTCAAGCCGGAGATCAACTCCGCTGCCGACCTCAAGGGCAAAATCCTCAGCTCGCCGCAGCTCGGCGGCACGCAGGACGTAGCACTCCGCGCCTGGCTGGGCGCGCAGGGTTTCAAGACCAACGTTGACGGCAGCGGTGATGTGAACATCAACCCCACCGAAAACGCCCAGTCGCTGAAGCTCTTCCAGGACGGAAAGCTCGACGGCGCGTGGTTGCCTGAACCGTGGGCGTCCCGCTTGGTCCTCGAAGCCGGAGCGAAGGTCCTCGTTGACGAAAAGGACCTGTGGGAGAAGGGCGACTTCACCACGACCATCCTGATCGTGAACAAGAAGTTCGCTGCAGAACACCCTGAAACTGTGAAGGCACTGCTCAAGGGCCACGTGGAATCCGTGAACTGGCTCAACTCCGCCTCAGCGGCAGACAAGGCAACCACCATCAACGCTGTCCTGAAGGACACGGCCGGCAAACCGCTTCCGGCCAACGTGATTGAGCGGGCGCTGCAGAACATCAAGTTCACCACCGACCCGCTGGCCGGAACGTACAAAAAGCTCCTGGATGACGGCGTGAAGGCCGGAACCACAAAGCAGGCCGACATCAACGGCATCTTCGACCTCCGCACCTTGAACGAGGTTGAAGGCAAGAAGACCTCGGCTGCAGGTCTCGGCCAGGACTAAGCATTAACAGGCTGGTCCGCTTTCCTCCCCTTGGGCGGGAAGCGGGCCGGCCTTCAGCCACATCAGCTCTACCAATCAACATGAAGGACGGGACCATGCCAGTCGTACTCGAGAACCTGGGCAAGCGCTTCGGCGACGGCGCCCCGGTGCTGGACGACGTCAACGCCACCATCGCCCAAGGCGAGTTCGTGGCCCTCCTCGGTGCGTCCGGCTGCGGCAAGTCCACCCTGCTGAACATCATGGCGGGACTGGAAAAACCGACGTCGGGCGCCCTTGAAGTCCCCAGCGACGGCGCCGCCTTCATGTTCCAGGACGCGTCCCTCTTTCCGTGGTTGACCGCCCGCGGCAACATCGAACTCGCGCTGCAACTGGCCGACAAGTCCAGCACCAAGGCGAGCCGGCGTGCCCGCGCCACGGAGCTGCTCGACCTGGTTCACCTGGGCGGCGCCGGCGATAAGCGACCCCACGAACTTTCCGGTGGCATGAGGCAGCGCGTGGCGTTGGCCCGTTCACTGGCCCAGGACCGGCAGTTGCTGCTGATGGACGAGCCCTTTGCTGCGCTGGACGCCATCACTCGCGACCTCCTGCATGATGAGCTCGAGCGGATCTGGAAGGAAACCGGCCGGACCATCGTGTTCGTGACGCACAACGTCCGCGAAGCCGTGCGACTGGGCCAGCGCGTGCTGCTTTTGTCCTCCCGCCCCGGCCGTGTGGTGGCCGAGTGGGAGGTCACCGAGGAACACCGTACCGATGCCGGTCGCGCTGGGGAACTGACCGGAGTAATTACCCGCCGCCTTCGCGAGGAGATCCGCCGCCATGCCAAGTAACCCCCTCACCACCGAAGAGCGGACCCTTCCCGTGACCGAATCCAAAGAGCACATCACTTCGCCGCTGCTGAAAGGCAACGCCTCGGAGCTCCGCGACCTTGAAGCCGGCCTGGACAATCTGCAGTCGGACAATGGCCGAAAGCGGGGCATCGAGTGGAAGCGGGTGCTGCTGCCCGTCGCCGCGTTGTTGGTACTGATCCTTGCGTGGCAGCTCTACGTTTCCTTGGAGTTCAAGCGGCGCGACCTCGTGCCCGGGCCCCTTGACGTACTCACCCAGTTCGTGACGATGTGGGGAGAAGGCAAAGTCCAGGAAGCGGTGTGGACTTCGCTGCAGCGTGGTGTCATCGGCTTCCTGATCTCGGTGGTCATCGCGACGCCCGTTGGTCTTTTGCTCGCCCAGGTTGCTCCTTTGCGCCGGGCGTTTGGACCGCTGATTTCCGGGCTGCAGGTGCTCCCGTCCGTGGCATGGGTTCCTGCTGCCATCATCTGGTTCGGCCTGACCGATGCCACCGTCTACTTCGTGGTGTTCATGGGTGCCATCCCGTCCATCATCAACGGCCTCATCTCCGGTGTGGACCAGATCCCGCCCCAGTACCGGAGCGTCGGAACGGTGCTTGGCGCCAACCGGCTCCAGATGGCGTTGCAGATTGTCTTGCCCGCGGCCCTTCCCGGCTACATCAGTGGTCTGAAGCAGGGCTGGGCTTTCTCCTGGCGCTCCCTCATGGCCGCCGAGATCATCGCGGTGGGCGGCACCATTGGTTTCGGGCTGGGCTCACTGTTGGATCAGGGCCGGTTGCTCTCCGATATGACCATCGTGATGTCCGCGATCCTGCTCATTCTGTTCGTGGGCATCCTGATTGAGCTTTTGGTGTTCGGGCCGATCGAGAAGCGCCTCCTGCAGCGCAGGGGCTTGCTGGCGGGCAGTTCCCGCTAGGGTTCCTTTGGTCGGCGCGCCCGACCTGAACGCAAGGGCCCGACGGCGACCTACCGCCGTCGGGCCCTTGCGTTACGTTGGCGTGAGGCTAGAGTCCAGCCAAGAGATCCTTCATTTCCTGGATCTCCTCTTCCTGCGAGGCCACAATATCCTTGCTGAGCTGGACGGCCTCAGGATTCTGACCCTGGCTCGTTTCGGTTTTGGCCATGGTCACGGCACCTTCGTGATGCGCGATCATCTGTGTCAGGAAGAGTTTGGCAGCTTCTGCGCCTTGTGCCGCTTCGAGTTTTTGCAGGTCAGCGTCGCTCATCATGCCGTCCATGCTGTGGGAGCTGTGATCACCGGCTGCCATGGTGGCCGATTCATTCCAGCTTGCAAGCCACCCGGTCATTTTCTCGATTTCAGGGGCCTGTGCGGCCCTGATCCTGGTTGCCAGCTCCGTTATGGCCGCCGGGATGTCACGCTTGGACAGCATCGTGTCGGACATTTCCACGGCTTGGGCATGATGGGGAATCATCATCTGCGCGAACATCGTATCCGCCGCGTTGTGGACCGGATCCGTGCTGCCCGCCGACGGGTTTGCCGATGCACTGGAGGTGCCGTGATCCATGCCCGGCATCGAGCCCGAGCCGGAATTGGATCCGCAGCCGGCCAGTGCGAGCAGGGTTGCCAAAGCGGTTCCCGTGACAATGTAGCGTGTTTTCTTCATCAGTGATTGGTCCTTTGCCAATTCAGGCGGCACCATCGTCTGCCGCCAAGGGTAAGCAGTTGGGCACCCGGAGCCATAGGGGTCCGGGGTGTGGCGAAGGGCCCGCATGTTGGCGGCCCCTACCAGTGCTTACGTCCTGCTGATGCTGAGTTGCCCGGGCGTGGGCTGGTCTGGTCGGTAGGACCAGGATGGCAATGGATCTTGGTACCCGGTGGCAGTGAGAGTGTAGGTAGCCGCGCTGGCTGGGAGCGGCGCAACCAAGGAACCGGTTTTTAGCGACGGTGTGCAGGTAGCACCTACCGCCTCGGCGCAGGAACAGCTTCCGGACGTACACTGTTCCGCTTCCGCAGGATGACCGGCAGGGAGGGGTTGCGAAGTGTCGTGCACATGATGTGAAGCGCCCTGCCCGTGAAGGGTGATCGCGTCAGTGGCTGTTGGCGTGACGGAATGTTCCCCATGGGATCCGCTAATCACATGCATTCCGAACAAGCCCGCAATGATGGCAGCCACGAGCATCAAGAGCGATCCTCGTCTGAGAAGGGGCGATGAAACCCGCGACGATGACCCGCTCACGCGCACTCCTCCTTTGCGGTCCATACGCGACACTATACCCCTGGAGGGTATCGGTCTTTGCAATGCAAGAATAAGCGCACTACTGCGGCAATCCCGCTGCGCTAACGCCGGCAACGGCCTAGAATCGGCGAATGGGCCTTCTCACGTTCAGCATCAACGTCACTCTGGATGGCTGCGTCGACCACCGGGAGGGGATCGCAGATGATGAGACCCACGCCCACTTCACACGCCTCCTGGATCAGAGCGGTGCGATGCTCTGGGGACGCACCACCTACGAAATGATGGAGGAGTACTGGCCCTTGGTCGCCCGGGGCGAGGTCGAAGCGCCGCCAGCCCTTCGTGAGTGGGCGATTACCTTGGAGGATAAACCTAAGTACGTCGTTTCCACAACGCGGAGCGACTTCCCCTGGACCAACAGTCATCGGCTGGTCGGCGAACTGGGTACGGCCGTTCAGGAACTCAAGGACAGGACTCCGAAGGGGGTACTTGTTGGCAGCGGGAAACTAGCAACAGAGCTGGACCGGCTGGGCTTGATCGACGAGTACAAATTTCTCATCCACCCCATGATCACCGGACACGGCCCCACCCTGTACCAAGGCGGCCTGCCCAGCACCCGGCATCTTGAGCTGATCTCGGCCGAGCCGCTCAGTAACGGGGCGGTGGCCATGCATTATCGCCGGGCTGCTTGACGATTGTGGAGGCAACGTGAAAACGCCGAACCACTCTCATGAGCTCTGGTTTAGAAGTCCCCGCCCGGGTAGATGCCCTCGGGCAAAGTGAAGCACGGCGAGCCCGAATCGATGTCAATCTGGTTTGGGGCCAATCCTTCAGAGACGATGTAGTTCTCCCCAGGCGCAGGCAGGTCGATCTGGATTCGGTAGTTTCCGCTTGGATTCCAATCGGCGGATACTTTGGTTCCTTTCGCCCGGTAGTGGGCCTCGATGGCTCTCACCATGGGCTCGATTTTGGTTCCTTCGGCAACGGTGATGGTCGTGAGACCCTTCCAGTTGTGCTCGGTTTTGTTGCACGACAGAAGCATGCCCTCCTTCTTCTGATCAGTCGAGACAACAGCATCTTTTGGGATCAGGGCGGCGATCTCCAGTTCCATTGCATGGGCCTTGGCTTTCGCTTCCTGCCACGTCAGTTCAGCTTTTATCGGTTCACCTGGCCTCTTTGTTGCGGTGGGTACTGGTGGTTCGATGTGTGTCCCTCCGGGGCTTCCGGAACAGCCTGCCAGAACCATCGCACCCACCAGCAGCAACGAAGCCATGGCACCGCGACGCGCCCTCATCGAGCCACAACTCCCGGCATGTCGTTGAGCGCATGCTCGTTGTCTTCACTGTTGGAGGCGATGAGATCACGGTTGCTCAAAAGCATCTAGAAATCCCCACCCGGGTAGGTACCCTCGGGCAATGTGAAGCATGGCGAACCCGAATCGATCCAAATCTCACCAGGTTTTACGCCTCCACCGACGAGGTAATTCTCCCCAGGAGCAGGTGGATCGAATTGGACCAGTAGCTTTCCGTCTACATCCGTATCGGCTGACACCTTGAGTCCATTCGCCCGGTAGTGGGCTTCGATGTCCTTCACGATTGACTCAATTTTGGTTCCGTCCTTTACCGTGATGGTCGTGGAGCCCTTCCACTTGTGCTGTGTCTTGTTGCAGGACAGCAGCACGCCCTTCTTCTTTTGATCGATCGAGACAACCGTGTCTTTTGGGATCAGGGCGGCGATCTCTAGTTCCATGGCTTGGGCTTTGGCCTTCGCTTCCTGCCAAGTCAGTTCGGTTATCAACGGTTCCTCCTGTGTATCAGTGGCAGTTGGCACGGTTGACTCCGTCGAACTCACGCTTGGGTTTCCGGCGCAACCGGCAAGTCCGATTGATACGACCAGCATCAACGCCACGGCGCCGCTCCGAATCCTCATCGAATCGCACTTCCCAGCATGCACTTGGGCTCCCGTACGTTGTCCTCGCTGTACGAGGCTAGGAGGTTCTGGTTACTCATGAGGATCTAAAAATCCCCGCCCGGGTAGATGCCCTCGGGTAAGGTGAAGCACGGCGAACCGGAATCAATGCGAATCACATTTGGGGTTAGGCCTCTACCGATAAGATATCCTTCACCGGGAGCGGTCCCAAGCAAATGCACTTGATAGTCGCCATCAATTCCCTTCCGGGTTGTCACCTCAAAGCTGCCCCCGCTGTAGTGCAGTTCAAGGCTTTTAATAACTTCCACCACGTTGGCGTCGGCCGTCAGCGCAATATCTATCCAACCGTTCCAGTTGTGATCGGTCTTGTTGCACGACAGGAGTACGCCGGTCTCCTTCTGAAAGACGGAAGCGACTTTGTCTTTCGGGATTAGGCCGGCGATCTCCAGTTCCATTGCTTGGGTTTGGGCTTTCGCCGCCTGCCAGGTCAGTTCAGCTTTCACCGGTTCCTCTTGTGTTTCAGTAGGCGTTGGCACGGTCGACTGGATTGAACCCGTGTTGGGGTTTCCAGCACAAGCGGCGAGCCCGATCGAACCTGCCACGAGCAACAACGCCATGGCGCAGTGTCGCGCCCTCATCGAGCCACAATTCCAAGCATGACTCTGAGTACTTGCACGTTGTCCTCGTTGTTGAGGCAATGAGGTTGTGATTGTTCATGGGATCTAGAAAACCCGCCTGGGTAGATGCCCTCGGCCAAGGTGAAGCACGCAGATCCTGATGCAATACGGATTTCGTTGGGGGCCAAACCTTCTGCGACGATGTAGTTCTCCCCGGCTCCCAGATCGATTTGGATCCGATAGTCTTCGTCGACATTCCTGTCGGCGGATACTTTCGTTCCTTTCGTCCGGTAGTGGGCTTCGATGTCCTTCACGATCGGCTCGATGTTGGTTCCTTCAACGAAAGTGATGGTAGTCGAACCTTTCCACTTGTGGTGGGTGCTGTTGCAGGACAGAAGCATGCCCTTCTTCTTCTGATCGATCGAGATAACAGCGTCTTTTGGGATCAGGGCGGCGATTTCCAGTTCCATCGCTTGGGTCTGGGCTTTCACCTCCTGCCAGGCTAGTTCAGCTTCCATGCTTGCTTCCCGTGCCTCTGTTGCGGTGGGCGCTGCTGGTTCGATGTGAGTCCCTCCGGGGCTTCCGGCACAACCGGCCAGCACCACCGCACCCGCCAACAGCAACAACGCCATAGCGCTGTGTCGCGCCCTCACCTAGCCACAATTCCCAGCATGTCGGTGAGCGCATGCTCGTTGTCTTCACTGTTGAAGGCGATGAGATCACGGTTGCTCAAAAGCATTTAGAAATCCCCACCCGGGTAGGTACCCTCGGGCAATGTGAAGCAAGGCGAACCTGATGCAATGCGAATGACGCCGGGATCGTCCTCCCTGATGAGATACATTTCCGAGGTGGCCGGATCGCTTATCTCAACACGAAAGGTGCCTTGTATGGTCCGGTCGCTTGAGACCTCAAAACGATGATCCGTGAAGTGTGCCCGTGCAGCCGTCTCAAGTTCTTTCACGACAGATTCAGCTTCGCTTCCCTCAGCCAGCGTGATCGAAGTCGAACCGTTCCAGTTGTGTTCTGTCTTGCTGCAGGATAGGAGAACGCCCGTCTCTTTCTGGACTATGGAAGTAATCTTGTCCTTTGGGATCAACGCGGCTATCTCCAGCGCTTCCTTTTCTGTGTTTGCTTTAGCTTCCTGCCACGTCACTTGCGTAACCACGTTATGTTCCTCTCTTGGAATGTCCGAAGTTGCGCAGCTTGAGACGCCACCAATGGTCACGATCGCGGCGATGTAGGCTGCGAAGTTGGAAATTTTCATCGTTTCAGCACCTCAGAAACTTCATCCAAAACCCTCCGGTTGTTTTTACTGTTTGAGGCAATGAGGTTGTGGTTTTCCATGAGGATGTTCCCTTCTTCGACAGTGGTGATTGCCCTAAGTTGGTCGTCGTGGGGGCCGCGGTAGTAGTGCTGTTCAAACTCATCGCGATGAATCGGATTGTTTCCCTCCCACACCACCCCCTTTTTTCGTGACGGGGTTGATAACTCCCTGGCCATGGATGAGCAGATCATAGTAGTACAGGTTCGAATATTGCGTGGTTGGCTGTGGTTTCCAGTCCGGGAGCATGCCTGCCCCAGCGAGAGAGATCACCTTGTCGTATCGGGCTCCGGCAACTTCGGAGCTGGTGAGGTTTGCCAGGCCCCAGCTGTGCCCGATGCCGGTTTGTTCGGCACCGTTCAGGTAGGGATCAGTGCGCATCCCGGCCTCGAACGATGCCAGTTGCTGACCGGACGTGCGTGCCAGGTTCTCATCGTTCGCCTCCCCGATTCTCGCCAAGTTGGGACCGCCGGCGGTGTTCTCCTCCCCTGGGAACCGCCCATCCTTATAGACGAAAGCCACCGTCCCCGGCACGGCGCCACCGAGGTACTTCGAGACCTGCTGTACACCGCCTGTGTAAAAGATGTCCATCCCGGTGAAGGTGCCCGGAACGTAGGTGATCACATGCCGTGTGTCGGAGCCCGGAGTGCCGATCATTTCCACAATCCTGGACCGGTCCCGGTCATAGAGGTAAAGCTGTACCTCCCCGGCCTTCACCTGATTCAGGTACGCCACCTCATTTTCGAGCATTTTTGTTCGGTTCGGGTCGTGGTGGCTTTGCCCGACCTCGGACAACTTCCGGGTTGTTTCCAGGTCTTTCTCCGCCGCGCGAAGCAGGCTTGGCGCGTTCAACTGGTTCGCGCGGACCCTGGCCAGTGCGGGCATCCCGTCCAAAGCGCCGAACACGGCCGGAGCAGCAGCCAACAGCAACTCCTGCACCCGCGAAAACCCGGGCACGCCCGTGACGGTGCCGGCCGGAGGGTTCATGCCCGCCCACCAAGTCCCGATTTTCGACGCGTCCAGGCCTTGCAGCGTATGCTGCCATCCAGGCATTGTGGCCAACGCTTTCACGTCCGCCTCGGTGGCACTGGACAAGTAGCTCAGCAGCGCCGCGCCCGACAACGACATCGGTGCCGTGGTAAGCACCAGCAGGCCGTTCGATACCGTTATCTGGCCGACGTCTCCGTTGCCACCGGCAGCGCGGAACGTGGACGCGATATCGGAAAGCCGGCTCGCGTCCTGATGGTTGTCTTCGAGGAACCGTCGTAGCCCGCCTCGGACAGCGTGGAGGTCAGAGTGCACCCAGGAGCACTTCTCCTCGAAATCGGACACAGCTGCACTGACTTTGTCAGCGGAAGCTCGGTCTGAGTCGTCGTGGATCCTGAAGGTCGACACTGCTGTGTCCAAGGTGCCCGGATCAGCGGAACTCGCCCCAGCAGTGCTTCCGCTCGCCCAGACACGCAACCCTTGCCGGGCCGTCTCCACGCTCACCACCGGACGGTCAGTCTCCGCCGTCGACGGGCGGGGCCCTACATCCACCCCAAAACCGCCGCCAGCACGGGCCCAGCCGGAGGCCAGCGCCCACTCGGTCAAGTCATCCAAGCGACGCTGCTCAACCTCGGCCGCGTTCTTCGCGTCCTGGACCTGACGGGCAACATCTTCCAACATATGGACCAGCTCCGACCGGGCCGCCCTTTCAGAGGCAACGTTTTCCCGGAAGTAGTCTGCGAACACGCCCCGAAATTCCGTGAGAGCAGCAGTCGAGGCCGATTCCCGTCCGCCACGTTGATCCTGCAACGTACGCGCGGCGTCACGACATGCGGCGATCAGGCGATCAGCAGCATGAGCATCGAATTCCATAGAAACTCCATCGAATAGATAAAGCACCCCCGGGCCCACTCTACCTAACATCGAGGACCTATTTGCACAGGTAATGCGAAGTGACGGACTATGGACCCTGAGCGGGCACGGTGCCGGTGGAATTTCCCGGCACCGTGAAGAGTTGTCCCGAACATGCACAACAAACGGATCGGTTTCCTCTCCTTCGGTCACTGGGCCCGCGTCCCGGGTTCCCTCGTGCCAACGGCTGGGGAGGCCCTGAAACAGGGCATTGAACTCGCTGTGGCCGCTGAGGAACTGGGCATCGACGGAGCCTTCTTCCGGGTGCACCACTTCGCCCGGCAGCAAGCATCGCCCTTTCCACTGCTGAGTGCTATTGCGGCGCGGACCAGCCGGATCGAGATGGGCACCGGCGTCATCGACATGCGCTACGAAAACCCGCTCTACATGGCCGAGGAAGCAGCCGCCACAGACCTCATCAGTGATGGGCGGTTGCAGCTCGGAGTGAGCCGTGGTTCACCCGAACCCGCACGGAACGGAGCAGCGAACTTCGGCTACGTCCCCGAGGACGGTGAGGACGGCGGCGACATGGCCCGCCGCCACACCGCATTGTTCCGCAAAGCCATCGCCGGGCACGGGGTGGCCGAAGCGGACCCGCACTACGCCGGTGGGACCACAGGTCTGCTGCCCATCCAACCCCAGTCACCCGGCCTCCCTCAGCGGATCTGGTGGGGCGCCGGAACCCGCAAAACGGCCGTGTGGGCTGCTGAGCAGGGGATGAACCTGATGAGCTCAACCCTTCTTACCGAGGACACCGGTGTTCCCTTCGACGAACTGCAGGCAGAGCAGATCCGGATGTTCCGCGAAGCTTGGGCCGCCGCCGGGCACGACTTCGAGCCAAGGATCTCCGTCAGCCGAAGCGTGATTCCGATCGTCGACAGCCAAGACAACCACTATTTCGGTCTGCGTGCCCAAGCGGACAGCCAGGACCAGGTAGGAATTCTCGACGGCGCGTTGTCCCGTTTCGGGAAAAGCTACATCGGCGAGCCGGATCAATTAGCGGACGAACTGGCGAAGGACGCAGCCGTGCAAGCAGCCGACACGGTCCTGCTTACAGTGCCCAACCAGCTAGGCGTCGACTACAACGCCAAGCTGCTGGGCAACGTCGCCAAGCACGTCGCCCCTGCTTTCGGTTGGAACGCGAAAGCCTAGGACGCCACCGCCAACAGCTCGAGAACAGAAGAAGAAGCAGGCTCCACGAATACCCGGTACCCCCGTTCGTGATCGAATCCGTGGATTTCCCGGGTATCCAAAGCAGCCATGAATTCGAGGGTCTCCCGCGTGATCACCTGCCCAGGGACAAGGATGGGGAACCCGGGCGGATACGGCGTAACGAACCCTGCCGAGATCACTTCCTGTCCTTCGGCCACCGCCGCAGCCACTTGGGCTGCGGACAGGTACACCGTGGAATCGGGCTTGTAACTCTCAAAGTAGGCGGCCCGGATATCACCGTCCTCGCAGGAATCATCAGTACGGAAGCGCGCGGCGAAAGTGCTGAAATCCGGGAGCGGGGGAGTGGGACGCGGGGCATCGGATGAGGCAGGTAACGTCCGAGCCCGCGCCGAAGGATGTGGATTCTCAAAACCCTCGGCCAGCTTGACGAGGACCTCGATCAGGTACGCTACGGAGCTGCGGGACGTGCCGATGTTGGTCATGAACAGCACCGTGTTCCGGGACGTTTTGTTCACTTGGATGCCGTGATCATCCATGAGGTAGCTGTGGCGGAAAGTATCGCCGTCGATCCCTGTCCTGCTGATGTCCAGCGTGAGGCGGCTGGGGTCGATGACGAACTCGTCACGTAGCCACGCATCTTCCAACTCAGCCAGCCCATCCCGCAGCGGCATGCTGGAGCCGGTTTCCCTGTAGCGCGGACCGATGAGGTCCCGCGAGGAAAGCACCCGGAAGTACTTCTTCAGCAGGGGGTGCCGGGCTACGGCTTGGGCCACGGACATGGCAAGGTCGGATTGCCGTTGCACCAGGCCGAAACCTTCCAGTTCCACCTGTCGTCTGCCAATGTCCAAGGACGCCAGAATCTGGTAGTTGGGCGAGGTGGACGTGTGGGTCATGTACGCCTCGCGGAAGGATTCCCGGTTGGAGCCGGCAAAGTCCTGGTCAAACACGTGGATCATTGAACCCTGCCGCAGCGAGGTCAACGTTTTGTGGGTCGACTGCGTTGCGTAGACCCGCAAACGTGCCTTGGCAGGATCCGGAATCAGCCTGGTGGTGAGCCAGGTTTCGTCATCAATGGGTTCGCCGGTGACCGGGTCATGAAGGGCGGCTGCCTGTTCCGCGTACCGGGCTGCGTAGGCAGAATCGCTGAAGGAAGCTTCCAGGGAGGCTGCAGCCGCCATGCCGGTTCGACGGCGGTACACCGGATGGGAGCGGGCGAAGGCAAACCACGCCTCATCCCACAGGAAGACGAGATCCGGTTTGATGGCCAGGCATTCCTCCATGACCCTTTCCACGTCGTACACAACGCCGTCAAAGGTGCAGTTGGTGAGAGTCACCATTTTCACCTCGTGAAGCCTGCCTGCCCGCCGGTATTCCAGCAGCCTGCGTTTGAGGCTGGCCAGGGGGACAGCACCATAAAAGGCGTACTTGTCCAAGGGATAGGCGTCCAGGTACGAAACCCGGGCGCCCGCGAGCACGAACGCGTAGTGGTGCGATTTGTGGCAGTTCCGGTCCACCAGCACAACATCGCCCGGGGCAAGCAGCGATTGATGCACAATTTTGTTGGCCGTGGACGTGCCGTTGGTGACAAAGTAGGTTCGTTGCGCCCCGAAGGCCCGGGCCGCGAGTTCCTGCGCGCGTTTGATGGACCCATGCGGATCCAGCAAAGAGTCCAGACCGCCCGAGGTGGCGGAGGTTTCGGCCAGCAGCAGGTTTGTCCCATAAAAATCGGCCATGTCCCGGATCCACGGTGAAGTCCCCACCGACGCGCCCCGGGAAATCGGCAGGGCGTGGAAGACGCTGGCCGGGCGGCGGCTGTAGTCCTGCAGAGCGGTGAAGAACGGCGTTTCGTAGCGTTCAGCCACCCCGGACAGCAGTGACAGATGCAGGTCCAAATGATCCTGTCGCCGGAAAATCCGCCGGAACTTCCTGGTGAGGGATCCCGCCAGGGACTCGATGGAAACCCCTGCCACCAAGTAGACGTCCAGTTCCGGCCGCAGCCCGGAAATTGCATCGGCCAGCGCAAGGATCCGTCTGATGGGTCGCGAGTCCTGCAAGTCTGCGGAGGTATGCCGGGCCAGGAACCTCCGGAGGTCGCTGCCCAACAGGTGGGAGCTGCGGAGGGAGAAGCCCGGGCGAAGAACAACGGACTGGATATCGGGGTTCAGCATGATGGCCACCAAGGCATCCTCATAGCTGGGAACCACGTTGACCGTGTACGTGAACGCATCCGAAGGGCGGCGCTGCGCAGCCATGGTGTTCTTGAGCGCCTCGGCTTCTTCGGGCTCAATGGTATCCACCACCAGGACCTCAAAGCGTGGCCGCTCCGCCGGCTCGGACTGGTCAACAACTTCCTCGTCCGGGAGCTCAGCGCGCGGCACCGCAGCTGTTTCCCCGGCAGAGGCGAGCGGGAGGTGGGACAAACCGCCCAGAAGCTGGAGCGCGGCCTGGGGTTCGCCGTCGTCGATTAATTGGCGCAACTGCGCCACGGCGTTGACTCCGGGCTCTGCCCAATACGGTTCCACCGCCGCCAGGAGGGCAAGGCTTCGGTGGATCTGGGACAACAGGCCGGGCTCCTGGTGCCTGGCTGAGGCAAGCTGCCTGAGCGCGTACCCCAGGAATTCCCACGCATCGGCTCGGGACCGCCAAGCCCGGCTTGGCGTGCCGATTTTGAGGGACGGGGAAGGGTTGCTCATGTGTTTCACTTTCGAACTGGGAAGGGTCTAAGACGTCAGCGCTGTGCGGATGCGGCCGCGATACGCATACCAGCCCGCGATCAGGAGCGGCACCAGCACCAGCAATGACGCGAGAACCCAGCGGCCCGTTTCCGAGAAGCCCATGGTTACGACCACAAAGGCGAGGAACCCAAGCGTGAGGTAGGAGGTAAAGGGTGCTCCGAACAGCCGGAAGGCCGGGCGGACCACCTTGCCGCTGCGGACCCACCGCTGGAGCTTGATGTGGCAGAGCATGATGGTGGCCCAGCCGCCGATGATGCCCACCGCCGAGATTTCCAGCACGATCTCAAAGACCTGCGAGGGGACAACGGCGTTCAATCCAACGCCCACCAAGGTGATGACCGCTGTCAGGAGGATGCCACCGTAGGGCACTCCGGACGCGCTGATCCGTCCGGTGAATTGCGGAGCCGAGCCATTCACAGCCATGGACCGGAGGATGCGGCCAGTGGAATAGAGGCCGGCGTTGAGGCTGGAGAGCGCGGCGGTGAGGACCACGAAGTTCATCACGGACGCGGAGATGGCTCCGGCCTGCGGATCGCCGAGGTGCGAGAAGAAGGTGACAAAGGGGGACTCGCCGGCCTTGTAGGACGTGAAGGGAAGCAGGAGCGAGAGCAGCAGGACGGAGCCCACGTAGAACACCCCGATGCGGATTACTACGGTGTTCACGGCCTTGGGCATCACCTTGTGGGGGTTGGCGGTTTCGCCGGCTGCAGTGCCCACCAGCTCCACGGCGGCGTAGGCGAACACCACGCCGCTGATGGCCAGGAGCGGCGCCACGGAGCCCATGGGGAACATGCCACCGTTCTCAGCGATGACGTTGAAGCCCGGAACGCCAACGTCCGTCCGGCCGCCGAAAACAATGAAGCAGATGCCCACCACGAGGAACGTCACCAGGGCGCCCACCTTGATCATGGCGAACCAGAACTCCATCTCGCCGAAGATCTTCACGGACACCAGGTTCAAGGAGAGCACCACTACCAGAGCGATCAACGCGATCAACCACTGCGGGATGTCATTGATGGGCGCCCAATATTGGCCCCAGAACTTCACGTAGAGGGCAACGGCGGTGACGTCCACAATGGAGGTCATGGCCCAGTTCAGGAAGTAGAGCCATCCCGCCGCGTAGGCCATCTTTTCGCCGTAGAACTCCCGGGCGTAGGAAACGAATGAGCCGGACGTGGGGCGGTACAGCACCAGTTCGCCCAGCGCCCGGAGGATCAGGAATGCGAAGAATCCGCAGACGGCATAAACGAGCACCAGCGCGGGCCCGGACCCGTTTAGCCGGCCTCCGGCGCCCATGAAGAGCCCGGTTCCGATCGCACCGCCAATGGCGATCATCTGAATTTGCCGGGGCTTGAGGGTTTTGCGGTAGCCGCTTTCCTCCGGGGCGACAGCGTTCGACGACGGCGCTGCGGCTAAGTCTTTCGGGGAATCCTTCGGGGAATCTTTGGGGGCGGAAAGGGTCTGTGTGGACGCAGGGGTGGGTATCACTTCGGGGGTCTCCTTTGACTCCGTTGCCACCTTAGGTGGCCCAATACTCCAAAACGTGGGGGTGGCCTGCCGGCTTGATGTACCTGAATTTGGCCGTGGTGCAGACAGGCTTTGTGGTGTTTGGGACAGTCACCAACTCTAGGTCGCCGCCGTCGCCGACAAATTGGCTGGCGAACCAAATTCCAGGGCCGGCTCTTGTGCCGGGCGGACAACACTGGTGTTCTGAAGGGCCGGTAATGTTTCTCGCTGTGCGTGCCTGCGTACAGGTACCGGCTGCGCCCCTCAATGGCGAGGAAGCGTCTTGCCGAAGACACTGATGAGGAAAGGAAGCGATAGCTTCGTTGAACGCTTTGGACATTGACGACGACGGTGTCGTCACCTTATTGAGCGACGTCCTGGAAGACCTTGGCGTCGACAACGCCCGGTTGGTGCTGGCCCCTGCAAGTGACAACAGAACTGTCAGTGAAACAGTCATTGTCGACGCTGAAGACGACGATGAGATCCGCCCCCGGGTGCTGGTCATGCTGATTGGTGTCCGTGGACGTGCCGCCCTCCCCGCACTTCGTCGCATCATTGCCGGCCGCCCCACCGCGATAGCAGTCAAGGGCAGTGAGCGCGAGCTGGAGGCCGCTGCTGAGTTGCTCCAGGCAACGGGTATTGGCCTGGTGGCCGTGGCTCCCGGACTCCGCTGGGACAAATTCGAAAGCATCGCACTGGACCGGATCCGCGAAAACCATGTGCCGGGGGAATCCCCAAACGCCGTCCACCGGGACCTGTTTGCGATCGCGCAAACTACAGCCACGCTGACCAACGGCCACGTGGTGATCGAAGATCCGGGCAACAGGGTGCTTGCCTACTCGCCTGCGTCCAATGACGTTGATGAGCTTCGAAGGCTGTCCATCCTGGCGCGGCGTGGCCCTGAGAAATACCAGAAACTCTTGAAGGAATCAGGAGTTTACAAGCATCTGCAAGCCACTGAAGCACCCGTTCATGTGGAGGCCAACCTGGAGGCCGGGCTTCGGGAACGCGTAGCAATCGGCATTCACGCCGGCAGCCGGGTCATGGGATACATCTGGTTGCAGGAAGGCGCAGAACCCCTGGCGGAAAACACTGACCGCATCATGGTAGGCGCCGCCCGGCACGCAGCCATTGAGCTGGTACGGCACCGCAACGAGCAGTCGCAATCGATGCGGGAGGACCGGGTATCCAGCCTGCTCAGCGGCACGGCACAAGTTCATTCCCAAGCCCAAGCTGCTGGAATCGATCCCTCCAAACCAGCGGCTTTGGTTCTGATTTCTGCAGGGGGCCTCAGCCAAAGCGCAGCCGGTCTCCAGCTGCGCAGGGGCGAACTCTCCAAAGTGGCCTCGATTCATGCCGCGGCTTACCGGCCAGGCGCGGTGGTGGGTGCGCTTGGCATGGAGACCGCCATCATTCTCCCGGACCTGGACCCGCAGAAATCGCTGCCCGCCATCAATCGGCTGGTCAACACGATTGTCCGTGATGCCACCACCCACCTCCACTTCCAAGTGCAGGCAGCAGTAGGCCCCATCGTTCCACGCCTGGACGCACTGCAAGCCACTCTTGACCATGTGCGCAGCGTCCTGAAAGTCATGGAATCAACCCCCGATGTTCGCGTTGCCTCGTACAGCGACGTTGAGACCACCGTCCTGACCCGGGAACTGCTGGAACTGTTGGAATCACGGACCGGTTTGCGTCATGCGGGTATCACCCGGCTTTGCAGCCGCTATCCGGAATTCGCGCTGACCCTCCTGACCTACCTGGAGTTCTTCGGTGACGTGAACCGGTGCGCCGAGGAAATGGCTGTCCACCGAAACACTGTTCATTACAGGCTTCGCCGTGCCTGCGAAGTGGCTGGCCTGGACCTGCAATCCGCGGATGAACGCCTGCTGGCACACCTTCAGATCAGGCTCTGGACCTATGCAGGGACCAAAGGCTAGAACTGTGGACATTCAAAACCTCCTCGACGACATCGTCGGAGCAGTTCAACCGCATATCGGCCAAGGAAATGTGGCTGACTACATTCCGCAACTCGGTGCTGTTGACCCGTATCAATTCGGGATCTCGGTAGTTACCCGCGACGGTGAAGTCTTCTCGGCGGGTGATGCGCACGTGGAGTTCTCCATTCAAAGCATCTCCAAGGTGTTCGCTCTCGCCCTTGTGCTGGCTTCCGACGGCGACCACATCTGGAAGAGGGTCTTCCGCGAACCATCGGGCAATCCGTTCAACTCCTTGGTTCAGCTGGAGAGCGAGGAAGGCATTCCCCGCAACCCCTTCATCAACGCCGGTGCGATTGTGGTGACGGACCGGCTCCTGAGCCTGACCGGCAACGCAGCGCACGCCGTGCGGGACCTGATGCGGCAGGAAACCACCAAGGAAAGCATCGACACCGATCAGCGTGTTGCCGGCTCGGAACTGGCCAATAGCCACCGCAACGCTTCCTTGGCGCACTTCCTTGCGAGCTGCGGAAACCTGGAGAATCCTGTCGAGGATGTCCTGGACTCCTACGCAAAGCAATGCGCGCTCGCCATGACCTGCGAGGACTTGGCGCTCGCCACCCGTTTCCTTGCCTCGAATGGTCTGGGCGTGGACGGAAACCTGCTGCTGTCTCCAGCCCAGACCAAGCGCATCAATGCCGTCATGCTGACCTGCGGAACCTACGACGCCGCGGGCGAGTTCGCTTACCGGGTGGGTCTGCCGGGCAAGAGCGGGGTGGGCGGTGGAATCGTTGCCGTGGTTCCCAACAAGTGCTCCATCAGCGTGTGGAGTCCGGGCCTGGGAAGGTCCGGGAATTCGGTTGCGGGAGTAGCGGCACTGGACGAATTCACCACCCGCACTGGCTGGTCGGTCTTTTAGGCGCATGATGGAGTCATGACCCCCAAGGACGGTAAGGCTCCCAAGGACGGTAAGGCGCCCAAAGACGGAAAGGCCCGCAAGCCTGCCGCGCCCGCGCCGGGAACGCAGCCCACCGCCGTCGCATTTTTGCAGCGCCTGAAAATCCGTCAGTCGGACGTGGAGCAAGCTAAATACCAGCGGTATTTCAAGACCGGCAAGGGCGACTATGCCGAGGGTGACTTCTTTATGGGCGTGCGCATGGGTGAGGTTTTCACGTTGAGCAAAGAGTTCGCAGCCATGTCGATGGAGGACATCGAGCAGCTTCTGGAGCAGGACATCCACGAGGCCCGCGCAGGAGCCGTGAAGATCATGTCGCTCCAAGCCCAGAAAAAGAAGACCACCGAAGAGCGTCGCCAACGCCTCTACGAGCTCTACTTGCGGAAGCATGACCGGATCAATAACTGGGACTTGGTGGATCTTGGGGCAGGACGCGTGGTGGGTGGCTGGCTGATGGACAAGCCTCGTGACCCGCTGTACCAACTGGCTCGCTCGGAGAACTTGTGGGAGCGCAGGACAGCAATCGTAGCGACGTCCGCGTTCATCCGCGAAGGCCAGCTGGATGACACGTTCGCCATCGCCGAGGTCCTGCTTCACGACCCGGAGGACCTGATCCAGAAAGCCGTGGGCGGGTGGATCCGTGACGCAGGCCGGAGCAGCCGCGAGCGTCTTCTGGCTTTCCTCGACGAGCACGCCGCCACCATGCCGCGGACCACGCTTCGTTACGCGATCGAGCACCTGGGCAAGGAGCAGCGGGCCCACTACCTGACGCTGAAAGACAGGGTTTCCCCGAACTAGGCCGGTAGATATGTGACGCCGGATTACCCAGCGTTACCGGGTGTTTCCGAGCCTTTGAAGCATATTACGAGCCCGCCCTACAGTTTTTTCATGGCAATACAGGACATTTACCCCACCGCGCTGCGGCTGCTCGGGCGCCCGGTGCTGGTGGTGGGCGGCGGACCCGTGGCTGAGCGCCGAGCCAAGGGACTGCTCGACGCCGGTGCGAAAGTCACCGTGGTCGCCCCCGTTGCCACCGAAAACCTTCACGGCCTGGCCGCTTCAGGGCTGCTCACCGTGGAGCAGCGCGAGTACGTAACGTCAGACCTCGACGGCGTCTGGTTCGTCCAGACGGCCACTGGCACTTCCGCTGTGGACACCCAAGTAGCGTCCGACGCCGAAGCGCAGCGCATCTGGTGCGTCAACGCCTCCGACCACGAAGCCTCAGCAGCGTGGACCCCCGCCGTAGCCGTGGTGGACGACGTCAAGATCGCCATCAACGCCGGGGGAGACCCGCGCCGCGCCATGGCTCTTCGAAATGCCGTTGCCACTGCCCTGGAAACAGGTGACCTTCCGCTGCGCCGCCACCGCAAACCGGACGCCTCCGGCACGGCTCCAGTTGGCTCCGTCGCCTTGGTGGGCGGCGGTCCCGGCGACTCCGGCCTCATCACAGTCCGCGGTCGGCGCCTCCTGGGCCAAGCAGATGTCGTGGTTGCCGACCGTCTCGGCCCGCGCGAGCTGCTGAAAGAACTGGCTCCCGATGTCCGTGTGATTGAAGTCGGCAAGACGCCCGGCCACCATCCCGTCCCGCAGCTTGAGATCAACCGGATCCTCGTTGAGGAAGCCCTTAAGGGCAACCGCGTGGTCCGTCTTAAAGGCGGCGATCCCTATGTCCTGGGCCGCGGTGGTGAGGAAGCAGAATTCTGCCGGCAGAACGGCGTCGAGGTTGAAGTGGTGTCCGGCGTGACGTCGGCCATCTCGGTCCCGGCCGCAGCGGGCATTCCTATCACGCACCGCGGACTGGCCAAGGGCTTCAGCGTGGTGACCGGCCATGAAGAGCTGTCCGAAGTCCCCGCACGCCCGGACCACACTGTGGTGTTGCTCATGGGAGTGGCTCAATTGCGCGATTCCGCGGCTGCCCTGGCAGGCTCGGGTCTGCCTTTGGACACACCAGTAGGTATCGTAGAGAACGGGTATTTGCCGGATCAGCGCGTCACCATCGGCACCTTGGGTACCATCGCGGACCAGGCGGAAGCCGTTGGCGTGGCCAGCCCGGCAGTCATCGTGATCGGCGATGTCGTCCGTGTCAGCCCCTTTGCTCCGGAGCATTTCAAGACCGCTGACTACAGCACCATCACCCCCAACCGTCCCCGTGTCCGCAGTAACTGAGAAAAAGAAGGAACACAGCCGTGTCAATTAGCACCCCCGTAGGTTCTGCGGACCGTCCGCTTCGCGTCGCCGTCATCGGTTCCGGCCCGGCCGGCGTGTACGCAGCGGACATCCTGACCAAGAGCGAAGCTGTCAAGAGCGGCGAACTCACCGTCAGCATCGACCTCTTTGACCGCTACCCGGCACCGTACGGCCTGATCCGCTACGGCGTTGCACCGGACCACCCCCGCATCAAGGGCATCGTCAACGCTTTGCACAAGGTGCTTGACCGCGGCGACATCCGTTTCTTCGGCAACGTGGACTACGGCACGGACATCTCCATCGAGGACCTCCGCAAGCACTACGACGCCATCATCTTCGCCACCGGCGCCATCAAGGACGCCGACCTGAACATTCCGGGCATCGAACTCCAGGGCTCCTTCGGCGGGGCCGACTTCGTGTCCTGGTTCGACGGACACCCGGACGTTCCCCGGGAATGGCCGCTGGAAGCCAAGGAAATCGCCGTTCTGGGCAACGGCAACGTGGCCTTGGACGTAGCCCGTGTCCTGTCCAAGCACGCCGACGACCTGCTGGTCACCGAAATCCCGGACAACGTTTACGCCGGCCTGAAGGCCTCCCCGGTCACCGACGTGCACGTCTTCGGCCGCCGCGGTCCTGCACAGGTGAAGTTCACCCCTCTGGAACTGCGCGAACTCTCGCACTCCAAGGACGTTGACATCATCCTCTACGCCGAGGACTTCGAATTCGACGAAGAATCCGACCGCCAGATCCAGAGCAACAACCAGATCAAGACCATGGTTGGCACACTCACCAACTGGATCGCCGAGCAGCCCGAGGACCTTTCCGAGCTCACGGCGTCCCGTCGCCTGCACCTGCACTTCCTGCACAGCCCGGTTGAGATTGTTGACTCCACCGAAACTCCGGGCAAGGTAGCCGGTATCAAATTCGAGCGCACCGAGCTGGACGGCACGGGTAACGCCCGCGGCACCGGCGAGTTCATCGACTACCCCGTCCAGGCCGTCTACCGTGCCATCGGCTACTTCGGTTCGGCCCTGCCGGACGTCGAGTTCGACCACAAGAAGGGCGTGATTACGAACGACGGCGGTCGTGTCCTGGATGCCGACGGCCAGCACGTCCCGGGCCTTTACGCTACGGGTTGGATCAAGCGCGGTCCGGTTGGCCTCATCGGCCACACCAAGGGCGATGCCCTGGAAACCGTGACCTACTTGCTGGAGGACCGCGAAAACCTGCCGGTCGCCGAGGTTCCTGCGGCAGACGCCGTCGTGGATCTGCTCGACGCCCGCGGCGTGAAGTTCACCAGCTGGGAAGGCTGGCTTGCGCTCGACGCGCACGAGCTTGCCCTCGGCGCCGCGGCTACCGAAGCCGGCGGTTCGCACGGTGTTGAGGTCAAGCGTGAGCGCATCAAGGTTGTGCCGCGCGAGGACATGGTCAACATCTCCCGCGACGGCGTAACGGCCGAAGTTTAACTACAACGCGGGGTCACTTAGGGCCGGTCCGGGGCTTCCGGATGGGCCCTAAGTGACCCCGCGTTGTTTTATGGTGGGGTATGGACGTCGTGGTCATCGAGACACCCCAGCTGGGGGACCGGAGCTACCTGGTGCATGATGGCACCGTGGCGTTGGTGATCGACCCCCAACGGGACATTGACCGGGTGGAAGCCGCCGCCACAGCTGCGGGCGTGCGGATCACGCATGTGGCCGAAACCCACCTCCACAATGACTACGTCACCGGCGGTTTGGTACTGGCTTTGAAACACGGCGCTGACTACCTGGTAAACGCCGAGGACCACGTCTCTTTCGCCCGGGTTCCTGTCAGCGACGGCCAGGTTCTGCGCATTGGCCGGTTGTTGGTACGGGTTGTGGCGACCCCGGGACACACCCACACGCACCTTTCGTACGTGGTGCGGGACGAAACGCACGACGGCGGCACGGAGGCCGTTTTTTCCGGCGGCAGCCTGCTCTACGGTTCAGTTGGACGGACGGACCTGGTCTCGCCCCACGACACCGCTGCGTTGGCGCATGAGCAGTACGCATCGGTCCGGCGGCTGGCCTCCCAAGCCAGCCCCGACGCGGCGTTGTACCCGACACACGGCTTCGGCTCGTTTTGTTCGATTGGGCCCGCCAGCCACCAGGAAGCGTCCACCATCTCCGAGCAAGCAGCTTCCAACCACGCGCTGACGGACGCCAATGAGGGCCACTTCGTTGCAGAGCTGTTGGCGAACATCACGGCCTACCCGTCCTATTACGCCCACATGAGCCCACTCAATGCTGCCGGGGTTGGGCCTGCGTCATTGGATGTGCCGGAGTCCGTGGACGCCGAAGAGCTGGGGCGGCGCCTCAAGGCAGGGGAGTGGGTAGTAGACCTCAGGCATCGGGTGGCCTTCGCGGACAACCATCTTCAGGGCAGTGTGAGCTTCGAATACGGTCGCGGGGACAATTTCACCAGCTACATCGGCTGGGTGATCCCGTGGAACCAGCCGCTCACTTTACTGGGGCCGGCGGACGAGGTGGAACAGGCGATCCGTGATCTGGCGAGGATCGGCATCGAAAGTCCGGATGCCGCCGTCGGGCCTGAACCGGGCGCTTTGGCGCCTGACTCTCAGCGAACCTCCTACCCCCACGGTAACTGGAGTCTCATGGCCAAAGAACGGGCACCCCACGATGTCGTATTGGACGTTCGAAGGCCGGAGGAATTCGAAGCATCGCACGTGGGTGGAGCGCTTAACGTGCCCGTGTATGAGCTGCCCGGGAGGATCCCAGAGCTGCCGGTGGCGAGGACCTGGGTGCATTGCGCCACGGGTTACCGCGCAAGTATTGCGGCCAGCCTATTGGACCGGGCGGGCCGGAACGTGGTGCTGATTGATGCCAGGTTCAAGGACGCAGCCGGCGCGGGGATCGAAACAGTGCCGTAAGACTTACGGCTGGGCCTGGTCAGCGCAGAAGTCCAGGTTCCGGTACACACTGCTGACCGCAGCATCGGGATCATGGGCTTCCAGCGCATCCACCAACTCGTCATGCCCTTCGCGGGGAATGCCATTGAAGCCGCCCTTGCGCTGCTGGCGGAGGAGGTCGTTGTGGAAGACACCGCCGAACGAGACGTACAACTGGTGAAGCAGGGGGTTCCCGGAGGCCACGGCCACACGTTCGTGGAATTCCCAGTCGGCCGAGGCCCACGAGGGGTAGTCCTCGGCGAGCCACGCATCATGACGAAGGGCGAGGAGGCGGCGCATCTCTGCGATGTCCTCTGGTGTGGCATGCTTCGTGGCCAAACGGGCTGCCTGCGTGTCCAGGCCGAGCCGGACCTCCACAATGTGCTCTTGCGTGTGCTCCAAATACATCCGCTGGGCGGCGCCGGACATCTCGCTGTTCGCCCGGACGTACGTGCCGTCGCCGCGACGGACTTCCAACATCCCGGAGTGCGCCAGGGCTTTGATGGCTTCCCGAAGGGTGCCGCGGGAAACGCCCAGCGAGGCCATCAGCTCCGGTTCTGCAGGAATGCGTTCCTGCAGGGGCCACTCTCCGGACTTGATCATGTCCCGCAGCTTGGCCGTGATTTCCTCGGCCAAGGCTGGGCGATGCGAAGGGGTCAGGGTCATGCTGTCCTCGGTCCGGTCTTGGTGGCAGTGCGCTTGCTGGTGAGCATGTGGCAGGTAACCATGAGTGCCACCGCCACGATCGACAGCAGGCTCAGGGGCAGCACCCAGCCGCCGGTGGCGCTGTGGAGGAGTCCCATGCCAAAGGGGCCAACTGCCGCAATCAAGTATCCAAGCGATTGGGCGATGGTGGAGAGGGCGGTGGTTTCCGCCGTCGAACGTCCGCTGCGGCTGATGATCACCAGGACCAGCGGGAAGATGCCCAGGCCGAAACCGAACAGCACAGCCGGCACGACTGCCAGGGATGTGGGCAACCAGATCATGGCGGCGATGGCCAACAGCGTGGAGCTGCTGGCGAGGTACAGTGCTGGGCGCAGCATGCCCGGCCGGGAGCCGAACGCGAGCAGGATCATGCCAGCAGCGACGGAGACGAGCTGCATGACGCCGAACTGCAGGCCGCTTTCGGAAGCGCTGAGGCCCTGCGAGGTCAGGATGTAGGCGAACCAGCTCATCACGGCGTAGGCAAGGAAGGCCTGGAACGTGAAGATCGCGGTGATCAGGATGCCGAGGCGGGTGCGCAGGAGCGGCCACATGGAGACGCGGGCGCGCTCGGTCCGGGTGCTGTTGCGGTGCGTGTGCAGGACCATGGGCAGGAAGCCCAGGAGCGCGGCAACGCCCAGCAGGCCCCAAGCGGCCAGGCCCATCGAGGGAGAGCCGAGCTGTTGGGACAGGGGGACACTGACCGCTGCGGCGAAGGTGGCCCCGCCTGACATGGTGAAGGTGTAGAGGCCGGTCATCATGGACGTGCGCTCGGAGTAGTGCTCCCGGATGAACGACGGCATGGCTACGTTGCAGACGGCCAAGCCGGACATTGCCAGCACCGTTCCGCCCAGTAGGGCACCGGTCGCGGGAATACCCCGCACCAGCAAGCCAGCGGCGAGCAGTGCCAATGCGATGGCGATGGCCTTCTCGACACCTACGCGGCGGGTCAGCCACGAGGTTCCCATTCCGGCGACAGCGAAGCAGAGCAACGGGATGGACGGCAGGATGGACGCAACCAAGGCTCCGTAACCCAGGACCTGCTGGAGATCGTGGAACAAGGCGGCGGCGCTGGTGATCCCGGCGCGAAGGTTAAGGCCAATGAGCACCACGGCGATAATGCCGACGACGGCGACGACGCGCGTCTTTGGAACTGCCTGGCTCGCCGAAGTCACCGAACCAGCAGTGTCAGCGGGGCAGGTCGTAGGGATATTTCCTGTCGTGGGAGTCAAAGGGGTCGTCGCAGCCATAACTAAAGGTTAGACGTTTGACGTCTAATGTCCACACTTCTGTGGCGAACCTCTCCGTCCAGGGGGTCTACCTGGGGTTCCGCGAGCCCAGACGCTGGACGGCCAACGCCAGCCACAACTGCACGCGATCCTGCGTCTGGGAGGGGTCGTAGCCCGTGAGCTCGGTGATCTGCGCCAGCCGGTAGCGGACGGTGTTCCGGTGCAGCGTCAGGGCTTCGGCCACGGCTGCCACTGATCCGTTGTGGTTGAGGTAGCTCTCCAACGTGGCCACCAGCTCGGCTCCGTGGGCGGCATCGAACTTCCGGAGGGGAGTCAGCGATTCGCTCGCCATATCGGCAAGGGGCACATCCTCGCTGGCGAGCAACAAGGACGTCAGGCTTAGGCGTTCCGGTTCGTTGACCGGCAAGCCGTGCGCCACGGCGTCGCGCGCCTCAAAGTAGCTCCAGCGCAAGCCGTTCGGCTTCGTGTAGGCGCCACCGATTCCAATCACGGCATGGATGCCGGCTTCCTGCAGGTGATCGCTGAGGCTCTTGGCCAGCGCGGTGGCCGAACTGCCGTCGTCGCTGATGACCGTGACCAGGTCCTTCCCGACGACGGCGCTGACGCCGGCTTCCAGCGCTTGGGGGAGCGAGATGCTGACCAGTTGTTTGTGGTGCGCCGTGGACTCCGCCACCAACACCACGTTCTTCCGTGTGCTGTTGATGCCTACCCCTGCCAAGCGCCGGGCCGCTTCAATGGTTTCCAAGGTGCCGTGAATGACGTCGTCCAGCACCTGTCCCGCCATGGCCCGCTGCGACTGCCGCTGCTTGACCATGTTGTTGAGCTCCACGCTGATCAGGTTCTGCGCGTAACTCACAATCCCGGAGTCCACGAAAGGCTGCCGCAACCACAGCGTGCAGGCGTCCCTGCGGCCGGTGGGAATCGGGTACGACGCCCAGCCATCCGCCGTCGGCGCCGGTTTCCCAACCACGCTGTTGTAAAGCTGGGCACTGAACTGGGTGAGCACAACGTCGGTGCGGAGCATGCTGCCCAGCTGTTTGAGGAGTTCGTTGAGCCCGCCTCCGGTGAGGAGCGAGCGGGCCAGGATCTGGTGCCCGGCCAGGAGGCGTTCGAGGTTGGCATAGTGGTCCGCGGAGTGCGACTCGGCAACGAGTTTGCCGATGGCAATGAACGGGATCTCGTAGGGCACCTCCACCAGTGGCAGACCCCAACGGTTGGCCTCGGCGACCAGGGCCTCCGGGACGGACTCGTGGGTCAGGCCGATGCCGAAACCGATCCCGACCGCGCCGGCACGTTGGGCCTGCCGGACAAAACGGCGCTGGTCCGCGGCGCTCTTGAGGCGCAAGCCCGTGGTGAGGACCAACTCGCCACCGCTCAGGAAGCGCTGGGGATCCTCGAGCTCCGTTACCGCGACCCAGCTGATGTCCTGGTTAAGCGTGGTCTCAGCGAGGCCAGCCTGGCGGAGTTTGAGGGAGGGGACAGCGACGAGCGAAGCGAGGGACATGGCCATGGATTAAGGGTAACCCGGCGCTGGGCAAGCGCACTAAGGGAGGGGGTCGTCTGTGTGCAGCTGACTATTCCTTGGACCCCCTCCCTGGCATAGGCTCTGATCAGCTCAATCCATGCCCAGACACCGAAAGAGGGTTGCACGCCGTGGTTCAAACCTTGCAGAACTTCATCAATGGCGAATTCGTTACGCCGGCAGGTACGGGTCTCCTGGACATCGTCAATCCTGCCACCGGCGACATCGTTGCCAAGTCGCCCATTTCGGTCCAGGCCGACGTGGACGCCGCCATGACCGCTGCCAATGAAGCGTTCAAGTCGTGGAAGAAGGCCACCCCCGGCCAGCGCCAGCTCATGCTCCTCAAGCTCGCGGACGCAGTAGAGGCGCACAGCGACGAACTGGTCGAAGCTCAGCACCGCAACACCGGACAGGTCCGCTCCCTGATCGCCTCCGAGGAGATCGCGGCAGGCGCAGACCAGCTCCGCTTCTTCGCCGGTGCTGCACGCATCATGGAAGGCAAGTCCGCGGGCGAGTACTTCGAAGGCCACACTTCCTACGTGCGCCGCGAACCCATCGGCGTCGTGGCCCAGGTTGCGCCGTGGAACTACCCGTTCCTGATGGCCATCTGGAAGATCGGCCCCGCACTTGCTGCCGGTAACACGGTGGTCCTCAAGCCCTCCGACACCACGCCGGAATCCACCCTCGTCCTGGCCCGCCTCGCAGGCGAGATCTTCCCTGCCGGCGTCCTCAACGTCGTCCTCGGCACTGGAGAGACCGGCGCCATGATGGTTGACCACAAGGTCCCCGGCCTGGTGTCCATCACCGGTTCCGTCCGCGCCGGCATCGCCGTCGCCAGCGGCGCAGCCAAGGGCCTCAAGCGTGCCCACCTGGAACTTGGCGGCAAGGCCCCGGCTATCGTCTTCAAGGATGCCGACATCAAGAAGAGCGCAGCGGCCATCGCCGAGTTCGCTTTCTTCAACGCCGGCCAGGACTGCACCGCCATCACCCGCGTGCTGATCGAGGACTCGGTCCACGACGACGTTGTGGCAGCGATGGTGGAGCACACCAAGACCCTGCACACCGGCTCGCAGAACGACGAAGACAACTACTTCGGCCCGCTCAACAACGTGAACCACTTCAACGCCGTGACCTCCGTGGTGGAGCACCTCCCGGAGAACTGCAAGATCGAAACCGGTGGCCACCGTGCAGGCGAGAAGGGCTTCTTCTTCGAGCCCACCATCATCTCCGGCGCCAAGCAGAGCGACGACATCGTGCAGAAGGAAACCTTCGGACCGGTCATCACCGTCCAGAAGTTCAGCACTGAAGAAGAAGCGATCGAAATGGCCAATGACGTCGAGTACGCCTTGGCTTCCAGCGTCTGGACCACCGACCACGGAACGGCCATGCGCATGAGCCGCGACCTGGACTTCGGTGCAGTCTGGATCAACACCCACATCCTCCTCACGGCAGAGATGCCGCACGGTGGCTTCAAGCAGTCCGGCTACGGCAAGGACCTCTCCATGTACGGCGTGGAGGACTACACGCGCATCAAGCACGTGATGTCTGCATTGGATGCATGACACAGCCGCGTAGCGCGTCCGCCCCACCCGTACGAATTTCCCAGAAAGGCAAACCCATGACCACCACCGCGAACGAGCTCTCGTACCGCATCGAGCAGAAGCGCAACATCAACGGCACTTTCCCCGGCCCCAAGTCGCAGGCACTTGCCGAGCGTCGCGCCGCCGTCGTTGCTGCCGGCGTTGCTTCCGGCGTTCCCGTCTACGTTGAAGACGCCGACGGCGGCATCATCCGCGACGTCGACGGCAACTCCTTCATCGACCTCGGCTCCGGCATCGCCGTGACCAGCGTCGGCGCGTCCGATCCCGCCGTCGTCGCCGCCGTGCAGGAAGCTGCCGCACACTTCACGCACACCTGCTTCATGGTGACCCCGTACGAGGGTTACGTTGCAGTCGCCGAGCAGCTCAACCGCCTGACCCCGGGCGACCACGCCAAGCGCACCGTGCTGTTCAACTCCGGCGCTGAAGCTGTGGAGAACGCCGTCAAGGTTGCACGTCTGGCCACCGGCCGCGACGCCGTCGTAGCTTTCGACCACGCCTACCACGGCCGCACCAACCTGACCATGGCACTGACTGCCAAGGCCATGCCGTACAAGACCAACTTCGGCCCGTTCGCGCCCGAGGTCTACCGCATGCCCATGAGCTACCCGTTCCGTGAAGAGAACCCGGAGATCACCGGTGCCGAGGCCGCCAAGCGTGCCATCACCATGATCGAGAAGCAGATCGGTGGCGACCAGGTTGCCGCGATCATCATCGAGCCCATCCAGGGTGAAGGTGGCTTCATTGTTCCGGCCGAAGGCTTCCTGCCGGCACTGTCCGCATGGGCCAAGGAAAAGGGCATCGTGTTCATCGCCGATGAGGTCCAGTCCGGCTTCTGCCGCACGGGCGAATGGTTCGCCGTTGACCACGAAGGTGTTGTCCCGGACATCATCACCATGGCCAAGGGCATCGCCGGCGGCCTTCCGCTCTCGGCAATCACCGGTCGCGCGGACCTGCTCGACGCCGTTCACCCGGGCGGCCTCGGCGGCACCTACGGTGGCAACCCGGTAGCTTGTGCAGCAGCGCTGGCAGCCATCGACACCATGGAGCAGCACGACCTCAACGGCCGTGCCCGCCACATCGAAGAGCTGGCCCTGGGCAAGCTCCGCGAACTGGCAGCTGAAGTTTCCGTGGTTGGCGACGTCCGTGGTCGCGGCGCCATGCTGGCCATCGAACTGGTTCAGGCCGGCTCCAAGGAACCGAACGCCGAGCTCACCAAGGCTGTTGCGGCTGCTTGCCTCCAGGAAGGCGTCGTCATCCTGACCTGCGGCACCTACGGCAACGTCATCCGCCTGCTCCCGCCGCTGGTCATCAGCGACGAGCTGCTCATCGACGGCCTCGAGGTCCTCGCCGCAGCCATCAAGGCCCACGCGTAAGGGCTGTTTTCCAGCGCAAGAGGCGGGCCGGGGTTTTACTTCCCCGGCCCGCCTCTTTTGCGTTTCCACCATGGACCGAGTTCGTGGGAACCGCGCGAGTTCGCTGTCCAGCTCCGGACTGTTTGGCGCTCTTCCCACGATTTGGGCGCGGATTCACGACGGCGGTGCTTGCCTAGCTGCCCAGCGTCAGGTTCTTATGGTGGCCGTGTCCGTCGAGCTGGACCTCGATGGTGTTGCCGGCAGTGAGCACAGCACCGGCATCCGCCTGGACCACGGTGTTCCACGAGCCGGGAAGCGTCACACGCACCGAAGCCTGCGTCCGTGACGGGTCCGCCACGGACACCGTGAGGTTGTCACCGATCCTGCGTGCGGACACCGTGCATGGCCCGGATGCTGTGTATCCGCCCCCGGATGCTGCAGCGAAGAAGTTGGCCATGACCAGGCTGTCTTTGCCGGACTCAACCATCTGCACATCCGCCGAGTTGGCAAGAACTTTCACATCCGGGTTCGCCGACTGGGAGAACGTGGTCGAATGGTCGGCGGCAGGCAGGATCATGTAGGCGTAGCCCGATCCCGCAGGGTCAACGCCGTGGCGGTGCGTGATGGTCACATAGTCCCTCGTGACGGGATCCGTGCTTCCACCGGTGTCTGCACCTGAATTGATGTCGAACCAGGTCCCTGTCCGGCGCACCACCGCAACGTCGGGTGCCCCGGAAACGCCCGGAGCATCAAGGAAGACGTACCCGCCGTGGCCTTCAAGATGCACGGACCGTTTCAAGACCACGGGCGCTTCCCCGGGCGCCATCCGCCGGTTCCTGGAGTCTGTCCGGACCGCCGGGGCGGAATCTGTGGCGAAGGACCTGTTCTCAATGGTGGTCCGCACCGCAGCTCCGCCCGTTCCCGTGATGCCTGCGCCGAGGCAGACCACAGCGTCATCCAGGAAAAACCACGACTTACGGCCGGACAGGGTCTTGTTGTGGTTGAGGTGGTCCATGCCGATGACACCCCAGCGGCCGTCCACGGTAAGCCCGCCGGCAAAGGCCTGGAAGGCGCGGGGGATTCCGGTTCCTGCGGCCCCCGCCCCAGTGGCACGAACTTGGTCGTTAACGGTGGTGCCAGGAAGGGCATAGGGGTCCACAGTGGGCCAGAAATCAGCACTGAACTGGGACGGATCCTGCCGCGTGTAAAGGAACGTCATGCCATCGCCCTGGTACCAGCCGAGGTTGTTCTCGCTGTTGCCCCACTCATAGCGTCCAATCCGTTTGGAGGACAGGTTTACCGTGCAGCCCCAGTCCGGACGGTGGTGGACCAACCTGTCCTGGTCGGCGAACATCCGGCTGTAGACGGGAGCCGGTGCGGCAACCACTGCGGAATCAGAAAGCACTCCGAGGGACAGCAACGACTTTGCCAGGCTCTGGGTAGGATGCCCGACGAGCTTCTGGTCCGCGCAGCGTTCCAGCCAGCCTTTCGCCAGAGCCAGGAAGCGGGAACGGTACGGTTCGTCGCAACCAGGCGCCAGGAGAAGGACCGCTGAGATAAGACCGAAGCCGCTGACGTAGTCGGGTTCGCGCTGGCGGGAGACGGCGCGTCCGCGGATCGTGTCCATGATCCGCCCATCCCAGACGAAGGGGGCGTAGGTGTCCTCCACGGCATCAAGGAGCACCGAACGTTTGGGATCATTGACGGCCCAGCTGCTTCCCCCGAGCATCGCGATGATCTCGGCGATCCCAGCCAAAGCCACCACACCGTAGGTTCCTGCGTAGGGCAGATAGGAGTGCTGGACATAGGAGCCGTCCGCGTAGAAGCCGTCGCCGCTGGTGACATAGGTGAAGACACTGTTGGTTCCGCCGCGTACGGTATCGCTCAGGGCGTCGCGGCCCGGGGCGATCTCGTCCGGTCTGTTATCCAGGATCCCCCGCATGCAGCAGGCCAACGACTTGTCGACGCGGTTGGCGCCCGTCTCTGCCAGGGACGTAGCGCGGCCGCGCCAGTTCGGGTTGGGTGCGAACCAACGGACAGCTGCCAACAGGGAGGTCCGCAATGCTTCGGGAACTTCGGCATGAAGAAGCGTCAGGATGTCGACGGCTTTGCGCGGGACGCCGATCTCCCAGAACCACCAGTTGCCCGCTGCCTTGATGGACGGCTTGTACGCAGTGTCATTCAGGAGTTGCAGGCCGGCAACGATGTCCGCGGCCAGGTTCGCGTTGCCGGCGCAGGGGTTGCCTGGGACTGCGTATCCGAGGGCCATGTCGTAGAGGCGGTTGAAGTGCAGGCCCATGTTTCCGGTAGCGGCAGTGGACTGACCGATGCCAGTCAGCGGAATGTCGGCCCACAATGCTGTCCGGGAGGATGCCTTGTCCATGGAGGACCACCATTTCTCGGTGGTCTGGCCCATGCCTGCAAGCTGCGAGGCCAATTCCGGGATACCCGCTGCGCTCTGTTCACCCGTGAGGACCAGCCGCCGTCGGTCGATGAGTTCCTGCAGCCCGGAAGCCGCAAAAGAAGGTCCAGCCTGGGAAAGCATGACGCCGGCAAGGGCGGCCGCCCCTCCGGCGCGGAAAAGGGTCCTGCGGCTCACTGGGGGTCCATTGAAGTTCAAAACTGCTCCGTTCAAAACTGCTGGGTGCGGGGAGTGGACATTGCGGTAAAAGTTTCCGCAACTGTATGTCCGACTCCCGGGCCCCTCAGCAGAAATGAACAAAAGTGCTCATGGCTCCCGGATAGCGGAATCCCTTACGGGTGCGACGCCTCGAGCCGGGCTTTCTTCTTGAGCACGGAGTTTTTCCGCGTCGTCCGGAGCATGTCGATGGTCAGGAGAACCAGGGCGAGCCACACCACGCAGAAACCGATCCAGCGGGCCGTGGTCATGGTCTCGTTGAAGACTGTCAGGGCAACGATGAACTGGAGGACCGGGGCGAAGTATTGGAGCAGGCCGATGGTGGTCATGGGCAAACGGCGGGCCGAAGCACCAAAGAAGAGCAGGGGGACGGCCGTGATGACGCCCGATGCCACCAGCAACCAGAAGTGTCCGGCGCCGTGGGTGGTCAATGTTGCGGCCCCCGATACGCCGAGGACCACCATGGTGATCGCGGCGAACGGGGCCAGCACCACCGTTTCAACCGACAGACTCGTGAGCGCGTCAACCTTGGGTCCTACGCGCTTTTTCACGAAGCCGTACAAGCCGAAACTGAAGGCAAGGATCAGGGCGATCCAGGGAAGCTGTCCGTAGGAGAATGTCAGGACGCCCACCGCGACGAAGCCAATACCTACCGCCGCCCACTGGAGGGGACGCAGTTTTTCCTTCAGGACGAAGACGCCCAGCAGGACCGAGACCAGCGGGTTGATGAAGTACCCCAGGGACGTTTCGACGGCGTGTCCCGTGGTCACGCCGAAGGTGTAGGTGAGCCAGTTGATGGCGATCAGGCCGGCGGCCAACGCCAAAGGACCAAAGACGGACCGGTCTTTGACTGCGGCACCGAAGACGCGCCACGCGCGGGTAATGGTGATAAGCAGCGCGCAGAAGATCAACGACCAGACAACCCGGTTGGCGACGATTTCCACGGCACTGGCCGGCATGAGAATGAAGAAATAGAGCGGGAGCAGACCCCACAGCCCGTACGCGCCAATGCCGAACAGGACGCCCGCCGTCGATTCGCTCCTTACCGGTTTACCGGCGTTGCCGGTACCGCCGCCCTTGCCAGCCGCCGTCGTTGACGTAGTTGTTGAGGAGCTTGAGATGATCTGATCCGGAGTCGACACAATGTCGCAAACACCGTTCATAGGCGCAATATTCCGCAATCTTTATGAATTTCTGTGACTCCTGCCATATAAGCGGCTTGGCGTAGGGTCGACATCTAGAATTGAACCCTGCGCGCCCACCAACGGCGCGGCTCACTGCTTCGGAAGGGCTTACGGTGCCAAATTCAGCCGCAACCAATCGTCCGTTACGCGTTGCCATTGTTGGCGCTGGCCCGGCGGGTGTCTACGCCGCGGATATTCTGACCAAGTCCAACGAGGTCAAGGACGGCGAGGTTGAGGTCAGCATCGATCTCTTCGAGGCATACCCCGCACCGTACGGTCTGATCCGCTACGGAGTTGCCCCCGATCACCCCCGGATCAAGGGCATCGTCAACGCCCTGCACAAGGTGTTGGACCGCGGCGATATCCGCTTCCTGGGCAACGTGACCTACGGCCGGGACCTGACTCTCCATGATTTCCGGGCGTTCTACGATGCCGTGATTTTCTCGACGGGTGCCATCAAGGATGCGGACCTGAACATTCCCGGCGTTCACCTGGACGGTTCCTTCGGCGGCGCAGATTTCGTGTCCTGGTACGACGGCCATCCTGATGTTCCCCGCGAATGGCCCTTGGATGCCAAGGAGATCGCGGTCATCGGTAACGGCAACGTGGCCCTGGACGTTGCCCGCATGCTGGTCAAGCACCCGGAAGAGCTGTTGGTCACCGAGATTCCGGACAATGTTTACGCCGGGCTCAAAAAATCGCCTGTCACCGACGTCCACGTGTTCGGGCGCCGAGGTCCTGCACAAGTGAAATTCACCCCGTTGGAACTGCGGGAGCTTTCACACTGCAAGGACGTTGACATCGTGCTTTACCCGGAGGACTTCGAATTCGACGAAGCCTCCGATGAAGCCATCCGCACCAACAACCAGATCAAGACCATGGTCAACACCATGACCAACTGGCTTGTGGAGGAGCACGCCGAGTCCGAGCAACCCTCCTCGCGACGCCTTCACCTGCACTTCCTGCACAGCCCTGTGGAAATCCTGGACTCATCTGAGACTCCAGGCAAGGTGTCCGGAATCAAGTTTGAGCGCATGGAGCTCGATGGCACCGGCAACGTCAAGGGCACGGGCGAGTTCATCGAGTACCCGGTCCAGTCTGTTTACCGCGCCATCGGCTACCACGGCTCGCCGTTGGAGGAACTTGAGTACGACGACCGCCGCGGTGTCATCCCGAACGACGGCGGTCGGGTCCTGGATGCGGACGGTAACCACGTCCCGGGTATCTACGCCACCGGCTGGATCAAACGCGGTCCCGTAGGCCTCATCGGCCACACCAAGGGAGATGCGCTGGAGACCATCGGCTTCCTCCTTGAAGACCGGCTCACGCTGCCCCCGGCGGAAAACCCCGACCCGCAGGCCATCATCGACCTCCTTGAAGAGCGCGGGATCGAATACACGACGTGGGAGGGTTGGAACCGGCTGGATGCCCATGAGGCCGCGTTGGGCGCGTCATGGAGCGAAGCCGCAGCCGCGGCTGCCGGTGATGGTTCGGGCGACGGCGTGGTCCGCGAGCGCATCAAGGTGGTCCCGCGCGAGGAGATGGTCCGGATTTCGCGCGGCTGACCCTGGAGTTTTTGTCCACTTGGCCGCTCCGAGGGCGTTGGCTGTACAAAAACTCCGGCTCCCGAACTAGACTGCTGGGTACTGTGCCGCCCACCACATGCACGGTACCCAGGGGAGTTCGATGAGGAATCCAATCCATCCGCCGGTTCCAGGCGACACCGCGGAATTGGTGCAGAGGCGTGCGCTGGCAGGCCATGAGCGCCTGAATCGCAGCGGCCTCCTGGACGATGAAGGCACGTTGGCCTGCGTCGCCTGGTTCGTGAGTCCTGGCAGCGGTCTGCGACCCTGCAAGCCAATCCGGACGTCGCCGAGGCGCCCCTTGCGATGGACAGGGACGAACTCGAGGAGTATCGCAGGCAGCATCCGTTGGCTGCGATCATGCCGGTGATCAAGAAGCTCCTGGTCCAACCCAGCCATGACAGTGGTTTGTTGGTAGCGGTAGGCGACGATGTCGGGCGGCTCCTGTGGGTTGACGGCGACCCCGTGATGCAGCGCCGCGCCGAGGGCATGATGTTCGTGGCCGGCGCTGACTGGTCCGAAGCCTCCGTTGGGACCAGCGCCCCCGGAACTGCCTTGGCCCTGGACCGCAGCATCCAGATCTCCGGTGCCGAACATTTCAAACGGTCCGTTCACCCGTGGAGTTGTACAGCCGTGCCGTTCCATGACCCTGATTCCGGTGCCGTGCTGGGCGTCGTGGACATTACCGGTACGGAAACAGCAGTGGCGCCGCACACCCTGTCCCTGGTGGAGGCAACCGTTGCTGCGGCCCAGGCACAGTTGCGCATCGAGCGGCTCCAACTCGCCGCAGCCATTCGAGACAAACCACGACGTCGGAGCGCGTCTTCAACGTCGACCCAAGCCACTGGTGCGCTGTACCGGAACAGCTTGCAATTGTTGGGTCGCGATCAGGCGTTGCTGAGCATTGATGGCCGAACCGTCTCCCTGTCAGCACGGCACAGTGAAATCCTGGCGATCCTCGGCAACCACCCTTCCGGCCTGAGCGCTGACGATCTCTGCGCCCAGTTGTACCCAGGAGACGGTTCTGCCGTGACGCTGCGCGCCGAGATGGTGCGGCTGCGCAAGGTCCTCCACGGGCTCAGCCCCGATGCTGTTCCCGAATCCCGTCCCTACCGCTTGCCCGTGGAATTGCTGCCCGACTCCGGACAGGTCCTCAGCTGCCTCCAACGCGGCGCCCACCGCATCGCCTTGGAAATCTACAAAGGTGCTGTCCTTCCGCGGTCGGAGGCACCCGGCGTCGTGCAGTTGCGTGAGCGGGTATCGCACTTGCTGCGCGAAGCGCTGCTCAGCGACGGCAGCGTCGATTCGCTCCTCAAGTACGCGGAGTTGCCTGAGGCGAAGTACGACGTCGACCTCCGCCTGGCCGTGCTGAAGCTGCTGCCGCCCCGCTCACCCAAGCGGGCCGCCGTCGTGGCCGACCTTGAACGGATCGACACTGAACTTTCTGCGTGAGCTGAATCACAGGGTTGCAACGTAGCTGCAACCTCATCGCTCCTAGGCTCGGATCAATGGCGACAGCCACCGTGATTCGCAGCAAAGGAGCTAGCAATGACTGTTTACGCACAGCCGGGTACCGAGGGTTCGAAGGTCACCTTCAAGGACCGCTACGAGAACTGGATCGGCGGCGAGTGGGTTGCCCCCGTCAAGGGCGGCTACTTCGAGAACATCACCCCCGTCACGGGCAAGGCCTTCTGCGAAGTTGCCCGCGGAACCTCCGAGGACATCGAGCTTGCGCTCGACGCCGCCCACAAGGTTGCACCGTCCTGGGGCAAGACCTCCGCCACTGAGCGCGCAGCGATCCTGAACAAGATCGCCGACCGTATTGACGAGAATGTGGAGCTTCTTGCGGTCGCAGAGACGTGGGACAACGGCAAGCCCGTCCGCGAGACCCTGAACGCCGACATTCCGCTGGCAGCGGACCACTTCCGCTACTTCGCCTCTGCCGTGCGAGCACAGGAAGGTCACCTCTCCCAGCTGGATGAGGACACCACGGCTTACCACTTCAAGGAGCCGCTGGGAGTTGTTGGCCAGATCATCCCGTGGAACTTCCCCATCCTCATGGCTGTTTGGAAGCTGGCCCCGGCGCTCGCGGCCGGAAACGCCGTGGTGCTCAAGCCCGCCGAGCAGACGCCGACGTCCATCCTGGTCCTGATGGAGCTCATTGGCGATCTCCTTCCGGCCGGTGTGGTGAACGTGGTCAACGGCTTCGGAGTGGAGGCCGGCAAGCCGCTCGCTTCCAGTTCCCGGATCCGCAAGATCGCCTTCACGGGCGAGACCACCACGGGCCGTCTCATCAGCCAGTACGCGTCCAACAACCTGATCCCGGTCACCCTGGAACTTGGCGGCAAGAGCCCCAACATCTTCTTCGACGACGTCGCCGACCAGAACGACGCCTTCTACGACAAGGCGCAGGAGGGCTTCACGCTCTTCGCGTTCAACCAGGGCGAAGTCTGCACCTGCCCTTCCCGGGCCCTGGTCCAGGAAGGTATCTACGACTCCTTCATGGCCGACGTCACGGCCCGGACCAACAGGATCATCCAGGGCAACCCGTTGGATACGGATACCCAGGTCGGCGCCCAGGCCTCCAACGACCAGCTGGAGAAGATCCTGTCCTACATCGACATCGGAAAGCAGGAAGGCGCCAAGATCCTCACCGGCGGCGCCCGAGCCGAACTGGACGGTGACTTCGCCGGGGGCTACTACGTCCAGCCCACCATTTTCGAAGGCCACAACCGCATGCGCATCTTCCAGGAGGAGATCTTCGGCCCAGTGGTGTCAGTGACCAAGTTCAGCGACTACAACGACGCCATCGGCATCGCCAACGACACGCTCTATGGCTTGGGCGCCGGCGTCTGGTCGCGCAATGGAAACGTCGCCTACCGCGCAGGCCGGGAAATCCAGGCCGGCCGAGTGTGGGTCAACAACTACCACGCCTACCCGGCAGGGGCTGCGTTCGGCGGCTACAAGTCCTCAGGTATTGGCCGTGAGAACCACGCCATGATGCTGGACCACTACCAGCAGACCAAGAACCTCCTGGTCAGCTACAACGAGAACAAGCTCGGCTTCTTCTAAACCGTCTTGTCTACCGATCAAAGGAGATCGTCAATGAGCACCATGCAAGCTGCAGTCGTCACCAAGTTCGGTACCGACCTCGAGATCAAGGAAGTGGAAAGGCCGACGCCGGGTCCCGGCCAGGCGCTGGTCCGCCTCATCACATCGGGGGTATGTCATACCGACCTGCACGCCGCCGAAGGCGACTGGCCGGTCAAGCCGACGCCACCGTTTATCCCAGGCCATGAAGGTGTGGGGGAAGTAGTGTCCCTCGGTGAGGGCGTCACGGATGTTGCTGTCGGCGACCTGGTGGGCAACGCCTGGCTCTGGTCCGCGTGCGGCGACTGCCAGTATTGCCGCACCGGCTGGGAGACCTTGTGCGAGTCACAGCAGAACGGTGGCTATAGCGTTGATGGCTCGTTCGGTGAGTACATGCTGGTGGACACCAGGTTCGCAGCGCGCATCCCGGAGGGTTCGGATCCCGTGGAAGTGGCGCCTGTACTGTGCGCCGGCGTCACGGTGTACAAGGGTTTGAAGATGACGGAGACCAGGCCCGGCCAGTGGGTCACCATCTCGGGCATTGGCGGACTCGGGCACATCGCTGTCCAGTACGCCGTGGCCATGGGGCTGCGCGTGGCAGCCGTGGACATCGCCGACGACAAGCTGGCGCTCGCCAAGGAACACGGCGCAGAGCTGACGGTCAACGCACTGCATGAGGACCCGGCCGAGGTCATCCAACGGGAAACCGGTGGCTGTCACGGCGTGCTGGTCACGGCCGTTCACCCCTCGGCCTTCGGCCAGGCGATTGGCATGGCGCGTCGCGGCGGGACGATCGTGTTCAATGGGTTGCCGCCGGGGGATTTCCCGGCGCCGATCTTCGAGATCGTCCTAAAGGGCCTCACCGTTCGCGGTTCAATCGTCGGCACGAGGCAGGATCTCGAGGAAGCACTCGAATTCTATGCCCAGGGAAAGATTACGCCGACGGTCTCCACCCGTGAGCTCTCCGAGGTCAACGCGGTCTTTGACGAAATGAAGCACGCCAAGATCGATGGCCGAGTGGTGCTGAAGTTCTGATGAACAACACCAGCTTGGAAGCTGCGGTGACGCTGCCGGGGGAAGACTTTTCCCGGGTGGCGCTCACCGCAGCGTCCGTGGAACTGCTGCGGAAGCTATGGGAGCAGCACGGCCCGCTGATGTTCCACCAGTCCGGTGGTTGCTGCGACGGTTCCGCCCCCATGTGCTACCCGGCCGGGGAATTCCTGACCGGGGATTCCGATGTCCTGCTGGGCCGGTTCGACATCGGGTCCGATGGGCAAGCGCAACCTTTGGAGTTCTGGATGTCCAAGGAGCAGTTCGCCTACTGGTCCCACACCCATCTCACCGTGGATGTGGTTCCGGGACGGGGTAGTGGGTTCTCCGTTGAGTCTCCCGAAGGGAAGCGGTTCCTGATCCGCTCAACGCTCATGGACTGGGACGTTCCGAGCAATTAGGTGGTTGGGCTGGTGTGACGGAGGCTACCCGCATTCGTCACACCAGTCACAGCAGTCACGCTGATTCGGTGGTCGTCTCACTATCTGGGATAAATATGGTCGTCCATTGGCCGGACACTATCCTTGATGAGTCCTATACCACTCCCATCCAGAATGTGGCATTTTTATGAACATTTTCAGGACCAAGTCGATCGAGCAGTCGATCGCTGATGCCGACGAACCCGGGCGCAAGCTGAAACGCAGCCTCAGCACCTGGGACCTCATGATCATGGGTGTCGCCGTAGCCGTCGGCGCCGGCATCTTCTCCGTTGGCGCGAAAGCCGCCGCAAACTTTGCAGGCCCGGCCGTCACCATCTCCTTTGCTATCGCCGCCGTCACCTGTGCCCTGGCCATCATGTGCTACGCAGAATTCGCTACAGCCATCCCCGTGGCAGGCTCAGCGTACGTTTTTACCTACGCCACCATGGGCGAAGTCCTCGCGTGGATCATCGGCTGGAACCTCATCCTTGAGCTGTTCACCGCCGCTGCCGTTATCGCGAAGTACTGGGGAATTTACCTCAGCACCGTCTTTGGCCTGATGGGTGTGGACATGCCGCCGTCAGTGAGCGTTGGCGGCGTTGATCTTTACTGGGGCGCTTTCCTTATTGTCGCGATCTTCACCGTGCTGCTGGTGCTGGGGACAAAGTTGTCCGCACGCGTCGGCAACGTCTTCACGCTGATCAAGATCGCAGTGGTGCTCTTCGTGATCGTTGTTGGCTTCAGCTATGTGAAGTTCTCCAACTACACGCCGTTCGTCCCGGCCTCGCAGCCCACTGATTCCGGAGCTGCCGATGTCATGAAGCAGTCCTTCTTCGGCTTCCTTACCGGTGCTGCTCCAGCGCAGTACGGGACCTTGGGTGTCTTCGCCGGTGCAGCCCTGGTGTTCTTCGCCTTCATCGGCTTTGACGTGGTGGCAACCTCCGCCGAAGAGGTCAAGAACCCGCAGAAGACCCTGCCGCGCGGCATCTTCGGTGGCCTGGCCGTTGTTACTTTGCTGTACATCCTGGTCTCCCTGGCGCTTACCGGCATGGTCTCCTACACGCAACTGGCAGAGGTCAAGAACCCCACCCTGACCACAGCCTTCGAGGCCGTCGGCAACACGGATGCAGCCAAGGTCATTGCGTTCGGCTCCCTGGTTGGCCTCACCACCGTGATCATGGTGCTCCTCATGGGCCTGTCCCGTGTGGTCCTGGCCATGAGCCGCGACGGACTCCTGCCACGCTCGCTGTCCAAGACCAGCGAAAAGCGCTCGACGCCGGCCCGTCTGCAGATCATCTGCGGTGCTGCAGTGGCCGTTGTTGCAGGCGTGACCAAAGTGGATCTTCTCGAGGAAATGATCAACATCGGAACGCTGTCCGCGTTCGTGATGGTGAGTCTTGGCATCCTGGTGCTCCGCAAGAAGCGCCCGGACCTCAAGCCTGCGTTCCGTGTCCCTCTCGGCAAGGTCATCCCCTGGGTCTCCGCAGTACTCTGCCTTTACCTGATGACCAACCTGGCTGTTGAAACCTGGATCTTCTTCGCGATCTGGCTGGTTATCGGCATGGTCATCTACTTCGCATACGGCCAGCGCCACTCACGCCTCAACGAGAGGTTCGCTTCTGCCAAGGCCTCCGTCAACGGTGTTCCCGAAAGCCGCCAGGCCAAGGGCGATGAGGACGAAGACACCTTCACCAAGGTTTAGACCAATGTGAGTAGCTTGTCGGACAGCTGAGCTATATTGCAGTAAAAGGCGTCTGGGAACCATCGTGAACTGGGTCCGGTATTGAACTGGGCTCAGGCCCTTTGAGGTTTGTCGAGTTTCGTCTGGTCTTGTACTAGTGGATGTAGTCGTCTAAATGGGTGGCTAGTGCTTCCGTGCTGATGAACCGTACGTCGCGGAACATCTCTTCTTTGGGGTGGCGGAAGAAGTTCTCCATCACCGCGTTGTCGCAGCAGTTGCTCTCGCGAGACATGGATTGGACCGCTCCGGTGCCTTTGAGGAGAGCGAGCCAGGAAGCGTGCCGGTTTTGGAATCCTTGGTCCGAAATGAACGAGTGGGTACTGATCGGGTTCTAAGCAGGTCAGGGCCCTCGCGGAGCGATGCATTGGTGAGGTCCAGGTTCGGGGACGTGCCGATGGTGTGGGAGATGATTTGCCGATCGAAGAGATCCATGACTGGTGAGAGGTAGAGTTTCCGGTCCCCGACGCTGAATTCGGTCACGTCCGTCACCCATTTCTGGTTCGGGGCGGTGACATTGAGCGCCTCCCGCCGGTCAGGGGAAAGAAAGCGGGCCTGGTGATTGAAGAACGTCGATCGGGCCAGACCGGCGACCTGCAGCAGAACCGGCCGCGGGCCTTGACGGCTTGGACCTTCACCGCTCCTTTTGAACCTTCAAGGCCCATAATTTTCCCAATTGCGCCATTTCGGCCGCAACGTCCGAGCCCTCGCGACGATACGCATGCACCCACCTTCAAAACAGGACAGGCGACGACGAGTCAGCCTCCGCTGCCAGATCCTGTGCACTCTCGCCCGCCAGGAGCCGTTAGACCAACGCGAGCTTGAAGTCGAAAGAAAATGACTGTTTCGACGGCTTGGTCAACAGCGCTCCTTGCCCACGAATCCTTTACTTCAGTTGCAGACTCTTGACCGGCCAGTGGGACACACCCAGCCGATTGGCTGTCGCCGTATCCGCAAGACACTTCTCCAACCACGCTACAGCGGTCTCGCGCTGGACCTCATGCAACGAACTCTGCGAATGCAAAACTGCTCCCGGAAGTCAGAACTGAATTCTCAAATCCAACTTCCGGGGAGCAGTTCAATGGGCTTCCCGGGTTCTTCTCTTTACTGCCCTAGTTGCCGCTCTTTGAACGCCGTTGTAGAGCGGAATGTGCCAGTGCGGACTACGGTGTTGCGGCGGGTGATTTCGGTGGGCCAGCCGTTCCTAGTGCCAGCTGCCATCGTGACTCATGCCAGTCGAGCTCGAAGGTGAGATCATCGCCTTCGCTATCGCTGGCTGTCACCAGATAGTTGTCAGGTGCTCCGTGATGTTCCTGGTACTGGATCTCGTATCCGCTGGATTCAAGAGCCTGGGCTTTGGTGATGAGTTCGTTGGCTCCGGCCTCTCTTTCTTGCATGTCGACAAGCGCGAGTTCCAAGAGCTTCTTTTGATCACCATTCTTTGCAGCGCTAATAACAGTTTCGGCTGTGGAATTGCGTTGTCCCATGTCTGGGTCGAAAGTTCTGTCACAACCGCCGAGCACCAGGCCGAAAATGCAGAGCAATATGACAAAAAATGTCCGTCCTAGATTGTGCATGGTATTTAGCTTAGCTCTTAGGTCCGGAGGCCGTACCAGGTTGCGTATGGGAATGACGAATAAAGATTCCAGATACTCCTGTTGAGGGTATCGGTGGTGTGATAGCTAACGCGGATGTCACGAGTACCCGCACTCCACGGGGAGTACGTCACGAACATGGAATGGTCGACATCAGGCGTACCTTCAGGCCAATGCACCTGCAATACGTCCGCAGGACCAAGGTCATTTAGGTAGCTCAGGTAGCTGACCCGGCCTTGGCCGACTGCAAAGTTGTGGAAGTTTTGGGCACCCACCCATGAATACGTTTGATTAGCGAACGTGTACCACCAGCTGCTGTCGTAGGTATACCAACCTCCTTGGTCGGCCCACCCTCCCGCTTTCAGCGACTGGGAGACAAAGTTTTGGCAGTCGTTGCCGAAAGATCGGTAAGCGCCGTTGCGGCCAAGTGCTCAGTTGAGGGCGTAGTTGGTCATGGCCGTGTAGTTGTACCCTGCGGCCAGTGTGACTTCCTGGTCCGACTTGGGGCCTGCACCCGGCTTCGTCTGGGGTACATGGGAGTTAGGTGCTGACGCCTTCGCCTCAGTGGCTACCTGGCCCGGTCCTAGGATAAGGGGCTTTCGGGCCCCGGGAGCCGGGGCCAATTGTGCCGCGCTGACTACTGTTGAAGGTGGTACGCCGCCTTCATTCTTAGGTTTGACCGAGTCGATTGTCCATCCGGAGTCCGTCTTTGTGAACTCCACAATCTGTTCGTACCTGTAGCTCTCCGGCGGTCCTCCCGTTGTGTAGGTCAAATCTGTTCGTTCGGTGATTTCCGCGGTGGCTCTTTCGGCTTCGAACTTGAAGCTTTCTGATTCGAAGGTTGTAATGACTGAAGAATAGCCCTGTCCGTATGCAGCCAGTCGGGCCTTCCGGGCTTTCAGTTCGTCGTAGTCCGCGGCCACCTTGGCCTTGGACTTCGCGCTAAACCGCTGCAGCTGTATCCGAGATGAGGAGATGGCAGGGTCGCTAAGGATCTGCTGGTTTCTCTCGATGATGACAGCCTTTAGAGTTGCGGATAGTTCCCCAATGTCAGCTGGCGGCTGCGAAACCTGCTCCGTTGCGGCAAACGCAGTATTTGGCTGAAAAGCAGTAAGCACGACTCCGATGGCTACGAAGGTTGCGCTTAGATTTCTGGTTCTTCGCGTGGTACTCACATCCACGTCCTTTCAAACGATCATGCTAGAGCGCCTCCCCCAATTGAAAGGCTGAGTGCAAAATACCCCTTATTGACTTTGGAAACAACAGTTATTACAAATAACTTTACTAACTGATTGATGTACAAAACACGCAGGCGTCTTACCTTTTTTGGGCGAACGGAGCATTCTGTTTGCGCGACAGATCTTCCTTTGACGCGGGTCCGGTGCTCAGTCCTGCAGAGCGTCGACCTCGATGTTCTCACCCAGAGGTGGGTGAGCGTGGGCTTGACGGGTCGAGAGACAACCGATCCTGGGAGTTGACGACGGCTGGCTACCTATGCCGGTGTCACTACTAAGGGAGGGCGGCCGCTGATCCGGACATGGACTTATGTCGGGGGCGGGGAAAAGTACCGCTGTTTATGACCGAGGTCCGCAGGCAGCAAAACAAACAATTGGGGAAGTTGCCCTTGGGTCGACTTTGAAACCCGTCCAGGGGAGTCTGAGGACGAGGACACGCCGGACATCATACAAGCTGTCGCGGAGCATGGACCAGCACATCGACTTCTCTGCGCTGAAGAGCTATTTGGACCTTGCCCACCCCCCATCTGGCGGGCTAGTTACTCAAGACGGCAAGTCCCGCCCGGGTGCAAAGGGATGCTGGAAAGAGATCGTGCGCCACGGCCTCCCGGCCCCAGTGCGGCGAACGGCAAGAGGAGCAGCAGACAACATGCTACTCTGGCGGTCTTTGGCGCTTTGCGGTTTCAAGCCATTGGGGAAGTACGTTCGGGAGGCCAACGACAGAGACCTTGTGGATCTCCTCGATGCATAACGCTGTCGTATCTCACTGACTAACAGCCCGGCGAGCGTGCGGGCGTCTGAGGTGAATCTCGAGGACCAACATCAGAGAATCTACGGCGCTGCATGCTCACTGACCCACTCCACCAAAGGCCTCAGCACTTCCCAGCGGGCAGCGATCTGGTCTTTCGCCGCCGGAGTGGATAACCACTCGGGCTGCCCGATCTCCTCCCCGGCGGAGAGGGACTTGTGCTTGAGCAGCTCAGCGCGCGGATGGTCTTTGTCGAAACCCCGCGGAACAGTCTTGAGCTTTTCACCTTCAATGGCGAAGCCGGCCGATCCGACCGCGTCAACGATTCCCTGCAGCTCCGATCCGCTGTCCGGGGCATCCACTGCCGCACGGAAACGGGCCAGCTGGGCCGGGGTATGGGAGTGGTATCCACCGCCAATCAACAGTCCGTCGGCGCTGATCTGGACGTAGTACCCCACGCCTTCCTGGGTTGCCGCGAAGGCTCCCTGCGCTGTCTTATACGGTGACTTGTCCTGGGAGAACCTGATATCCCTGTTCGGCCGGAAGATCTTGGCCGGGCCGAACTGCGGCTCCAGCTCCGAAAGCAGGGCTGTCAGCGGCTCCTTCACCTCGGCGTCGTACGTTGCTTTATGCTCCATCCACCACTCACGGTTGTTGTTCTCTTCAAGCTCCTCGTAGAAGCGGAATGCAGCCGGGGAAATGCCTTTGAATGTGCTCATGCAAGGATCCTATGAACCGCGCGGTGGTCGGAGCCATAGGTTCAAAGCGCTATGTGGAAAAAGAACACCCCGCTGCGGAGATCCGCAACGGGGTGTTCCTGAAGTGCAACGCTTAGAGCTTGTTGGCTGCTTCTGCGTCGGACTCGGTCTGGCCTGCGCCGAGGTTGGCGCGGAGCTTGGCGCCGAGGTCGGCGTCAACGTTGGTCCAGTACTGGATGGCGCGTTCCTTGATGTCGGCGTTCTTCACGCCGCCAACAGCACCGGTGATGGTGTCCAGGAGGCGGGCCTTGGCGGCGTCATCGTAGACCTCGCGGTACAGCGTACCGGCCTGGCCGAAGTCGTCGTCCTCAGCGTGCAGGGTGTGCGCGGAGAGGGTGAGCTCGCCGTCGTTCTCCCAGCCACCGGCGGGCGACGTCGGCTCAACAGCGGCCGGGCCACCCACGGAGTTCGGTGCGTACACCGGGGTGGACGGGGAGTTGAACAGGTAACGTCCCTGGCCGTCCTGGCTGTAGTTGTTGACCTGGTTCTTGGGCTGGTTCACCGGGATCTGGGCGTGGTTGGTGCCCACGCGGTAACGGTGTGCATCGGCGTAGGAGAAGATGCGGGCCTGCAGCATCTTGTCCGGGGAAGCAGCGATGCCCGGTACGAAGTTCGACGGCGCGAAGGTGGCCTGCTCGATCTGCGCGAAGTAGTTCTCCGGGTTCTTGTTCAGCTCCATGGTGCCCACGTGGATCAGCGGGTAGTCCGAGTGCGGCCAAACCTTGGTCAGGTCGAACGGGTTGAAGCGGTACGTCTTGGCGTCTTCGTAAGGCATGACCTGGACGTGCAGTTCCCAGGAGGGGAAGTTGCCGGCGTCGATGTTTTCCTTGAGGTCGCGGATGTAGAAGTCCGCGTCCGAACCAGCAAGCTCTTCGGCCTGGTCGCCGGTGATGGTCTTGACGCCCTGGTTGGACTTGAAGTGGTACTTGACCCAGAAACGCTCGCCTGCGGCGTTGATCCACTGGTACGTGTGCGAACCGTAGCCCTGCATTTCACGCCAGGAAGCCGGGAGGCCACGGTCGCCCATGAGCCAGGTGACCTGGTGTGCGGACTCGGGGGACAGGGTCCAGAAGTCCCACTGCATGTCGGCGTCGCGCAGGTGGCTGCCCGGGAGGCGCTTCTGGGAGTGGATGAAGTCCGGGAACTTGATGCCGTCGCGGATGAAGAAGACCGGCGTGTTGTTGCCCACGAGGTCGTAGTTGCCCTCGGAGGTGTAGAACTTCACGGCGAAACCACGGGGGTCGCGCCACGTGTCGGGGGAGCCGTTCTCGCCTGCGACGGAGGAGAAACGGATCAGCATTTCGGTCTCGGCACCCGGCTGCAGGAAAGCTGCCTTGGTGTAGGCCGAAACGTCCGAGGTGGTCTTGAACGTACCGAATGCGCCGCCGCCCTTGGCGTGCACTACGCGCTCCGGCACCCGCTCGCGGTTGAACTGTGCGAGCTTTTCCACCAGGTAGTGGTCGGTGAGGATGATGGCACCGTCAGCGCCGACGGACTTCGAGTGCGCGTCGGAAGTAACGGGGGCACCTGACTGGGTTGTTGAAATGGCAGTCATTGTTCTCCTATTTCTATTTATGAGTTACGGAAGTTGCGGGAAGCTGTTGTTTGGACTGGCAGTCCTGGCAGATGCCTTGGTACAGGACATCTGCGATCTGGATGGTCATTGGCTTGGAGTTTTCATCCCAGTGCGGTGTCAGGCACGGGGCGTGTCCCACGGCGCAATCCACGTCTTCCACCCTGCCGCAGCTGATGCACACAGCGTGGTGGTGATTATCGCCAACCCGGGTCTCATAAAGCGCCGGGGAGTGCGGGGGCTCGAAGCGGCGCAGCATCTGCAGGTCCGTGAGATCGCTAAGCACTACATAAACGGACTGCGCCGTCAGTTCAGGAAGCTCTTTGCGGGCAGCAGCAAGAATGCCTTCTGCCGGGGAGTGCGGGTGGTGCTGGACGGCGGCGAGGACTGCCAGGCGCTGTTTGGTCACACGCCGGCCGTGGGCATGCAGGGCAGCGGCCCATTCTGCTTGCTCGGCTGTGTGATCGGTCATGTAATCAGTAAAACACTTATTATGAGGAGTTCACAATAAGGCAAGACTAACTTCGGGTGAACAGAGCAAAGACTCCAAGGGATTCTCTTCCTCTGCGGCCGACCGTCCCAGTGCATGGACGCGTACTGTGGCCCCGTTGTCTGGTTCCAGCGCCAGGCAGCTGAACCCGCTGAGCCCGCCGGCCAGGGGCAGCGAGCCCAGGGCAGCGCCCATGGCCAAGAGCTCCGCCGGAGAGACTTCCGCGATCGACCCCACGGCCCTGATCGGTTGGATCACTGCGTGGTTGCGCCCCGCGCCCGTCGATTCAACCAGCCCGCCCGGGTCCAGGATGGGCTCGACGGCGGTACCTACCCCGTCCGGGAACGGCACCGCCGCTGCTGGTCGGGCACGTACCAGCGCATCCCTGATCGCATCGTCGGTTGCTTCCAGCCGTTCCAGCGGTTCCCCCACGCGTCGGTGCGCCGGCAACAGCAACTGGTGTCCCGGCGTCGAGGTTTCACCCGGTCCACGCCCGAAGAGGTGGAAGGTGGGGGTGGAGGATTCGGCGACGGGTTCGCCGATCGCAGCACCGAGCGGGTGCCAACGGTAGCTGAACATGATGGGGCAACGGACAACGCCCATGACATCGCGGAGTGCCGTCCGGATCAGGTTGTGGCAGAGCAGCCAGTCGGTCGCCGAGGGGTAGGCGAACTCTGTGGAAGGGTCAGACAACCTGAGCAGCACATGGCCGGCGGTGAGGGGATGGCGCGGCCGGGCTATCTCCCAGAAGGCCGAACGGTACAGCAATCGTCGCGACATGACGTGTCAACTCCCTCCCCGGGGTGAGCCTACCAAGCAGGGCGCCGCGTGCGGGAGGCGCCCTCATGCTGGTTAGGGTTGGACGGTGGCGAAACTACTGGCAGACATCACTCCGTTGAAGGAGAGTCCCGCTTTCCGACGACTCTGGCTGGGAGCCTCGGTGGCCGCCATCGGTACCCAACTGACGTTAGTGGCCGTCAGCCTGGAGGTTTACAGGCTGACCCAGGAAAGTCTTTACGTGGGCCTCCTGGGAATCTTCGCACTGGTTCCCTTGGTCATTGCAGGGCTCTACGGAGGCTCTGTCTCGGATGCCTACGATCGCCGCAAGGTGGCGATCATCGCTTCACTGGTCCTCTGGGCAACCACGGCAGGACTGGCATTGCAGGCCTGGCTGGGGATTGGCAACATCTGGATCCTCTACGCCCTGGTGGCGATCCAAAGCGGAGCGCAGGGCATCAACGGTCCGGCCCGCAGCGCCATCATTCCGCTCCTTGTCCGGAAGGACCTGCTTCCGGCCGCCAACGCCCTGAGCATGCTGACCTTCGGCCTTTCCATGACGGCCGGACCACTGCTTGCCGGTGTCCTCGTTGCCACCATCGGGTTTGGTTGGACCTACACCATTGACGTCATCAGCTTCACGTTTGCCCTCTGGGGACTCTTCAGGCTTCCGCCGCTGCCGCCGTCCAAGGACGCGGTGCGGCCGGGGCTGCGTTCAGTGGTGGAGGGCTTCCGCTTCCTGGGAACCCGGCCCAATGTGCGCATGACCTTCATCATCGACCTCATCGCCATGATCTGTGCCCAACCCAGGGCGCTCATGCCTGCCATTGGCGCCGTCATGATCGGCGGAGGCGAAACAACAGTGGGCGTATTGCTGGCGTCCACAGCCGTGGGGGCTTTCCTTGCCGGGCTCTTCTCCGGGCCCCTCGGCCGGGTACGGAAACAGGGGAGCGCCGTGGTGTGGTCCGTGGTTGGCTGGGGAGCCTCAATTGCCGGATTCGGACTGGTGGTGCTGCTGGCCGGGGACTCGGGCCGTGAGGGCGTCACGCCCTGGTTGCTGCCTGCTGCGCTGTGTTGCGCACTTGCGGGGATCTCCGACTCCATCAGTGCGGTCTTCCGCACCACTATTCTTCAGTCCGCAACTCCCGACCATCTCCGGGGACGGCTTCAGGGCGTGTTCATCGTGGTGGTTGCGGGCGGCCCGCGGGTCGGCGACATGCTGGCCGGTGGGGTCTCCCAGCTCCTCAGCGAAGGCGGGGTGCTGTTGCTCGGCGGGCTTTTGTGCATTGTCCTGGCGTGGCTGGCCTCGCGCATCCAGCCCGGCTTCGTCGCCTACGACGCCAAGCACCCCGTCCCTTAGCTCCGCCAGCGGCAACGCCGACGTAGGCTGATAACGGAACCCGGGGACCGGCGTCGGCGTTAATCCGTACAAAACCCCTGCAAGAGCGGAAGAAAGCGATAACCGTGCATAAACACAACAATGGACTCAAGACTGCAGCGCTTTTTGGTGTGCTGTGGGCAGTGTTGTTGGGGTTGGGCGCCATCATCGCAGCCGGGACCCGGAGCACAACTCCTATCTGGATCATGGCGCTGATCGGCGTCGGGACTACGGCCTACGGATACTGGAACAGCGACAAGATCGCCATCCGCTCCATGGCCGCGTACCCGGTCACCGAAGCGCAGGCGCCGCAGCTTTACCAGATTGTTCGTGAGCTGTCCGTGCGCGCCAACAAGCCCATGCCGCGGATCTACCTTTCGCCCACCATGACACCCAACGCTTTTGCCACAGGCCGGAACCCGAAGAACGCCGCCGTGTGCTGCACCGAGGGAATCCTGCATTTGCTTGATGCGCGTGAACTCAGGGGCGTGTTGGGGCATGAACTGATGCACGTGTACAACCGCGACATCCTCACCTCGTCGGTCGCGGCGGCTGTGGCCGGTGTCATTACCTCGGTGGGCCAGATGCTGCTGATCTTCGGCAGCGGTGATCGCCGCAACGCCAACCCGCTTGCCACCATTGCCATGGCATTGCTTGCACCGTTCGCGGCCTCATTGATCCAGATGGCTATCTCCCGGACGCGCGAGTACGACGCCGATGAGGACGGCGCCCAGCTGACAGGTGATCCACTGGCCCTGGCTTCGGCCCTGCGCAAGATCGAGTCCGGCGTGAGCCAACTACCGCTGCCGCAGGACCAGCAGCTGGTTAATGCCTCGCACCTCATGATCGCCAACCCGTTCCGGGGCGGTGGCATGCGGCGGATGTTCTCCACGCATCCTCCGATGAAGGACCGGATCAGCAGGCTGGAGCAGATGGCCGGGCGGCCGCTCTCCTAAGCAACGCGCGTTTCCTGGCGACACGCGCGTTCCTTACCCGCTGTTCCGTCGTTGGCCAACAACGAAACAGCGGGCCAGCGACGTTGCCGCTTCCGGCGGACTAAGCGAACAGCCCCTGGCCGATAAACCCGCCCGCCTCCACGCCCGGAGGCACCGCGAAGAGACCCGAACCGGTGTGCTTCAAGTACTCCACGGACAGGGTGTCACCCTTGGCAAGTGCCAGTTGCATGGGGACGTAGTGCGTCCGTGGATCTTTGACGAAAGCAATGAAGAACAGCCCTGCGTCCAGGTGTCCCAGGCCGTCTGAACCGTCGGTGAAGTTGTAGCCGCGGCGCAGCATCCTCACACCGCCGTTCTGGTCCGGGTGGGCGAGGCGCATGTGGGAGTCGAGGGGGATGAGCGGAGCGCCTTCCCGGCCGGCCAAGGCAAAGTCGGGAGCGGTAAATTCATCGCCGCCGGACAGGGGAGCGCCGGCACCCTTGGTCCGGCCGATCAGTCCCTCCTGTTCCCGGAGCGAGGTCCGGTCCCAGGTTTCGATGTGCATTTGGATCCTGCGCGCTACCAGGTAGCTGCCGCCGGCCATCCACTGCTCGGACGAACGAGCCGTGTTGGAAACCCAAACGTGCTCCTCCAGCAGTGCATTGTCCTCAACCTTGAGGTTGTTGGTGCCGTCCTTGAAGCCGAAGAGGTTCCGTGGTGTCACCTGCGCCCTGGACGTCGACGACGTTCGGCCAAAGCCCAGCTGCGACCAACGGACCCGGACCTTGCCGAAGCCAATCCTCGCCAGGTTCCTGATGGCGTGCACGGCGACCTGGGGGTCGTCGGCGCAGGCCTGGACAACAAGGTCGCCACCGGTGCGTGCTGGCTGCAGGTCGTCACCCGGGAAATGCGGGAGATCGATCAAAGCCTCGGGGCGGCGCCCCTCGAGACCAAAGCGGACCTTGCCGTCCTTTTCAAACAACCCAGCGCCGAAACCGAACGTCAGGGTCAATTTTGCCGCCGGCAGGTCCAACGCTTCGCCGGTGTCCTCCGGTGGGGCGTCGTACGGGCCATCGACGGCGCCAGTCTTACCCGTCGGGACCCCGGTGGTCATGGCCTCGGCAGCGGCAGTCCAGTCCTTCAGGAGCCTGATGAGTTCCTTGCGATCCTCCGTGGTTACGTCGAACGCGGCCATGTGCAGGCGGTCCTGCGCTGGTGTCGTGATGCCGGCCTGGTGCTGGCCAAAAAACGGAACAACCGCTGACGAAGCATCTGGCGTTGCTGCCTTCGCTTCAGCGGCCGTCACCACGTCATGGCCTAGGAACCCGGCCGCGAGGCCTGCGACGGCGCTCGCGCCGCCCACACCGGCGAGGGACAGGAGCCCGCGGCGGGAAAAGCGCGACCTGCCGGTTCCAGCAGCAGCTGCCGTACCGCCGTCGGACGCTTCCTGCGAACTCACGACGGCGGCAGTCCCGCCGGAACGTTCGACGCCGGCGACCTCACAAGCGCGGTCCGCGTCGGCGGGATCGCTGGTGTGCCCGTAGGGGCAGCCGCTCACAAGACTACGGCTGACGTGAGCCTGGACAGGGGCTCACCCAGCGAATCGACCAAAGCGGCGAGCTGCTGGACCTGCTCAGGGGTCAGCTCGTTGTAGTAGGCGAAGCCCTCGCCCTTTGCGTGCTTCTTGAGCTCAGCCTGGAGGGCGTCGAACTTGCCTGCCAGGGACGTGGCGAGCTCAGGGTTCTTCTGCTCCAAGGCCGGCTTCAGGCTCTCGAAGGCGATCCGGGCCCCGTCAACGTTGGCCTGGAAGTCCCACAAATCGGTGTGCGACCAGATCTCTTCCTCGCCCGTGACCTTGCCCGTGGCTACTTCGTCCAGCAGTTCCTTGGCTCCGTTGCCCAACTTGTCCGCGGTGAGTTCCACGGTGCGGGTGCGCTTGGCGAGGTCCTCGGTGTCGGCTACGAGCTGAGTAGAGATGGCAGTGCGTTCCGCGGCGGTCATGGCCGTGTAGCCTGCCGGCGGGAAGAGGTCTTTCTCCGCCCGGTGCCAGCCTGTCCATTCCTGGCCAGGCTCAAGGTCCGCCTCGCGGGCATCCAACTTGGGGTCCAGATCGCCGAACGACTCAGCAACCGGTTCAATGCGCTCCCAGTGCATGCGGGTGGCAGCGTACAGGTCCCGTGCCTTGGCGGCGTCACCCGCAGCGAAAGCGTCTGCGAACGCCTTGGTGCCCGTAACCAGTTGCTCGGTTTGGTCCTTGACGTAGGCCGCGTACTGCTGGGTTCCCGTGTCCACGAGCTTCTGCAGATCGGCATCGACGCTGGGCTTGTTGCCGGACTCAGTGACCTCGAAGGACGCCCGGATGCCGTCACCCTGCATGCCCGGCTTGCACGCCGTGGTGTACTTCCCTGCAGGAGCAGTAACCACCAGGTTCCGGGAAATGCCCGGGCCGATGTTTTCGACTTCACCAATGATCCGCAGGCCATCCTCGGCGAGCAGGTAGAACTCGGTGACTTCCGTGCCCTCATTCTTCACGGAAAAGGTCAGGTTGCCGCTGGGTGCCGTGCCCGTGGACACCTTGCACTCGTTGGCGGTGCTGGAGACCTGGATGGGGCCATCGGTGGCGCTCGCCGGCTTGGTGTTGTCCGTGCAGCCCGTCAGGACCAAAGGCACGGCAACCGCTGCTCCGATGACGGCAAGGGCCTTTCGGAATGTGGGGGATGAGGGCAGGAAAGTGCCAAACATAGGTGTTTCCTTCGTTAAGGGGGAGTGGCGTCGGGGCGCAGGATCAGGGGTGGGCCGCGACGACGGGAGCGGAGGTCTTGCTTGCAGCCTGGGTTGAAGGCTTCCGGTTGGCCCGGATGTACAGGAACAAGACGGGAACAACGTAGAGGAGCCAGGCTGCGGCTTCAAGCCAGGTGGTGGCCGGGGAAAAGTTGAGGGTGCCCTTCAGCAAGGTGCCGTACCAGGACGACGGCGGGATGGCAGCTGAGACGTCGAAGGCAAGGTTGTGGAGGCCCGGGAGGATTCCGGCTTCCTGGAGATCATGGATTCCGTACGCCAGGACGCCGCCTGCGATGACGATCAGGCCTACCCCGGTCCAGGTGAAGAACCGGCCCAGGTTTACTTTGAGGACGCCCCGGTGGAGCAGGTAACCCAGGCCCGCGGCGGCCAGCAGGCCCAACAACGCGCCGAGCAGCGGGAACGTGGTTTGTCCGGTGGCTTGCGCCGCGGCCCAAATAAACAGCGCTGTCTCCAGCCCTTCCCGTCCCACGGCGAGTGCTGCCACGAGCACCAGGCCCCAGGCGGCGCCGTCGGCTGCTTTGTCGACGTGCGAGCGAAGCTCGCTGCCCAGGCTGCGCGCAGTGCGTGCCATCCAAAAGACCATCCAGGTCACCAGGCCTACCGCGACGATGGACAGTCCGCCGCCAATGGCTTCCTGGGCTTCGAACGTCAGGCCGCGCGGACCGAAGGTGAGGACTGCACCGAAGGCGAGGGAAACTGCGATGGCGAGTCCCACTCCGGCCCAGAGCCTGGGGATCAGGTGCCGCCGGTCGGTCTTGACGAGGTAGGCCATCAGGAGGACCACGACGAGTGATGCCTCAAGGCCTTCGCGCAGGCCGATCAGGAAGTTGGCGGTCATGTAGGTTTCTTTCACTAAGGGGAGCCGTACTTAGGCCCGCCTAAGGAAGAAGAATACTGGGTTCCATCGATTACGCAAACTATTCATGTCCTAATTTGCGGCTGCATTACGGTGATCATGTCGCCGAAGGGCTGGGGCTCGCTTCGTGCTCGCCCAGTTCCTAGAGGATTCGCAACTCCGCGGCCGACCTTGTATCGAAGTCGGCTGAGCTACCCAGGGAGTTCGCTCGGGTAGCCGTCAACCGAATGGAGCCGGTGAGCAGGTCGAGACGCTTCCAGCTTCTGCGGGAGGTCGCGACTGACTCCCTGGCGCTATCAAACTATCGGACAAGCTATTTAGCCATTTGTTGGATTTATTAGTTGGGTATTGATAGTCTCGGCCATGTCCGGCCCCGGTGGTGATGCCGCTGGCGGTTCATATTTTCACTTTGGGGGTTTCTATGTCGCGTGTGTTGTCGAATGCCAGCGATTAAGACGCATATAAGGATTCTCACGGCTGCGACGGCTGTGCTCATGATGGGAATGACAATAACCGCATGCGCTGAGAAGGAGCCAAGCACGACAATGTCTGACGATGCGACGCCGGAAGAGACCATCAGTGCCAGGGAAGGACGGGACCGCGTGGTCGAACTCGTCATCAACACCACCAAGCAGCTCGACGTCACCGGCTGGTGGCCCCGCAACGGCGTCGCCGGAGCGCAGGAGTGCTACCTCGGAAAGGGCGAGAAGGGAGCCAGCTATGGATACGACCACTGGGCGCCGCAAGGAACTAATCATATTGAGGACGCCAAACGCGTAGCCGAGTATTGGAAATCTCTCGGCATGACCGTACGCACCGTGAACCCGACAACCCACCCGACCGTTTACGGGGAGGGTGGACCGGTCCTGCGCGCTAGCTTCGATACAGATAGGCTGCGTGAATACTACGATGTGGGCGCTGTTGCCCCCTGTTCACCGGGCGACGCGGTTACTTTGAACGACGAAGACGAAACAGAACGTAAACAAGGCAAAGTACTCCCCGGGGACGAAGGCGTTGTCGTTCGAGAAGACCCCACGCAATAGCTCCGCGAGGCGACCACACCCGCTGTCCGCCACGCGGTCCTTACTGTCGCTCCCGCGAGGCAGCCGGGATAGGGGACTTCACCCTTCACGAGTTCAGCCACTTCGCATCCGGTCTGATCGCCGATGGCTGCGACGTCGTGACCGTACAGCGGTCGCTGGGGCATGCGGCGCCGTCGACCACGCTAAACACCTACTCCCACCTGTGGCCTACCGCCGAAGACAAAAACGAGGACCGCAGGATCAAGGCTGATCGCTGCGGTCCTCGGAGATTCTGCGGACCCTATGCGGACTACCGGGACAAGCGCCCAATAATCACGCGGCCAGATCCGGTTTAGCTGCGGAAGTTCACGAACTGAAGATCGGCCTCTTCGAACTTCTTGAGGATGTTCATGGTCTCCTGCAGGTCGTCGCGCGACTTGGAGGTAACGCGGAGTTCATCGCCCTGGATCTGGGACTTGACGGACTTGGGAGCCTCGTCGCGGATGATTTTGTTGATCTTCTTCGCGATGTCCTGGGCAATGCCCTCCTTGATGGTGCACTCAAGGCGGAACTCCTTGCCGGACGGGAACGGCTCACCCTGGTCCAGGGACTTCAGCGAAATGCCGCGCTTGATCAGCTTGGACTGGAAGACATCCAGGACAGCCAGGACGCGGTCCTCGGAGTTGGCCTTCATGAGGATCTTCTCGCCGCTGAAGTCGATCTCCGCGCCGACGCCCTTGAAGTCGTATCGCTGCGCGATTTCCTTCTGGGACTGGTTGAGCGCATTGGCGACCTCTTGCTTGTCTACCTTGCTGACGACGTCGAATGTGGATTCGCCTGCCATGACTCTCCTTAGGTTTGGGGCCCTGTAGGGCGGGGTTGGTCTGCCATCCAGCCTAATACGGAAGGCGCCTTTAGGGGCGGTGGACGGCTTTCACAGTTCGCTCACAGCACACGCAAGGTTGGAACTGAGGCAACGCGCCGAAAGTTGTACCAGTTGGAAGAGCGCAACGTCGGAGGAACAGCATGAGCAGCAAGGCCGTCCAGTCCATCAGCAAGTCCGCTTCCGCGGCAGCGGGCTCCATTGGGACGGCGGCAGTGGCTGCGGCGAGTGCGGTGGCAGCGGCGGCTGTGGCAGCCTCGATTGTCCTGAGCCCCGTTCCGGATGCAACGTCCCGCATGGACGGTGTGCACGCGGACCTGCTCCGGGCCGTACAGCTGAACCAGATCACTCCGGAGCAGGCCGAGAAGTTCGAAGCGAAACTGGCTGGCCGGATCCTCGGCGAAGCCTGAGTCACGCGGAATTTCAGCGTGCTGAGCCTCGATTAGATTCTTCGCACAAACTTCTGTAAGGTTGTCTCTGCCTTCGGTTACCGGATCGAAAAGAAACGGTCTCCGGAAGTGATCTTCTTTTGAAGTTCGGCAGATTACCCGAGCGGCCAAAGGGGGCTGACTGTAAATCAGCTGGCAACGCCTACGGGGGTTCGAATCCCTCATCTGCCACCCAGGAAAAATCCCCGGAACCAATGGTTCCGGGGATTTTTTTATGCCCAAAAGCGCCCAGGGTCCAACGGGGCGTGCGAGCCCGCGGGACCAGCGGGGCATGCGAGCCCGCCGGGCCTATAACTAGGGGCGTTCGGTGATGCGCCGGAGCTCGGCGATCTCCATCCTCAGTGCGGCGATTTCAGCAACCAGGTCGGCCATCTCCGCGCGGACGGGCTGCTCGGCCGCTGCGGCCTTCACTTCGGCGGCCGCCGCCATGCCCTCCGCGTTCTCCTCGATCCTTTGCACCAGCCAGGATGCGATGGACGCGGTGACGATACCCAGGACAGCGATGCCGCTCATCATGAGGGCAGCGGCCACCACCCTGCCAATGGGGGTAACCGGGTAGAGGTCGCCGTAACCCACTGTCGTGATGGTGGTGACAGCCCACCAGGCGGCGTCGCCGAAGGTCAGGATTTTGGCGTCGGGGGCATTTTGCTCGACGTCGAGGACCGCAAGAGCGCCAATGAGGATGAGCATCGCGGCGGCCCCCGCCACATAGGTGGCCACGCGCCCTCGCAGCGTTTCTCCTACCGTGCGTTGGAGGACCGAGAGGAGTGTCACCAGCCGCAACAGACGCAGGGGGCGGAAGAAGGGAAGCACGACGATCAGGAGTTCATGCAGGTTCCACAGGAACCAGCGCGTTCTGTTCTCGGCGAGCCACAGGTTGACGAAGTAGTCCAGCGCGAAGATGCCCCAAGTGATCCACATGATGACTTCGAAGGGTGTACCCGCGGCACCGTCGACGCGCCCGATGACCTGCCAGGCGTAGGCAGTGAGGAAGATAAGTGCCGTGGCCATGAGCGGCCATTCCACCAGGTCGCGGTATCGCGCTTGAGTCATAGGGGAATACTAGCCACGGCGGAAGCTAAGCCTGCGTTAGGCGGCAGGTGCTTCGAGCCAGTAACCGTCCAGGTAGTGAATCAGTTGCCGCCCCAGGCCGCCTTTGAGTTGGATCCACAGGGTGCTGCGGTCATTCGTCATACCGTCAATGGTTCCTTCGATGCGGTTGCCGCGGGCATCCTGAAGGACAACAACCTGGTGGCGGGAGAGTTCCGGCCAGACTTCACCGTGAGGCGTGGTGGTTTGCAGCGTGCTCAAAGGGGTCCCCTTGTATGTTCTTCCATCGATTCAGTTCCAGATATTGTGCACGTGTTTGATGAACCGGCGGTAAACGTTAGTGCAATCGTTGGACATGAAGTGCGGCATGCGTCCAACCCGGGCTCGTCTATTCCCTCAGAAGTTACCCGCGGGTAACATTGGGGGTATGCACCTGTTACTTCGCACTCTCATGCTGCTGTTCACCTCGTCACGACGCTCCCGGCTGGGCGTGTGGGAGGAATCATCCCTGCCTTTGCGGGTGCTGCCGACGGACATTGACATCGCCATGCACGTCAACAACGGTATGTATTTCTCGCTCATGGACCTGGGTCGGTTCGACCTCATGGTCCGCAGCGGTATCTGGAGCAAGATGCGCAAACGCGGATGGACCCCGGTTGCAGCCGGGGAGACCATTGCCTTCCGCAAATCCCTGCAGCTGTGGCAGCAATACAGCATCGAAACACGCATCATTGGCTTGGACACCAAGGCCATCTACTTTGAGCAGCGGATGGTGGTGGACGGCGAGATCTACGCCCGCGCGCACATCGCCACCCGCTTGGTCCACAAGGGCAAGCCGGTCACGCAGGAAGAAATCATCGCGGAATTCGGTGCACCTCCCGCAGGCCTGGAACTGCCGGAATGGATCCATGAATGGCGGGAGAACAACGCCCTCCCGGGAGCACGCCGCCCCGCCCCGCATGCTTGGAGCTAGACTCCCACATCCCTCCGCTTCAGAGCCACGGCCGCCAGCACGATCAGTGCTGCCGAGATCCCGAGCAAACCCACGGCAACTCCCCAATCGGCCCCATTGGCCACCGGGGAGTTGCCGTACGCCCAGTGGTAGGGCGAAAGGTTCAGCAACCACTCAACCTTGGGGCTTTGCCTGCCCACGGCGTTGAAGACATAGCCCAGTACGGCCACGGCGGCACCAGCCGCGACGCCGAACACCTTCCGGCCCGTCAGGGCGCCCACGAAGAGCGCGGCCGTCGCGCTCAGCAAGGCCAACGCGGCGAACAGCAGGACAGCACCGGCGAGATGCCCGACGTCGATGTTCAGTTGCGCCGGACCGTTCAGTCCCAGCACCAACACGAAGACGAGAACGGAGAGGGCTGCAACCCGGACAACGATCGCCAGTGCCCGCTCCAGCACCACCTGAACACGGGTAACGCTGTGCGCCAGGGTCAGTTCCAGCAACCCTGATTCCTCGTCGCCGCCAACCGCGGCAGCGCCCCAGCCAACAGAAGCCATGGACATCAGCAGGAAGCCAATCAACCCGAACAGGGTGGCTTGCGTATAGCCGGGACCGGTCGCGATCTGGTCGTAGTTCAAGGCTTTGGTCATCTGTGGTGGCAACGCATTGATCAGCTCCTGCATCTGCGAGCTGCCCCCGATGGAGGGATAGATCGGCAGGTACAGCATGCAGGCCCCGGTGAGGCCCAAAGCCCACGCGAGGGTGGAGCGCCAGGAGTCCGTCAGGGCTTTTGTGAACAGTGGCAGGATCCTAGGCACGGTGTGCCCCTTCCTTAAGGTTGCGGCCGGCTTCAGGGCTGCGGTTGGCTGCGGAGCCGTCAGATATACCGGTGTTATCCGATTCCGCAAGGTCACTTCCTGCGTAAAGCGTCAGCACCGCCTCTTCGAGGTCGGGTTCTTCAAGCACAAGGTCCGTCAGGTTCAAACGCGCCAACTCCTGGACAAGGGCCTGGACGGGTCCGGAGAGCGAGGCGGTGGCCTCCACTGTCCGGGCCGCATGGCCGTCGGCGGGGAGCTCCCGTACTACCACGTTGGCGACTCCCGGCACCCTGGCCAGCAACGCGCCGACGTCGTCCGTCCGTGTGCCTATTGCGTTGAACTTCAGCTGCCGGACGGCAGCGGTGCGGAGGGCTTCCACCGTGGAAACGGTGACAATGTCGCCGTCGCGAAGGATGGCTACCGCGTCTGCTGCCTGCTGGACTTCGCTGAGGACGTGAGAGCTGAGGAACACCGTGGCGCCGGCATCGACCGCCTCACGGACCATCGCGTGGAACTGTTGCTGGACCAGGGGATCCAGGCCGCTGGTGGGTTCGTCCAGCACCAGCAGCTCGGGTCGGTGCATGAACGCCTGCAGAAGACCGAGCTTTTGTTTGTTGCCCTTGGAGAGCTTGCGGGTCTGCCGGTCCAGGTCCAGGTTCAGCCGGTCCGCCAACTCGTTGATGTACCGCGGTTCCACTGGCCCGCTGATTGCCGCGAAGTGATCCAGCATGCGACGCCCTGTGGTCCGGTTTTCAAGTTGCAGCTCACCTGGCAGGTACCCGATCCGGCGTCGAAGGCCTGTCCCCGCGCGCCGCGGATCCTGGCCCAGCACCGAGATGGTTCCCGCGCTGGGCCTGATGATGTCCAGCAGGCAGCGCATGGTGGTGGTTTTTCCTGCGCCGTTCGGTCCGATGACTCCGAACACCGTTCCGGCCTCGACGGCGAAGTCCAGTCCGTGCAGGACCTCGCGACGGCCGAACTTCTTACGCAACCCCTCGACGACGATTGCCTGGGTCACGGGGCATGCTCCCTTCGGTGGTGCTTTCTTGTTGTTGGAGGGCTTCGCGGGCCGCATCAAGGAACCGCGAGTCCGTGTAGAAACCGTTCGTGTAGACATCCAGGGCGGGCAACGTCAGCTGCCTCAGCAACTCCGGGCCGATGCCGTGTGGCCCGGACACCGGAGCGCCCAGCACCCGGGACAGGTGCCTGCCCAGCATCAGCATGGACAGGCTGTTGGAAGCGATAACGACGGCGGTGGCCCGGATATCCGCAAAGGCCCGGATGGTTCCAGCCTGGATACCGGCGTTGATGATGTCCTCTGTCTGGCTGACCACGCCATCAAAAAACGCGTTGCCGGCATCTGATTCATCGCCCAGTGCACGCCGGATGTATGCGATCTCATCGGCGTATTCGTCCGGGTGGTTGAGGTAATCCTGGATAAGCATCCGGGTTGTTCCCGGGTCGGTCTTCTCGCGGCCTTGGCTGGCGGTCTGTGACAGTACGTGCTGGTCGCAGGCCTCACGGAGTCCGGCTTTGCTGCCGAAGTGGTGGATTACCAGGCCCGGGCTAACTCCGGCCTCGGTTGCCACGGAGCGGACCGTGGCGCGGGCGAAACCTTCACGGCCAAAGAGGCCAATTGCCGCATCCCGGATACGCGCCCTGGTGGTCAAATCTTCTGCGGTTGAACGCATGTTTCAAATACTAAACACTTGTTCAATGTGCGGCAAGGGATGCAAGAAAAGTAACGATGTCGCAGCAATGGACGCGTCGCCGTGCAACTGGGTGACATGCATCGGGATACTTGGCTGAGTGTTTCCGGCAGGGAAGCAACGGCAGGGCAATCCGCCCGCGTTTATATGGGGTAGCAGCATGGGGTCCTCAGGATCGGCCACCGGAGGATTCCGGCACAAAATCGCCACAGCGGCAGCGGCATTGCTGCTCATGGTCCTTCCGTCAGGGGTGGCGTCGGCGTCGGCGGAAACCGGGGTGCAGGGGCCGGCCGTCAGTGGCGCCATAGGACAGCTGTACAACACGAGCCCCTGGGCGCGCGGCGTCTTGCTGCGGCCAACAGGTACCGAGCAGTGCACCTATACAGGATGCGTGCAGAAATTCGCCGGTGGAGACATCGCGTGGTCGGCCAGGACTGGAGCCAGGGTTGTAGTGAACGGTGCCGTTCGCACGGCGTGGTGGGACTTGGGTGGGCCGTTCGGCTCCCACGGCTATCCCACGACCGACACGGCGAGCGGGCTTAGGGATGGTGGAACAAAGCAGGTCTTCGAACGCGGCGCCATCATTTCCTCGAGGGCCACCGGCACGCAGGAGACCACGGGATCGACCCACTTTGCCTGGCTGCGTACGGGATCCGAATCCGGCTACCTTGGCTATCCCGTTACCGGCGAGCGTGCGGGACTGCCCGACGGCGGCACGTACCAGGTGTACGAACACGGCTTCATCGTTTGGTCGCAGGCAAGCGGAGCGCATCCGTCCATGGGAGCCATCCGTGAGCGCTGGCGCCAGTCAGGGCTTGAAGGCGGGGAACTTGGATACCCCACCACGGACGAATCCACCGGACTGAAGAACGGGGGATCGGCACAGCAGTACCAACGCGGAATGATCGCATGGTCCCCGGCCACCGGAGCCCACGCTCTGACCGGTGCAATCCGTGCCTACTGGTCGTCCACGGGCGGACAGAACGGTGCACTGGGGTATCCCGTGGGGGAGGAAAACCGCCAAGGGAACTTTGTGTACCAACAGTTCCAAGGCGGCACGGTCTATTGGTCGGCGGCAACCGGGGCGCACTCCACCACGCACGGTGACATCCACAACCGCTACGTGGCCCTTGGGGGAGCGGCCGGCAGCCTGGGCCTGCCCCTCACAGACAAACTTCCGCGGGCCGGCGGTTTGGTACAGCAATTCTCCAAGGGGTGGCTGGTCTGGGGGCCGGGCACCGGAGCGCAAGTCGTTGGGAATCCAACATACAGGGTGTGGTCGGAAAACCCGGGTGACTTCGGCTGGCCGCTGCGTGACACCTGGACCGATTACCGCGGCGAACATGCGGCATTCCAAAAATTGGAGACCATCTGGAACAAGGCCACCCAGGAGCTGTATTCAGCCGAGCCCGTGGACGCATCGACAGCTGTGTTCCTTGGCGACTCCCAGCTCGACCTTGATTCCTGGGCGGAACAGGGAGCCCGTGCTGCCGGCTACCCCCGGCAGGTGGTGCGGAGCATCGGCGGAATAGGTTACGTCTCCGGAAGCGCGGTTGGCTCGGCAACGGACGCTGTCCTGAACGACCGGATCCTCCTGCCCCAAGGCAACCCGGGCCTGGTGGTGGTGAACCTTGGTGGCAACGATGCGCGGATCTTCGCGACGGATGCAGCCATCCTGTCCCAGGCCAACAAGCTGTGGGACGAGCTCAGACGCAAGTACCCGCGCAGCACCATCGTGATCAATGGCGTTTTGTCCCGCTACGACTCCAGCCACTTCCAGCGTCGATGGGTGGATGGAATGCTGATGCGCGAAACCGCGCTCCGTGGCTGGCCGCACATTTCCATGGCCGGTACTGCCACCATTGCCGGAGCAGACGGCAATTACCTCGACAACATCCACATGAACCAGGTTGGCCACAACAAAGTGGCTCCGCTCTACGCATCGGCCCTGAGGTACGTCCTGGGCAGGTAGCATCCCGTTGCGGGGCCCGCTCTACGCCCTGCGGATTGGTTTTGGCCCGCTAAGCGGACCCCGCAACGGAGGGGACCCCGCCGTTATTCCCTGTGACGCGGGAAGCGAACACCGCGGGACATAGCAGGCAGGGTCGCGTACCGTGGAAACATGGCTACAGTTGACATCACTGGAGAACAGTTCGCATCGACCATCGAGGACAACGATATTGTCTTGGTGGATTTCTGGGCTGCCTGGTGCAGCCCATGCCGCCAGTTTGCTCCAACTTACGGGGCAGCGTCGGAGAAGCACTCTGACGTCGTCTTCGCGAAGGTGGACACCGAAGCCGAGCAGCAGCTCGCCGCCGAAGCCGGAATCACATCCATCCCCACGTTGATGGCCTTCCGCGAGAAGGTTCTGGTCTTCTCCCAGCCCGGCGCCCTCAACGGACCCCAGCTGGAACAGGTCATTGAAGCCGTCAAGGGCCTGGACATGGAAGAAGTCCACGCCCACGTTGCCAAGGCCCGTGCCGAGGCCCAGGAAAGCTAAACCTCTCCGGTGAATTCGCCGGAAACGCACCGAGGTCGCCGGAAAATTCCGGCGACCTCGGTGCTTTAAGGCGTTCTCGTAGCCTCCGGCGAATCCTTAGAGCCTGTCGAGCTTGACGGGCTCGGCAAGCAGGGCGCTCAGCGACTCGTTGAGGTCCTGCACCGCGATGCCCTTGGAGTGCTTCTCGAGGAGTTCCTCGGATTCCCAGCGCTCCGTGAGGACGAGCTTTTCTTCGGTGGCTTCCGTCAGTTCGTAACGGATGCAGCCGGGTTCGTTGACGACCTCATCGATCGCGATTTCCAAAGCGAGCTTCACGCGGAAGAACTCGCCCTCGTTGGGGATAAATGTGGCCTGCAGGTCAATGGGTGCACTCATGGTTCCAACCCTACCGGCAGGACACGGCGGCGCTGGAGGTGATGACGGTTCTGTTGCGGGCACTGTCTTGGTAGCGTTCCGTCATGTTGTCCTACACCGCCGGAGACACTGACGTCCCGCTGCTCGAAGAGACCATTGGTGCCAATTTTGAGCGCATCGCCGCCCGGTTTCCCCTCCGGGACGCCCTGATCGAGGCGGCGCCCACACCGGGAGGGGACGCCCGCCGCTGGAGCTACCAGAAGCTGAACGACGACGTCGACCGCCTCGCCCGCGCGCTGCTGGCCACAGGCGTGGCCAAGGGCGAAAGGGTGGGTATCTGGAGCCCCAACTGCGCCGAGTGGACCATCCTGCAGTACGCCACAGCGAAGATCGGCGCGGTGCTGGTCAACGTCAATCCTGCCTACCGCAGCCATGAGCTGGAGTTCGTGGTGAAGCAGAACGGCATGCGGATGCTGGTGACTGCCCCGTCGGACAAAAACAGCGACTACGTCGGCATGGCGCGTGCTGCGGCTGTCTCCTGTCCCGAGCTTCGCGAGGTGGTGTTCCTCCCAGGTGACCCGGCGAACGGACTCACAGCCGGCGTCCCCGAAGCGGGCCACGAAGTTTCTTACGCCGAGCTGCTGACCCGTGCTGACGGCGTCGGGCCCTCAGCGCTACGCGACCGCATGGCCGGACTGGACCCACACGACGCCATCAACCTGCAGTACACCTCGGGCACCACGGGCTTCCCGAAGGGCGCCACCCTGACCCACCACAACATCCTCAACAACGGGCACTCGATCGGCAGGCTCCTGAACTATACAGAGCATGACCGTGTGGTCATCCCGGTGCCCTTCTATCACTGCTTCGGTATGGTGATCGGCAACCTGAATGCGCTGAGCTTCGGTGCTGCCACTATTATTCCCAGCCGTGGGTTCAGCCCGTCGGCGGCCCTGGAAGCGGTGCAGGACTTCGGCGGGACCTCGCTGTACGGCGTTCCAACCATGTTCATCGCGGAGCTGGCCCTGGAGGATTTCGACTCTTATGATCTCTCGACCTTGAGGACGGGAGTCATGGCCGGATCCCTTTGTCCCATCGAGGTCATGCGGCGGGTCATCGATGAGATGCACATGGTGGATGTGGCCATTTGCTATGGCATGACCGAGACCTCGCCCGTGTCCACCATGACGCGCGCCGGAGATACGTTGGAGCAGCGGACCAGCACCGTGGGACGGACCATGCCGCACCTCGAGAGCCGGATCGTTGACCCTGGAACCGGTGAGGTGGTGGAGCGGGGAGTGATTGGTGAGCTCTGCACCAGGGGCTACGCGGTGATGCAGGGATACTGGGGCCAGCCGGACAAGACCGCCGAGGCCATCGACGCCGAGGGTTGGATGCACACCGGCGACCTCGCCCGCATGGACCAGGACGGCTACCTAGTGATCGAGGGCAGGATCAAGGACATGGTGATCCGCGGTGGTGAAAACATCTACCCGCGTGAAATCGAGGAGTTCCTGTACTTGCACCCGTCCATCCAGGACGTGCAGGTGATCGGCGTCCCCGACGAAAAGTACGGCGAGGAGCTCATGGCCTGCATCATCCTCAAACCCGGAGCCGGTCCGCTGACTGCCGCGGACCTGGCCGAGTACTGCCGGGGCAAACTGGCCCACTACAAGATCCCGCGCTACGTGGATGTCCGCGAGAGCTTCCCCGTGACGGTGTCCGGCAAGGTACGGAAAGTGGACATGCGCCAAGAGGCGGTCTCCCGCCTCCACCTCTAATGGGAGCGGTGGTCCTGCACGGTCATCCGGGGTCCGAACGTGGGCTTCCGGAAGCCACTCAAGTACAGCATCCGGACCACCCGTTGCCGCTGCCCTTGCCAGGGTTTCATCAGCTCGATCATGCCGGCGTCGTCGGTCTTCTGTCCGGTCAGCGCGTACCCGACGTAGGAAGCCAAATGGTAGTCGCCCACGGAAATCGAGTCGGGGCAGCCGTGGGTTCGTTGGACCACCTCGGCGGCCGTCCAGATCCCGATGCCCGGGATGGTCTGCAGCTTGGCTCCGGCTTCCGCTGAGTCCAGTTGCGCGAGACGTTCAAGGGCGACGGCGGACTGCAGCGCCCGCATGACTGTTGCCGAGCGCTGTGGCCCGACTCCGGCTTTGTGCCACTCCCACGATGGAATGGCCAACCACTGCCTGGCAGTTGGGGGAACGAGGAGCCCCGCGGGGGCCATGCCAGGGGCCGGCGTTCCATACCTGTACATCAGGTACCGGTACCCGCGCCGTGCCTCCAAGGTGGTGACCTTCTGCTCCAGGATGGTGGGCACCAATGAGTCAACCATCCGCCCGGTGGAGGGTAGCCGCACAGCCAGGTTCCGGCGTCGTGATTCTGTGACCAGGCGGGGGAGCGTGGCATGGAAGGCTGGTTCGTCGAAAGCGGTCCAGTCATCGTGGGCGCCGAGCAACCTGGGCACCGCGGCCACGGCATCCGCGGCGCCGGGGCCCCACGCCTGGGCATCCACGAAGCAGCCGGCCCCGAGGCCGCCTCCCGAGAGACGCAGCGTAACCGGTCCCGAAGCAGCGGTGAACGCCATCCAGTAACCGGAGGAGTGCGCCGCAAAGGATGGATCAGCATTGCCCCGCATGAGGGGGAACATGGTCTGATCCAAACGGAAGGAACTGCCGGGATGCCACCTGATGGCTGCATCTGCCGCGGCCGCAATGCGTGGCGGGGCTTCTGCGATGGTCATGTTTTCATGGTCCCACGCCCGGCTGACAATCCCATTAATAGCCCTTACGGCAGCGGCCGCCCGGGTCTAGACTCCCTGATGTGGCACGGGTGGGCCGCGCCGCATCCCAGGAAAGACTTCCAGGAACAAGGAGCGCCAACCATGGCCGCAATAGTGCATTTCGAGATCCCCACGGATGACAAAGAACGGGCAAACACCTTTTACCAGAGTGCTTTCGGCTGGAACCTCAGCCCCATGCAGGGGATGGACTACACCATCGCCATGACCACCCCATCCGACGAGAAGACCGGTGCCCCCAAGGAGCCAGGTGCCATCAACGGTGCCCTGTTTCCCCGGACGGAGGCGCTGAGGACTCCCATCCTGACCATCGACGTCGATGACATCGGCGCGGCCCTTGCGCAGGTGGAGTCGGCCGGAGGCAGTGTGGTTCAAGGGAAAGACGCGGTACCAACCATGGGCTGGTACGCCTACTTCAAGGACACCGAAGGAAACATCATGGGCCTCTGGCAAACGGATCCGGGGGCGGGTAGCTAGTCGGCGGTGGCGGCCCACATGTCTGAGGCAGGGCTGGGCGCAGGCAAGCGGTAGCTTTGTATCTATGAAGTACGCCCAGTCCGTGTTGGACCTCATCGGCAATACGCCGCTCATCAAGCTCAACCACGTCACCGACGGCATCAAAGCCACCGTCCTGGTCAAGCTCGAATACATCAATCCCGGCGGGTCCATCAAGGACCGGATCGCCGTGAAGATGATCGAAGATGCCGAGAAGGATGGCCGGCTCAAGCCGGGCGGAACCATCGTTGAGCCGACGTCGGGCAACACAGGCGTGGGTTTGGCGCTCGTGGCCCAGCAAAAGGGCTACAAGTGCATCTTCGTGGTGCCGGACAAGGTGGGAGAGGACAAGCGTGCGGTCCTGAAGGCGTATGGCGCTGACGTGGTGGTGACGCCCACTTCCGTTGCTCCCGAAAGCCCGCAAAGCTACTACGGCGTGTCCGACCGCCTGGTCAAGGAGATCCCGGGCGCCTTCAAGCCTGACCAGTTCTCCAATCCTGCCGCTCCCGGCAGCCACTTCGAATCCACCGGCCCGGAGATCTGGAACGACACCGACGGCAAGGTCACGCACGTGGTGATCGGCGCCGGTACCGGCGGCACCATCACCGGCACCGGGCGGTATCTCAAGCAGGTATCAGCCGACCGGGCAGAGTCCGACGGCGGCCCGGTCAAGGTCATCGGGGCGGATCCGGAAGGTTCGGTCTACTCCGGCGGCACCGGCAGGCCCTACTTCGTTGAGGGTGTGGGCGAGGACATGTGGCCGGCCAACTACGATCCCGCCGTCCCGGACCGGGTCATCGCCGTCTCGGATGCCGACTCGTTCTCGATGACGCGCCGCCTTGCCCGCGAAGAGGGCCTTCTGGTGGGCGGCTCGTCCGGCATGGCAGTGGTCGCGGCCCTCGAGGCGGCCAAGGACCTGGACGAATCGGCCGTGGTTGTGGTGATCCTTCCGGACTCCGGCCGTGGATACCTTGCCAAGATCTTCAACGACCAGTGGATGCGCTCCTACGGCTTCCTTTCCGGCGGTGAGGAAGCGTCGGTGGGTGAAGTCCTGAAGTCCAAGACCGGCGAGATGCCGGACCTGGTGCATATCCACCCGAACGAAACCGTCCGCGACGTCATCAACATCATGAACGAGTTTGGTGTCTCCCACATCCCGGTCCTCTCGCAGGAACCGCCCGTGGTCATGGGCGAGGTCCTGGGTGCCGTGGACGAACGCAGCCTCACCAGCAAGCTGTTCCGTGGCGAAGCCAAGCTGGCGGACAAGATCTCCGAACATATGGGCGACCGCCTCCCGGTGATCGGCTCGCTGGAAACCATTTCCGCCGCCCGTGAGCTGCTGTCCGACGTCGATACCGTCATGGTGACCTTCGCGGGGGCCCCGGTGGGCATCCTGACCCGTCACGACCTTTTGGCGTACCTGAGCAACTAAGCGTGCGCCCGATCCACCCGCTGAACGAACAAACCTTCAAGAAACAAAGAGGTGCTTCCATGACTGCCAACAACAACGCCGGATTCAACACGCGAGCCGTTCATGCGGGACAGGCTTTCGAGCCCCGGACCGGGGCAGTTGTTCCGCCGCTGCATTTCAGCACCACCTACGCGCAGGACGGCATTGGCAACCTGCGGTCCGGCTACGAGTATGGCCGCGGTGGCAACCCAACACGTGACGCACTGCAGGAACAGCTGGCCGCCCTGGAAGGTGGATCGGCCGCGTTTTCCTTCGGCTCCGGGCTCGCCGCCGAAGACTCGCTGATCCGCGCGCTGGCCCGCCCGGGCGACCACATCGTGCTCGGCAACGATGCGTACGGTGGCACCTACCGGCTCATCAACCGTGTCCTGGGGGATTGGGGCATTGGGAACACTCCCGTGGATATGTCCGACCTCGATGCCGTTGCCGCGGCAGTCAGGGCCAACAAGACACGTATTGTTTGGGTCGAAACGCCGTCGAACCCGATGATGAAAATCACCGACATCGAGGCGCTCGCCGCTGTAGCGCACGACGCCGGGGCCCTCCTGGTGGTCGACAACACCTTCGCGTCTCCCTACTTGCAGACCCCGCTCGCCTTGGGCGCCGACGTCGTGGTCCACTCGACCACCAAGTACATCGGCGGGCACTCCGACGTTGTGGGTGGTGCCCTTGTGGTCAATGACGCGGAGCTGGCTGAGAAGATCGGCTTTATCCAGTTTGCAGTGGGTGCCGTTTCCGGTCCCATGGACGCGTTCCTGACGACCCGTGGCTTGAAGACACTGGGCGTCCGCATGGATCGCCACAGCGAGAACGGCCAGGCCGTTGCTGAATGGCTGCTGCAGCGTCCCGAGGTGGAAGCGGTGCTTTACCCGGGCCTCCCGGACCACCCCGGCCACGATCTCGCCGCGAAGCAGATGAAGAAGTTCGGTGGCATGGTCTCCGTCCAGTTCAAGGGCGGCGAAGCAGCGGCCCGGACCGTTGCCGAGAACACCACTGTGTTCACGCTCGCGGAATCATTGGGTGGCATCGAGTCGCTTATGAACTACCCCTCGGAAATGACCCACGCATCGGTCAAGGGCACAGAACTGGCAGTCCCCGTGAACCTCCTGCGCCTGTCCTGTGGCATCGAGGAAGCAGCGGACCTGATTGCGGACCTCGAGCAGGCTTTCGCCAAGATCGGCTAACGATCGCGTGAACCCGCTCTTGTCCGTCACACCCACCCTTCTACGGTGGGCGTGACGGACAGAGGCGGGAACGGGGAACTCGCTAGCCCGAGATGCCCTGTTGCCCGTCTTCCTCACGGCCGGTCAGCCGACGCCTGAAGGATCCGTCCTCCGCGGCGGTGACCTGGACGTCGTACCAGCCGTTTGCAGTGTCCCAGCCGATCTTCCTGCTCTGGCCCGGCTTGAGCTTCACCGTTTCCTTGCCGGCTGCGTATTGCAACGACTCCAGTGAAACCGTCACGGTCGCATTGCCCGCGTTGCGCACTTCGATTTCCACGGCTTTCTTGCCGCGGCGCCCCGTGACGGCGACGTCGACGCCGGAGGCGGCACCCGCCGTCGTGCCTTTCAGTTCGTACTGGTAGCGGTTGGGCCCGGTGACAACGACGTCGAACGTTCCCGTGGCCAGCGGGAGTTCAACGGTCCGGCTGCCCGTGACATCCGCGTGCAGGGGTTCGGAGACTTCGCCCGCGTAGCCGTAGACGGTGAAATGGGTGGAGCGCGACCCGCTGTTCGCAAGGGCCAGGTTGATCTTCCCTTGCTGGACCGTGGCGGAAACCCGCGGCCGATACGGCAGCGGCCGGGCAGGCCGGGTGCCCGTTTCCTGGATCGGGGCAACCTGGACGGCAGGGGGATTCGGGTGCCAGCGGCTGATCTTGGCGGGCACCGGGGCGGGGTGGTCGAGGGTTGGGGGCGTGCCCGGGGAATCGAAGTTGAAGACACCGGTGAGGTCGCCGCAGACCTCGCGCCGCCATGGCGAGATGTTGGGTTCCTCGACGCCGGTCCATAGCTCCAGGAATCTCAGGACGGACGTGTGGTCGAAGACCTCGGAGCTGACGACGCCGCCAATCGTCCAGGGGGAGACCACGGTCATGGGGACGCGCGGGCCCAGGCCGATAGGCCGTGCCGTGGTCCAGTCCGTGGATTCCCCGGAGGCCGGGCGCGGCTGGACCGGCGGCGGAACGTGGTCGAAGTAGCCGTCGTTCTCATCGAAGTTCAGGAAAATGGCCGTGCTGTCCCATGTCGCGGGATCGCTGGCAATGGTATCCAGCAGGCGGTACACGAAGTTGGCACTGCCCACGGGCGTGGAAGCTCCGGGGTGTTCGGAATCCGCCGCCGACGGAACGAGCCAGCTGACCTGTGGCAAAGTGCCGTTGGCGATGTCGGTGCTGAGGCGTTCAAGGAGGGTATTGGGGCGCCCCCTCCACATGGCTTTGTCGAACAGCGACCTTTCGGCATCGGTCAGTGTGCTCCGGCCCGCTTCCAATTGGGCGAGGAGACGATCCTGCTCTGCAGGGTCCTTGCCGGCGAGGCTGTCGTAGAACTCTTCGGTGGTGCGCAGCTTGCCGTCTACGGAGGCCAGCATCTTCCTGCCAATTGCCTTGAATGTCTGGAAGTACTCCACGGCGTTGTCCGTGAAGTTGTCCCAGTCCTGGTAGATCCGCCACGGGATACCGGCCTGCTCCAGCCGCTCGGGGTAGGTGGTCCAGTCGTAGCCGCCGTGGTCGTAGCCGTAGGCTGCGTTGGTGACGGCCCTCTTGCTGCTCCCGGGTTCGTTGCCCGTGGTGCCGCTCCAAAGGTAGGTGCGGTTCGGGTTGGTGGAGCCGTTGACGGAGCAGTGGTAGGCATCGCAGATGGTGAAGGTGTCAGCGAGTTCGTACTGCAGCGGGATGTCCTGGCGCTCGTAGAACGTCATGGTGGAGGCGCTTTTGGCGGGAATCCATTTGTCACACCAGCCGTTGTTCCAGGCCGTGGTGGTGCCGGCGAAGGAGTGGTCCAGGTCGCCAAGGTATTGGATGTCCGAGCCTGGCCGTCCGGCGAGTTCGGCGGCCTTGCGGAGGGAGAAGGGCAACACCGTCTCCCCCGTGGCGCGGGGCTGTTCGAACACGGACTTGCCGTTGGGCAGACGGGTGACGGACTTGTCGGCGTAGCCGCGGACGCCGCGAAGGGCACCAAAGTAGTGATCGAAGGAACGGTTTTCCTGCATCAGCACGATCACATGCTTGATGGACTGGAGGTTTCCTGGTGGAACGGGTTTGGCCATCGCCGCCTGGACGGAGGGAGGCAGCAGGGATCCGGTCGCGGCCAGTGCCGTGGCTGCGGCAGCGGTGCCGAGGAAGCCACGACGGGACAGTCCGGCTGAGCCGTTGGTTGAACGTTTCACCAAATCAGGAGAGTGCGAGGACATCAAGGGGCCTTTCATGGTCAGGGTTGACCACGCCAGCTTAGGCACTCCAGGTGAACCGATGATGAAACCGCGGCAAACCACCGGGGCGTGCCGGGACTCTGGCTTTCTTTAGAGAAGTCAGCTACTTTGGTGCACATGCCCCTCCGATCTGACTGGTCCGCCCGCACGTGCAGCCTCGCCCGCGGCCTGGATGTCCTCGGCGACCCATGGGGAAGCCTGGTCCTCCGCGAAATCTTCTTTGGAAACGGCCGCTTCGACGCCATCAAACGGCGGCTCGAGGTGGCAGACAATGTCCTGAGCAAACGCCTGGCCTGGTTGGTTGAATCCGGCTTGCTCGTCCAACGCCCGTACCAGGACGGAGCACGTACCCGCCAGGAATACGTCCTCACTCCCAAAGGCGAGGACGCGCTGCCTGTCCTGAACGCCATCATCATCTGGGCCGAAAAGCACCTGGACGCCCCGAACGAGGTCTCCCATATGCGGGTCATCCATACCGACTGTGGGCAAGCGACATCGTCGGCTGACACCTGCGCGCATTGCGGCGTCGCACTGACTGCCGCCAACACCAGCTGGCACAGTTACAAGCGGAGCGACCATCCCCTTCCCCTCGCCGTGGCACCCCGCGAAAACCACGCGCCCGTCCCCACATCGGAGATTCCCGCATGACCGCTCCCGACCTCACAGGAACCCCCGCCGGAACAAAAGGCGCTCCCTCGGGCAAACGACGACGCCTGCATCCTGCCTGGATCGTTGCCGCGGTAGCCTTCCTGGCGCTTGTTGGCGCGGCAGGGTTCCGGGCGGCACCAGGCGTGCTCATGGTCCCCCTTCAGCATGAGTTCGGCTGGTCAACCACGGTGCTGTCCCTGGCCGTCAGCATCAACCTGGTCCTGTTCGGGTTGACCGCGCCCTTCGCTGCTGCGTTGATGGAACGGTTCGGCATCCGCAAAGTCACCTCGCTTGCCTTGTGCCTGATCGGTTTGGGCTCGGCACTGACGGTCTTCGTTAACCAGTCCTGGCAAATCCTGCTCACGTGGGGCGTGCTGATCGGGCTCGGCACGGGATCCATGGCATTGGTCTTCGCCGCGACAATTGCCAACACCTGGTTTGCAAAGAACCGTGGCCTGGTCATCGGGATCCTCACCGCGGGAAGCGCAGCCGGACAGCTGGTCTTCCTGCCATTCATCGCAGCGCTCGCGCAGAACCCCGGGTGGAGGGGTGCTTCCCTGCTCATTGCCGCGGGTGCCCTCGCAGTGGTTCCGCTGGTGCTGCGCTGGTTGCGGAACTCACCGGCCGACGTCGGGGTTTTGCCTTATGGGGCAGAAGAACCCAATGCGGAAGCCGCCGAAGCCGGTACCACGCCGCCGCTGTCAGGCGGAGCCGGCGCTGGGGTTCCGTCGCCGGCAACGTCCGACTCCGCCAACGCTGCCGTGCGTGCCCTGCAGGTCCTCAAGCGTGCCAGTAAAGTCCGTACCTTCTGGGCGCTGGCGGCCGGGTTCGCTATCTGTGGAGCCACCACCAACGGGCTTATCGGCACACACTTCATTCCCTCGGCCCACGATCACGGCATGCCGGAAACCACAGCGGCGGGCCTGTTGGCCGTCGTCGGAATTTTCGACATCGTGGGGACTATCGCATCCGGCTGGCTCACCGACCGGTTCAACCCCAAGGTCCTGCTGGCCGTGTACTACCAATTCCGCGGGATCGGCCTGCTGGTTCTACCGTTGCTGCTGGGCTCATCGGTGGAGCCGAGCATGATCATCTTCGTGGTGGTCTATGGGCTCGACTGGGTTGCCACGGTGCCTCCCACAGCAGCGATTTGCCGGTCAGTGTTCGGCGCTGACGGCTCTGTGGTGTTCGGCTGGGTATTCGCCGCCCATCAGCTCGGTGCCGCTGCCGCAGCACTGGCAGCCGGGTTCATACGCGATGCCACGGGACACTACAACTACGCGTGGCTCGGTGCAGCCGCCATGTGCACCGTGGCGGCCGTCATCAGCGCCACCATCCGAAAGGACGCCGCCAAGAAAGTACCAGTCGCGGTGGCTTGATGGCGTTTGTTGGGCCCGCTCTGCACAGTATTCCGGCCGGGGAAAGCGTAGAGCGGGCCTCGCAACTCGGGACGGTCAGCCGCGGAATGCCCCGATCCCGGTGATGTGCTGCCCCAGGATGAGGGTGTGGACCTCGTCCGTGCCCTCGTAGGTCCGAACAGATTCCAGGTTGTTGGCGTGGCGCAAAGGGGAGTAGTCCAGCGTGACGCCGTTCCCGCCCAGGATGGTCCGTGCCTCCCGGGCGATCTTGATGGCCTCACGGACGTTGTTGAGCTTTCCGAGCGAAATTTGCTGCGGCTGCAGGTGACCGGCGTCCTTCAAACGGCCCAGGTGGAGGGCCAGGAGGGTGCCCTTCTGGATCTCCACCAGCATGTTGACCAGTTTTTCCTGCGTCATTTGGTATCCGGCCAAGGGGCGGCCAAACTGCAAACGTTCGCCCGCGTAGTCCAGGGCTGCCTCGTAGGAATCCCGTGCTGCACCCATCGCGCCCCACGCGATTCCGTAACGTGCCTCGTTCAGGCAAGTGAACGGCCCCCGCAAACCCGCAGCGCCCGGGAGGATCGCGTCCGCTCCCAGTCCGACGGCGTCGAACGTCACATCGCACTGGATCGAGGCGCGCATCGACAGCTTTGGTTCGATCGGCGTAGCGGTCACTCCCGGGGTTCCCGCCGGGACCAGGAAACCGCGGATGCCGTCCTCGGTGTTGGCCCACACCACCATGACGTCGGCGATCGAGGCGAGGCCGATCCAACGCTTGGCTCCGTCCAGGACCCAACCGTCGGCGGTCCGTCGGGCAAACGTGGTCATGGACGACGGGTCCGAACCCGCCGTCGGCTCCGTCAGGGCGAAACAGCCGATCAGCTCGCCCGCCGCCATCCGTGGAAGCCATCGCTCTTTCTGCTCCTCGGAACCCCACTTATGGATGGCAGTCATGGCGAGGGAGCCCTGCACCGAGACAAAGGTGCGGATCCCTGAATCGCCGGCTTCCAGTTCCATCGCTGCCAAGCCATATTCGACCCCGGTCCGGCCAGGGCATCCATACCCCTCCAAGTGCATTCCCAGCACCCCAAGCTCACCCAGTTCAGGGGCAATTTCCCGGGGAAAGACGGCGTCCTCATACCAGCGGGCGATGTTCGGCCTGATCCGCTGCGCTGTGTAGTCCCGCACCCTGTCACGGAGGGCTACCTCGTCCGCCGTCAACAAGGAATCAAGCGCCAGGATGTCGGACGGGTTCGTCGTTGAATCGCTCATTCCAGCATCCTAGGCGGCTACTCGCCGCGGACGATCCCAGCCTCGGCACGTTCGCCCGTGAAATACCCGCGGGTGGACGGCGCGAACCTGCACACAACGGCCAGCACCACGCCGAGGGCCAGGAGCAGTACGCCGCTGACGAACGCGCCACCGATGCCGAATATCTGGGTGTCGCCGTACGACGGATCCCACATCTGCACGGCCGAGATGAAGAACGCAGCGGTCAGGGACAGCGCGCCGAGCAACGGCAGGATGCCACGGAACCACAGGTTGCGGGCTGAGTCGCGCAGCGTGGAACGGAAGAACCAGATGCAGGAGAACCCGGTCAAGGCGTAGTAGAACGCGATGAAAAGGCTGATGGCGCTGATGGAATCGGAGAGCAGGTTCTGGCTGAGGAAGCTCATGGCCACGTAATAGACAACGGCCACCACGCCCATGACCTGCGTGGAGAACCCCGGCGTCTGGAAACGCTCGTGGATCTTGCCGAAACGCGGAGGGAGGGCTCCGTGGACACCCATGGACAGGGTTCCGCGGGCAGTCGGAAGGATGGTGGTCTGGGTGGAGGACAGGACGGAGGCCAGCACGGCAACAACGATCAACCAACCCCAGGGGCCCAGCACAACGTCCTTCATGGCCAGGAAGACGTCATCCTGGTTGGCTTCATTGCCCAGCCCGATGCCGTCCGTGCCGATCGTGGCGTACATCATGACCAGCAGCGCCACGGAAACGTAGATGGCCAGGAGGACGGTGGCTGAAATGACGGCCCCGCGGCCCGGGGTCTTCGCCGGGTTCTCGGTTTCTTCGTTGAGCGCCAGGCACGTGTCCCAGCCCCAATAAATGAACAGCGCCAGGAGAGCCCCGTGCACCACGGCGCCTGGATCCGCGAAGGCCCCGGCGGGGTTGAACCATTCGATGTCGAACGGCTGCCCCTCAGGCGCGCCGCCGGTGATCCTGAAAACGATGGCCACGGCGAAAATGCCCAAGGAAATGTACTGGATGTACGTCAGGGTGCGCTGGACGTGCTCGCCAAGCCGGATCCCGCGATGGTTTACGTACGTCATGAACACAATGAAAAGGACTCCCGTGGCCGTCACCAACCAGGTGTTGTCCGCCAAGGAACCGTCGCCGACCAGCAGCCAGAGATACTTGCCGGCGATTTGGGCCAGGTTGGCCAACACCACGATCCCGGCGAGGGCAACCCCCCAGCCACCAAGCCATCCAGCCCACGGGCCAAAGGCCTTGCGGGCCCAAAAGAACGTGGTGCCGCAGTCGGGCATGGCGCTGTTGAGTTCCCGGAAGGCATAGGCAATGAACAGCACCGGGATGAAGCCGAGGACCAGGATCAGTGGAGTGTAGTTGCCGTTGACAGCCACAATGAGGCCGAGAGTTGCGGCCAGCGAATACACGGGCGCGGTGGAGGCCAGGCCCAGCATGACGGAGTCGCCCAGGTCCAGGATGCCGGCGCGGAGGCCTTTGGAAGGCACGACGGCGGAACGGTCGCCGCCCGCCGCGCCGCCACCCGGCGTCGTAATTTCAGTGCTCATAGGGCAGCTCCGTAGGAAGTAGCAGGGGGCGCCACAGGCGCCGGGGCATCGATGGTGTTGGGCACGAAGCGGCAGAAGTAGTCCGTAATGGGGCCGTCCGATTCGCGGATACCGCAGCCCACGGATTCACCATCCACTACCCACAGGCCCAGGACTGGGTGGTTGCCGTCGAAGTCCGGAAGGGAGTGGTACTGCTGGAAGCACCAGCCTTCACGGCCGTAACCGCCGGGCTGCTGTATGTCGATGCCGGGGGCGTGGATGCGGATGTTGTCGCCCTCACGTCCATGCAACGGCTTGGCCACCCATTCCTTGAGCGGACCCGGGTCTCCCAGGTACGCGGGCAGCAGGTTCTCATGGTTGGGGTAGAGGTGCCACAACGCTGCGAGCAGGGCTTTGTTGGACAGCAGCATCTTCCAGGCAGGCTCAACCCAGCGTGGGTTGTGGGCACGCTGCAGCAGCCTTTGCCCAAAAGGCTCCTTCATCATGAGTTCCCACGGGTACAGCTTGAACATGGTGCTGATCATGAAGTTGTCCAGGTCCACGAAGCGGTTGAGGTTCGGGTCCCAGCCGATATCGGACATGTTGATGCCGATGGTGGTCCACCCGCCTTGGCTCGCGACGTCCCGCATGTAGGCAGCCGTCATCCAGTCTTCGCCTGACTCCTCAGCCTCGGAGTGGGCCACGTGCAGGGTGCTCATGCCGGTGCGGAACTGCAGCTTCTTCCACTGCCGGATCAGGGCCTCATGGATGCCGTTCCACTGGTCCTTTTCCGGGAAGACGTCCTGAAGCCAGAACCACTGGGCCACCGAAGCTTCGATCAACCCTGTGGGGGTATCGGCGTTGTACTCCAGCATCTTCGCTGGACCGCCCTTGCCGTCATAGATGAAGTCGAAGCGGCCATAGATGTCCATGTCCGCAGCCAGCAGGGAGTCACTGGCAAGCTCCAGCGCCTGTGGCCCGATCCCGATGTCGCCCATGGCACCGGTAGCGAGGTATTTCGCCGCTTCCAAGCACATGATGTGCATGTCCTCGGCGGTCTTTTCCAGCGTTTCCACCTCGTCCATGGTGAATTCGTAGTAGGCCGATTCGTTCCAGTATTCGATCTTGCGGCCATCGGGCATGGTGGTGGTGGAAAAAACCAGGCCCTGTTCTTCGATCTTCTTCTTCCAGTCCGGCCTCGGCACGGAGGGCAGTCGACGCATCCCTAGCCTCCCGAGCTTCCGCCGCTTTTGGAACTGCTGCCAAAGCCACCACGGCTGACTGTGCCGCCCTTGGTGCTGTACCCGGTGGAGGACTTGGCACCGGACGGCACGTTCTTGGTGTAACTCGGGTAGGCCGACCTGTTCTGCCCGACAGCCGGGACACTGGCGCCCCGCGAGTAGAAGTACCAGGCGTAGACGCCCGAGCTGCGGCCCGCCGAGCTGCTGTTGTCGCACTGGTTGTCGTCGACGCGCTCGCCGGTTTCCTCGTTGAAGCAGACCTGGGCGTAGTCGGCTTCCTGCTCGTTGCTGGCCACGATCGCGGTGATGGTTCCAGCCAGCAAGGCAGTCACGCCCAGGCCCACCACGACGGTCCGGCGCTGCGAGCGCTTCTTCCTCTTGGCTGCTTCCGCTGCGCCACGTTCGCGTTCCTTGGCGAAAGGATCAATGACGGGCAGGGGCTGGCCGGGCTCAGGAGTTCCTGCCTGGCCCGGGGATGCCCCAGCGGGTACGGTGCGCTTCTTGCCTTTGCTGGCGGCGCGGGTCTTGCCTTGCTGTTCCTGGGCCGGTTCTTCCACGGGCGCGAACAGTTCGGGGTGGAGTTCGGGTTTGGGCACCTGCCAGGGCGGGGGCTTGGGCGGATTGTTGCCCGCTGCGAAATCGGGGTTGCTGTCCCCGCCGTTGCCGTTGGTGCCGGCAGCGTCAGGGTTGTCTTTCGGGCCCATGCGTATCCCCCTGGATAGACCGTGGAAGTGTCCGGCGCCACGCCGGACCAGAATGCTCAGAGCAAGCCTAGTACCTGTGCGCATCGCTGGCACCGGTGACAGTCCCACATGGGGACAACTGCCCACCAAGCAACCATGTAAGGATGTAGCCATGGCGGCACCTGAGACACACAGCAACGGCGAGGACGGCGTACTGCTGCGGCTTCCGTCGGTGCGGGGCATCGGCCAGGGCAGGGTCATCAGCGGCCTGATCCTGGCACTATCGCTGCCTCCCGCCGTCGAACTTCTCGTCACGGTGCTGGGTTTCCGTAACTTTGCGATGATTATGCTCCTGCAACTGGCGGTTGCAGTGGCCGTGGCCGCGATCGGGGGCTTGTGGCCGGCTGTGGTGGCAGCTGTGCTGGGCAGCTTCCTGCTCAACTACTTCTCAGCGGACCCTGTGGGTTCGCTCTCCATCGCGGACCCCAGCACCCTGTTCACCGTGGTGGTCTTCCTTGCCGTTGCGTGTGGGGTAGGGCTTGCTGTGGGCCTGGCCACCCGGCGGGCGCAGGAAGCGGCGAGGTCGGGGGCGGAGGCCACGGCGCTTAGCGAGCTGGCCTTGCGGATCCTCAGCTCCGACGGCAGCCTGGAGTCGTTCCTAGAGAAGGTCCGTGGCAATCTGGGCATGGAGGCGGTGACACTGCTGGGGAGCCAGGGAATCACGGCGCAGGGTGCGGCACCGGAGTGGCGTGTCCTTGCCACTGCCGGCTCCAATGCGCCGGTGACCCATGCCGCCGCAGACCATGCCGCCGTCGTCGATCCCCACTACACCCTGTTGCTGCGCGGCGGGCCGTTATCGCCGCAGCATCAGCGGATGCTTGCGGCCTTCGGCGCGTTTGTTGTCGCCGTGCGCGAGCGGCAGCAGCTGGTGCAGAGCCGGCGCGATAACGTGCGGTTGTCGGAGGGCAACAAAATGCGCACGTCTATCCTGCGCGCCGTGTCGCATGACCTGCGGACGCCGTTGGCCGGGATCAAGCTGGCGGTCAGCAGCCTACGCCAGGACGACGTGGATTTTCCGCCGGATGTGGAGCGGGAATTGCTGGAGACCATCGAGGATTATGCGGACCGGCTGGACCACTTGGTGGACAACCTCCTGGACATGTCGCGCATCACGGCGGACGCCGTCAATCCGTTGCTGACCGGTACTGCATGGGCCGACGTGCTGCCGGAAGCGCTGCAAGGTATTCCCCGGAACCGTCTCCGCAACGAACTGCCGCCCAACCTCCCACCGGTTCAGGCTGATACCGGCATGCTCGAACGCGTGGTGGCGAACATTGTGGAGAACGCTGTGAAGTATGCACCTGACTCGGACGTGGTGCTGAGGGCCACGGCGGGTGCTGGGATCACCCTGGGGGAGCGGCCGGCCAGCGAGTTGCGGATTGTCGATCATGGGCAGGGGGTAGGCCCGCAGGAGGTCCTCACCATGTTCCAACCGTTCCAGCGGTTTGGGGATGCGCCCACACCGGGCCCGGCCGGTGGGATCGGGCTGGGGCTTGCGGTCGCCAAAGGATTCACCGAGGCCATGGGTGGAAGCCTCGCGGCGGAGCCGACGCCGGGTGGTGGGCTGACGCTGGTGGTCACGCTGCCGCTGTGGACCGGGGAGCAGCTATGACGCTGGTGCTGATCGTTGAGGACGAGGCGCGCATAGCGCGCGCCATGCAGGTCACCCTCCAGGCCCACGGCTACCAGGCCCTGACCGTGGGAAACGGCGCGGATGCTCTGAACGCCGCCGCGAAGCAACCGGTGAAGATTGTGGTCCTGGACCTCGGCCTGCCTGACATGGACGGTGTGGAGGTCATCCGCCGTATCCGGGGCTGGTCCAGCATGCCCATCATCGTGCTTTCCGCCCGGCACGCGTCCGAAGACAAGGTGGAAGCGCTCGACGCCGGTGCGGACGATTACGTGACCAAGCCCTTTGGCCTGGATGAGCTTCTTGCCCGGTTGCGGGTTGCCTCCCGCAGGGTAGTCACCGGAGAAGAAGAACCCACCCTGGCCACCGCCGACTTCGTAGTGGACCTGGCGGGCAAGAAGATCGTCCGGGATGGTGTGGACGTGCGGTTGACCCCCACGGAGTGGAACATCCTGGAGTTGCTGGTCCGGAACAAAGGGAGACTGGTGAGCCAACAACAGATCCTCACCCAGGTTTGGGGCCAGGCGTACGCCAAGGAAACCCAGTACCTCAGGGTGTATATCGCCCAGCTCCGGCGGAAACTGGAGAGGGATCCTGCGGAGCCACGCCACCTCCACACGGAAGCGGGCATGGGCTACCGGTTCGATCCCTAGTTCGGTGTGGGCATCCGTACACTGGTGTCCATGAACACCGCTTCCCTGCTGGCCGTCTGCCGTGTCCACCAGTTGCTGCCCGATCCCGGCAATGTGGGCGTCACTGCCATTGACAAGCGTCCCGTTGAAGGGCCGGTCAAGGTACACAAACTCGGGCTCCATGGTGATGTGCAGGCGGACCGGGCCAACCACGGCGGAGAGGACCAGGCACTGTACGCCTATTCGCAGGAGGACGCTGACTACTGGTCGGGGGAGCTGGGACGGGAGCTCGCGCCAGGTTTCTTCGGCGAGAACCTGCGTGTCACCGGCATCGAAACCACGGGCGCGGTGATCGGCGAACGCTGGAGGATCGGTCTGGACGTGGAACTGGAAGTGACCTCGCCCCGCGTTCCCTGCGCCACTTTCCAACGGGCAGTCGACGAGCCACAGTGGGTGAAGAGGTTCACGCAGGCCGGCAGGGTTGGCAACTACCTCAGGGTGATCCGGGCGGGCACCATCTCGGCGGGGGACCACATCCACCGCACGTTCGTTCCGAATCACGGCGTCACCGTGGGCCAGTGGTTCAGTGAACCCAACCCGGAGCTCATCCAGGCCCTTTTGGATGCCGAGGCAGACGGAGAGATCCGGCTGCAGGACGAATATCACGCGAAGTTCGAAAAGGTCCTGCGCCGCAGCGGCCTCTGAGACCGGCTTTGCGGACCCGTCGGGCCTGCGTTCACTACCCGGCGGGGAGAATGTGAACAAGCTCACCGGACTCCGGGTCGCGGACCTAACGTCCTGTGCCCTACACTTGAAATATCCCCCACTCCGGAAATCCCTTTATCCTGCCCAATTCTTGAGGCAGGACTGGTAAGTGTTGGGGCCCGCAACTGTGTGCGGGCATTTTCATAGGGAGAGCCGGCTAAAGAAAACGCTGTACAGACTGCTGGGATAGCAGCCAAGAGATGCAGCGGGAAGTCCTGCCATGGGATTGCGATAGCGCCGGACTTCTTGCGAAAGCAGGGCACCTTTTTCCCTGTCTCTTCGCGACGAGTACTGCGGCCAGCCCAACCGGGTCGCGCCGACTGCCCTATGGATGAGGAATTTCTCCCTATGACCGAAAATCTCAACGAAGACTTCGACGCCCAGAACACCGTCTCCGCAGAAGCCGAGACCACCGCTCCCGCCGAAGCCGAAGCACCGGCTGCTGCCGCTGCCCCCGTCGAGACCGCTGCAGCCGAGACTGCAGCCCCCGCCTCCACCGACGCTCCCGCCCCCAAGGCTGAGGACGAAGAAGAAGGCATCCGCTTTGCCGAGCTCGGCATCGATGGCCGCGTTCTGGCCGCACTCCAGGATGTTGGCTACGAAAAGCCGTCTCCCATCCAGGCCGCCACCATTCCGCTGCTCCTTGAGGGTCGCGACGTCGTTGGCCTGGCCCAGACCGGTACCGGCAAGACCGCAGCGTTCGCTGTTCCTGCCCTGTCCCGTCTGGCAGAACTCCATGACCTCAACGGTCCCTCCCGCAAGACCCAGGCCCTGGTCCTGGCTCCGACGCGTGAACTTGCCCTCCAGGTTGCCGAGGCCTTCACCTCCTACGCCAAGCACATCGATGACTTCACCGTCCTCCCGGTATACGGTGGCTCGGCATACGGCCCGCAGCTTGCCGGCCTTCGCCGTGGCGCGCAGGTTGTTGTCGGTACCCCCGGCCGCGTGATCGACCACATCGCCAAGGGTTCCCTGGACCTGTCCGAACTCCAGTACCTGGTGCTGGACGAAGCTGACGAGATGCTGCGCATGGGCTTCGCCGATGACGTGGAGCAGATCTTCCAGCAGACCCCCGAGGACCGCCAGGTTGCCCTGTTCTCTGCCACCATGCCGGGCCAGATCCGCCGCATGTCCAAGCAGTACCTGAACAACCCGGCTGAGATTTCGGTGAAGTCCAAGACCACCACCGGTGCCAACACCCGCCAGCGTTACCTGCAGGTCATGGGCCCGCACAAGCTGGACGCGCTGACCCGCATCCTTGAGGTTGAAGAGTTCGACGGCGTTATTGCCTTCGTGCGCACCAAGATGGCTACCGAGGACCTCGCTGACAAGCTGAAGTCCCGCGGGTTCCAGGCTGCCGCCATCAACGGCGACATTCCGCAGCAGCAGCGTGAGCGCACTGTTGACGCGCTGAAGGAAGGCCGCATCGACATCCTCGTGGCCACCGACGTCGCGGCCCGTGGCCTTGACGTTGAGCGCATCAGCCACGTGATCAACTACGACATCCCGCACGACACCGAGTCCTACGTGCACCGCATTGGACGCACGGGCCGTGCAGGCCGTTCCGGTGACGCGATCCTGTTCATGACGCCGCGTGAGAAGTACTTGCTGCGTTCCATCGAGAAGGCCACGCGCCAGCCGGTGGAGCAGATGCACCTGCCCACCGCCGAGACAGTGAACACGCTGCGCCTTGGCAAGTTCGCCGAGCGCATCACCGAGACCCTGGCGTCCGAGGATGTTGCAGCATTCCGCGACCTCATCTCCTCCTACGAGGAAGAGCACAACGTGCCGGCCTCGGAGATTGCCGCAGCCCTGGCCGTCATGGCCCAGGGTGGTCAGCCCCTCCTGGTCAAGGAACTGCCTGCAGCTCCTGAGTACCAGAAGCGTGAGCGCTCCAAGGACGGCTTCGGTTCCCGCGGCCCGACCCGTGCACTCACCGAGGGCAATGCAACCTACCGGATCGCCGTCGGACGCCGCCAGCGCGTCATGCCGGGGTCGATCGTGGGCGCCATTGCCAACGAGGGCGGCATTTCCTCCGCACAGATCGGTGGCATCGACATCCGCTCGGACCACTCCCTGGTGGAGCTCCCGGCAGACCTCAGCCCCGAGCAGCTGCGCGCACTGTCCCGCACCCGCATTGGTGGCGAACTGATCCACCTTGAGCTGGACAACGGCCGCAGGCCCAACAGCGAACGTGGCGGCTCCGGCGGTGGACGTGGTGGCTACGGCGACCGCGAAAACCGTGGTGGCGGCAACTTCAAGGGCAACGGCGGCTTCAAGAAGGACTTCCGCAAGAACGACGGCGAGCGTACCTCCGCTGACCGTGGCGGACGCTCCTACAGCGACCGTTCCGAGCGCACCGCAGGCAGCTTCGGCGACCGCGACCGCGGCCAGGCCAGCGGCTCCCGCTTCGGTGGTCACGGCGACGGCGCACGCAAGCCCCGCAGTGGCGGCGAAGGCGGACACCGCGACTTCAACCGCAAGGGCAAGTGGTAAACACGGCCCGGTGGTAATCACCGCTTGGCGGTGACCACTCAGTAGTTCCCTCAGGGGGTCGGCTTTCGAGCCGGCCCCCTGTTGCGTTTAAGCACTGTCCCGGGATTGTTGGCCGGGCCCGCCCTTGTACGCCGGCTGTTTCGTACGAGACCGGGTTACGGTGCGCGGGCGAGCAGGCGGCCAGGCAGCCGGAGGCAGGCACCGACAGCGCCAGGCAGCCGCAGGAAGCCCAGGAGGGCGCCCCTGAGGGCTCCGCTGGGCTCTCCCAGGGTGCCGGCAGGGTCACCGAGGTGGTGGTGGAGCACGGGGACACCATGAGTGGGATTGCGGCCCAGTTTGGCGTGGACCTCGGCGCCCTGATTGCAAGCAACGCGGACACCGTGCCAAATCCCGATTTTCTCTACCCCGGCCAGGTGCTTCGCTTGCCCTGATCTTCTCCATTCGGAGATCAACTCCGGGGCACTTTTGCAAATTGTGTCGCGGCGGTTTTTCCGCGTCGTTTCGCCGATTTGTAGCTTCTGAAAACGTCCGGTAGAGTATTTACTCGTTGCCCCCCTAGCTCAGTGGTAGAGCGCGTTCTTGGTAAGAACGAGGTCACCGGATCGATTCCGGTGGGGGGCTCTGAATGAGGGCCTGTGTCAGGGCGGTTTTGACCGGCTTGACACAGGTTTTTCTCATTCGTGGCGGTGTAGCTCAGTTGGTTAGAGCGCACGACTCATAATCGTGAGGTCGGGAGATCGAGCCTCCCCACCGCTACAGAGCAAGACCCCGCAGAATTCACCTGCGGGGTCTTTTTTCATTTCCTGGGACAGAATGGGTCCATGAGCCGAATCGCAATCATTGGCGGCCACGGCAAAGTGGCCCTGCATCTGTCCAAAATCCTCAGTGGCGAAGGTCACGATGTCACGTCCTTCATCCGAAATCCCGACCATGTGTCCGATGTCACGGAAACGGGAGCCTCTGCTGAGGTGCTGGATGTGGAGAACTCGACGACGGCGGAACTCGCCCAAGCGCTCAGCGGCCACGATGCCGTGGTCTGGTCGGCCGGAGCTGGAGGGGGCAACCCGGACAGGACCTATGCGGTGGACCGGGACGCCGCGATCCGCTCCATGGATGCTGCAGGGCAAGCCGGTGTCTCCCGTTACGTGATGGTCTCGTATCTCGGCGCCGCCAAGGACCACGGCGTGCCACCGGACAATCCATTCTTCGCGTACGCGGAGGCCAAGGCTGCCGCCGACGATTACCTGCGGAGCACAGACCTGGACTGGACTGTCCTGGGCCCGGGCACACTGACTGATGAGCCGGCCACAGGGTTGATCGAAACGGACCCCCGCAACACAGCAGACGGGACCCGGACTTCACGGGCGAACGTGGCGCTGGTGGCCGCTGCCGTCCTGGAACTACCGGGGACGGCCCACCGGACGATCCCCTTCAAGGACGGCACCGAAGACGTGGTGGACGCCCTGACCAAGGACTGACAGCTCCTGACCGGGGGATGGCCCGGGATATGTTGGTAGGGAACTTTTTCGGCAATGCCGGGAAGGGCCGTACAACATCTGGGGAAGCAGGGTTATGGATCAGTTGGCGCTCATTATCGGGTTGCTGCTTGCGACGGTGGTGGCTGTGGGCCTTGGCGACCGGCTGCGCCTTCCTTATCCGGTGCTGATGCTGCTGCTCGCTGTAGCACTGACGTTCATTCCGGGCTTTCCCGAGTTTGAGATCTCGCCGGACCTGATCCTGCCGATCTTCCTCCCGCCACTGCTGTTCGCCACGGCGCAGAAGAGTTCCTGGGCAGTCTTCCGCGTGCGCTGGCGGACACTGCTGCTCATGGCCGTGGCCCTGGTGGTAGTGTCCACTGCCACGGTGGCCGGCGCCGCGTGGCTGATGATTCCCGGCATCGGCATACCGGCGGCCATAGCGCTGGGCGCCATGGTGGCACCCCCGGACCCTGTAGCCGTGGAATCCGTTGCCGGACGCGTCCATATGCCGCGGCGGCTCATCACAGTCCTCCAAAGTGAAGGCCTGTTCAACGATGCCGCGGCAATCGTGATCTTCCAGGCCGCCGTGGCGGCAACGGTCTCAGGCAGTGACGTGGGGCCGAACGTGATACTTCAGTTCGTGGTGGGCGCGGCCTTGGCCATCCTCATCGGCATCGCGATGGGCTGGGTGACCAAAGTCATCACCAAGCTGGTTACCTCCATGGTGGCCAGAAGTGCTGTCACCCTTGTTGTGCCTTTCGCCGCATACATCCTCGCGGAAGAGCTGCACGCATCAGGCGTGGTGGCCGTCGTCGTCACCGCCTTGGAGCTGCAACGCCATACGCGACCCCAGGACGCTGCCGAACGGATCACCCGGACGGCTTTCTGGGACGTGGTGGAACTGCTCGCCACGGGGTTGGCCTTCGGCCTGGTGGGCCTCGAAACCCGTCACGTCATCCGGGATGAGGGAACGGCCATTTTCGGGATGATCGGCATGGCCGTGGTGATCTGCGTCCTGGTCTTCGTGGTGCGCTTCCTCTGGCTGGGCCTGCTCTCCCTGACTGCCCGACGGCGGCGTAACCTCCTGCCGACGTCCCCCAAGGAGGTGCTGATCCTGACGTGGTGCGGTATGCGTGGGCTGGCAACGCTGGCGTTGGCACTGGCGCTCCCCATGACTTTGCCCGATGGCAGCGATTTCCCGGCCCGGCACGAGATCCTGGTCATTGCGTGCGCCGTCCTCCTGGCCACTTTGGTCCTCCCCGGTTTGACGTTGCCGTGGCTGATGCGGGTCCTGAAGGCCACCGAGGATGGCTCGCACGAACAGGACGCAGCGCGGGTCTTGGCACGGCGTGCCCAGTCGGCGGCCGTTGCGGCGCTGAAGGAACACGACCTCATGAAGGAATTGCCTGCTGAGAAGGTGGCCTTGATTAAGGAGAAGATGCGCCGGCTTCACGCCGAGCTGCTGGATGGCACGTTGCAGAACGAGACCACGGCCGAGAAGCGCAAACGCGGGCGGGAACTGTCAATCGCCGTTCAGACGATCGCGCTGGACGCCGCCCGACAGGAAGTGGTCTCAGCGCGCAACGAGCCCGGGACCGACCCGGAGGTGGCTGACAGGGTGCTGCGGCAATTGGACCTCCGGACCATGTCGATGCCCGACTAAGTCCTGGGCGAGCCTAGGCTCTGTTCAATGACGCAGGGGAGAGGTCAAGGGCATTCGCTTCCACGTAGTCCAGTGCGTGACGAACCGCTCCGAGAGACACGATGCCATCGCCCAGGGTGGAGCTGGCAAGTCGTGGGGGAGTGAAGGTGAACTCCGGCAACTGCTGTTCGATGGCGGGAATCAGGGCGTTGGCGGACGCTGCGACACCTCCCGCTATGACAAACAGTTCGGGATTCACCAGGGTGCTGATCGAGCCGATGACCCGGGCCATTCGATGTGCCAAACGGTCCAGGGCGCTTTGCGCGGCCGGGTCGCCGTCGGCTGCCGCCGCAAAGACCATCTCTGCGGTCAGGGCTGATGGGTCACCGCCACACAGGGCCCCGAGCGCCGAGGCGGCGTCGTTTTTGAGGGCTTCGCGGCCCCACAGGGCAGCGTAGTGGGCAATTCCGTAGGTGTCGCCGACGCCGTCGACGTTGTCGAGGTAGCCGAGCTCGCCGAAGCCGCCCAGTTGGCCGTGGAGCAGGCGTCCTGACTCGAGGATGCCCGAGCCCAGGCGGTCGCCGGCCAGCATGACCACCAGGTTGTCCACTCCTTGGGCTGTTCCCTGCCACCGTTCGGCGAGGGCCGCAAGGTTGGCGTCGTTTTCGAGGAGCACATGCCAGCCATGCCGTTCGGAAACTATTCGGCGCACATCGAACGAGCGCCAGAATTCCTGGACCGTGGGCACTTCGCCTTGGCGGTTGACGGGGGCAGCTACGCCGACGGATACGGCGAGGACGGAGTTGGCCGTGATGCCGGCCTTGTGCATGGCATCTGCAGCGATGCGGTCCAGGACGTCGGCCCGTTCATCGGCGGGCACGTTGTCGGTCCGGAACGGCATGGTGACCTGGGACAGGGGGGTGCCGGCCATGTCCGCCGCAATGGTGGTGATCTTGGTGGCACCGATGTCTATGCCCAGGACGTGGGCCGCACTGTCGTCGAAGACGAAGCGGCGGGCCGGGCGGCCCTTCACGTAATCTCCGGCCACCCGTTGGTTTTCCAGTTCCTGGAGCCATCCCAGCCGTACCAGTTCATCGCAGATCGAGATGACGGTGGCGCGCGACAGTTCGGTGGAGGCCATCAGTTCGGTGCCTGTAACGACTCCCGCGCCGCGCATTGCCTTGAGCATTGCGCTGGCGTTAACCCGGCGGACCAGCTGCGTTGACGGTGCGGTACCGGTCAGCATGCTGCTTCCTCACTTTCCCGACCGCCTGCAGGAACTGAGACAGCGGCCTTTCTAAATTTAGTTCATAAATTTAGATCCCGACACATTTCGCTGAAAGTCTTGACGGTGTGGCGGCCGTCACCCAAGCTTAGCGATAGGTTGTAAATTTATCTCCTATCTAAACTCGGTGGGCAGGATGGTTGGCCCTCTGATGGTGACGCGGCCGTTGGGGTCCGCAGGATGAAAGGACTATGGTGTCTGCACAATCGACACGCAAGAAACGCCTGGCAGCGATGGGGCTGGGGCTGGCCCTGCTGGCAGGCCTCCTCTCGGGTTGCACGGGCGAACCGGGCAAGGAAACAATCCGGTTCACGTTCAGTAAGCGTGAGGCCATCGGCTTCATGGGCAAACTCGTTGCCGACTACAACGCTTCGCAGGACAAGACAGAGGTTGTCATGGACACCTCCGGCGTCGACGTCGTCTCAGCCAGCTTCGTGCGAGGCAACCCGCCGGACATTGCACTGGCCAACTACAACATGGAATCGTCCCGGTTCGTCCAGCGCGGGGTTTTGAGCGATCTTTCCGGAACCAACGCTGCCTCCCGCATCAGGGAAGACCTCCAGCCGTTGATGGACCAGTACGGCAAGTACCCAGGGCGTACCAGTGCCCTTCCCTATTCGGTGATGGCGTCCTCCGTGATCTACAACAAGGACATCTTCGCTGCGAACAACATTGAGGTCCCGACAACCTGGAGCCAGCTGATCGCCGCCTGCGAGAAATTGAAAGCCGCTGGCGTGACGCCGTTCTACGCCACGTGGAAGGACGACTGGACCATCGCGCAGGGATGGTTCGACTACTCCGTTGGCGGTCAAGTGGACACCCTTGACTTCTTCAAGAAGCTCGCCGATGAAGGGACGGGCGTCGGTCCGGATTCCTCGGTGTCGTTCCAGAAAGACTTCGACCAGCCGGTTTCCAGGATGCTGCAGTTGACCAAGAACTACGTCAATAAGGATGCAGCGAGCCGGGCCTATGGCGACGGAAACCTGGCCTTTTCACAAGGCAAGGCGGCCATGTACCTGCAGGGGCCTTGGGCATTCAGCGAAGTGGCCAAGACCGCACCGGACCTCAAGCTCGGGACTTTCCCGTTGCCGATGACCGAGAATCCGGAGGACCTGCGCGTCCGCGTCAACGTGGACCTCGCCGCGTGGATTCCTGAGGCGTCCAAGCACAAGGACGCCGCGCGTGACTTCCTTGAGTATCTGTACAAGCCGGAAGTGATGGACGCCTACAACAAGTCCCAGCTCGGGTTTACCCCAACTAAGGACTCCACGGTGGTCCCGGACCCGCGGATCGCGGGCATGGCCGGGTACTACGAGCAGGGAAAGGTCTATCAGGGTCCCTCGGTCCTGGTGCCAAAGACCATCCCGATCATGAACTACACCCAGGCGCTCGTCTTCGGCGCGGGACCTGAATCCACCCTCCGCACCCTCGACGCAGATTGGGCGCGCCTGGCGTTTCGCCAGTAGCGCCGGACCCTGGAGCCAAAAATGTCAATCCTCACCAACAAAACCACCTCCCGCACGGGCCTTCCCCGGCAACGCGGCAAGCGTCCCGTCGAACCGATCTTCTACCTCTTCCTTCTGCCCAGCCTTCTCTTGTTCACCCTTGCCATCACCGTCCCGGCCATCATCGGTATCTTCTTCAGCTTCACGGATTCCATTGGCATCGGTGACTGGAAGTTCGTTGGCCTCACCAACTATGTTGCAATCTTTGGTGATCCTGCGATCCTGCAGAGCTACCTTTTCACCTTCGGTTTCTCGCTGGTTACGGTAATCGCCGTCAACGTCGTGGCCTTCCTCCTGGCAGTGGGCCTGACCTCGCGTATCCGGATGAAGTCCGCGCTGCGCACCGTCTTCGTCATCCCCATGGTGGTTTCCGGCATCATCATCGCCTACGTCTTCAACTTCCTGTTTTCCAATTCGCTGCCGGCGGCCGGGGCGGCAGCAGGGATTCCATGGCTGGAAAGCAGCCTGCTGGCCAACCCGGACCTGGCATGGATTGCCATCGTGCTGGTGACCGCGTGGCAGGCAGTTCCCGGCGCCCTGCTCATCTACATTGCGGGCCTGGTCGCTGTTCCCGGGGATGTTTACGAGGCAGCGGACATCGACGGCGCCAGCAAGTTCCAGCAGCTCGTTAAGATCACCCTCCCGCTGGTGGCCGGATACGTAGTCATCAACATCATTCTCGGGTTCAAGGGCTTCCTGAACGCCTACGACATCATTGTCGGGCTGACGAAGGGCGGCCCGGGAACCTCCACCCGAAGCATCGCAATGACCGTGATCGCCGGCTTCAACGGCGGCGACTACGCCTACCAGATGGCCAACGCAACGATCTTCTTCGTTGTCGCCATCCTGATTTCCCTTGTACAGCTCTCATTGACCCGCGGACGGAATGCCCTCTGATGACCGAACAAGCCACCATCGAAACCGAAGCCCGGCAAACCAAACCAAGCACCGCCGTCGGACGTTCCCGCTCCGCTGGAAGAGTAAAGCCGGAGCGGGCCAACTGGTCGGGGACCGCCATCCTCCTGCTGTGCGCCGTTACTGTCCTGCTTCCCCTGTACGTCACGGTTTCCATGGCGTTCAAGACCCAGGGGCAGGCAGTTGACGGCAATGCGTTCTCCTTCCCGGCGCCATTCAGCCTGGACGGCTTCGTCCAGGCCTGGACGTTGACGAACTTCCCCGTCGGCGCTGCCATGTCGCTGCTGGTCACGGCAGGCACGGTGGTGGCAACCATCATCCTGGCTGCGTTCGCGTCGTACGCGATAGTGCGTAACTGGGAGCGCAAGCTGTTCCGGTACTCGTTCTTCTACTTGCTCGCGGCCATGTTCATCCCGTTCCCTGTGGTTGCACTGCCGCAAATCCAGCTCACCGGCCGGCTGGGTCTGGACAATCCATTCGGCGTCATCCTGCTCGCCACCATGTTCCAACTGAGCTTCAGCGTGTTGCTCTTCACCGCGTTCCTCCGTTCAATCCCCATGGAGTTGGAAGAGAGTGCCCGGATCGATGGTGCTACGACGTGGCAAACGTTCTGGAAGCTGATCTTTCCGCTGCTGGCGCCGATGAGCGCAACGGTTGGCATCTTTGCGTTCCTCTATGCCTGGAACGACTTCATGATGCCGTCCTTGATCATTTCCGATCCGGCCCTGCAGACCCTCCCGGTGCGGCAGAACCTGTTCCAGACCCAATTCAGCAACAACTACCACGTGTCCTTCGCGTCCTACCTCATGGCCATGGCACCCGCGATCGTTGCGTATCTCTTTACCCAGAGGTGGGTCATGGCGGGCGTCACGCAGGGCGCAGTCAAGGGCTGACCACTGTTGACCTTCCCGTGTCCAGCGTTTCATACTGGTCCGGGATCTAAATTTAGAATCTAAATCAAAGGAGTTTCGTGAGCACCCCCACTACGCAGGCACACCGTACCGACGCCGGACGCATGGCGGATCCGAACTGGTGGCGCCAAGCAGCGGTCTACCAGATCTATCCCCGCAGCTTCCACGACGCGAACGGGGATGGGCTGGGCGACATCAAGGGCATCACAGCCAAGGTCCCGTACTTGAAGGAACTGGGAATCGATGCCGTCTGGCTCAGCCCGTTCTATCCCTCGGCCCTGGCTGACGGCGGCTACGACGTGGATGACTACCGCAATGTGGACCCCAAGCTGGGAACCCTGGAAGACTTCGACGAGATGGCCGCAGCCCTGCACGCCGCGGGAATCAAGATCGTGGTGGACATCGTGCCCAACCACTCTTCGGACCGTCACGAATGGTTCAAGGAGGCCCTGGCCTCGCCGAAGGGGTCAGCCGCCCGCGAGCGCTACATCTTCCGTGACGGCAAGGGCGAAAACGGTGAGCTTCCTCCCTCCGACTGGGACTCCGTATTCGGTGGACCCATCTGGGAGCGCATCACCGAGCCGGACGGCACTCCCGGACAGTGGTACATGCACATCTTCGCCAAGGAACAGCCTGACTTCAACTGGGAGAACCCGGAAATCCGCGAAGACTTCCTCAAGACCCTGCGTTTCTGGTCCGACCGCGGGGTGGACGGCTTCCGCATCGATGTTGCCCACGGCATGGCCAAGGACCTGTCCGAGCCGATGCCCATGAAGGCAGACCTGCTGAAGAAGGCGCACGGAACCGACGGTTTCACCGATGGCTCCCACCCCTTCTGGGACCGTGACGAGGTGCACGAGGTCTACGCCGAGTGGCGCAAGCTCTTCAATGAATACAACCCGCCGCGGACAGCCGTTGCCGAGGCATGGGTCCACGAGTCCCGCCGGGCCCGGTACGCCAGCCCTGAGGGACTGGGCCAGGCGTTCAACTTCGACCTGCTGCAGTCCGACTTCGACGCCGCATCCTTCAGGAAGATCATCACGGACAACCTGGTCCACGCCAAGGAATCCGGCGCGTCTTCAACGTGGGTCTTTTCCAACCACGACGTCGTCCGCCACGCCACCCGCTACGGGCTGCCGAAGGGCGGCTCAGTGGCACAGGGAACCAACGCCGCGCAAGACATCACCGGCAGCGAACCCAAGGGCCAGGACGGAAAGGGGTGGCTTCTGGCCGGCGCGCCGGCTGAAGAGCTCGACGTCGAACTTGGCTTGCGTCGCGCCCGCGCCGCAACGCTGTTGTTGCTTGCGCTGCCGGGCTCCGCGTACCTGTACCAGGGTGAAGAGCTGGGCTTGCGCGAAGTGACGGAGATTCCCGACTCCGAGCGTCAGGACCCGTCCTTCTTCCGCAACCCGGGAGTGGAGATCGGCCGTGACGGGTGCCGTGTCCCGCTGCCGTGGACAGCGGAGGGCCCATCGTTCGGTTTCGGCTCCGGCGGCGCGCACCTTCCGCAGCCTGCGTGGTTTGCCGAGTACGCAGTGGCCAAGCAGGACGGCGTTGAGGGTTCCACGCTTGAGCTGTACCGGAAGGCGCTGCACCTGCGAAGCGAACTCCAGGCCGATGAGGAACTCGAATGGGTGGAGACCGGCAACCCGGATGTGCTGCACTTCAGCCGTCCCGGAGGGTGGCACACGCTGACCAACTTCGGCAGTGATCCCGTTGATCTTCCTGAGGGCGACGTCGTGGTCTCCAGCGGACCATTGGAAGAGGGCAAACTGCCGTCGGACACCACTGCCTGGGTTGTCAGCAAGGCGTAGGGGAGTACTGACGCTATGGCGAACGGGCGTGGACGCCTTATATACGGCTGCATGGGACTTGGCGGTTCGTGGGACGGTACGTCCTACGGAGCTGCGGAGATCGACCAGGCCGCTGCAGTGATCGACGCCGCGCGCGGGATTGGCGTTGAGCTGTTCGATCATGCGGACATCTACCGCAGCGGCAAGTCCGAGGCAGTTTTTGGGGAGGTCCTCGCCCGTTCGCAGGGCCTGCGCGAAAATATCAAGTTGCAGACCAAGTGCGGGATCAGGCTGGGGGAGCGGGGGTTGGATACGCACTACGACCTCAGCCGGGAAGCCATCCTTGAACGGGTCAACGGGAGCCTGAAACGCCTTCAAACGGATTACGTGGACCTGTTGCTCCTGCACCGGCCCGATCCCCTGATGGACCCGCATGAGGTGGCGGCCGCCGTCGGGCAGTTGATGGCAGAAGGAAAGGTGCGGCAGTTGGGGGTGTCCAACATGTCCGGCGCGCAGATTGCCTTCCTCCAGGACGAGTTGGAGACACCCATCGTGGCGAACCAATTGGAAATGAGCCTGCTGCGGCGGGACTGGGTGGAGAGCACCGTGCTGGTAAACCATCCGGAAGGCCGGGGCTACAGCTTTCCGCACGGGACCGTCGAGTACTGCGTGGCTAATGGGGTGGAACTTCAGGCGTACGGGTCCCTGGCCCAAGGCCGTTTTACGGGGGCGCAGTCTGCGGAGCTTTCGCCGGCCGAATCGGCAACTGCAGACAAGCTTGCACAGTTGGCGGCTGAGAAGAACACCACGCCCGAATCAGTGCTGCTGGGCTGGCTGATGAAGCACCCGGCCGGGATCTCGCCTGTTGTAGGGACCACTAACCCCGCACGTATTCAGGCATGCGCTGATGCCGCCTCCGTGGCCGCCGGCATGTCCCGTGCCGAGTGGTACGGACTATGGGTGTCGGCGAGGGGAAACAACATCCCGTAACGCTGGTTTTAACCCAACTGAGTCGCAGCTGTGTGCGTTATGACCTCTCAAAACGCGTTCAGCTGCGACTCAGTTGGGTGCTTACAGCAACACATGGTTACGAGACAGGGCTGGCCGGAGCGACCACGGAGTACGTGCTGGAGTCACCCTGGATCGCCTGGCTGGGCTTTCCGTCGATGCTGACCGGGATGTCGCCGGCGATGGTCACGCGGTTGAGCTTGCGCGGCTGGCCATCGTAGTTGTCCGGTGCGTAGTGCTGGGTGATGCGGTTGTCGAACAGAACCACCTGGTTGGGCTCCCAGTTCACGCGGACCACATTTTCCGGTCGCGTCACATACGCCTGAAGCAGGCGGATGATGTCCTTGGACTCGGTGTTGGACAGGCCCACAATGCGAAGCCGTTGCGCGAAGCCCCCAATGAACAATCCGCGCTCGCCGGTCAATGGGTGGACCCGCACCACGGGGTGGGCGGTCTCGAACTTCAGCCGGGTGAACTCCTTGCGACGTTCCTCGGCGTTGGAGTGCTCCAGGTTCTTGGGCACCGAGTAGTCGTAGTCGTTCGTGTGGATGGCCCACAGGCTGTCCGCAAAGGTGCGCAGTTCCTCGGGCAGGTCCTGGTAAGCCCCGGCCGAGGAGGCAATCAGCGTCTCTCCGCCGTAGGCCGGAAGGTCGATGCTGCGCAGGGTGGATGCCTGCGGCGGGTTCACCACGAACGTGACGTCCGTGTGCCAGTTGTTGGCCGAGCCGTTTTCACTGTCAACGGGCAGGACGTTCTCTTCCCCTTCCACCGAAGCCACGGTCGGGTGGGCTTTGGTCAGTGGTCCGAAGTGGGAAGCAAACTTCACCTGGGCCTCATCCGTGAGGATGTTGGCCTCGCGGAACACCAGCGCCTTGTGCTCGTTGAGGGCTGCCCTGATCTGCGCCACGGTTTCCTCGCTGAGGTCTCCGCTGATGTCCAGCCCACGGATTTCGGCACCGATGCGGGAGCCGAGCTTGGCGAACTCGAGTTTGGTTTCGGTAATGACTGTCATTGTTTTTCCTTTTCGTTTCTGTGATGTGTGTGGCTGGGTCGCCACGGGTAAAAATTCAGGAGGCTGCAGAACCGACGGCGGTCCGCCACCGGGAGAAGTGCCGTTCCAAGGCCACCAGCAGGAAGTTCACACCGAGGCCCAGCAAGGACACCGTGAGGATGCCCGCGTACATGTCCGGGATCAGGAAGCTGCTCTGCGCATTGACAATCAGGTAGCCCAGGCCAGCCTTCGCGCCCACCATTTCGGCGGCGATCAGCACCAGGATGGATGCGGTACCGGCCATGCGGATGCCCGTGAAGATCGTGGGCACCGCGGAGGGCAGGATGACTTTCTGGAAGAGCCGGAAGCTGTTGAGTCCCAAGGAACGCGCTGCCCTGATCAGGAGCGGATCCACGGTCTTCACCCCGGCGATGGTGTTCAGCAGCACCGGGAAGAAGGCCGCGTAGGCCACGATGCTGATCTTGGATTCCTCGCCGATGCCCAGCAACAGCGTGAACACAGGCAGGAGCGCCAGGGCCGCCGTGTTGCGGAACAGCTCCAGGAGCGGGTTCAGGACCGAGTTCAGCCGCCCGTACCAGGCAATGAGCAAACCCAGCGAGACACCCGCCACCAGCGCGGCACCGAAGCCCGCAACGGAGCGCGTGAGGCTGGCCGCGATGTGGCCCTGGATGGTGCCGGATTCGAAGAGCTTGCCCCAGGCCAGGAGCACTTCGTGCAGCGGCGGCAGGAACACCCGGGTGGAGGGAATCGCCAAGTACGTGGGCCCCAACTCCCACAGCGCCAGGAACGCCAGGACCGCCGCGGACTTCCACACGGCTGAACCAAGCACCGCGGCGACACGACGCACTATGAGGAATGACGGAGGCTTTTTGCTGTGGTGGGACGGTTTGCGTAGCGAGATGCAGCCGATCCACGACAGCCAGGGCGTGTTCGCCGTCCTGGAAAAGGAAGTGCGGCGCCTGGGCTTCGATTACTACGCCTATGGCGTGCGCCACACGATTCCCTTCACCCGGCCGAAGACCGAGGTCCATGGCACCTATCCCAAGGCCTGGCTGGAGCGATACCAGATGCAGAACTACGGGGCCGTGGATCCGGCGATCCTCAACGGCCTGCGCTCCTCGGAAATGGTGGTCTGGAGCGACAGCCTGTTCGACCAGAGCCGGATGCTCTGGAACGAGGCTCGCGATTGGGGCCTCTGTGTCGGCGCGACCCTGCCGATCCGCGCGCCGAACAATTTGCTCAGCGTGCTTTCCGTGGCGCGCGACCAGCAGAACATCTCCAGCTTCGAGCGCGAGGAAATCCGCCTGCGGCTGCGTTGCATGATCGAGTTGCTGACCCAGAAGCTGACCGACCTGGAGCATCCGATGCTGATGTCCAACCCGGTCTGCCTGAGCCATCGCGAACGCGAGATCCTGCAATGGACCGCCGACGGCAAGAGCTCCGGGGAAATCGCCATCATCCTGAGCATTTCCGAGAGCACGGTGAACTTCCACCACAAGAACATCCAGAAGAAGTTCGACGCGCCGAACAAGACGCTGGCTGCCACCTACGCCGCGGCGCTGGGCCTCATCTGAATGCCGGGTGCCGACGTCGTACCCTCTCCGGCGGCTGCCGTCACGGAAGGTTCGACGGCGGTACGTGCGCCAGCCGCGGAGGTTGCGGTTTCTGGATGTGCCAAGGTGGTGGTCATCAGGCCGCGGTCCTTTCAATAGTGGTGGTCACAGGTTCGTCCGGTGCGCTGCCATCCGGGAGGATCTTGCGGTGCCCGGCGTCCTGTGCCCGGCGGACTTCGTCGTGCAGCAGGGTCCAGACCTGGTGCCGGTGCTCAACAAAGGCAGGGTTGGAACGGATGTCTTCGTCGCCTTCACGGTCCGGGATGTTGATGTCCACGATCTCCTTGAGCCGCCCCGGGCGCGCGCTCAGCACGGCAACGCGCTCGCCGAGGTAAACGGCCTCGTCGATGCCGTGGGTGATGAACACGATCGTCTTGCCGGTGGCCTTCCAGATCCGGAGAAGTTCGTCCTGCAACTGCTCACGGGTCTGGGCGTCCAGTGCGGCGAACGGCTCATCCATGAGAAGCACGTCCGGCTCGTAGGCCAGGCTGCGGGCGATGGCAACCCGCTGCTTCATTCCGCCGGAGAGTTCATGCGGGTAGCGGTCCTCGAAGCCGGCAAGGCCTACCAACGCCAAGTACTCCTTGGCTTTTGCCGCACGTTCCCGGCGATTCAGCTTCTTCCCGTCCGGACCCGCCCCCTCAAGGCCGATCGACACATTGGCTGACGCCGTCCGCCACGGAAACAAGGCGTACTGCTGGAACACCACGGCCCTGTCCTTTCCCGGACCGGTAACTGTTTTGCCGTCCACCAGGACTTCGCCGGACGTCGGGGAGGATAAGCCGGCAAGCAGGTCCAGGAGCGTGGTCTTGCCGGAGCCGCTGGGTCCCACCAGGGTGAGGAATTCGCCGTCGCGGACGTCGAGGCTGAGCCCATCGATGGCGGTCAACCGGGTGGCCGCAGCAGTCTTGGTGGCGCGGACCGTGAATTCTTTGGTGACGTTGCGCAAGCTGATTTTCGCCGTCATGGCTATCCCTTCTTCGCGAGGTCGTTGAAGTCGTTGGTGTAGTACTTGGACGGCGCCAGGTCGCCCTTGAGGATGCCCGAGGACTTGAGCCAGGCCTCCCAGCGGGTGAAGTCCTCGTCCTTGATCACGCCTGCGTCCGGAACGCCCGGGCTCTTCCAGAACTTCAGGTTGGCTGTGCTTTCGTTACGGCCGCGGCTTTCGATGATCTTGGTGAAGCGGGCGATCACTTCTGCGCGCGGCGTTTCCGTGGCCCACTTGATGGCCTTGGCCACGCCTGTGGTGAAGGTGCGGGTGGTGTTGGGGTTCTTCTCGATGAAGTCGTTGCGGAGCACGATCTGCCCGCCGGCAAACGATCCAAACAATTGGACATCGCTGAAGAGGGACCGCAGTCCGCCAGCTTCAACGGCATGGTCCTGCAGGATCCCGCCGAGCGTTCCGGCATCGACCTGGCCGCGGCGGATCGCTTCCTCGGTGTCGTTCGGTGCCAGCGGGACAAGCTGGACCTGCTTGATTTCGTCCTGGCTCAGTCCGTTCTTGGTCAGCCACGTGTTGATGACTGCCTCGTGGTGGGCGCCGAGGGTGTTGACCGCAATCTTCTTGCCGATCAGGTCCTTCGGGCCTTTGATGTCGCTGTCTGCCTTGACGTAGTAGCCGCTGAAGTTCTTGTCGTCCGAGCCGTAGTAGTTGACGACGCCCTTCACGGGCGCTCCGGCCTCGATCAGCTTCACCACCGCACCGGAGAAGGCGCCGCCGAAGTCGGTCTGGTTGGTCGCAGCCGACTGGATGTCCTGCGGGCCGCTGGTGGTGTTGCCAACCCAGTTCAGTTTCAGGTCGCCCAGGTAGCCCAGGTCCGCTGCGAGTTCGGGGAAGGTCACGTTGTTCGCTGAGCCCTGGTAGCGGAGTTCCTTGACCTCGTTGCCTGCTTGGTTGGCTTGTCCGGCTTCGGCTGCACCGCCGCAGCCGGACACCGTCAGCGCTAGTACGACGGCGGCCGCGACGCTCAGGAGGGGCAGATGCAGTTTCATGGGAGCTACTTTCAGATGATGGGGGGTGTTGGGTGGTCGGCCGATGCAGGAGTTTGGAAACCCGTGCAACGGCTTGGGAACGATGAAAGCCCATTTCGACGCCGGGTGGGAAGCGATCGGGTAACGCCTGGAAACGCTGCGAAACAGCCCGACACGGGAGGAAATCCAGGGCAATTCCCGGCAACCGGGGGACACAAGACGCTGCGTTGAGCCCTGTGAACAACAACGTCTGGTGGGCGCCGTGTGACTGGCGGGTATCGCCGTCGGGCGTTCATACTGCGGGACCCCACAGTCATATGGGGTTTAGTTCGTATTGATCCTCACAACCGGGCGAAATTCTTCGCCTCGCGGCACGCTGGCCGGATACGGTAGATACATGACGTCTAGCATCGCCGCCGAGTCCGTTCGGCCTACCCGCAACATTCCTGCCGATATCGCCCGTTCCTGGCTTCTTGTCAATGCCATGAAAACGGAGCTTTTTGAAGAATCTGCGGGTTCGCGGGCAGACGCGATCATCCTCGACATCGAAGACGCCGTAGACCCCTCCCAGAAGGATGCCGCCCGCGAGAACGTGGTGAACTGGCTGACCGCAGGTGGACAGGCATGGGTCCGGATCAACGACGCCACCAGCCCGTTCTGGGCCGACGACCTCGCCGGCCTGCGTGGCACGCCCGGACTTCTGGGTGTCATGCTCGCCAAGACCGAGTCCGCTGACCAGGTCACTGAGTCGTACCACCGCATGGATGGCAAGACCCCCGTCGTGGCCCTGGTTGAATCGGCCCTCGGCATCGAGGAAGCCAACCACATCGCCCGTGCGCAAGGCGCCTTCCGCCTCGCCTTCGGTTCCGGCGACTTCCGCCGCGACACCGGCATGGCGGCCACGCCGGAGGCCATGGCCTACCCTCGCGCCAAGCTGGTTGTCGCCAGCCGCGTCGGTAACCTGCCGGGCCCCATCGACGGACCCACCGTGGGAACCAACCACCCGATCCTGCGCGAGCAGACCGGCATCACCGTGACCATGGGCATGACCGGCAAGCTGTGCCTGGCCATTGACCAGACCACGGTCATCAACGAAGTCATCAGCCCCACCCCGTCAGACGTCGCCTGGGCCACGGACTTCATGAACGACTTCGAAGCCAACGGACGTGTCATCCGCGACGGTTCCGATCTCCCGCGTTTGGGCCGTGCCGAGAAGATCATGAAGCTCGCAGTGGCTTTCGGAGTCCAGCCTTCCCTGTAGGGATGCTGGTCCACGGAGTCTCATGGGACTCTTCCGTCCCTGCGTTGAGGCTGTGGTCGCCGCAGGCGGAATTTACTGATGTTGCGTTGGCCCGGGGTACGTCCCTGGGCCTTCGCGTTGCCCCCGGTTTGTGGTGCCTTGGCCATACAAGGGTCCACGGACCCGGAGACCGGACGTATGTTCCCTGCCCCACTGGTGCCCCGGCGGAGCGGGGCAAGCAGTGCGGTGCGTGCTTTGCGCGCGACGAGCCGCGGTTGATGCATGACTTCCACCGGGGTGGCTCCGTACCGTCAGGGCTGAGGGCCTACCTCATGCAACCGCACTGGCTCTACGTGGCCACCTTCGCGAACGGTGCAAGCAAAGTCGGGACAGCTTCAGCGCCACGCAAGTTGAACCGCCTTGCTGAACAGGGCGCCGTGCATGCCTCCTACGTGGCGCACGCCGAAGACGGCCGCACTGTCCGTGTCCTGGAGGACCTGGTAACCCGCGAACTCGGCCTCGTCCAGCAGGTCCGCTCGGCGGCAAAGGTGACCGGCCTGGTGGAGCCGCGTTCCGGCGTCGAGCTTGCCGCTGTGAACCGCCGGCATGCCGGGCGCGTGCGGGAACTGTTGGGCGGCCTGGCCATGACCGGTTACACGGTGGTGGAGGAAGAGTGGGAGAGGCCTGCGCTGGCGGACACCCTCTGCACCGCGCACACCGGCCTTCGCCACCGTTATCCGGCAACGTTCGACGGCGGTGGGCACGGTGTGCGGGTCCGCTCGCTGAGCGGAGCAATCGCCTTGGTTGGCCTCCCCGACGCTTCAGGGAACGAGGTGGACGGCAGTTTCGTGGCAGACCTTGGTGCCTTGAAGGGCCGCAAAGTGGAGTTCGGCCCGCACACCACCGAGATCCCGGCCCTGCAGGACTCCCTCTTCTAACCCCCTCCCGTTGTGGGGCCTGTTGTGCGGGGTATTTCGTGGTCGTGGGGCGCAGAGTGGGCCCCGCAACGCAACCCCTTCAACGCGCGCCGGTAGACTTGGACGGTGCTTGAACAATTCTGGGCCACCGCCCCTACGTCCTACAAAGTGCTGGTCTTTGGCGCCATGGGCCTGATCGCCGTCGGAATTATCCTGAGCATTGTGGGCAACACGTCCGGCAACCAGGGACTGGCATTGGCATCGCTTCCGCTGATCGGCGTCGGCCTGCTCCTGCACGTTGCGGGGCTCGTGGTCCGCGGCCAGAAAATCCGCAAGGACTACAGGAAGTAAACCAACCCTTCGGGCCGATAGGGTTGGATCATGAGTATCAATCCGGACCTGCAGGGCCGAAGCTACCCTGCCGCAGAGGTATACGACGTCGGGCGCGAAAAGATTCGCGAATTTGCCCAAGCCGTGAAGGCTACCAACCCCGCGCATTTTGACGTGGACGCGGCCAAAGCCCTCGGGCACAGCGACCTCGTAGCCCCGCCAACCTTCGCCATCATCGTCGCCCAGCGCGCTGACGCGCAGCTTGTACAGGACCCCGAGTCGGGCATTGACTTTTCCCGCGTGGTCCACGCCGACCAGCGGTTCACGCACCACCGCGCCATTGTTGCCGGTGACCGGCTTGTGGCCGAACTGCACGTTGACGGTGTCCGGGCCATGGGCGGAGGAGCCATGATCACCACCCGCTCCGAAATTTCCACCGAGGCGGGCGAAAAGGTCGCCACCACCACCTCATCCATTCTGGTCCGCGGAGAGGGACAGTAACCATGAGCCCCACATTCGAAGAACTCGCGGTTGGCCAGGAAATCGGCACCCGCAGCATCGACGTCACCCGCCAGGACCTGGTCAAGTACGCCGGGGCTTCAGGCGACTTCAACCCGATCCACTGGAACGAAGCCTTCGCCACCTCGGTTGAACTGCCCGGAGTTATTGCGCACGGCATGTTCACCATGGGAGCCGCAGTGCAACTGGTGAGCGACTGGGCGGGCGACCCGGCCGCCGTCGTCGATTACCAGACCCGCTTCACCAAACCTGTCCTGGTCACGGACACCACCGGCACGGACAATGCCGGCGCCGTCATCGACGTCACCGGCGTGGTGGGGGCCCTCGACGCCGAGGCCCGCACCGCCCGTATCGATCTCACTGTTGTCGCCGGCGGACAGAAAGTCCTCATGAAGTCGCAGGCGGTCGTGAAGGTCTCTTGAACCAACCGAACCATTCCCTGCAACGCGCCACTGCGACCCAGATGCTCCAGTGGCGCGTCGCTGTCCTGACGTCCTATGCGGCCAGCGGCGTTGCGTTCGCCACCTGGGTGTCGCGGCTCCCGGCGATCCGTGACGGATTGGACCTGACCCCCGGTGGTATCGGGCTCCTTCTCATGTGCATGACTGTGGCGTCGTTCATTTCGATCTCCGCGTCCGGACTCATCGTGCTGCGGCTCGGCCCTAAACTCACCAGCTGGATCGGGAGCTGCATGGTGGGGGCAGGCTTGGTCACTGTTGGCGTGGGGGCCTCAATCGCGGCGAACCCCGTCGTCGTTGCCACGGGGTTGGTGGTATTGGGCCTTGGCACGGCCAGCTGGAACACGGCGTCCAACGTCGAAGGCGCGGCAATGGAGCGGGCACTGGGACGGCACGTCATGCCGCACCTCCACGGCGCCTTCAGCCTGGGTACTGTCGCGGCTGCGGGGTTTGGTGCGTGGGCCGCCGCCGTGCACCTGGCCGTGTTCTGGCATTTCCTGATCGCGGGTGTCGTGGTGACTGGTTCCGTGGTGGCCGCAGGATTCTTTTTCCGGGCGGAGAAGACCGCGGCGCCGGCCCGCGCTCCGCGTACGGAGGAAACCGATACTTTCCAGGATCCCTCTACTGGACCGTTGCCCATTATTACGGCGGAAACCGGGACCGCCGCTGCACCACTGGACAACAAACGGCTCGTGGCCCTGGCCTGGCGTGACCGTCGAACGCTGCTGATCGGCGTACTGGTCCTCGGCCTGGCATTGGCCGAAGGGGCTGCTGGAGACTGGGTGGCTTTGGCATTGTCCGACGGCTACGGCCAATCGGACGCGGCAGGAGCGGTTGGCTACGGCCTGTTCGTGACGTTCATGACCATTGGACGCTTCGCCGGCACCGTCATCCTTGACCGGTTCGGGCGGGTAGTGGTGATGCGCTGGTGCTCGGCCACCGCCGTCGTGGGTTTGGCGCTTTTTGTCTTTTCGCCCCTGCCTTGGCTTGCTTTCGTGGCGCTGGCTGTGTGGGGCCTCGGTGCCTCGCTGGGGTTCCCGGTGGGAATGTCCGCTGCAGCTGATGACCCCGTGCACGCTGCCGCCCGCGTTTCCGTCGTCTCCACCATTGGCTACGGTGCGTTTCTGTGCGGACCGCCGCTCCTGGGCCTGCTGGCCGAACACTTTGGCATCCTCCACTCCCTGCTTGCACCTCTTGTGATGCTGGTTGTCAGCTTCTTCCTGGCCCCCCTCGTCGGGCAAACCACAAGGAAGTCCATGCAGCCCAACGAAGCCCGTTAGGCTTGATTGGTGACCCAGACGCTGCTTTCCGAATTGACCACCGCCGCTGTTGGCGGCCCCGCAGGAAACTTTGTGGAGGCCCGCACCGAGGCTGAAATCATCGACGCCGTACGGTCGGCTGACGCTGCAGGCGAAAAACTCCTCATCATCGGCGGCGGATCCAACCTCCTGATCTCGGACGACGGCTACCCCGGCACAGTCCTGAAGATCGCATCCGAAGGGTTCACAGTGAACTCCGAGGACAGCTGCGGAGGCGTGTCGGTGGTGGTACAGGCCGGCCACAACTGGGACGCCCTGGTCCAACACGCCGTCCTGCACGCATGGTCCGGCCTGGAAGCGCTGTCCGGCATTCCGGGTGCCACAGGAGCTACGCCCGTGCAGAACGTGGGAGCTTACGGCGCTGACGTATCGCAAACCATTGCGGCCGTGCGGACGTGGGACCGTGAACGCAACGCCGTGCAGACCTTCACCAACTCCGAGCTCAAGTTCGGATACCGCGACTCCATTCTCAAGCAGACCACGGTGGAGGGCTCACCGCGCTACGTGGTCCTGACAGTCGAGTTCCAGTTGCCGCTGGGTCGGATGAGTGCCCCTATCCGGTACGCCGAGCTGGCCCGGGTGCTGGGCGTGGAGGCAGGCAAACGCGCCTACTCCAACGATGTCCGCCGTGAAGTCCTTCGGCTCCGGGCTTCCAAGGGAATGGTCCTGGACGCAGAGGACCGGGATACCTACTCCACCGGCTCATTCTTCACCAACCCGATTGTGCCCGCAGAGCGCGCCGCGGGGCTGCCAGCGAACGCACCGCAATACCCCGCCGGAACGGATGGACTGGTGAAGCTCTCCGCCGCCTGGCTCATCGACCAAGCCGGGTTCGGGAAGGGCTTCGGGCTTGAAGAGGGCAGTGTTTCCGGGGGGAGGGCGTCCCTGTCCACCAAGCACACGTTGGCCATCACCAACCGCGGTTCAGCCTCAGCTGCGGACATGGTGGCGATCGCGCGCGAGGTGCGTGCCGGCGTCGTCGAGCGTTTTGGTATTGAGCTGCACCCGGAGCCGCTGTTGATCGGTGTGTCCCTCTAAGGCGCGTTCGCTGGGGGGCTCTCGGGGATCTTGCCCCTCGGCGGTCCTAGCGTGTTCGCCGCTCGGCGATCGGCAGGACCTTGTTGAGCAGCAAGAACGTCAACCCGCAACTGATGGAGCCCAGAAGGAATATCTGGCTGAACGCGATGCTCTGGGGCGAGGGACCACTCGGCATGAACAGCCCGGCTGCAGCGAAGCCCACCAAGCCCAGGAGCATGACAACTGACCCGAGCAGGAAGCTGCGGACTTGGGCGGCCGCGGCCGGGTAGAACCACGGCTCGGGGGCGTCATCATCACGATCGGACACGGGCTGGCTGGCCGCCGCTGTTCCAATGAGGAGCGCGGCCGTAGCCGTTGCGACCAGACTGACGGTTTGGATGGCCTGCATCGATGGAGAAAGGCTGACGCCGGTCCCGACGGCCACGATCAGCCCGGCACCAAGTCCAACGAGCGTGCAGAACCAGCCGGCGGTAGCCAACCACCGGCTCATCGGCCGCACGAACGGAGCGAGGTCACCAAAAAGCATGAACTCATCCTAGGTTCCCCTGCTGGGTGACGGCTGGGAGGCGCGGCAAGGTTCCCTGTGCCCGCGTGCGCTCTTAGGATGAAGCATGCCTACACCGCTGACTCCCCGCGTCATGGGCCGGCTCCGGCTCGCCAGCCAGGGCCTTCTGGCTGGTGGCTTCCCTGGCATCGCCGATGCCGTCCGCTGGATGACGGCCATGCAGGCCCAGGACCTTGGGATGGCTTTCTGGGCTGTTGGGCAACGGGTGCCCGGTGTTGCGGCCTCGGACGTCCGTGCAGCCCTCGATGCCGGGACGGTGGTTCGCTCCTGGCCCATGCGCGGGACCCTGCACCTGCTGGCACCCGAAGATCTGCGCTGGATCCTCGGTATCACCAGCGGCCGGCTGGCAATGGCGGTGGCGAGCCGGCACCGCGAACTGGCCATCACTTCCGACGACATCAGCCACTGCCGGGACATAGCGTACAAAACCGCCGAAGTCCTCAAGACAGGCGAGGGTGCCGCCGGGGCAACCCGCGAACAGCTGTTCACCGCTTTTGAGGAAGCCGGCCAGCCCACTACCTCCCAGCGGGGCATCCACATCCTGGGAACCTTGTGCCGCGAAGGATGGCTGGTCCAAGGACCCATGGCGGCCTCTGGCGGAAAAGCCGGCGTCCAGCAACTGTTTGTCCCCTTCGAGGACTGGATTCCGGAGTCCAGGGACCTGGGCCGTGAGGAAGGGATAGCCGAACTCCTCTTCCGGTACTTCCGGGGCCACGGTCCGGCGACCATCAAGGACTTTGCGTGGTGGAGCCAAGTGCCGCTCGCCGAGGCCCGCGCTGCCTTGGCAGTTGTGCGGGACCGCTTGGTTGAGCTTCAATTCCGCGGAGCCAGCTACTGGCTGTCACCCGAAGCGGCAGCAATGCTTGACGACGGCGTTCCCGGCTCCCGCTCGCTGCTGGCACTGCCTGGGTTCGACGAATACCTTCTCGGGTACCAGGACCGCAGCCTGGTTCTCGCCCCGGAGTACGCCGAACGCGTGGTGCCGGGGAATAACGGCGTCTTCAAGCGCATCATCGTTTCCGGAGGCGAAGTGGTGGGGACCTGGGCCCGTTCGGGCTCCGGGAAGAACGCCGGGGTGGTCCCGGAACCGTTTGCAGGCGAGCTTGGTCCTGCCGCCGAGCGGGCGTTCCAGGCTCAGGGACGGGCGTACCTGAAGTTCATGGCGAGCTGAGGCCGGCCCGGCCGGGTGGTCCGTTGCTGGCCCGCTGTTCCGTGGTTGGCCAGCGACGTGGGAGCGGGTTGGCAACGGGTTTGGGTGGGAAGTGGTAGGGCTGGGGCACGGGGCTGGGTTGGTCCGTTGCTGGCCCGCTGATCCGTGGTTGGCCAGCGACGTGGGTGTGGGTTGGCAACGGCTCTGGCTGGGAAGTGGGAGGGCTGGGGCCCTCCTCGGCGCCCCGACTCCGATGAGCTGATCGAGGTTGTCCACATACGGGAACTGGGCCATGGTGGGCGCTGTCTGCGCCCCGGACGATGGACAGATGCAAACAAAGAAACTTGACCACCACATCTCCCGCTTCTGGCCCGGCACCTCGGTAGCCACAACAGCAGACTTGTCCGGGCTCGGCTTTAGTGATCGGGTGCTCACAGCTGGCGTCCGCTCCGGGAAACTGATCAGGCTTAGGCGTGGTGCCTACGTCAGGGCCCAGGATTGGCATCGGAGAAAGCCATGGGAACAGGACCTGCTGCGGATAGAGGCGCATCATCGTGGCGCGCGGACAACCAGTGTCTACAGTCATGCCAGTGCCGCACGGTTGCACGGATGTTCCCCTTGGGACAGTGGTGCCCAGGTGCACGTGACCACACCGTTTTCCCCGTCCCAGGGGAGCTCTGGTGACGATGTTGTGGCCCACGGAGGTCCGCTGTCGGGTACTGAGATCGTCGAGGTGCTGGCCCCCTGGGAAAGGCCCATCCCGGTCACCAGCCTTGAGCGCACCGTGGTGGACTGTGCACGGGCCATGGACTTTGAGCGGGCTTTGGTTATCGCGGACCAAGCTCTTCGAAAGGGTGCTGACCCGCAAGCGATGCGGGATTACCTCAGCACCGGAGCGATCACGCGGGGTGCCCGACGCTTGTGGCGGATCCTGGACGCCATGGATGGGAGGTCCGAATCGGTAGGGGAGACGCGTACCCGTGCGCTCCTGGACCGGCTCGGCATCGGTGGCGCAGACCTTCAGGTAGAGGTCATGACGCCCATCGGAACCTATAGGGGAGACTTCGGTTGGAGGGACCACAAGCTCATCCTTGAGTTTGATGGTCGAGCCAAGTACTTCGACTACGCACCAACTGAGGATGTCATATTCCAGGAGCGGCGGCGGGAGAAAGCGCTTATGGCAATGGGCTGGAACGTCATCAGGATCGAGTGGGGAGACCTCAGCAGGCCCTGGGAGGTTGAGCGTCTGCTCAAAACCGCCCTGGCCAAGGCAGGAAGTCGAAAACCCGCTGTTCCGTTGCTGGGCAGCAACGGAACAGCGGGTTAGCGACGTTCAGGGGCGGACGGGTATTAGAGCTTGCCCGTCGCGATGTTGAGCATACGGCGGAGCGGCTCGGCCGCACCCCACAGGAGCTGGTCGCCCACAGTGAAGGCGCTAATGTATTCCGGACCCATTTCGAGCTTGCGGATACGGCCCACGGGGATGTCCAGCGTGCCGGACGCAGCCACCGGGGTCAGGTCCGCCATGGAGGCTTCCTTGGTATTGGGAACAACCTTGGCCCACTCGTTGTCCTTGGCCAGGAGGTTCTCAATCTCGGTGACGGACAGGTCCTCACGCAACTTGAGCGTCAGTGCCTGCGAGTGGGAGCGCATGGCACCAATGCGGACGCAGAGACCGTCCATGGCGATGTGGTCCTTGCCGGCGGTACCGTTTCCGGTGCCGAGGATCTTGTTGGTTTCTACTCCGGCTTTCCACTCTTCCTTGGACTGGCCGTTGCCGAGGTCGGCATCGATCCAAGGAATCAGGGAACCGGCCAACGGGACGCCGAACTGGGTGGCGTCAACGCCTGTGCGCTGCGCTGCGAGGACCTTGTGGTCGATCTCCAGGATGGCGGAGGCGGGATCTTCCAGTTCACTGCTGACCTCGTTGTTGAGGGTGCCGAACTGGTTCAGGAGCTCACGCATGTGGCGGGCACCGCCACCGGAAGCGGCCTGGTACGTCATGGACGTACCCCACTCCACGAGGTTGTTCTTGAAGAGGCCGCCGAGGCCCATCAGCATGCAGGAGACCGTACAGTTTCCGCCGATGAAGTCCTTCACCCCGCCGGAAAGGCCTGCGTCTATGACGTCGCGGTTGATGGGGTCCAGCACGATGATGGAGTCGTCGTTCATGCGCAGGGTGGAAGCAGCGTCGATCCAGAGGCCGTCCCAGCCACGGCTGCGGAGTTCACCATGGACCTGCTTGGTGTAGTCGCCACCTTGGGCGGTGACAATAATAGGCAGCTTGGCCAGCGTCTCAATATCGAACGCATCCTCGAGCTTGCCTGCCCCCTCAGCGAAGGAAGGGGCGGCACCTCCTGCATTCGAGGTGGAGAAAAATACCGGGTTGATGTTGGCGAAGTCGTTCTCTTCCTGCATGCGCTGCATCAGGACGGAGCCGACCATGCCACGCCAACCGACCAGTCCAACGGACGGATTAGCTGCTGTAGTCATTCACCAAGTCTAAACTTTCGGAGCGGACTGCCGCTGTTGGTTACGTCACGGGCGGGATGCACGACGACGACACCCGGCCAGGCGGCCGATCCGACCTCCACGCCCGCTTCCGGCTGGAACGCTAGTTGCCGGCTTCATGCTCCTGAACCAGAGCAGCTTTGCGTGCCCGGACGGCGAAGAATGAGCCAAACGTGAATACCTGGGTCACGATCACCAGGATGATGATGCCCACGATCTTGTTTCCGCCCAGGATCATCGTCAGGCCCACGATGGCGGAGATCAGGGCAAAGAGCGGCAGCAGCATGTAGCCCAGCACGAACAGGGTTTCGGGTTTCTTCAGCATGCAGTCGTTCCTAGCGTTCGTTCCGGCGCCACGAGGTGAACCGGTAGTTTGTGCCGTTTTTGGCGGTGAGCCAGCCCTCGGCTGGCGCCATGGTGTCAAAAGTCCAATCATCACCGAGTTCAGGCGCGAAAGTGTCGCCGTCGAAGTCGGCATCGATGATGGTGACCACTGCAAGATTGGCGAGGTTCATGGACTGCTCGAAAATCTGCGCGCCGCCGATGATCCACACCTTCTGGCCGCCGGGCGCGAACTGGGACTCCAGGAGGGCCTCGTCAAGCGAGGAAACCACCAGTGCGCCTTCTGCTTCTGGCGTGGAGGCCCATTCAGCGTTCCGGGTCACTACGATGTTGGTGCGCCCGGGCAAGGGGCGGTACTTCGCGGGGAATGACTCCCAGGTCTTGCGTCCCATGATGACGGGGTGACCGGTGGTGAGTTGGCTGAAGTGCTTCAAATCTTCCGGCAGGTGCCACGGCATGCTGCCGTCCTTGCCGATCACGCCAGCCTTGGTTTGGGCCCAGATCATTCCGATCCCGGTCATGGCGGCAGCCGTCTCCTGGGTAAAGATTACGCCGGGGAGTTGCGCGGGAACGTCGGCGGAAGGCGTGCTCATACGGCGATCGGCGCCTTGATGGTGGGGTGGTGGCGGTAGTCCACAACCTCGAAGTCATCCAGGGTGTAGTCGAAGATCGAGTCAGGTTTGCGGAGGATCTTTAGCTGCGGGTACTCGTATGGTTCGCGGGTCAGCTGCTCGGCAACCTGCTCCACGTGGTTGTCGTAGATGTGGACGTCCCCACCCGTCCACACGAACTCACCGGGTTCAAGGCCCAACTGCTGCGCGACCATGAGCGTCAGCAGGGCGTACGAGGCAATGTTGAAGGGGACGCCCAGGAACGTGTCCGCCGAACGCTGGTACAGCTGGCAGGACAACTTTCCGTCGGCCACGTAGAACTGGAAGAACGCGTGGCATGGGGGCAGGGCCATGTCCTTGAGCTCGGACACGTTCCAGGCGGAAACAATGTGTCGTCGTGAATCCGGGTTGCTGGCCAGGCCCTTCATGACCTCGGATATCTGGTCGACATGTCCACCGTCAGGAGTGGGCCAGCTGCGCCACTGGACTCCGTAAACCGGCCCGAGCTCGCCGTCCTGATCCGCCCATTCGTCCCAGATGGAGACGCCCTGGTCCTGCATCCATTTCACGTTCGAGTCGCCGCGGAGGAACCACAGGAGCTCCACTGCCACGGACTTGAAGTGAACCCGTTTGGTGGTGATGAGGGGGAAGCTTTCGGCAAGATCGAACCTCAACTGACGGCCGAAGACGCTGCGCGTCCCGGTTCCGGTGCGGTCCGACTTGTGCGTGCCGTTGGCCATGACGTCGCGCAGAAGGTCTTCATAGGGGGAGGGGATACTCACGGGTCCAGCTTACTTTGCCGGGGCGGGTTGGCCATCACGGAGTTGGCATGTCGAGGCCGGGGAATAGCCTGGATAAGTCCCCGTACAGGGGTGATGGCGGTGATGACGGCGATCGCTGCCAGCACCATTCCGAGGGTAACGGCGGGGCTTGGTGCGAGCGGATAGACCCCCGGGGTGGGCACGAACAGCTGGTACCAGGCATCCCCCGAAGTCATGAGGAGAAGGGCCGATTGCCCCAGGCAGTAGGCGCTCAGCGTCCTGATGATGCGGTACATGGAGATTGCCCTCAGGGCGGCGTCCAAGCCGGTGTCGCCGTCGTCTTCGGGGATACCACGACGCCGGCGGGCAGCAAGGATAGCAGCGGCACCTGCCGCGGCGGCCAGCAAGGTCCCGGTTACGGCAGCCGGCCATGCCGCGGCAGCGAATGGTTGCCCGGCGTGGATGGCCACGACGAAGGTGAGGGACGCAACGAACAGCAGCGCGCTGGCCAACGCGAAAGACGACAGCCCGCGGGATATTAGTCGTAACGGCCACCTGACGGGTGCCTCAAGGGTTCCGTAATTTCGTCCGATGAGAATGTCTCCTCCCCAAATGGTTACCAGGAGGAGTGCTGTCACCAGCCCGAGCGCAAGGGGTGCGACCCACGAATTTTGGGGTTGGCTCAGCGCGTACCTTGCAACGAAACCCGCGACTGCCGCCAGCCCTCCAAGAGTGCCGAGTGCAACGCCGATGCTGATGGTGAGCCGGGCTGCTCCGTGAGTTCCGGGGTGAGCACGGAGGGCCCATACGCTGGTGGACTGCCCTGCAGTGCAGAGCGAAGGCATGCGGGGAACCGGCCACCACAACATCACCAGCAGTACCGCCATATTGACCACGCCCAGGGCATTGAACCAGGACGATTGCCACCCGGATCCGGTTTCTGGTTGTGCCGCGAAATTCCCGGCAATGGTGGCAAGCCCGGCCGCAATGGTTGCCACCGTGCGCAGGAGCCGGTTGGCCGCGATGCGACGGAGGGTTCGGTCGTCGTCGGCGTCGAGCGCTTCCAGCTGGCGGCGGCGCCCGATCAACCACAGCAACAGCAGGGTGCCGGAGGCGAGGACCAGCAGCGCGCCTCCGAGCCACGCGGCCAGCTCCCAGCCCGGAATCCTGCCGTCCTGTCCTTGACCGTAGTATCCGGTGTCGACGTCCTGGGGCTGCAGGGTAGCTGAAGGGGCAACCGGGGTGTGTCCGGGAAGGGTGGCAACCCACGCTAAGACCACGGCCGTGAAGGCGAATATCGATGTGGTGGTCCAGGCGAGCCGTTGGGGGACGAAGTCCCGGAGTCGCCCGCCCGGGCGTCCGGCAAACCTGCGTTGCCCCTTGGTCGTTGGATAGCTGAACTGGCCCAGGGAATGGATGGCGAGGCAGGCGAGGATGGGCCATGCCAGGGCGGTGCCAATCTGTTCAGGAGTTGCTTGAGCAGCCGACACGGTTGGGTTTCCGGGCAGGATCCCGGCGTTCATGGCCCCTTGGAGCGAGCTGGCCATCCAGCCGATGATTCCCACCCAAAGACTATGCGAGGCCAAGGACCGGGCATTGGGCTTTGACCAGACCAGCATCCGAAGGAACAGGTACACCACGACAGCCCCGATACCCGGTCCCAGCACTGCAACCACAACAAGACCCCCAAGTCTTTGAAACGAAGTTCATACGATTCGTCACAAAGAGCCGGGGGTCAAGTCATACGTCAGTCGTCGAAGGGTTTGACCTGCTCCACGGAGACGATCTTCCGTTCGGCGCCCCGCGCTACCTGGCACACGATGACCTCGCCGGGGGCCAGGTAAGGGTCCGCGCCCGGCAGGACTGCCCGTAAAGCCGAAGGCATGTGCTGTCCCAATTGCTTCAAAGCCGTAGGCAGTGCAGGTCTGTGCGTGCACACAGCTATGGGCACCTGTTTGTCGAACAACGACTCAACAGCGGCCGCAGTCTTTTTAGGGGAGCGCTGATGGTGGTGTTCCGTGAGGGCTTCCACCAGCTTCACCTTGGCCCCACTGGCTTTGGCGTAGGGTGCGATGGTGGCGACGCACCGCACCCATGGGCTGGTGACGACGCGCTGGGGCTTCCACACGCCGAGGAGGCGCTGGACTGCTACAGCCTGCCGCTGGCCGGTTGCCGCCAGCGGCCGGTCACCTTCGGCCTTGGTCCATGAGGACCGGGGCTTTGCCTTGGCGTGGCGGATCAGGATCAAAGGCCACGTGTCCAGCTCGCCACGGACGTGCGCCTTTTGAAGGTATTCCAGTGGCTCCACATCGCTCGGGTTGCTCAGGAATGTGGCCGCCCGGTCCGGGGTGCACCACATGACGCTGTCCACCTCTTTCCCATCAGGGCGCAGCTGCGCGCCGTTGACTTTGATGGCCCAGTACCGGACCACCTTCAGCCCGGCAGCCACGTGGTAGTGGATGGGTGGGAGCGGGATGCCCAGGGTGGCCTGGAGCCCGATCTCTTCCCAGACTTCGCGTGCGGCGCATTCGGGAACCGTTTCGCCGGCGTCGAGCTTTCCTTTGGGCCAGGACCAATCGTCGTAGCGCGGCCGGTGGATCAGGAGCACCTCAAGGGCACCCTTGTTGAGCCGCCAGGGGATGCCTCCGGCCGCAACAACGGCCACCGACTCGCCAGGGTGATCTGTTTGATCGGCCACGGGGGTATCGCTGTTCAACTGCTTCTCTACCGCCGTGCCGATGCTCGCTGCCGGGAACGCGATTCCAGGAGCCATGACTGCATATCCAACAGCGGTTTGCCGTCGGCGTCCAGGTGATGACGCGTCCAGTGCCCTTGGTTGTCCAGGTGCCAGCTCGCTGTTCCGTCGTCAACGTAGCGGCGCATCAGGTCCATGACCGTCATTGTGTCTTCCTTGCTTGCCAACTGCACCAGGGCCTCCACACGACGGTCCAGGTTGCGGTGCATCATGTCGGCCGAACCGATGTACACCACGGGCTCGCCACCGTTCCCGAAAGCGAATACGCGGGAGTGTTCCAGGAACCGGCCAAGGACGGAGCGGACGGTGATGTTCTCGCTGAGTCCCGGAACCCCGGGACGCAACGAGCAGATACCGCGGACGACGACGTCGACCTTCACGCCAGCCTGCGAGGCGCGGTACAGGGCATCGATGATCGCTTCGTCCACCATCGAGTTGACCTTGATCTGCACCAGGCCGGGGATACCTGCACGAGCATTGCGGATCTCGGTTTCAATCCGTTCCACCAACCCGGCACGCACGGACCGGGGCGCCACCAGCAGCCTCTTGAACGTTGACTTGGGCGCGTAGCCGGAGAGCTGGTTGAACAGCTTGGACAGGTCTTCGCCGACCTGTTCGTTGGCGGTGAGCAGACCCAGGTCCTCGTAGTACCTTGCAGTGCGCGGGTGGTAGTTGCCGGTTCCGATGTGGCAGTAACGGCGCAGGCCGTCCACCTCCTGGCGGACAACCAGCGACAACTTGCAGTGCGTCTTCAGTCCGACGATGCCGTAGACCACGTGCACGCCTGCCTGTTCCAGCTTCCGTGCCCAGGAAATGTTGGCTTGCTCGTCAAAGCGGGCCTTGATCTCAACCAGGGCCAGAACCTGCTTGCCTGCCTCTGCGGCGTCGATCAGGGCGTCCACGATGGGGGAGTCGCCGGACGTCCGGTACAGGGTCTGCTTGATGGCCTGCACCTTGGGGTCCGCCGCAGCCTGCTCCAGGAAGGCCTGGACCGAGGTGGAGAACGAATCGTACGGGTGGTGCAGCAGGATGTCCCTGCGGCGCATCGCGGCAAAGACGTTGGCTGCCTTGGACGTTTCAGATTCGTTCAGGTACCGCGACGTGTGTGGCACGTGCTTGGGGTAGTGGAGGTCGGCGCGATCGATGCCGCTGATCGCTGACAGCCCACGCAGGTCCAAGGGTGCCGGCACGGAGTAGACCTCGGACTCCTCGACGCCGAGCTCACGGATGAGCAGTGCCTTGATGTTCGGGTTGATGTCCGTGGTGACTTCCAGGCGCACGGGAGGACCGAAACGCCGGCGCAGCAGTTCCTTCTCCAGGGCCTGGAGGAGGTTCTCGGCGTCGTCCTCTTCAACTTCGAGGTCCTCGTTGCGGGTGACGCGGAAAGTGTGGTGCTCCAGGACTTCCATGCCGGGGAAGAGCTTGTCCAGGTGCACGGCAATAACTTCTTCGAGGGCGATGAACCGGGCCACGCGTCCGGGGATGGCGCCGGCACGCGGACCGTCCACGGAGATCAGCCGGGGGAGCTGGTCCGGAACCTTGACACGGGCAAAGAGTTCCTTCTCGCTGACCGGGTTACTGACAATGACAGCAAGGTTCAGGGAGAGCCCGGAGATGTACGGGAACGGGTGGGCCGGGTCCACGGCCAGGGGCGTCAGGATGGGGAAGACCTTCTCCTGGAACATGGCGCTGATGCGGTGGCGGGCATCCTCATCAAGTTCATCCCAGTGCATGATGTGGATGTGCTCGTAGGCCAATGCGGGGCGGATTTGTTCAGCGAAGACCCGCGCGTGGCGTTCCTGCAGCTTGTGGGCCTCCTCGCTGATCTGCTCCAGTACCTCGATGGGGCTCAGCCCGGCGGGGGACGGGACCGCCAGCCCGGTAGCGATACGCCGTTTGAGGCCAGCCACGCGAACCATGAAGAACTCGTCAAGGTTAGAGGCAAAAATGGAGAGGAAATTGACGCGTTCCAGCAAGTAAAGGTCCGGATCTTCGGCAAGTTCCAGGACCCGGGAGTTGAACGCCAGCCAGCTCAGCTCGCGATCAAGGAAACGGTCCGGGGAGATGTCCCCTTCAGGCTCCAGGCTTGGTGCGAACTCAGGAATGTCGATGCGGTCTTGTGTGGCACGCGAGGCCGGGACCTCCGATGATCCGAAGCGCGGAGGCAACGTAGCGCCCTTCGAGGTGGATCCGGCGGTGCCGACGGGGTCCGGCTGCATGGGTTTCTCCTAAGCTCAGGACAGGGTTTCCTCCCACATTACAAGCAATTCGGGTGCCCGAATCCAAGATGTCCCGGCATTCGCACCAGGTTAATCCTTGGCGACCGGACCGTACATGACATCGGTGTCCCATCGAACGAAGCCAAGCTTCTGATACAGGGCTACCGCAGCCTCATTGTCGGCGTCCACGTAAAGCATCACAGCGTGCAGGCCCTTGTCCTGGAGATAGGTGATCCCGGCCACGGTAAGGGCCTTGCCGAGGCCCATGCCTTGGGCTGCCGGGGTCACCCCCACCACGTAGACCTCGCCGATGGCCGGGTGCGGACCCTGCCGCGGATGGACCTTGGTCCAGTGGAAGCCCAGCAGTTCACCGTCGTCATTGACGGCGAGCAGGAAGCCTTGGGGGTCGAACCAGTCCTCGGACTTGCGGGCCTCAAGGTCCGCCAGAGTCATCGAACCCTGCTCGGGGTGGTGTGAGAACGCCGCCCGGTTGGCGTCCAGCCATGCCTGCTCATCCTGGCCCGGGACGAAGGCGCGCAGCGAGACCCCGTCTGGAAGGCCGGCGTCGGGCAGTGCAGAAGCAGAAGACATGAGCCGCATCTTCCACAGCTCACGCACCGGCCGATAACCGAAACGGGTGGCAAGCCCGGCAGCGGCTTCATGGTTTCCGTGGGACCAGGCGCTGAGGCCGTCCAAGCTCCGCTTTTCCTGGAGCGCGGCCAGCAGCCGGCCCGCTACCCCTTGGTTGCGGTAGCTCGGGTGGACCGCCAGCTCCAGCACGCCGCTGCCGTCGGGGCCTTCAACCACGACGGCGATCCCCGCCAGATCTTCTCCGGTCGCCGGATCTGAGTCCTCGTCCGGGGCGTACACGGCCAGTGACAGAACCGAGGATTCCCCCGAGTCGGCGCCGCGCAACATCACCAAGGTCTGCTCCGAGAGGGGAGGATTCCCATCGGATTCCTCCGCTGCAGCGGCAAGGGTGGTGAAGTCCTTGAGGAGTTCGGCGTCCAACGCGCCGTTGACGATCAAGACGGGCCAGTTCTCCGGGTGCGCGTGACTCATGATGCAAGGCTATACGCCACGGGCAAACAGCGGGATTTGAAGTAACCGCTAAACAGGGATAGTCTCTATATCTCGTTCGGCTTTGCGGTAGCCCGCAGCAGTGAACGCGAGGGGGATCCACCAGTGGGGTGGCCTCGATACGTTCGACCCGTATGTCCTCCACAACAGAGCAAGGAAAGGCCGGAATCCGCAGGGATTCCGGCCTTTTCCGTATCAGGTCCGCATCAAAACGTGCTCAGGCTTCGGAGAGTTCGTCGTCGGGAAGGCGAACCAACGTCAGCCGGTAGCCGACGTTGCGGACGGTGCTGATCAGGTTTTCGTGGTCTACGCCCAACTTGGCGCGAAGGCGCCGGATGTGGACGTCCACTGTCCGGGTGCCCCCGTAGTAGTCGTAGCCCCACACTTCGGTCAGCAGCTGTTGACGGGTAAAGACGCGCCCTGGGTGCTGTGCCAGGTACTTGAGGAGTTCGAACTCCTTGAAGGTCAGGTTGAGCGGTTGGCCGTTGACGCGCGCTGTGTAGCTCGCCTCATCAATAACGACGCCGGCCGCCCGGATCTCTGTCTGGGTTTCCTCTTCGCCGGTGACGGCCCGCGCCATGGCCAGGCGGATGCGGGCCTCGACCTCGGCCGGTCCCGCGGAGTCCAGCACGATGTCATCAACAGCCCACGCCGACGAGACGGCAGCCATGCCGCCTTCGGTGAGGATCAGCATCAGGGGTGCGCTGAGGCCGGTGGCCTTGAGCAACTGGGTCAGGGAGCGGGCACCCACCAGGTCTTTACGGGCATCCAGGAAGACGATGTCCGTGGGATCGGTTTCCAGCAAGGCTGTGGGTTCCGCCGGGAGGATGTGCACACGGTGGTTCAACAGTTCCAAGGCAGGCAGAATGTCCACCGAAGAGCCGGTGCTGTTCGTTAGGAGCAGGATGTGCGACATAGTTCCTCCAATGGGCTTTACGCGCATCATCGGGCGTCGAAACCGGAGTCTCACCGGTCGGTCACAGCACGCAGGCCGCCTCTTCCCGTTGTAACGGGATCAAGGCATACACTGTGCGCCGTTGAAGTCTGAGTATACCCACCCGGGCCCGGCCAGACAGGGATTCGTGACGGGCAGGGGGCGGAATTACGACATATTGGCCTGGGTTAAGGCAGGATTGTCGAGAGGTCGTAAGGCGCATCGGATTGAGGTCGGCACACAGTGAAGTCTTGGAGCATCGGGGTATTCGGACTCGTGGCGCTCGCAGCCATCGTGGCCAGCACCTTCGTTTCCCGGGAAGCCATGGTGGGCGTGGGCATCGTGGCCTCTGCAGCCGTGGGCATCGGGTGGCCGCATTTCCTGGCGGTTCCGGCCAAGAAGACCCTGGCCGCCGTCATTGGGCTTTCGGGTGCGGGATCGGCTGTGGCCGCGGCTTACATGCCGGCGCCGGGTTTCCTGGATGGCGCCCCCGCTTTCGTTGCTTTGGGCGTCATGGCAGTTTTCGTCGTCCAGCTTGTCCGCGGCACGGGCCAGGCCCAACGCCTCGAATCGACCCTTGGCTGCTGCGCCGGCGTCCTGCTGAACTGCCTGGGCGCAGGCTGGATTGCCGGTGCACGTTTCAACGGGGTCAAGGAAATGGTCCTCGTGGCAGGGCTGAGCGCTGCGGTTGCCCTGCTGGTGGGAATCATCCGTTGGCCCGACCGTATCGTGGCCCCGCTCGGCGTGGTCATGGCGGCCCTGATGGGTCCGTTGGCCGGCCTTGTCTTCTCGGACATCGCAGTGCTTCCCGCAGCGCTGGTGGGTGTCGTCGTCGGATCGGTGCTGGTCAGCTTCCGGCGGATGACCACGTTGCGGCGCGGCCGGCTTAACCTTGCTGCCGCGATTGGCATGGGTGTCGCACCCGTATGGGCCGTGGGCGCCTTGGCTTACTTCATCGACAAACTTCTCATCTACTAACGGTTAGGATGGCATCATGTCTGTTCTCGCATATGAAATCTTCTTCCTCGTTCTCCTCGGCCTGGCAAGTGTCGCGATGGCATGGTTTGCCGGCTATGTCGTCTACCGTCTGTTCCAGGGCCAGAAGTAGGACCTTTGGTCCTGCAGTCCAAGCAAGGTTGCCGCTGTGCCTATTGAGATCCCAACTGACCTGACGCCTGAACTCGTCCCCCTTTCCTGGCTCATTGGTGAGTGGGAAGGCCGTGGACGGCTAGGCAGTGGAGACGAGGATTCCGAGCACTTCGTCCAGCACGTCTCCTTCACCCACAACGGCCTTCCGTACTTGCAGTACAGGGCCGAAACCTGGCTCAGCGACGACGCCGGCGCAAAGCTGCGCCCGTTGACGGTTGAGACGGGTTTCTGGGCATTGGAGCGAAAGCTTGAAGAGGGCGACGGCGGCCCGGGACTGATCCCGGCCGACATCGTCCCTGTGCTCAAGACCGCGGACGAGGTGGAGGAGCGCCGGAACGACGACGGCGGCTTCGACATCTCGGTGTCCATCGCTCATCCCGGTGGCATCACCGAGCTCTACTATGGCCAGATCAAGGGGCCCCAGATCCAGCTCAGCACCGACATGGTGATGCGCGGAAGCCACTCCAAGGAGTACACCGCAGCAACCCGGATCTTCGGCCTGGTTGACGGCAACCTGCTATGGCGCTGGGATGTTGCTGCCAGTGGCAAGGCCCTCGAAGCGCACGCCTCGGCTTTCCTCAACAGGGTTTCCTGACAAGAGGTCTCACTGTACGTTCCGCCTAGCAACCAGCAAAAGGAGCAGATAGTGAACACCAACCTCAAGCCCCAGGGCTACGAGGGCCTGAAGGCCGTCTTCTTCAATGGCACCCTCAAGCCCTCGCCGCAGTTGAGCAATACCGACGGCCTGATCAGCATCAGCCGCGCCATCATGGAAAAGCAGGGCGTTTCCACCACCCTCATCCGCACGGTGGACCACGACATCGCCAGCGGCGTCTACCCGGACATGAGGGAACATGGTCGGGCGACGGACGAATGGCCCGAGCTCTACCCCGCAGTGCGCGATGCCGACATTGTGGTGGTTGCCGGTCCTATTTGGCTGGGTGACAATTCATCGCAGACCAAGAAGCTGATCGAACGCCTGTATGCCCATTCCGGCGAGTTGAACAGCAAGGGTCAGTGGGCGTTCTACCCGAAAGTCGGCGGTTGCCTCATCACTGGCAACGAAGACGGCATCAAGCACTGCGCCATGAACGTGCTGTACAGCCTCCAGCACGTCGGCTTCACGATCCCGCCCCAGGCCGACGCCGGGTGGATCGGGCCCGTGGGTCCGGGCCCCAGCTACCTGGACGAAGGATCGGGTGGCCCCGAGAGTGATTTCACCAACAGGAACACCACGTTCATGACGTGGAACCTCCTGCACATGGCCAAGATCCTTCGGGACGCCGGCGGGATCCCCGCGTACGGCAATCTTCCGGCGGAGTGGAAAGCCGGCACCCGTTTTGATTTCGAGAATCCGGAATACCGTTAAGCCGCAAGGACTTCTACTACATATGACTTACAAGAGCCCCCTGTTGTCGCGCCCTGGCGCGGTCGAAGATACCGGCCTCGACGCCGGTGTCGCGGCGCATTACGGTGAACCCCTGCGGGAGCAGCGCGCCCTGGCGACCGGAACCGCCGTCGTCGATCTTTCGCATCGCGGGGTGGTGACTGTGTTCGGCCCGGACCGGCTCAGCTGGCTCAACACGCTGTCGTCGCAGCAGCTCACCAATCTGCAGGCCGGCGTCTCAAGCGAGTTGCTCCTCCTCAGTGTCCAAGGCCGCATTGAATTTGATGCCCGGGTCATTGACGACGGCGCGACCACCTGGCTGATCGTCGAGGCGGCAGAAGCAGGTCCCTTGGCCGAGTGGCTGAACAAGATGAAGTTCATGCTCCGTGTCGACATCCAGGACGTCTCTGAGCAGTGGGCGGTGGTGGGTGCCACCAAGCCCGTAGAGCAGTTGTCGTCGAGCCTGGTGTGGGAAGATCCGTGGCCGCATGTCGGCCCGGGCGGCTACGCCTACAGCATCGTCCCGGAGGAGTCCCATCCGGGCCTCGAACGGCCCTGGTTCGAGTACCTGGTCCCGTCCGCTGAGCTGGAACATGCCGTGGCTGGCCTGCCGTTGGCCGGCGCGATGGCCGCGGATGCCCTCCGTGTTGCTGCGTGGCGGCCAAGGCTTGGCGCTGAGACAGACGAAAAGACCATTCCCCACGAATTGGATCTCCTCCGCACGTCCGTCCATTTGAACAAGGGCTGCTACAAGGGCCAGGAGACCATCGCGCGGGTCCATAACCTGGGGCACCCGCCGCGGCGCCTCGTCTTCCTGCAGTTGGACGGTTCGCAGCACACGTTGCCGGCAGTCGGCAGTGTCGTATTTGCCGGGGAACGCAAGGTGGGTACCCTGACATCTGTGGCGCAGCACTTCGAAATGGGGCCAGTGGCCTTGGCTGTCATCAAGCGGTCGGTGTCGGCTGAAGAAGACCTGACAGTGATGGACGGTGACGAGCCTTACGCCGCTGCTCAGGAAGTGATCGTCGCCCCCGACGCCGGCCAGGTCGTCGGGCGCCAGACCGGATTCCTGAAGGGACCCCACCGATGAGCCAACCCACCAACGCCGGTACCGAGGACGGCGCAGACGACGACGCCTTGGCACTCGCCCACGCTCTGTTCGATGCTGCCCGTGAAGGAAACACGGACTTACTGAGGGGCTACTTGGATGCCGGTGCTCCGGCGAACCTGACCAATGCCGCAGGGGATTCCCTCTTGATGCTGGCCGCCTACCACGGCCACGACGAGGCCGTGCAGCTGATCCTCCATCACGGCGCCGACGTCAATGCGGCCAACGACCGCGGCCAGACGCCACTTGCCGGCGCTGTTTTCAAGGGCTACACCAGCGTCGCACGGGTCCTGCTGGATGCGGGTGCGGACCCCGACGCCGGTCAGCCCACCGCCCGTGAGGCTGCCGCGATGTTTGCCCGGGCGGAGATCCTGGCACTCCTGGGCTGAACCACCACCAAGACGGCCCGGTCGCCATGGCGGTCGGGCTTTCTTGCGTCATACTATTCCACGTGGAATAGTTGTTGTGGAATATATGAGGGGAAGACGCTGTATGCCCAAAGCTGCAGAACTGACGCCACTTGGTGTGGCGTCGTTGGCTCTTCTGGCCGAAGGGCCAATGCATCCGTACGAGATGTACCAGCTGCTCATGGCCCGCCATGAAGACCGGCTGGTCAAGGTTCGTCCGGGTACGCTGTACCACTCGGTCGGCCGCCTCGAGGAAAACGGACTCGTGGAGGCCACCGGAACCGAGCGGGAAGGTAACCGGCCCGAGCGGACGACGTATCGGATTACGGATGCCGGCCACCAGGCCTTGGACTCGCGGCTGCAGGCCATGCTGTCCACGCCCGTCAATGAGTATCCGATTTTCCCCCACGCAATCGCCGAAGCCCACCACCTGCCGGCCCTGGTGGTGGCCGAATTGCTGGAACAACGGGTGGTGGCACTCACCGCCGACCTCGACTTCCTGGTCCATGCCGAGGACGTCGTGACTGGCAAAGGACTGGACCGTAAGTACTGGATTGATATCTCTTACCAACAGGCCATGCGCCGTACGGAGATTGCGTGGATCCGCGGTCTCCTCGAGGAGTTGAGCAGCGGGCAACTGCCCTGGGATGAACCCCGGCCAACTCCTGTCGAACTTTCAAACAAGCCTAAGGAATCCCTTGGAAAACGTAGCTAAACCGTGGCCCGCGCTGTGGTCACTCGTCGTGGGGTTCTTCATGATCCTCATCGACACCACCATTGTGTCGGTCGCGAATCCGCGCATCATGGAGGGCCTCAACACCGACATCAACGCCGTCATCTGGGTCACGAGTGCCTACTTGCTGGCCTATGCGGTGCCCCTGCTGATCACCGGCAGGTTGGGTGACCGGTTCGGTCCCAAGAACCTCTACCTGATTGGCCTGGTGGTCTTCACCCTGGCTTCCTTGTGGTGCGGCCTCTCAGGTGATGTCACCATGCTGATCGCCGCCCGCGCTGTCCAGGGACTGGGTGCTGCCATGATGACACCCCAGACCATGGCCGTCATCACCAGGATCTTCCCGCCGGACCGTCGGGGTGCCGCCATGGGCCTGTGGGGCGCCACTGCAGGCATGGCAGTCCTCGTTGGCCCCATCCTCGGTGGTGTCCTGGTGGACAGCCTCGGATGGGAGTGGATCTTCTTCGTCAACGTTCCCATCGGACTCGTCGCCTTCATCCTGGTGACGCGTTTCGTGCCGAAGTTGACCACGCACAGCCACACCTTCGACGTCGTCGGAGTGCTGCTTTCCGCCGTCGGCATGTTCCTGCTGGTCTTTGGTATCCAGGAGGGACAGACCTACAAGTGGGGCACCGTTTCCGGTGTCATTTCGGTGTGGGGACTCATCATTACGGGACTTGTTGTGCTGGCCCTCTTTGTCGCATGGCAGTGGATTCTTGAGCGCCGCGGCGGTGAGCCATTGCTTCCGCTGGGCCTGTTCAAGGACCGGAACTTCTCGCTGGGCAACACCACCATCATGGTCGTTGGCTTTACTGTTACCGCGTTTCCGTTGCCTACTATTTTCTACTACCAGACGGTTCGCGGCCTGACGCCTACGCAGTCGGCGCTGCTCATGATCCCCATGGCCGTGATTTCCGGTGCGCTGGCGCCGTTCGTGGGCAAGCTGATCGACCGTGCCAACCCGCGGTGGTTCGCAGCCTTCGGCTTGCTGTGCTTGTCGGGTGCCTTGTTCTGGACGGCGTCCCTGCTGGGTCCTGATACGCCCATCTGGATGTTCCTTTTGCCGAGCGCTCTGCAGGGTGTTGCCAATGGCTTCATTTGGGGCCCGGTCTCCAATGCCACCACACGCAACCTGGATCCCCGCCAGGCTGGTGCTGGTTCAGGTGTCTTCAACACCACTCGCCAGATTGGTGCTGTACTGGGTTCGGCCGCTATCGCTGCCTTGATCCAATCCCGCCTGGCCGCGGAACTGCCGGCAGCACCGGCCGGTGCACCGGCCGGCGAAGCGTCCATGGGCGGCGTCCTGCCGGAGTTCCTCCACGCAGGATTCTCGACGGCGATGAGCCAGTCAATCCTGCTGCCCGCCTTTGCCGTCCTGGTCGGCGCTATCGTGGCGTTGTTCTTCGCGAAGCCGAAGTCCGTATCAGGTTGGGGTGGCAAGGCTCCGGCACAAGCCGAGGAAGCGAACGCCGAACTCCAGAGCTAGCAGTGGTGTTCTTGTGCAGCTGACGTGCTCATTGGCGCTTCTTTGGGCCGTCAGCTGTACAAAACTTCCGCGAGGAGTCAGCCGAGCCGAACGCTTGCGTGGAGACCGCCCGTGGCGAAGCCAAGGTGGCGGGCCATCGCAAGTGCTCCGGTGTTGCTGACGTCGGACTTCCATTGGAGCGTAAGGCCAGCTGCGAGGGCTTCGTGGGCGGCGATGGAAGCAGCCAGTGTTCCCAGTCCGCGCCGGCGCCATGGCGGAGCAACCAGCACACCCATGTCGGCCAGTATCCCCTCCCACTCGGAGTAGGCTCCGCAGGCTACAGGCGTGGATTGCTCATCTGCCGGATTCAGGATGGTGAACCGGTGTTCAAGGCCTTGGAGCCCCACTTCGTTCACGTCATCCGGAGGGCACAGCCCTTCTAGGAGGATGGCTTCGGGGTTGCCCGGGGAGACCATGAGGTCGTCCGAGGGCTGTTGGAGCGGCAGATCGTCGGCGAAGAACAAAGCCGACGATCCCAGTCCGTGCCCCCCATGTGAACGGGTGAGGGTCAACAGCGTCACATGCTGTGCGAGGTCCGTGTCCGGGATCCCTGCTGCCGCGTCCAGTGCCCATTGCGGTCCCACCAGGGCTGACACCCCGAACAACCGCAGAAACACAACGTCCCGGGCGGACTCGTCCACACGGGTGATTCTGTGGGCAGGTTCTCCCGGGGCAGCCCCGGTAGAGGCGAGCCTGGTAGCGGCGGTGGCGAAAGCGTCGTCGTCGAGCCCTAAATGGCGAGCCCACGCCAGCTGGATAATTGCAGCGGACGTGGGCTCTAATGTCATGGATTCAGCCTAGCGGACTAGCCGAACAGGACTGACGCTTCGTCGTAGCGGTGCTGGGGCACAGTCTTGAGCTTGCCCAGGGCCTCCTCGAAACCGACGTGCGAGATGTCCGTTCCCTTGAGGGCGACCATGGTGCCCCAGCGGCCTTCAACCACGGAATCGATGGCGGCCATGCCAAGGCGGGTCGCCAGGACACGGTCGTAGGCGGTGGGGACGCCGCCGCGTTGGATGTGGCCCAGGATAGTGGCACGTGTCTCGATGCCCGTGCGGGCCTCAATCTCGGGGGCGAGCTGATCGGCGATGCCGCCAAGCCTCGGACGGCCGAAGGTGTCCAGGCCGCGTTCGGAGTGCGGGGATTCCATGTGGTCAGGTACGAATCCTTCGGCCACGACCACCAGCGGCGCACGGCCGCGGTCGTGGGCTTCCTGGACCCACTCGGTGATCTGTTCGATGCTCGCCTTCTGTTCCGGAATCAGGATGGCGTGCGCACCGGCCGCCATTCCAGCGTGCAGGGCGATCCAGCCGACGTGGCGGCCCATGACCTCGGCGATCATGCAGCGGTGGTGGGATTCACCGGTAGTGCGAAGCCGATCGATGGCCTCAGTGGCAATCTGCACGGCTGTGTCGAAACCAAAGGTGTAGTCGGTAGCGTCGAGGTCGTTATCGACGGTCTTGGGGACGCCGACAATTTTCAGGCCGGCATCCGTGAGACGCTTGGCAGCAGCCAGGGTTCCCTCGCCGCCGATCGCGATGATGGCGTCAATGCCCAGGCGCTCCATGTGCGCCTTGATGACGTCCGGGCCGCCGCCGTTTTCGAAAGGATTGGTCCGGGAGGTGCCCAGGATGGTTCCGCCTTGCTTGGCGATACCGCGGACCATGGTGCGCGGGATGTCGATGACATCACCTTCAACAACTCCACGCCAGCCGTCGCGGAAACCCACAAACTCCTGGCCGTGGATCGCGATGCCTTTGAGGACTGCTCCGCGGATCACTGCGTTGAGGCCGGGGCAGTCGCCGCCGCTGGTAAGAATGCCAATTTTCATGTTTGCTCACTCATGGCTTGGAGGAATACGTCAGAGCGCCACGCTGAGCTCCCCATGATTGTAGACGGGCATGTGGGGTGGGACACAAACGGTTACTTTTTAACCTGGCCGTGCGGTATTGGAAACCTGCCTGAAAACAAGCAAAAGCGCCCTGCCGGCAGGCAAGGCGCTTCTCTGCGATTCAGGCTATTACCTGGAACGCTGGCTAATGAAGGATTCGAGGGCGATTTTGCCCTGCTGGTCCGGCAGGATGAGCCAAGCCAGGATGTAGACCACGAATGCTGGCCCTGGGAGCAAGCAGAAGAGCAGGAACGCGACGCGGACGTACGCCACGTCCACGTTGAGCTTGGCTGCGATCCCTCCGCAGACGCCGCCCAGCCAACGCTGTGGCCCACGCTTCAGGCCGAAACCCCTGACGATGCTGAAGAACTTGTCCATGGCTACACACTTCCTTGTTGTGGATGCTTTGTCACGTGCACGGCCAAGTCACCGTGCCGAACTCTTTGATTTGGCTGAACCCTTGCGGGCGGACAAAAGGCCGCCGACTATTAATGCCGCACCGGCTCCAATCATGAGGCCGATCAGCACATAGGTGCCGTTCAGTGCCACCCAGCCAAGAGTGGAAACGACGATCAGGGCGGCCAAGGCGATGACGATCAAACCCCACACCATTGTTCCGATCCTGGCCTGGCGAGGCCCATCGTCGTCCTTGGGCTCCACCCGGTACGTGGGTTCCAGCGGGGGCGTCAAGGGAATCTGCTGGAGCTGCGGCTTGGGCAGGGCCTGCGTGGGACGGGTTTCCTTGGGCAGGGCCTCGGTCGGTTGTGCGTCGCGTGCCTCGCCTGGCTCGTTGGTACCCATGTCAGTTTCCTTCCTGGATGGTCACGTTGCTGAACGTGCCGTCAATTTTCACCACAAGGTTGGCTCCGGGCTTGTCCGTGTTGTAGACGGTGGTGTCGTCCTGGAGGCGGCCGCCGCGGTCAGAGCCGCGTTCGTTGAGGTTTCCGAAGGTCATGTCCGCCTTGACCTCCACGGGCACGTTGTCCGGGATAACAACGGTCACGTTGCTGGCGGTGGCGTCCACGGGGACCACCACTTCAGAGATCAGGGGCGCCGCCAGGGTCATATCGCTCAAGTCCAAGCGGCCTTGGGCTCCGGTGACATTGATGCCCTGGCGCGCCTGCTCCAGGCTGGTGGGTGCCCAGTTTACGTCGTGGAAGCTGAAGCGGTCGCCGTTCCTGGGAACCACGTTGAAGATTCCGCCGATGATGAGTGCCACGATTGCCAGGAATCCCAGGAACCCCGATGTCCGTCCACGGAGACCTGCCACCAGGATGCCGATGCCTAGGACCGCAGCCCCCGTGGCCCAGACCACGGCGTTTGCGGAGTTGCCCAGCTCAATGACGTTACCGGCGTCGAGCGCCTTCAACGTTCCGCCGGCCAGCAGCGCGGCACCGGCAGAGACTGCGACGATCGCGGGACCCGGTCCCTTACGCTTCGGGGCAGCTGGTTTCTGCTGCCATCCCTGTGGGGGAGTAGGTCCGGACGGCGGAACAGGGCCGGATGGTGGAACAGGGCCGGATGGTGGAACAGGGCCGGAACCGTAGTTGCCGGACGGATTCGGACGCCCGTGGTGCGTGGTGCCGGCTTGGGCCGGGCCGTAAACAGGAACGCCGGTGTTGGTGCCCGTCGCCGTCGCGGCGCTGTAAGTGGTGGGCGTGCCGTAGGCGGGCGAACTGCCCGGAGCCGTTGCGTAGTTTTGCTGCCTTACGGGCGGAGTCCCCTTCGACGCCTTATTGCGTTGGACCAGGAAGTAGATCAGGTAGAAGACGCCGCCCACCCAGAAGAGGGTCCAGAACAGGCCGGGCAGTCCATCCCATCCCCAGCCCCAGAAACCGCGCCCCAGGCCCGGCAGGCCGATGATGGTAGTGATCAGCGCGCCCGTCATGCCACCGGACCAGCGGCCCGCTGCAGCTTCCTGTACGTGGATCCGGCCATCGGGTTCCGGCAGGAGTGCCCAGGCAACGCCATAGAGGAGCACGCCCACGCCCGCAAAGAGCGCCAGGACAATGAAGATGCCCCTCACGATCAGGGGGTCGATGCCGAACCTGTGGGCTACGCCGCTCGCGACGCCACCGATCCACCGGTCCGGACCGCGGCGGATGCCCTGGCTGCGGATCCAGTCGAAGAAGTTCTGCTGGGCAGGGGACGTGTCCCCGCTGGTGGGGGCGCCCTTTCCGCCCTCGGGACCCGTGCCCGCAGGAGCACCGGTGTAGGCACTGGAGCCGGACGGGCCGGCATTGCCAGGCGTTCCGGGTTCCTCTGGGTTCATGCTGTTCGCGTTCATACTTCGATCCTGCCGTTCCGCGCCCCATGCCCTCTACTGGGGGATACCCTGAATGATCCCTGAGAGACCCCCGAACCACGCTGGTTCCCGGTCCGGGGCACCCTGATCCGTGCTTGGATTGGTACATGACAACCGCTGTACAACGCCCCGCGCTGGTTCGCAGCAGCGACCGCATGATCGCGGGCGTCTGCAGTGGATTGGCCGACCACCTGGGCTGGCCCGTCAAATACGTACGGCTCGGCATGATTTTGGCTTGCTTCGCCGGTGGAGCGGGCGTGGCCTTTTACGCGTGGCTGTGGACCATGGTTCCCACCGCGGATGAGAACGCCAAGCGCAACGCCCGCCGACCGGCGTCGCCCATTGCCCCGGCGGTGAGCCTGCCGCCCGTGCCGGCACCCGGCGTCGGCCCCGCCACAGCAGCGTACGACGCCGGAGGGTCGGCGACCGTGCCCGGTGACCGTTCTGCGGGTGGCACGGCTGCTGCCGGACCAACGGCCGGACCAGCGGCCGGAGGTACCGCCAGCCCGGAGGGAGCACCGTATGGCTTCGGCGCTGCCTCCGCTGAAGACCGGTGGGGCGGGACAGCGCTGGCATCGTGGTTCTCCTTCCGTCGGATCCAGTACGGCAAGGAAATCCTGTTGGGCGCCGCCTTGCTGCTGGTGGCGGCCATCCTGATCGCGCGCCAGTTCGGCGTGGACGTCCCCTTGGGGACGCTGATCCCGGCTGCGGCCATCCTGGGTGGTGCGGCGATCGCCTGGATGCAGTTGGACGAGACCCGCAGGGCAGGCCTGGTGGACAAGACGAAAGCCGACCAAGCCGGTGGCTGGGTTCGCTTGGCAGCAGGCCTGGCGCTGGTGGTGGCCGGCGTCTTGGTGATGGTGTCCGGTTCGGGTTCGTGGGAGCAAACGTGGCTGGCGCTGCTGGCATCCGTGGCTGTTTTGGGTGGGGTGGCCTTGGTGCTCCTGCCATGGGGCCTTAAGTTTTGGAAGGACCTTGAGACTGAACGGGCCGGACGGGTACGCGAGACGGAGCGGGCCGAGATCGCGGCGCATCTGCACGACTCTGTCCTCCAGACCCTGGCCCTGATCCAACGCCGGGCCGGTTCCGAACAGGACGTGGTGCGCCTGGCAAGGGCGCAGGAACGCGAACTCCGTGCCTGGCTCTTCAGCGACGCGGCCAAGGAATCCGGGCTCCTCGCTGACCGCATAAAATCCGTGGCGGCCGAGGTGGAAGATTCCCACGGCCAAGCAGTCGAGGTGGTAACAGTGGGGGATACCGCCATGACGGACCGGCATGAAGCCCTGGTCCAGGCTGCCAGGGAAGCGATGCTCAACGCTTCGAGGCATGGTGGAGGAACGGTCTCTGTGTACATGGAAAGTACGGCAGGCAGCACGGAGATCTTCATTAAGGATCGCGGCCCCGGCTTCGATCCCGATGCTGTCCCCGAAGACAGGTTGGGTGTCAAAGAATCAATCATCGGCCGCATGAAGCGGCACGGCGGTACAGCGGTAATCACCAGCAGCAGTGCAGGCACGGAAGTCCGCTTGGTGCTCCCTTCGGCAACCGTGGAAGCCGGGGAACAACGGACCAGTGATGCTCGGAATGGAGAATCGAAGCAATGAATACCAACCCTGACAGTGGCGCGGGACGCAGGGTGCGGGTGGTGATCGTGGATGACCACACCATCTTCCGCTCCGGGCTCAAAGCCGACCTCGATGAACGCATGGACGTGGTGGGCGAGGCCGGCACCGTGGAACAAGCCATCGCCGTGATAGCGGAGAAGCGCCCGGAGGTGGTGCTGCTTGACGTCCACCTTCCGGGCGGCCTGGGTGGGGGCGGCCGGGAAGTCATCGCCGGTTCAAACGCGTTGCTTGGTACCACCAGCTTCCTGGCCCTCAGCGTCTCCGACGCAGCCGAGGACGTGGTTTCCGTGATTCGCGCCGGCGCGCGCGGCTACGTTACCAAGACCATTTCCGGCAAGGAGATTTCCGACGCCGTGATCCGGGTGGCCGATGGTGACGCCGTCTTCTCGCCACGGCTGGCGGGCTTCGTGCTCGATGCCTTTGGGACGGCTCCGGCGGACATCGCGGACGATGAACTGGACAAGCTCTCTGCCCGGGAACTGGAAGTCATGAGGCTTATCGCGCGCGGATATAGCTATAAGGAAGTGGCCAAGGAACTCTTCATTTCCATCAAGACCGTTGAAACGCATGTGTCCGCGGTCTTGAGGAAGCTGCAGCTCTCCAGCCGGCATGAGCTCACGAAATGGGCGGCCGAGCGCCGCCTCCTCTGACGCTCTCTCACGTCCCGCCCGCTTGGGCCGAACGCTCAATCACGTCCCGCCCCCTTAACCGCGAACGCTCTTCCACCCGCCGGGGTTGGAAGAGCGTTCGCCGTCAGGACGGACCGTTATTTGGCCTTACCCAGGAATTCCTGGATGCGGCGGACGCCCTCGGCGAGGTCTTCGTCTCCGAGTGCGTAGGACAGGCGGACGTAGCCGGAGGGGCCGAAAGCTTCGCCCGGAACGATCGCAACTTCAACTTCGTCGAGGATGAGCGCCGCCAGTTCAGCGGAGGTTTCAGGGCGGACGGGGCCGTTGGACGTTTCGAATTCCTTACCCAGCAGGCCCCGCACGTCAGCGTAGACGTAGAAGGCGCCTGTCGGCGTCGGGCATTCAACGCCTTCAATGGCGTTCAGTCCGGCGACTATCGCCTTGCGGCGGCGGTCGAAGGCCACCTTCATTTCGTCGACGGCGGTCAGCGGGCCCGTGAGGGCAGCGGCGGCCGCGACCTGCATGATGTTCGAAACGTTCGACGTCGCGTGCGACTGAAGGTTGGTTGCGGCCTTGATGACATCTGCCGGGCCGATCATCCAACCGACGCGCCAGCCGGTCATGGCATAGGTCTTGGCGACACCGTTGAGGATGACTACCTTGTCACCGAGCTCCGGGGCGGCAGTGGCGATCGAGGTGAACTCAACGCCGTCGTACGTGAGGTGCTCGTAGATTTCGTCGGTGACCACCCACAGGCCCTTGGCCGCAGCCCACTTGCCGATCTCCGCAACCTGTTCCGGGCTGTAGACAGCACCGGTGGGGTTGGACGGAGAAACGAACAGCAAAATCTTGGTCTTGTCCGTGAGCGCCGCTTCCAGCTGCTCAACCGTCACCAGGTAGCCCTGCTCGGGGCCGGCGAAAACTTCCACAGGCACGCCGCCTGCGAGGCGGATGGCTTCCGGGTAGGTGGTCCAGAACGGGGTGGGGATGATGACTTCGTCGCCCGGGTCAACCAGGGTTGCGAAGGTGTTGTACACGGCCTGCTTGCCACCATTGGTGACCAGGACCTGGGAAGGATCAACCTTGTAGCCGGAGTCCCGCAGGGTCTTGTCGGCAATGGCTTTCTTCAGCTCGGGAAGACCTCCTGCGGGGGAGTAGCGGTGGTACTTCGGCTGGCTGGCCGCTTCGATGGCTGCCTGGACAATGTAGTCCGGCGTAGGAAAGTCGGGTTCGCCCGCGCCGAACCCGATCACGGGACGTCCTGCGGCCTTCAATGCCTTGGCCTTGGCATCAACGGCAAGGGTGGCGGATTCGGCAATGGCGGAGATTCGCTGTGAAATGCGGGCGGCAGTTGTTCCGGCTGACATCTAGGTACCGTTCTTCGCAGGCAGCTCATGGGCTGGATGATGGGATTCGACGTAAACTACCTTATGCTGTTCTGCGGAGCTCCCGGGCGCCTGCCGGAGTTTGTGACTGATGTTGCTGGTCACAGGCTTTATCCAGGATCCGGAGGTGCTTGAACAGGCCGGTTCGACTATCGCGAAATTCTTGCGTAGACTGGTTCACCGGTGTTGAAAAGCACCACAGGCTGAAGTGCGGCCTGAAACATGGATTCATTCCATAGGGTAGTGGCGCAATTGGTAGCGCAGCGGTCTCCAAAACCGCAGGTTGCAGGTTCGAGTCCTGTCTGCCCTGCGCAAGCTGTTCCGGCGGAAACGCCGGAACACGCGCAGCAACCATGGCTCTGATCAGAGTCGGGTCAACGACTTTGCAAGGTGAGTGAGGACCAGGTGACCGAAACAGCTGCCAGCAGCTCAAAGGGCCGTCCCGCCAAGAAAGCCGATCGCGGCTTCTTCGCCCGTATTGCACTCTTCGTCCGCCAGGTCATTGGTGAACTGAAGAAGGTTGTTGCCCCCACCCGCAAGGAACTGATCAACTACACGCTCGTGGTGCTGGTGTTCGTGGTCATCATGATGGTCATCGTCAGCCTGCTGGATATCGCCTTCGGGACCGGTGCCAGCTGGGTCTTCGGTGGGTCAGGCATCAAGGACCGCTAAGCGGATCTGTCCGCAAACTGTGTCAATTCCTCCGGATAGACAGGGTTTGCGGAATTGAGCCATTTAAATAGGCATGTTAGGCAATGAGGAAGCAGGAGACCAAGTGTCTGAGCAGGAGCTCGAGATAAACGAGACTGAGCTGGAAGCAACTGACGACGCCGCAGCTGAAGCTGTGGAAGAGTCCGAGGTTGATTCCGCTGCGCCCGAATCTGCCGACGCCGACGATTCCGAAGACGCTTTCGAGGCTGACGTGGATGACGAGTCGGATGACGCATCCGCCGATGTCGAGGACGAAGACGACGCTGCGGAAGATTCCGACGGCGATGCCCTGGCTGCCGCTGCTGCTGCAGCACCCGTGGATCCCGCCGAGGAATTCAAGGGCAAGCTGCGCCGCCAGGAGGGTGACTGGTACGTCATCCACTCCTACGCCGGTTACGAGAACCGCGTGAAGGCCAACCTTGAGACCCGCATCCAGACCCTGGACATGGAAGATTACATCTTCGAAATCCAGGTGCCCATGGAAGAGGTCGTCGAGATCAAGAACGCGCAGCGCAAAGTCATTAACCGCGTGCGTATCCCCGGCTATGTCCTGGTCCGCATGGACCTGACGGACGCTTCCTGGGGCGCTGTCCGCCACACTCCCGGTGTCACCGGCTTCGTAGGCAACGCCCACAACCCGGTTCCGCTGCGCTTGGATGAGGTCTTCTCCATGCTCGCCCCGGTCTTCGAAGAAGAGCAGGCAGAGCAGGGCAAGCCGGTCAACAAGCAGAACCAGGCTCCCGTGGCCGTCGACTTCGAGGTCGGCGAATCGGTCATCGTCAAGGAAGGCCCCTTCGAGACCCTCCCGGCCACGATTTCCGAGATCAAGCCCGAGTCCCAGACCCTGGTGGTGCTGGTCTCGATCTTCGAGCGCGAAACCCCGGTGACGCTCGCATTCAACCAGGTCACAAAGATCTAGCTGATTCACAAATTTCGCTCCAGCCCTGCCTGCTTAGCAGTTCGGGAGCGGCCGGCCGCCTTGCCATGGCGGCCACCAACCTGGGACGCGCTCCTGTGTCCCAGGAAGCTATTGAGAGAAGGACCCTACATTGGCTCCCAAGAAGAAGGTCACCGGCCTCATCAAGCTGCAGATCCAGGCAGGTGCCGCTAACCCGGCTCCGCCGATCGGTCCTGCGCTTGGCCAGCACGGTGTCAACATCATGGAATTCTGCAAGGCGTACAACGCTGCAACGGAATCCCAGCGCGGAAACGTTATCCCGGTTGAAATCACGGTTTACGAAGACCGTTCCTTCACCTTCATCACCAAGACCCCGCCGGCTGCAGAGCTCATCAAGAAGGCTGCAGGCGTTGCCAAGGGTTCGGCTACCCCGCACACCGTCAAGGTTGCCAAGCTGACCCAGGCACAGGTTGAAGAGATCGCTTCCACCAAGATGGAAGACCTCAACGCCAACGACATCAAGGCAGCTGCCCTGATCATCGCAGGCACCGCCCGTTCCATGGGCATCACGGTAGAGGGCTGATCCCAGCTTTCCCCCGCCGGGCAACCGGCATTTGAACATTGAAATGTCGTGAGGATCCTTGCCGGATCCCATGACTGTGGCAGGACCCAGCGCGGTCCGCAGACCACAACTGCACAAGGAGAAACAGCAGCATGGCAAAGCGCAGCAAAGCATATGAGGCAGCCGTAGCCAAGATCGAGGCTGGCAAGATCTACGCCCCGGTCGAAGCTATCAACCTCGCGAAGGACACCAACCCTTCCAAGTTCGACGCAACCGTTGAGGTAGCTTTCCGTTTGGGCGTTGACCCGCGTAAGGCCGACCAGATGGTTCGTGGCACCGTCAACCTGCCGCACGGCACCGGTAAGACCGCCCGCGTCCTCGTTTTCGCAACCGGTGACAAGGCTGAAGCAGCAATCGCTGCCGGCGCCGACTTCGTTGGTTCCGATGACCTGATCGAAAAGATCGCAGCCGGCTGGACCGACTTCGACGCCGCAGTGGCAACCCCTGACCTCATGGGCAAGGTTGGCCGCCTCGGTAAGGTCCTCGGCCCGCGTAACCTCATGCCGAACCCGAAGACCGGTACGGTTACTCCGGACGTCACCAAGGCTGTCAACGACATCAAGGGCGGCAAGATCGACTTCCGCGTCGACAAGCACTCCAACCTTCACTTCATCATCGGCAAGGTGTCCTTCGACGCCAACAAGCTGGCCGAGAACTACGCAGCTGCACTGGAAGAGGTGCTTCGTCTGAAGCCGTCCGCTTCCAAGGGCCGCTACATCCAGAAGGCTACTGTTGCCACCACGTTCGGTCCGGGCATCACCGTTGACCCGAACGTCACCAAGGTCCTCACCGAAGCGTAAGCTTCAGGAGCCCTTGCTCTGAACATGAAGGACCGTCCGGCTTAGCCGGGCGGTCCTTTTGTTGTCCTGCCTGTTCCTTGCGGAAGGTGGGCCGTAGGCTGTGGTGCGTGTCGACGTCGAACATTTCAGCACGTGGGGAGCTGTCCGTAGAACGGATCGCCGTCCCCAAGAGTCCCGCGGCCAGTGGATCGGCCGACTTCAGAGCTTTCCAGCAGTTGGCGGAAGCCCACGAATTGGAGCTGTGGGGCAACCTGGACCGCTGCGCCACCTTTGCCGAGGCGGTGCTCTTCTGGCAGGGCAACAACTACGAAGAACGGCAGGTTTTCCTGGCCCGCCTGGACGGCACCGTTGTGGGTAGCGGAACACTGACACTGCCCTTGAGCGAGAACACGACGACGGCGGGCGTGGACGTTGTGGTCAGCGCGCCTTATCGGCGGCGTGGCTTTGGGTCGCTGATCCTCAAAGCATTGGAGGGCATTGCGAGGGGACGGGGACGCGTGTCCTTCGATGCGTATTGCGGTGCGCCCATTCAGCTTGTGGCACCTGGCACGGAAGTCCTGGAGTCGAAATCGGGTGCAGGTTGCGTGCCCTTGAACGCTGCGCCAACCCGGTTCGCCCTGCACCACGGCTACTCGTTGGAACAGGTCGAAACGAGCAGCCTGCTGCCCTTCCCGGCGCCGGAAGCACTGCTCCGAAAGTGCGAAGCGGAAGTGGCGCCCAAAGCATTGGGCTACAGCCTCGTAACATGGCGGGGGAGCTGCCCGGAGGACCTGGTGGACACCTTTGCCAGGCTCAAGGGCTTGATGAGCACAGAGGTCCCTCTTGCCGGTTTGGGCTGGGAGGGTGAGGAGTGGGACGCTGCGCGGGTGCGCCAGGACGAAGTCACATGGCAGGCAAGTGGCGGGGACTCGCTGACGGCGGCGGCCCGGCACGATGCCACTGGTGAACTGGCAGCCTATACGGTTCTGACTTACCGTGACGCGAGGCCTGCCGTGATCTACCAGGAGGACACCTTGGTGGCTCCGGGACACCGGGGTCATGGCTTGGGAATGGTGATAAAGATCGCCAATCTGCGCAGCGCCAAGGACTCCTGGCCGGGCGCCACATCGGTGTTGACATGGAACGCCAATGAAAACCGGCATATGCTGGCCATAAATATCGCCCTGGGATTCAAGCCCTCCGGCTTTGAAGGCGAATGGCAGAAACGGCTGGGATGACTGTAGACGAGGCGAAGACCGTTCACATCGAGCAGCTGTGGGTGCCTGACACCCTGGACAGCCCTGATGCCAATGATTTCCTGGCCGCCGTTGAAGTTGGGCGAAGGGTCCGGATGGAGACATGGGGGAGTGACGACCTCGCCTACACCCCCTTGGAGAAGCTGCTCGAGTTTTCCGATCCGTACGAACGCCAAATCATCCTGGTGGCCAAGGTGGACGGCGACATCGTGGGCACCGTGGATATCGCCTTGCCCCTGGCGGACAACATGGACCTGGCCGAGTTCACCCTGGACATCCTTCCTGAGTTCCAGAGCCGCGGCGTAGGACGCCAGTTGTTGGAAGCGGCCGAGGAGCTGGCGCGGGCCGAAGGCCGCACCATGGTCCTGGTGGACACCAACCACCCGGCCACATCCCTGACGGAGATTCCCGAGGACCAGCTGATCCCCGGCAGTGGTGCGGGCTTCGTTCCGGTCAGCAGCCGTGAGGTGGATTTCGCGAAACGGGCCGGCTACACGCTGCAGCACATCGAGCAGTTCAGTTCCTGCATTCTGCCGCTCGATTCCAAACTGGCGGCCACCCTCCAGTTGGAAGCCGACGAGGCCAATGGCGGCCGTTACGCGTTGCATCACTGGACAGACCGGTGCCCGGAGCCATGGCTGGAGGCCGTGGCCGCCTTGGAGAACGCCGCCGGGGAGGTGGTCCGCGACGACGAGGACAGCGAAGCCCCCGGTCTTGAACCGACGGGCATGGTGTTCGATCCCGTCGTCCTGCGGGAGACCGAGGACGCAGCATTGGCGCAGGGCCGGCGAACGGTGGTGACCGCCGTCGAGCACCTGGAGAGCGGACGCATCGTGGGCCTGACCACCATCAGCGTCCTGGCACACCGCCAGGATGTGGTGTTCCAGGACGACACACTGGTCCTGCAGGAGCACCGGGGCAACAAGCTGGGCCTGCTGATCAAGGTGGCCAACATGGAAAGGCTCAGCGAGCAGTTCCCTGATGCCCGGGTGATCTACACATGGAATGCGCCCGAGAACCGCTACCTCCTCACAGTGAATAAGCAGCTTGGATTCGCGACGGCGGGTGTCACGGGTTTGTGGCAGAAGGAACTTCCGGGGCGGGCATCCGGAGCAACGACGTCCGACTAGGCAGCCCCCGATTTGGTTTGCTGCACAGTCTCCCGTAATCTTGAAGTACCAAAGACCGTCGGTTGATGGGAATCCACTCTTTCGAGCCCAGCTCAATTCTGCAGCTGCGCCCCTGAGGCACAAGTGAATTCCTTGACGAAGGACCCTGAACATAGGGCGGCCGGCGCAGGTGAACGAAGCAAGTCTCCATGGATCAAACCATGTTGAGCCAAGCCCCGTGCATCTGCGCGGGGCGTTTTTAGTTTTAGCTCTCGTGAGCGGGGACCCGGAAGACCGGCTTTTATCCCCGGAAGGAGGGTTATGACAACGCCTAGCAAGGTCTCCGCAGTTGCAGAGATCACCAACGATTTCAAGGAATCGAACGCGGCTGTCCTGACCGAATACCGCGGGCTCACTGTTGCACAGCTCAAGGAACTGCGTGTTGCACTCGGCCAGGACACCAAGTTCTCGGTCGTCAAGAACACCCTGAGCGCCATTGCAGCCAAGGAAGCTGGAGTTGAAGCATTCAACGATCAGCTTGCCGGCCCCACTGCAATCGCCTTCATCAAGGGTGACGCTGTTGCTGCTGCAAAGAGCCTGACGGACTTTGCCAAGGCCAACAAGCAGCTGGTCATCAAGACCGGCGTCTTCGAAGGCAAGGCATTGGACGCAGCAGGAGTTGCCGCACTGGCAGCCCTCGAGTCCCGCGAACTGCAGCTTGCCCGCGTTGCTGGTGTCCTCAAGGCTCCCGCATCCGCTGCTGCACGCATCATCGACGCTCTGCGCCTCAAGCTTGAAGAAGAGGGCGGCGCATCTGCACCGGCCGCTGAAGAAGCCCCGGCCGCCGAAGAGGCTGCAACAGAGGAAGCTCCGGCTGCTGAAGAAGCACCGGCCGCTGCCGAAGCTGCAACCGAAGAGAACTAAGTTCTCCCCTCAATCAAACTCTGGTGCTTGGACCGGTTTAGCCCGGATCCGCACCAACTAATGGAAGGACGCCACCATGGCGAAGCTCAGCAACGAAGAGCTCATTGAAGCTTTCAAGGAACTGACCATCATCGAGCTCTCCGAGTTCGTCAAGCTCTTCGAAGAGACCTTCGAAGTTACGGCTGCTGCTGTTGCAGTTGCTGGCCCCGCTGCCGGCGGTGCTGCTGAAGCTGCTGAAGAGAAGACTGACTTCGACGTCATCCTCGAAGCTGCTGGCGACAAGAAGATCGCAGTGATCAAGGAAGTTCGCGCCATCACCTCCCTCGGCCTCAAGGAAGCCAAGGACCTGGTTGACAGCGCACCGAAGGCTGTTCTCGAAGGCGCCACCAAGGAAGCTGCCGAGAAGGCAAAGGCTCAGCTCGAAGAAGCTGGCGCAACGGTTACCCTCAAGTAACTCGTCTTGCTTGTGGAAGCCCCGCCCGTTCCGTCAAAGGAGCCGGGCGGGGCTTCCTGCTTTAAGCAGCAACGCGGGGTCACTTACGGCCCATCCCCAGGGGATTTACCGGCCGTAAGTGACCCCGCGTTGACCTAGGAAGGTTCGCTGATGTCCGCCACGGTCGCCCCGAGCGCCGCAGTGAGCGAGTCGGCGTCCACGAAAGCGCTGCGGCCATGCGCGCCTGCGCCCATGGAGATCCGACGCCCCGTGATGGTGGCGTCCGCGTACACCGGCCACGCGGTGGTACTGCCCAAGGGCGTAATGGTTCCGCGTTCGTAGCCGGTGGCAGCCAAAGCGATGTCGGCGTGGGGGAGCGAGAGCTTGTTGACGCCCACCAATGCGCGCAGCTTCGGCCAGGAAATCTGGCGGTCCCCAGGAATGAGCGCGAACAGGAAGCTCCCATCGCGGTGTTTGACCACCAGCGACTTCACAATGTCCGCGGGGCTGATGCCCAGGATGCCGGCCGCCTCCTCAAGGCTGCGGGCAGCGGGACGTTCGACGACGTCGACGTCCAGTCCGCGGGCGGCGGCATCCTTCAGGAAGCGCTCGGCTCCGTCCATCACGTTTTCAGACATGCTGTCTCCTATCAGTCGCGGTACAGGAGCAAGGCCTCGCCCTGGCCGCCGCCACCGCACAGGGAAACGGCGGCTTTGCCCGTCCCCCGGCGCTTGAGTTCGTGGGCTGCGTGGAGGGCCAACCGGGCACCGGAGGCGCCGATGGGATGCCCAAGTGCGATGGCCCCGCCGTGGATGTTGCACTTTTCCAGGGGATAGCGGAGGTCCTTCAGGGACTGGACAGCCACTGAACCGAACGCTTCATTGATCTCGATGAAGTCCAGGTCCTCTGCCGTCCACCCGGCCCGCTTCAGCGCCTGGGCGATCGCGTTGGACGGCTGGGAGTGCAGGGAATTGTCAGGTCCGGCCACCTGGCCCGGCTTACCGACCACGGCCAGGTACTCCAAACCGTTGTCCTCGGCGAAGCGGCGACTTGCCAGCACCAGTGCGGAGGCGCCGTCGGACAGGGGAGAGGAATTGCCGGCTGTGATGGTGCCGTCCGTGGCGAAGGCGGCCTTGAGGGGTGCCAACGTTTCCACGGTGGTGTTGGGCCGCACTCCTTCGTCCGTGGTGAGGACCACCGGATCGCCCTTGCGCTGCTTCACGCTGACCGGAGCGATTTCGACGTCGAACGTCCCGTCCGCGATGGCCGCGGCGGCCCGCTGGTGTGAAGCGGCCGCGACCTCGTCCTGGGAGGTGCGGTCAATGCCGAGCGTGACGTTCTTGGTTTCGGTGGAAAGACCCATTGACTGGCCATCGAAGGCATCCGTGAGGCCGTCGTGGGCGGCGACGTCCAGGGCCTGGATGGCTCCGTAGGTCCATCCTTGCCGGGAGCCCGGCAGGAGGTGGGGAGCGCGGCTCATGGATTCCTGGCCACCGGCAACCACCACTGTCGCGTCCCCGCTGCGGATCATGCGCGCAGCATCGATCACTGCGGTCAAACCGGAGAGGCACACCTTGTTGATGGTGACGGCCGGGCTGTTCCACCCGATACCTGCGGCGATGGCGCTCTGGCGGGCCGGATTCTGTCCGGCGCCGGCCTGCAGTACCTGGCCCATAATGACGGCGTCCACCTGTTCGGCTTTCGCGCCGCTGGCTGCCAGGGCGGCTGTTATGGCGTGCGCACCAAGGTCGACGGCGGTGAATCCCGCCAGTTGCCCGTTGAGCCGACCCTGTGGGGTTCGGGAAGCGGCAAGAATGACAACATCATTGTCGTCAGCGGAGTTGGTCATGGTCTCTCTTCCGATCCGGGAGTGGTGTAGCAAGGCTATCGCGGGCGAGCGTGAACCTACTCCCTTCAACGAAGGCGCCCATCAAGGCATTCCTTGCGACTCATGCATGGGCATGTAGGTGCCTTCAGCAACGGTGCTTGCAATCCCGGACGATCTGGGGTAGACAGGAAGGCTGTTTTCCCGTATTGTAGATATTTGCGTCTTCCCTGTTAACCTTCAGCCTTCATATAGCGGTGGGCTTTACCTCTCAGCTGCGTCATTGACGTGCCGTTCCTCAACGTGCACGGCCTTGGGCAGGCTGGGTCCGGGTCATATAGCGGAACCGGAACAAGTATCCTGCGGAGCACTCCGCGGAATGCAAACGGGGGAGATCTGAAAACGCCTGAAGGTCTGTGGAAGGATCCCTCTTGGTCGCCTCGAGCACCTCTAATAACGAAACCGCTAACACGGCAAGCACCGATGGTGCCACCCGCCGCCTCTCATTCGCAAAGATTCACGAACCCCTTGATGTTCCGAATCTTCTCGCCCTGCAGACTGACAGCTTTGACTGGCTGGTCGGAAACGAACGCTGGCAGGCGCGGGTAGCGAAGGCTGTCGAGGAGGGCGACCTCAGCGTCGCCACCACCTCCGGACTTGCCGACATCTTCGAAGAGATCTCCCCTATCGAGGACTTCCAGGGCACCATGTCCCTGAGCTTCTCCGAGCCGGAGTTCGCTGACCCGAAGTACACCATGGCCGAATGTAAAGACCGTGACGCCACCTACTCGGCCCCGCTGTACGTCAAGGCCGAGTTCATGAACAACAACACGGGCGAAATCAAGCAGCAGACCGTGTTCATGGGCGACTTCCCCCTCATGACTGAGAAGGGAACGTTCGTCGTCAACGGCACCGAGCGTGTCGTCGTCTCCCAGCTGGTCCGTTCGCCGGGCGCCTACTTTGAGCGCACCGCAGACAAGACCAGTGACAAGGACATCTTCACCGCGAAGATCATCCCGTCCCGTGGCGCATGGTTCGAACTCGAAATCGACAAGCGCGACCAGGTCGGCGTTCGCCTTGACCGTAAGCGCAAGCAGTCGGTCACCGTTCTCCTGAAGGCACTCGGCTGGACCGAAGGCCAGATCCTGGAAGAGTTCGGCCAGTACGACTCCATGCGTGCAACGCTGGAGAAGGACGCCACCGAAACCCGCGAAGACGCCCTTTTGGACATCTACCGCAAGCTGCGTCCGGGCGAGCCGCCCACAGTTGAGGCTGCCCAGTCCCTGCTGGACAACCTGTACTTCAACGCCAAGCGCTACGATCTGGCCAAGGTTGGCCGTTACAAGATCAACCGCAAGCTCGGCATCGACCGCTCCCTTGGCGACAAGGAAGCTTCGGTCCTGCACGTTGAAGACATCGTTGCCATGATCAAGTTCCTCGTTGCGCTCCACGCCGGCGAGAAGACCCTCATGGGCAAGCGCGATGGCCAGGACCACGAGCTCCGCGTCGACATCGATGACATCGACCACTTCGGCAACCGTCGCATCCGCGCCGTTGGCGAACTGATCGAGAACCAGGTCCGCACCGGTCTGTCCCGTATGGAACGCGTTGTTCGCGAACGCATGACCACGCAGGACGTCGAGGCAATCACGCCGCAGACGCTGATCAACATCCGTCCCGTTGTTGCAGCCATCAAGGAGTTCTTCGGAACCTCCCAGCTGTCGCAGTTCATGGACCAGAACAACCCGCTCTCGGGTCTGACCCACAAGCGCCGCCTGTCGGCACTTGGCCCGGGTGGTCTGTCCCGCGACCGTGCAGGCATGGAAGTCCGAGACGTTCACCCGTCCCACTACGGACGTATGTGCCCCATCGAAACTCCTGAAGGCCCGAACATTGGTCTGATCGGTTCGTTGGCTTCCTACGGCCGCATCAACCCGTTCGGCTTCATCGAGACGCCGTACCGCCTGGTGTCCAACGGAGTTGTCTCGGACGAGGTCCAGTACCTCACGGCCGACGACGAAGCAGAGGTCCTGATTGCACAGGCCAACGCCCCGCTGGATGCTGACAAGAAGTTCTCCGAAGAGACTGTCCTTGTCCGTGCCCGTGGTGGTGGAGGCGAGCCCGTCCTGGTTCCCGCAGGCGAGGTCCAGTTCATGGACGTTTCCCCGCGCCAGATGGTGTCCGTGGCAACGGCCCTTATTCCGTTCCTTGAGCATGACGATGCAAACCGCGCACTCATGGGTGCCAACATGCAGCGCCAGGCTGTGCCGCTGGTCCGTTCCGAGGCTCCTTTCGTGGGTACCGGCATGGAACGTGCAGCAGCCGTCGACGCCGGTGACGTTGTCATCGCGAAGAAGGCAGGTGTGGTTACCGAGGTTTCCGCCGAGCTCGTTGTGATGATCAACGACGACGGCACCGAAACCAACTACCGCATCAACAAGTTCGCCCGTTCCAACCAGGGCAACTGCTACAACCACCGCGTCCTGGTCAACGAAGGCCAGCGCCTGGAAGTTGGCGGCATTATCGCTGACGGTCCCGCAACGGACCAGGGTGAGCTTGCCCTTGGTAAGAACCTGCTCGTGGCATTCATGTCATGGGAAGGCCACAACTTCGAGGACGCCATCATCCTGTCCCAGCGCATCGTCGCTGAGGATGTTCTTTCCTCCATCCACATCGAGGAGCACGAAATTGATGCCCGCGACACCAAGCTTGGTGCCGAGGAAATCACCCGTGACATCCCCAACGTGTCCGAGGAAGTCCTGGCAGGCCTGGACGAGCGCGGCATCATCCACATCGGTGCCGAGGTTGAAGCAGGCGACATCCTGGTAGGCAAGGTCACCCCCAAGGGTGAAACCGAGCTGACCCCGGAAGAGCGCCTGCTGCGTGCCATCTTCGGTGAGAAGTCCCGCGAAGTCCGTGACACCTCGCTGAAGGTGCCCCACGGCGAGTCCGGTACGGTCATCGGCGTGCGCGTCTTCGACCGCGACAACGACGACGAACTGCCCCCGGGCGTGAACCAGTTGGTCCGCGTCTACGTTGCAGCCAAGCGTAAGATCACCGACGGCGACAAGCTCGCCGGCCGTCACGGCAACAAGGGTGTTATCTCCAAGATCCTGCCGATCGAGGACATGCCCTTCCTTGCAGACGGTACCCCGGTGGACATCGTCCTGAACCCGCTTGGTGTTCCGGGTCGTATGAACGTTGGCCAGGTCCTGGAAACCCACCTGGGTTGGGTTGCCAAGACCGGTTGGAAGATCGAAGGCGAGCCGGAGTGGGTCAAGAACCTGCCCAACCTGCCCCGTGAAACCGGCCAGACCACCGTTGCCACCCCGGTGTTCGATGGCGCCCGTGAAGAAGAAATCACTGGCCTGCTTGACTCCACCAACGTGACCCGCGACGGCGACCGCCTGATCGATTCCTCCGGCAAGACCCGTCTGTTCGACGGCCGCTCCGGCGAGCCGTTCCCGGACCCGATCTCCGTCGGTTACATGTACATCCTGAAGCTCCACCACCTGGTGGACGACAAGATCCACGCGCGCTCCACCGGCCCGTACTCCATGATCACGCAGCAGCCGCTGGGTGGTAAGGCACAGTTCGGTGGCCAGCGCTTCGGTGAAATGGAAGTGTGGGCGCTCGAAGCCTACGGTGCCGCCTACACGCTTCAGGAACTCCTCACGATCAAGTCGGATGACATCCATGGTCGTGTGAAGGTCTACGAAGCCATCGTCAAGGGCGAGAACATCCCTGAGCCTGGCGTTCCCGAGTCCTTCAAGGTCTTGATCAAGGAAATGCAGTCGTTGTGCCTGAACGTGGAAGTTCTTTCCACGGACGGAACCACGATCGAAATGCGTGACTCTGATGACGCAGTCTTCACGGCTGCGGAAGAACTGGGCATCGATCTGTCTCGTGCAGAGCCCAGTTCCGTAGAAGAGGTTTAGCAGCGGTTCCGGCGGGCGGTGATCAACCGCTGTCCGCCGGAACAGCTCCCTCTTCCCGTAACCAAGACTTCAGAATTTAGAGAACAAGAGAGAACAGGGACCATATGTCCAGCGAATCCTCCTTCGGCCTCATGCAGATCGGCCTCGCCACCGCGGAAGACATCCGCGGATGGTCTTACGGTGAGGTCAAGAAGCCGGAAACCATCAACTACCGCACGCTCAAGCCTGAGAAGGACGGCCTTTTCTGCGAGAAGATCTTCGGACCGTCCCGCGACTGGGAGTGCTACTGCGGTAAGTACAAGCGCGTGCGCTTCAAGGGCATCATCTGCGAGCGTTGTGGTGTGGAAGTTACCCGCGCCAAGGTACGCCGTGAGCGCATGGGCCACATCGAACTGGCCGCGCCTGTAACCCACATCTGGTACTTCAAGGGCGTTCCCTCGCGCTTGGGCTACCTTTTGGACCTGGCACCGAAGGACCTTGAGAAGGTCATCTACTTCGCTGCCTACATGATCACCAGCGTTGACACTGAAAGCCGTCACGCCGAACTGCCGAACCTCCAGGTCGAGCACGACCTCGAGAAGAAGCAGATGATCGACAACCGCGACAGCGACATCGCCACGATCGCCCGCGACCTTGAGGACGAGCTTGCCCGTCTTGAAGGCGAAGGCGCCAAGGCTGCCGACAAGAAGAAGGCCCGCGACTCTGCCGACCGCCAGATGGCGAACGTCCGCAAGCGTGCCGACGCCGACATTGAGCGCCTTGAGCAGGTCTGGGACCGCTTCAAGAACCTGAAGGTCGCTGACCTCGAAGGTGACGAGGGCCTGTACCGCGAACTCCGCGACCGTTATGGTCTGTACTTCGAGGGCTCCATGGGCGCCGAGGCTATCAAGAAGCGCCTTGAGACCTTCGACATGCAGGCTGAAGCTGAGTCACTGCGCGACACCATCCAGAACGGCAAGGGCCAGCGCAAGACGCGTGCCCTGAAGCGCCTGAAGGTTGTCAACGCGTTCCTGACCACCAACAACAGCCCGCTCGGCATGGTTCTCGACGCCGTCCCGGTGATCCCGCCGGAACTGCGCCCCATGGTCCAGTTGGACGGTGGCCGCTTCGCGACCTCCGACCTCAACGACCTCTACCGTCGTGTGATCAACCGCAACAACCGACTCAAGCGCCTGCTTGACCTGGGTGCTCCGGAGATCATCGTCAACAACGAGAAGCGCATGCTTCAGGAAGCTGTTGACAGCCTCTTCGACAACGGCCGTCGTGGCCGTCCGGTCACGGGTCCGGGCAACCGTCCGCTGAAGTCCCTGAGCGACATGCTCAAGGGCAAGCAGGGTCGTTTCCGCCAGAACCTCCTCGGCAAGCGCGTTGACTACTCCGGCCGTTCGGTCATCGTCGTCGGCCCGCAGCTGAAGCTGCACCAGTGTGGTCTGCCCAAGCAGATGGCCCTGGAGCTCTTCAAGCCGTTCGTGATGAAGCGCCTGGTTGACCTCAACCACGCCCAGAACATCAAGTCGGCAAAGCGCATGGTCGAGCGTTACCGTCCGCAGGTTTGGGACGTGCTGGAAGAGATCATCACCGAACACCCGGTGCTGCTCAACCGTGCGCCTACCCTGCACCGCCTCGGCATCCAGGCCTTCGAACCGCAGCTTGTGGAAGGCAAGGCAATCCAGCTTCACCCGCTGGTTTGTGGCGCCTTCAACGCTGACTTCGACGGCGACCAGATGGCAGTACACCTGCCGCTGAGCCCCGAAGCCCAGGCCGAAGCTCGCATCCTGATGCTGTCCTCGAACAACATCCTGAAGCCGTCTGACGGTCGTCCGGTGACCCTGCCTTCGCAGGATATGATCATCGGCCTGTACCACCTGACCACCAAGCGCGTCGGTTCCGCCGGCGAGGGCCGCATCTTCTCCTCGGTTTCTGAAGCGATCATGGCGTACGACGCCCGTGACCTGCACCTGAACTCCCAGGTCAAGATCCGTCTTGACGACTTCGTGCCGTACGCAGGCTGGGAAGCTCCGGAAGGTTGGGAGCCCGGTCAGCCGGCTCTCGTCGAAACCTCCCTGGGCCAGGTCATCTTCAACCAGACGCTGCCCGAGGATTACCCGTGGGTTGAGGCTGTTGCCGACAAGGGCGAACTGTCCCGGATCGTCAACGACCTCGCTGAGCGCTACCCGAAGGTTGTTACGGCGGCAACGCTGGACAACCTGAAGGACGCCGGCTTCTACTGGGCCACCCGTTCGGGTGTCACGGTTGCCATCTCCGACATCGAGGTACCGACTTCGAAGCCTGCCATCCTGGCCGGTTACGAGGCCATGGCTGCCAAGATCCAGGGCCAGTACGACAAGGGCCTGATCGACGACGACGAGCGTCGCCAGGAACTGATCGAGATCTGGAACAAGGCAACCAACGAGATCGCCCAGGCGATGCGCGACAGCCTGTCCCCGATGAACACCATCAACCGCATGGTGTCCTCCGGTGCACGTGGTAACTGGATGCAGGTCCGCCAGATCGCGGGTATCCGTGGTCTTGTGGCCAACCCGAAGGGTGAGATTATTCCTCGCCCGATCAAGTCCTCCTACCGCGAGGGCCTGTCGGTTCTGGAATACTTCATCGCCACGCACGGTGCCCGTAAGGGTCTGGCCGATACCGCTCTCCGTACCGCCAACTCGGGTTACCTGACCCGTCGTCTGGTGGACGTTTCGCAGGACGTCATTGTCCGCGAAGAGGACTGCGGTACCGAGCGCGGCCTGGTCACACCGATCGCCGTGCCGGACGCCAATGGTGAACTCGTCATGGACGAGAACGTCGAGAACAGCGCCTACGCACGTACGCTGGCTGTCGACGTCGTCGATGCCCAGGGCAATGTCCTGGCTGCCGGCGGCACCGACTGCGGTGACGTTGTCATCGACCAGCTGCTTGCTGCAGGCATCACCGAGGTCAAGGTCCGCTCCGTACTCACCTGTGAGTCCAAGGTCGGTACCTGTGCACTTTGCTACGGCCGTTCGTTGGCTACGGGTAAGACCGTGGACATCGGCGAGGCCGTGGGCATCATCGCCGCACAGTCCATCGGTGAGCCGGGTACCCAGCTGACCATGCGTACGTTCCACACCGGTGGTGCTGTCTCCGCCGGTGGTGGCGACGACATCACCCAGGGTCTGCCCCGTATCCAGGAGCTCTTCGAAGCACGTACTCCGAAGGGTGTCGCACCGATTGCTGAAGCAGCCGGGCGCATCACCATCGAAGAGTCCGAGCGCCAGATGCGACTGGTCATCACTCCGGACGATGGTTCCGAAGAGATTGCCTACCCGGTGCTGCGCCGTTCCCGCCTCCTCATCGAGGATGGCGAGCACGTCAGCGTCGGCCAGAAGCTGATCAACGGTCCGGTGGACCCGAAGCAGGTTCTGCGCATCATGGGTCCGCGTGCTGCACAGAAGTTCCTCGTGGACGAAGTACAGGGCGTTTACCGCAGCCAGGGCATTGGTATCCACGACAAGCACGTCGAGGTTATTGTCCGCCAGATGCTGCGCCGCGTGACTGTCATCGAGTCCGGCGACTCCGACTTGCTCCCCGGTGAGCTTGCAGAGCGCGCCCGCTTCGAGGACGAGAACCGCCGCGTCGTGTCCGAGGGCAAGGCACCGGCTTCCGGCCGTCCGGAACTCATGGGTATCACCAAGGCTTCCTTGGCTACCGAGTCCTGGCTGTCGGCTGCTTCCTTCCAGGAAACCACCCGCGTCCTGACGCAGGCGGCCATGGAAGGCAAGAGCGATCCTCTGCTCGGCCTCAAGGAAAACGTCATCATCGGTAAGCTCATCCCGGCTGGTACGGGTCTGCCCCGCTACACAGAGGTCACTGTGGAGCCGACGGAAGAAGCGAAGGCAAGCCTGTTCACGGGCCCCAGCGCTTTCACCGACTTCTCCTATGACGCCCTGGGCGGCGACGGTGCTCCCGAGTTCCACGCCATCCCGCTGGATGACTACGATCTCGGCAACGACTTCCGCTGACGCGTGAGTTGACGCCATAAGGTTGGGCCCCGCACTTTCGAGTGCGGGGCCCGACCCGTTAACGCGCCTTTTTCGTGGCAACCCGGGGGAGTGGAGGACGACGGCGGGTGCCGGCTTCCGCCGTCGTCCTCCATACACCCGATTAAGGCGCCAGATCAAGCCGTGCTAGACTTTTGGTAATTGTTCTGTGTGGCAGTGGATGAAGGCCGCCGCAGCATCATTTTGGTTTTGTTCTCATGGTGCTGGGTGGAGCCTGTTTCCGGGTTGCGGGCAACATGCGCAACGAATGCCGCACTTTTGCACGCCTACCGGAGTTTCGGCCGGCTGCACGAGCAACGCCAAAGTTCCCACGTTTACACCGGCTGGCGCCGTTGTGTGGGGGCAGAGATCAAACAACGGAGAACACGAAAGTGCCTACGATTAACCAGCTGGTCCGCAAGGGCCGCACGCCGAAGGTCTCCAAGACCAAGGCTCCCGCACTGAAGGGCAGCCCGATGCGCCGCGGTGTTTGCACCCGCGTTTACACCACCACCCCCAAGAAGCCGAACTCGGCTCTTCGTAAGGTGGCACGTGTGCGCCTCAACGGTGGCGTTGAAGTTACCGCCTACATCCCCGGTGTTGGCCACAACCTCCAGGAGCACTCCATCGTGCTCGTCCGTGGTGGTCGTGTGAAGGACCTTCCGGGTGTCCGCTACAAGATCGTCCGTGGCGCACTCGACACCCAGGGTGTCAAGAACCGCAAGCAGGCCCGCAGCCGTTACGGCGCAAAGATGGAGAAGAAGTAATATGCCTCGCAAGGGTCCGGCCCCGAAGCGGCCGCTAGTTTCCGATCCCGTTTACGGCTCCCCGTTGGTCACGCAGCTGATCAACAAGGTTCTGGTTGACGGCAAGAAGTCCACCGCAGAGCGCATCGTTTACGGCGCACTCGAAGGTGCACGTGCCAAGTCCGGCGGCGACCCCGTTGCCGCCCTCAAGAAGGCCATGGACAACGTCAAGCCTTCTCTTGAGGTGCGTTCACGCCGTGTTGGTGGCGCCACCTACCAGGTTCCGGTTGAGGTCAAGCCGGGCCGCTCCACCGCCCTCGCTCTGCGTTGGCTCGTGGGCTACTCCAAGGCCCGCCGGGAGAAGACCATGACCGAGCGTCTCCAGAACGAAATCCTGGATGCGTCCAATGGTCTTGGTGCCGCTGTGAAGCGTCGCGAAGACACCCACAAGATGGCCGAGTCCAACAAGGCCTTCGCACACTACCGCTGGTAAAACTTCCCGGACGCCGCCGGCTCAACAGAGTCGGCGGCGAACGTGTAGTCCATCCGAAAGGGAGACCCCGTGGCACAGGACGTGCTTACCGACCTTAATAAGGTCCGCAACATCGGCATCATGGCCCACATCGATGCCGGCAAGACCACCACTACCGAGCGCATCCTGTTCTACACGGGTGTGAACCACAAGATCGGCGAAACGCACGACGGCGCTTCGACGACTGACTGGATGGAACAGGAAAAGGAACGCGGCATCACCATCACGTCTGCCGCCGTGACCTGCTTCTGGAACCAGAACCAGATCAACATCATCGACACCCCGGGCCACGTGGACTTCACGGTTGAGGTTGAGCGCTCCCTGCGCGTCCTCGACGGTGCAGTCGCAGTGTTCGACGGCAAGGAAGGCGTGGAGCCGCAGTCCGAGACTGTTTGGCGCCAGGCTGACAAGTACAACGTTCCGCGTATCTGCTTCGTCAACAAGATGGACAAGCTGGGTGCTGACTTCTACTTCACCGTAGACACCATCATCTCCCGCCTTGGTGCCAAGCCGCTGGTCATGCAGCTGCCCATCGGTGCCGAGAACGACTTCATCGGTGTCGTCGACCTCCTCGAAATGCGTGCCCTGGTTTGGCCTGGCGACGCTAAGGGTGACGTCACCATGGGTGCTTCCTACGAAGTACAGGAAATCCCGGCGGACCTCCAGGCCAAGGCCGAGGAGTACCGTGCACAGCTCGTTGAGACTGTGGCCGAGTCTTCCGAAGAACTCATGGAGAAGTACCTCGAAGGTGAAGAACTCACCCTCGAAGAGATCAAAGCCGGCATCCGCAAGATGACCATCAACTCTGAGCTCTACCCGGTCTTCTGTGGTTCTGCCTTCAAGAACCGCGGCGTTCAGCCGATGCTGGATGCTGTTGTCGACTTCCTGCCGAACCCGCTCGACGTCCCGCCGATGATCGGTCACGATCCCCGCGACGAAGAGAAGGAACTGACCCGTAAGCCTTCTGCAGACGAGCCGTTCTCGGCCCTCGCCTTCAAGATTGCTGCGCACCCGTTCTTCGGCCAGCTGACCTTCGTCCGCGTGTACTCCGGTCACGTCGAAGCCGGCGCCCAGGTGGTCAACTCCACCAAGGGCAAGAAGGAACGTATCGGCAAGCTGTTCCAGATGCACGCCAACAAGGAAATGCCCGTTGAGGGCGCTACCGCCGGCCACATCTACGCAGCTATCGGTCTGAAGGACACCACCACGGGTGACACCCTGTGCGATGCCAACAACCAGATCGTCCTCGAGTCCATGAGCTTCCCGGAGCCCGTGATCTCGGTTGCCATCGAGCCCAACACCAAGGGTGACCAGGAGAAGCTCTCCACGGCCATCCAGAAGCTCTCCGCTGAGGACCCGACCTTCCAGGTCTCCCTCAACGAAGACACGGGCCAGACCATCATCGCCGGCATGGGCGAGCTCCACCTGGACATCCTGGTGGACCGCATGCGCCGCGAATTCAAGGTCGAGGCAAACGTGGGCAAGCCGCAGGTTGCTTACCGCGAAACCATCAAGCGCGCCGTCGAGCGCCTTGACTACACGCACAAGAAGCAGACCGGTGGTTCGGGTCAGTTCGCAAAGATCCAGATCGCGATCGAGCCCATGGACACCGCTTCAGGCGAGCTGTACGCGTTCGAGAACAAGGTCACTGGTGGCCGCGTTCCCCGCGAGTACATCCCGTCCGTTGACGCCGGTATCCAGGATGCACTGAACGACGGCGTCCTGGCCGGTTACCCGGTTGTCGGCATCAAGGCCACGCTGATTGACGGCGCGTCCCACGATGTTGACTCCTCGGAAATGGCGTTCAAGATCGCTGGACGTATGGCTTTCAAGGAAGCTGCACGCAAGGCGAACCCTGTTCTGCTCGAACCGCTGATGGATGTTGAGGTCCGCACACCTGAGGAATACATGGGTGATGTTATTGGTGACCTGAACGCCCGCCGTGGCCAGATGCAGTCCATGGAGGACGCAGCAGGTGTGAAGGTTATCCGTGCACACGTTCCGCTGTCCGGCATGTTCGGCTACATCGGTGACCTGCGGTCCAAGACCCAGGGTCGCGCTGTGTACTCCATGACGTTCAACAGCTACGCGGAGGTCCCGAAGGCAGTAGCCGACGAGATCATCCAGAAAACCCGCGGCGAGTAATCTCCCGGTAACGGATGCAATTCCGGTCCCGGGAAGGCATCTAAGCGTATGAGGTGGGGCTGCAGCGGAAGCTGCAGCCCGGCCCCTGCGCAAACAGGCTCTAGGAACTAAGATTGGTTCCTGAATCTGCAATTTCACCAAAACCAAGCCCCCAAGTAGACTTGCTAAAGTTTCTGCCGCGAAAAGCGCGGCCGAGGAGCACTTCACTTGAAATCGTTCTAGGAGGAACCTGTGGCAAAGGCAAAGTTCGAGCGGACTAAGCCGCACGTCAACATCGGCACCATTGGTCACGTTGACCACGGTAAGACGACGCTGACTGCCGCCATTTCCAAGGTGCTGTACGACCAGTACCCGGATCTCAACGAGCAGCGCGACTTCGCGTCGATCGACTCCGCTCCGGAAGAGCGCCAGCGCGGTATTACCATCAACATCTCCCACGTGGAGTACCAGACCGAGAAGCGCCACTACGCACACGTAGACGCCCCCGGTCACGCTGACTACATCAAGAACATGATCACCGGTGCTGCCCAGATGGACGGCGCAATCCTCGTGGTTGCCGCAACCGATGGTCCGATGGCTCAGACCCGTGAGCACGTTCTGCTCGCCCGCCAGGTTGGTGTTCCCTACCTGCTGGTCGCACTGAACAAGTCCGACATGGTTGATGACGAAGAACTCCTCGACCTCGTCGAAATGGAAGTTCGTGAGCTCCTGAGCTCGCAGGGCTTCGATGGCGATGAGGCTCCGGTTGTTCGCGTTTCCGGCCTCAAGGCTCTGGAAGGCGACCCGGTTTGGGTCAAGTCCGTCCAGGACCTGATGGCAGCTGTCGACGAGTCCGTTCCGGACCCCGTACGTGACCGCGACAAGCCGTTCCTGATGCCGATCGAAGACGTCTTCACGATCACCGGCCGTGGCACCGTTGTAACGGGCCGCGCCGAGCGTGGAACCCTCGCCATCAACTCCGAGGTCGAGATCGTCGGCATCCGCCCGGTCCAGAAGACCACGGTTACCGGTATCGAGATGTTCCACAAGCAGCTCGACGAAGCATGGGCCGGCGAGAACTGTGGCCTCCTGCTCCGCGGTCTCAAGCGCGACGATGTCGAGCGTGGCCAGGTTGTCGTCAAGCCGGGTTCCATCACCCCGCACACCGACTTCGAGGCTAACGTCTACATCCTCTCCAAGGACGAAGGCGGACGTCACAACCCGTTCTACTCCAACTACCGCCCGCAGTTCTACTTCCGCACCACGGACGTAACCGGCGTTATCACCCTGCCGGAAGGCACGGAAATGGTTATGCCTGGCGACAACACTGAGATGACCGTTGCGCTCATCCAGCCGATCGCTATGGAAGAGGGCCTCGGCTTCGCTATCCGCGAAGGCGGCCGCACCGTTGGTTCGGGACGTGTCACCAGCATCATCAAGTAGTTTCTGCTTGTAGATCAGTGACCTTCCGGCCCAGCCGGTAGTTACGCACAGGAAGAGCCCCACCGCTTCGGCGGTGGGGCTCTTCTTTGCTATAATTTCTCTAACGATTGGATAAACGCGGCGGGATCGAGGCCGACAGATCTAAGGACCTTCCATGAATGGACTGCTCGTTTTGGTGCTCCTGGCTATGACCGGGGCGATCGCTTATGCCCTGGGGCTTAGGAACGGAAGCAAAAGCCGGCCGCCTTATCCAAGCAGTAATGCCTCAGTCGGACCGGACCCGGCAGCCGGACCGGACGCCTACCGGGCGGGCTACCTGGCCGGGCACGTGGCCGGCTGGCGCGACGCCGAAGCCCGGCGGGATCCTGCGGCGGAGGCGAACAAGCAGGTACCGGACTTGCACATAGGGGCCCCGTTTCCGAGATCCACCCCAGCGGCGACGATTCCTCTGCAACCGCCGACGTCCGTCACAGGTCCCTATTCCGTGGTTCCGCCCTTGCCGCGGCAGCAGGCGCCCTACCAGCCTGCTCCCCGGCAGGCAGCGCCCCACCCGCCAGCGCCCCGGCAACCCGTGGTGGCCAGCGTCCAACAGCCCCCTGTGCCTCGGGAGACGCCGGAAGCTGCGGCAGCCCGCAAGGAGAAGCGGGACCAGCAAAACATCAACATCACGCTCTACGTTGCGAGTCTCCTGCTGGTAGCTGCCGGCGCCTTGTTCGTGGGTACGAGCCTGCCTGGAGTTTTCCGCTTCATGGGCATCTGGTTCATTACGGCGTTGTTCTACATCGCCGGACTCATCATCCATGCGAAGGTTCCCCGGCTTCGTCCGGCCGCTGTAGCTTTCGTCGGAACGGGGCTGGCACTTATCCCGGTGACGGGGCTGGCGATGTACAACTTCGCCCTTCACGATGGTCCTGCTGCCTGGTTGGTGACGTCTTTGTTGGGTATGGCGATCTACTCCTATACCGCCGTTCGGCTGGACAACAAGGTCCTGGCATTTCTTTCCCTCAGCTTTGTCGTCTCTACGGCCTGGTCAGGTGTTTCCGTCCTTGGGGGTGCCCTGGTGTGGTACTTCATCGCGATGATCGGGGTGGCCGTCCTGCTGACTTTGGGTGCGTTGTTGCGTCCGCGTTGGATGCCGCCCCTCTATATCCGTCCGCTGATGATGCTGCATCCGTTCGTTGTGCCAGCGGTCGCCGTAGCTGTGACAGTGACACCGGCGCTTCTGTCCAGAGGTGAGTACGCATTGGTCATGGCCGTATGTGGCACCTACTTCACGGTGATGGCCTTTGTCCCCGGTGGACTTTTCCGGCTCCAAAACGCCTACGCTGCCCGGCTCGCCTTCACTTTGGCGTTGCTGGGAGTTGTGTGGGACCTGTCTGAGGACGTAAGTCTGGTGATGTTCGCTGCCGTTGTTTGCCTCGGCGTCCAGTCGCTGGGTATCGCGTTCGCGGGGGAGAGACTTGCCCCGCGGTTCTGGTGGAACGATGCCGTGTCGTGCCTGGGCTTGCAATTAGTGACGGCAGCAGCCCTGACGATGGTCCTGGGAATCGGTGAGTTCGATCTTGTCCCTTACCTGCCACTGTTCGCCGCGATGCTGACCGCCATGGTGGTGGGGTGGAAAGCAGGCGGCCGTGTGGAGTTCGCGCCGGGGGTCGTCGTGGCTGTGGCCCTGCCCTTCATGGGGGTGCTGGGCTCATGGGCCCTCTCAGGGCTCCTGATATCTGCCGGGTTGTACTGGTTCCTCCGGGGTGCCATTCAACCCCGCGCATTCCGCGAGCACTTGGTTCTTGCGGGACGTATCGCCCTGACGCTGGGTGCGCCCGCAGTGGCGGCCGGAATCTTCGAAGAGAGTGACAACCGGGTTGCTGCCTCTGTGCTGGCGTTCGTCGGTGCCGCCGTCCTTCAGCAAGTAGCCAACGCCCTCCTGATGGGAGGGGGAGTCCGGCTCTTGGCGCCGTGGGCGTCGACCGCAGCCTTCGGCGGTTCCGGGATGGCGGGGCTACTGATCCTTCCGGTAGTCGATCACGTGGCAGGCAGGCCCGCCCTCGTCACGGCCGTCTACTTGGTCCTGCTGGCAGGCGTCGCCTCTGGATTTTTGCTCTTCCGTCGAAACGCTGAAGGTGACGGTTCGTGGCGACCGGCTTTGTGGGAGCTCCTTGCCCCGGGTGCGGTCCTCGTCGCCGGGGTGGTGGGCGCGGTGTCGGTGTCCCTCGCCCTTGGCAACGTGGTGCTCCTGGTCGGGATCGGGTATTTCTGCCTGACTGCTTTGAGGCTCGCCCCGTCCTTGCATCGTCAGTGCTACTGGTGGCTGGCCCGGGCGTCGGCTACCTTGCTGGCGGCATCAGCAACCTACGACGCCACTCGCGACAAGGGAGGCTTGCGGATAGCAGGGGAGATGCCGTCGGTTGCGGTTGTCGTCGTCGCCATGTGCGCACTTCAGCTTGCCCTCCCGCTCCTGCCGGGCATGCGCCGACGGTACCCGCAAGCTTCCATGGCTGATGCAGGGGTCGTCCTGACAGTCATGGCTGCCGCCACCTCGATCCTGACCATCGCAGGCAGCGTGGGACTCCTTCCAAAGCATGGGTGGCAGCCAGGGTTTACAGCGACGACCACGGCCTTGGCCGCTGTTGCCTGCGGAGTGGTGCTTCGCCGCAACTCCGCCGCGTGGATCTTCGCCCCGGTGTCCCTGGCATTGCTTTTGGCCCTTCGGATGGCGAATATCCGTGACGTCGAAATACTCTTGGGCATCTTCGCGGCCTACTGCGGATACATGGTGTCCGTTGTCCGTGAGCGTAGGGCCCGTGGGGGGTACCTGTTGGGTATCCGTGTCCTTGCGACCGCGTTCGCGGGCGTGGTCGCGGCCGATGTCTCTGACTCTGCTACGACCGTGTCCTTGGTGATCGCCTCTACCCTGGTGCTCCAGCATGTGGCTGGGCTGACCGTGCGCAGCCGGGGTACCGATGTCGCCTTCCAGCAGGGAACGGTATGGGTCACCCTGGGTGTTCAGCTCGCCCTCCCGGTGGGTTACCTGCTGGTGCGGAATTTCGACGGCGGTGGCCGGTGGGTAGTGCTCGTCGAGTTGGCGCTGGTCTTGGCCTGTGCCGCGATTGCCCGGCGTTACCTCAAAGTGCCTGGCTCAGAGTACTTCGTCATCGCTGCCGCGGGACTCGGCGTGGTCCTCGCTGGCCCTGCCGCCCGTTTTCCCGCCGCGACTTGGTTGCATCAGCCCCTCCTGGACAAGTACCAGGTGCCCATGGTGCTGCTTGCGTTGTCCACCCTGAGCACCGTGGTCCGGTGCATCTACGTCGCCCGGGGGTCCGGCGCCCCTGCCTCTGAGCAGGGGAGGGGCCGATGGTTCTGGCTATCTGCGGCACTGGGTTTCGTCGTTGCCGGCGGCCTGTTCTCGATCGGCGTCTCGCTGTCCCTCACTGGACTGTCGATGCTGGTCCTGGCCTTGGCGCTCTTTGCAGCCTCACACATCGAGAGAGTCCCGGCCCTCTACGTTGCGGCGGCGCCGGCTGTTCTGGTGGGCTCGATAGTCACCGTCGACGGTTTGCTCGATGGACTCCCCGTGGGTGTCTGGGCCGCATTCATGCCTTGGCTTGTGGGCGGGGTTGGCTCGTCAGTCCTCTTGTACTCCGCGAAACTTTTCGGAGGCCGGGAGATTGCCGGCGTGCTCTGGCGCCGTAACGCGTTGACGGGGACCGCCGTCGTCGGATTGGTTTCCGCTGCAGCGGTGGGCCTGCTACGGGACGGGACGGCCTTGGCTGGAGCGGCACTGGTCATCGCGGCGGGTGTGCTGGTGGTTGTTGAAATTCCGTACAACAAATGGCTGGCCGCTGAGGTGGCGGGGGTGCTCTCGGTGGCTGCTTTCCAGAGCGCGCTGCTGTTTGTGGACAATTCCCGGCCCGACTGGTTCTGGGCGATCCAGTGGTACGCCATTGCCTTGGCGGTTCTGGCAGGACTGCGCTACTTCAAGGGGCAACGGAGCGATGGACTGCTCCGGCTCTGCGTGGCAGCAGGTGTGTTGTCGCTGACATCCTTGGGCACGATCTTCGGCGGCACTCCGGCCCAGCAACTCTATGTGCTGCTAGCGCACGTTGTCCTTCTTGCAGTTGGCCTGCTGCTGGCCGAACGGGTCATCGTGTGGTGGGGCGCAGCCGGCGTTGCGCTCAGTATCATGTGGGCGCTGCGTTCTTACGCCTTCGCCATGCTGGCCCTGGTTGCGCTGGGACTGATTGTGCTGGCGGTCTGGCGGCTGAACAAGCGACCCCAAGCTGGTGTGGCGGACAAAGGCTCGAACAACAACCCGGATGATGTCCCGTCGCAGGCCAAGGACGGAATCCGATAATGTTGCAGTCTACGGAGAGGAGCCACGCATGGAATTCCTGATATTCCTCGCAGTCGTTGCAGCAATTGGTGGCGGTGTGGTCTGGGGACGCAAGAACTTCCGCAACGAAATCGACCGGGCCAAGCGCATCCGGCGCGCCAACAAGAACAACCGGTAACGCCCTACTACTGCTATTTAACCGCCGCGGGCTATATCCCGTGGGCTCGGGCACGACCCAGGGCGCGGTACCAATAGAACGAGCTCTTGGGAGTCCGCTCCAAAGTGTCAAAATCCACGTGCACCAGTCCGAAGCGCTGGGAGTAGCCGGCCGCCCATTCAAAGTTGTCCAGCAACGTCCACACGTAGTAGCCGCGAAGGTCTACGCCCTCCGCAATGCCGCCTGGGCCTGTTGCAGTCAAGGCATGACCCAGGTGCTCGGCGAGGTAGGCGATGCGGTTGGTGTCCTCGAGGGGGCCGTCCACATGGGCAGGTTCGGGGAAGCTTGCTCCGCCTTCAGTGATGAACAGGGGAGGCAGCGCGTCGCCGTAGCGGTCCTTCATTTCACGCAGAAGCAAGGCAAGGTATTCCGGGGCCACCGGCCATCCGAAACCAGTGGTCTCATACTCCTGGTATGCGGCCAAATGGAAGGGCACCTTGGCCATCTCGGGAGACGTTCCCGTGGGGATTTCTGCTGGACCCGGGCCAGCGGCAACCTTGACGGGGTAGTAGTAGTTGAGCCCATAGAAATCCAAGGGTTGGCTGATGATCTCCATGTCTCCGTCCTCCACGGTGCCCAGCGAACGGAACCACGGCCTCATGGGCCACGGCGGTTTCGGGTAGCTGCCCAGCAGGAGGGCGTCAGCATAAATGCGGTTGAGGATGTGGTCCAAGGCTTCGCTCATCAAACGGTCGGGAAGGCTGTTCGAAGCCGGCTGCACAGGGGAGTGCATATTCGACACCCCGATCTGTCCTTTGACCCCTGCGCTTCGGAGTGCTTGTACCGCAAGGCCATGACCCAAGAGCTGATGGTGGGCCGCAGGCAGGGAATCGAACAAAAGCTGCATGCCCGGGGAGTGGACGCCCAACGCATACCCCTGCACCGTCACAGACACGGGTTCGTTGATCGTTACCCAACGATCAACCCGGTCGCCAAAGCGTTCTGCCACGGCCGCGCAGTAGACGGCGAAGCGTTCGGCCGTTTCCCGATTCATCCAGCCACCGGCGTGCTCAAGTTCAAGCGGGGTATCCCAGTGGTACAGCGTGGCCATGGGGGAGACCCCGGCGGCCAGCAGCTTATCGATCAGGCGGTCGTAAAAGTCCAGGCCCCTCGGGTTGACGGCGCCTTTACCACCGGGCTGGATGCGTGGCCATGACAGCGAGAACCGATAGGAATCCACCCCGAGCTCCTGCATCAGGCTGATATCCTCATCCGCGCGGTTGTAGTGGTCGCAGGCTATGGTGGGGGAGCCGCCGTCGACGATTGCTCCTGGCTTCTCCGCGAAGGCATCCCATCCTGACGGTCCTCGACCGTCCGCGGTCAGCGACCCCTCGATCTGGAATGCGGCTGCCGCGACGCCGAGCACGAAACCCGGACGGAGGCGGGCTGCGAGATCCTCCACCGAACCTTGATCCTGGACCGTCATGTCCCAATCTTCCTCAGACGTGGGTGGCGGGGCAATGGCCTTTGCAGGGCCGATTGGCCTTTGCCCCAACTTTCCGCCATACTGGATGAGTTGTTCAAGCGCTTCTTCGTGTCCCGATCCGGATAATGCCGGGTGTCAGGGTCCAGGTCGAAGCCCAAACATAACCCTGAACCCCATGGAATGCGGTCGAGTCTGCGTGGAAATCGCGACACGCCCGACCGCGGGGGTCGGTGCGCCGGCAGGTTGAGGAACCCGGAATATCCGGATTCAGCTTGTGCGGCGTGTGGTGGTAAATCCTCAAACGCCTCGGCGGCCACATCAACAGGTAAGTAAACAGAGCAGCCCTAACTAGAGCAGCACTAGCTGAAAGAGAGTCAGGCGACATGGCGGGACAAAAAATCCGCATCCGGCTGAAGTCATATGACCACGAGGTCATTGATGTTTCAGCGCGGAAGATCGTTGAGACGGTCACGCGCGCAGGCGCAACGGTAGTCGGCCCGGTGCCGCTGCCCACGGAGAAGAACGTTTACTGCGTTATTCGCTCTCCTCACAAGTACAAGGACAGCCGTGAGCACTTCGAAATGCGTACTCACAAGCGTCTGATCGACATCATCGACCCCACGCCGAAGGCCGTTGACTCGCTTATGCGTCTCGACCTGCCTGCCGACGTGAACATCGAAATCAAGCTCTAGGGAGGTGCTGAGAGACTATGACCGCAACCCGTAACGTAAAGGGCCTGTTGGGCACGAAGCTCGGCATGACCCAGGTCTGGGACGAGAACAACAAGCTCATCCCGGTAACTGTCGTCCAGGCTGACTCCAACGTCATCACCCAGCTGCGCAACGCAGAGGTAGATGGCTACGTCGCCGTCCAGATCGGCTACGGCCAGATCGATCCCCGCAAGGTCACCAAGCCGCTGGCTGGCCACTTCGAAAAGGCTGGCGTCACCCCTCGTCGCCACGTCGTCGAACTGCGTACCGCAGACGCTGCATCCTACGAGCTGGGCCAGGAGCTCTCTGTTGAGATCTTCGAAGCCGGCCAGAAGATCGACGTCGTCGGCACCTCAAAGGGTAAGGGCTTCGCCGGTGTTATGAAGCGTCACGGCTTCCACGGCGTTGGCGCTTCCCACGGTGCCCACAAGAACCACCGTAAGCCTGGCTCCATCGGTGGCGCATCCACCCCGAGCCGCGTCTTCAAGGGCCTGAAAATGGCCGGCCGCATGGGCGCCGAGCGTCACACCACGCTGAACCTCACGGTTCACGCTGTTGACGCTGAGAAGTCGCTGCTCCTTATCAAGGGTGCCGTCCCCGGTGCCCGCGGCCAGGTCGTACTCGTACGCACCGCCGTGAAGGGAGCCTAGTTAAATGACTAGCACTGTCAAGGTAGACCTGCCTGCAGAGATCTTCGACGTTCAGACCAACGTGCCGCTGCTGCACCAGGTCGTCGTCGCACAGCTCGCTGCCGCACGCCAGGGTACCCACAAGACGAAGACCCGCGCCGAGGTTTCCGGTGCAGGTCGCAAGCCGTTCAAGCAGAAGGGTACCGGCCGCGCCCGTCAGGGTTCCATCCGTGCTCCTCACATGACCGGCGGTGGCGTTGTCCACGGTCCGACCCCTCGTGACTACAGCCAGCGCACCCCCAAGAAGATGAAGGCTGCTGCACTCCGCGGCGCCCTGTCTGACCGCGCCCGCAACGGCCGCATCCACGTCATCGCTGAACTGGTAGCCGGCACCAAGCCGTCCGCCAAGGAAGCACTGGCTTCGCTGCGCTCCGTCACCGAGCGCAAGAACCTGCTCGTCGTAATCGAGCGCGCCAACGATGTTGCTGCACTGTCCGTGCGCAACCTCCAGGATGTTCACGTTCTGTACGCAGACCAGCTGAACACCTACGACGTGCTCATCTCCGACGACGTGGTCTTCACCAAGGCTGCTTTCGAGGCGTTCGTCGCTGACAAGGCAAAGAACGAGGAGGCCTCCAAGTGAGCGTAACCACCATCAAGGACCCGCGCGACGTCGTGCTTGCACCCGTCGTATCGGAAAAGAGCTACGGTCTGATCGACGAAGGCAAGTACACCTTCCTGGTGGACCCTCGCTCGAACAAGACCGAGATCAAGCTGGCCGTCGAGAAGATCTTCTCGGTCAAGGTTGACTCGATCAACACCATCAACCGTGCCGGTAAGCGCAAGCGCACCAAATTCGGCTGGGGACAGCGCAAGAGCACCAAGCGTGCAATTGTCACCCTCAAAGAAGGCACAATCGACATCTTCGGCGGTCCGCTCGCGTAGCGGAGACCACTTTAACGAGGAAATAAATTATGGGAATCCGTAAATACAAGCCGACTACCCCGGGCCGTCGTGGCTCGAGCGTAGCCGACTTCGCTGAAATCACGCGATCGACTCCGGAAAAGTCGTTGCTGCGTCCGCTGCACAAGACTGGCGGCCGTAACAACTCCGGTAAGATCACCACCCGCCACAAGGGTGGTGGGCACAAGCGCCAGTACCGTCTGATCGACTTCCGTCGTCACGACAAGGACGGCATCAACGCCCGCGTTGCCGAAATCGAGTACGACCCGAACCGTACGGCTCGCATCGCACTCCTGCACTACGTTGATGGCACCAAGCGTTACATCATCGCTCCGAACAAGCTGTCCCAGGGTGACTTCGTCGAGGCTGGTCCCGACGCTGACATCAAGCCGGGCAACAACCTGCCGCTGCGCAACATCCCGGTTGGTACCGTAATCCACGCAGTTGAACTGCGTCCGGGTGGCGGCGCCAAGATGGCACGTTCCGCAGGTGCTTCGGTACAGCTCGTTGCAAAGGAAGGCCGTTTCGCCCAGCTGCGTCTGCCCTCCGGCGAAATCCGCAACGTTGACGTGCGCTGCCGCGCAACCGTCGGCGAGGTCGGCAACGCCGAGCAGTCGAACATCAACTGGGGTAAGGCCGGCCGTATGCGCTGGAAGGGCGTTCGCCCGACCGTCCGTGGTGTAGCCATGAACCCGGTTGACCACCCGCACGGTGGTGGTGAAGGTAAGACTTCCGGTGGACGTCACCCGGTCAACCCGAACGGCAAGCCCGAGGGCCGTACCCGCCGTCCGAACAAAGAGAGCGACAAGCTTATTGTTCGTCGCCGCCGTACTGGCAAGAACAAGCGATAGGAGCCTGGACACATGCCACGCAGCCTGAAAAAAGGTCCTTTCGTTGACCAGCACCTCTTTGTGAAGGTCGCACGGGAAAACGATAAGGGCACCAAGAACGTCATCAAGACCTGGTCCCGCCGTTCGATGATCATCCCCGACATGCTCGGGCACACGATCGCCGTACACGACGGACGCAAGCACATCCCGGTGTTTGTCACTGAGTCGATGGTCGGGCACAAGCTCGGCGAATTCGCTCCCACGCGGACATTCCGCGGCCATGTTAAGGACGACCGTAAGGGCAAGCGCCGCTAAGGCGCCTGACTTTACGTCTTAGACGAGAGAAGGAAAGCAATGGAAGCCAAGGCTATTGCGCGTCACATCCGCGTAACGCCTATGAAGGCCCGGCGCGTCGTCAACCTTGTTCGTGGTAAGCAAGCGAATGAGGCTCTGGCAATTCTGAAGTTTGCCCCCCAGGCAGCTTCGGAGCCGGTATTCAAGGTACTTCAGTCGGCAATGGCCAACGCACGCGTCCTCGCGGACCGTGACGGCGTTGCATTCGACGACAGCGACCTGTTCATCAGCGAAGCATTCGTTGATGAAGGCCCGACCATGAAGCGGTTCCAGCCGCGTGCCCAAGGCCGCGCCTACCGCATCAGGAAGCGGACCAGCCACATCACGTTGGTCGTGGCAACCCCCGAGAAAGAGGAGGCTCGCTAAGTGGGACAGAAAGTAAACCCGCACGGGTTCCGACTCGGCATCACCACCGACCACGTTTCGCACTGGTTCGCTGACAGCACCAAGCCCGGACAGCGCTACAAGGACTTCGTCCGCGAGGACATCAAGATCCGTCAGCTCATGTCCACCGGCATGGAGCGCGCCGGCATCGCCAAGGTCGAGATCGAGCGCACCCGTGACCGTGTCCGCGTGGATATCCACACGGCACGCCCGGGCATCGTCATCGGTCGCCGCGGCGCAGAAGCAGACCGCATCCGCGGCGAGCTCGAAAAGCTCACAGGCAAGCAGGTTCAGCTGAACATCCTCGAGGTCAAGAACCCCGAGATGGAAGCGCAGCTTGTTGCCCAGGGCATCGCTGAGCAGCTGACTTCCCGCGTGGCTTTCCGCCGTGCGATGAAGAAGGCAATGCAGTCCGCGCAGCGCGCAGGTGCCAAGGGCATCCGTGTTGCTTGCTCGGGCCGTCTGGGTGGCGCAGAAATGTCCCGCTCGGAGTTCTACCGCGAAGGCCGTGTGCCCCTGCACACCCTCCGCGCGAACATCGACTACGGCTTCTACGAAGCCAAGACCACCTTCGGCCGTATCGGCGTAAAGGTTTGGATCTACAAGGGTGACGTCACTGCCAAGGAACTGGCTCAGCAGGCAGCTGCTGCTCCGTCCCGTGGCCGTGCAGGAGACCGTCCGGGCCGCCCGGGTGGCGACCGCCGTCGTCGTAACGACCGTCCGGCAGCTGAGGCAGCACCTGCTGCCGTTGAAGCACCGGCCGCTGAAGCTGCTGCACCCGCAGCAGAAGGAGGACAGGCTTAAATGCTTATCCCACGTCGAGTCAAGCACCGTAAGCAGCACCACCCGGGTCGTTCCGGCGCTGCTACGGGTGGCACCAAGGTCAGCTTCGGTGAGTACGGTATCCAGGCTCTCAGCCCGGCATACGTAACCAACCGTCAGATCGAGTCCGCCCGTATCGCGATGACCCGCCACATCAAGCGTGGCGGTAAGGTCTGGATCAACATCTACCCGGACCGTCCGCTGACGAAGAAGCCTGCTGAAACCCGCATGGGTTCCGGTAAGGGTTCTCCGGAATGGTGGGTCGCAAACGTCAAGCCGGGCCGGGTTCTGTTCGAACTCTCCGGTGTCAATGAAGAGGTAGCTCGCGAGGCCCTGCGCCTGGCAATCCACAAGCTGCCGTTGAAGGCACGCATTGTGCGTCGCGAAGGTGGTGAATAGAAATGGCAGTAGGGTCGAAGGATCTCGCACCCGCACAGCTGGACGGTTTCGACAACGAGCGTCTCGTTGAAGAACTCCGCAAGTCCAAGGAAGAGCTGTTCAACCTGCGTTTCCAGTCCGCCACCGGACAGCTGGAGAACCACGGTCGCCTGCGCGCGGTAAAGAAGGACATCGCACGCATCTACACCGTTCTCCGTGAGCGCGAGCTGGGCATTCGTGCCGAGGTTGCCGCACCGGTTGTGGAAGCCAAGGAAGAAAAGAAGTCCAAGAAGGCTGCCAAGGCTGAAAAGGCCGAGGTTGAAGCTGGAGAGGACGCCAAGTGAGCGAGAAGGAAACTGTGACGGAAGCAGCAGCCAGCGCTGAACAGCGCGGTTACCGTAAGACGCGTCGCGGCTACGTTGTCTCTGACAAGATGGAAAAGACCATCGTTGTTCAGGTTGAAGACCGCGTGAAGCACGCTCTGTACGGCAAGGTTATTCGCCGCACCTCGAAGGTCAAGGCTCACGACGAAGAGAACACCGCCGGCATCGGCGACCTCGTTCTCATCTCTGAGACCCGCCCGCTCTCCGCTACCAAGCGGTGGCGCCTGGTGGAGATCCTCGAAAAGGCAAAGTAAATCCGACGCCGGGCATCGCCTGGCAGGATTCAACGGAAGGCCCGTATTCCCTTGGGAATGCGGGCCTTCTCGCGTTTGCCCTCGGTTCGGATTCGATCTCTAAACGTGCTAGGATATTGAGTTTGTATGGCGCCACTTGTGCGTCGTCCACTACCTCGTAAACAATCGTGCCGCTGCATACTGCCCCGCGCAGAGTTTTCTGCAAGGGAAGCTGATGCTTGTGGCACGGGCGTTTAGGCCTGTTCTGGCAAAATCCAGGCAGGTCAAGAGACACCCCGATCAACCGTTCCGCAAGGCTCATTCCGTATGCATGATTTCGGTCTGAGAACCGGCGCGACGCAAGGAGTAGAAATTGATTCAGCAGGAGTCGCGACTGAAGGTCGCCGACAACACGGGTGCTAAGGAAATCCTTACCATTCGCGTTCTCGGTGGATCTGGCCGTCGCTACGCAGGCATTGGCGACGTTATCGTCGCAACCGTCAAGGACGCTATCCCTGGCGGCAACGTAAAGAAGGGTGACGTCGTCAAGGCTGTCATCGTTCGTACCAAGAAGGAACGCCGCCGTGCGGATGGTTCCTACATCAAGTTTGACGAAAACGCAGCTGTGATCCTGAAGAACGACGGTGACCCCCGCGGTACCCGTATCTTCGGCCCGGTTGGTCGTGAACTTCGCGACAAGAAGTTCATGAAGATCGTTTCGCTGGCCCCGGAGGTGCTTTAGTCCATGGCTAAGATCAAGAAGGGTGACCTCGTTCAGGTCATCACCGGCGCCAAGCAGGAACGTGGCGGAGACCGCGGCAAGCAGGGCAAAGTCCTGTGCGTATTCCCGGACACCAACCGCGTGTTGGTAGAGGGCATCAACCGCGTCACCAAGCACACCAAGGTCGGTCAGTCGCAGCGCGGCACCAAGACCGGTGGCATCGAGGTCGTTGAGGCCCCGATCCACGTCTCCAACGTTGCTTTGGTTGACCCGTCGACCAAGAAGCCGACCCGTGTTGGTTTCCGTCTCGACACCGTTGAGAAGGATGGTCGTTCCAAGACTGTCCGTATCCGCGTGTCCAAGGCCACCGGGAAGGACATCTAATGAGCGAGACACTGTCTGAGACCTCCGCTGCAAACAAGATCGTTCCGCGTCTGAAGACCAAGTATGCAGAGACCATCAAGAAGTCCCTGCAGGACGAGTTCAACTACGCGAACGTGAACCAGGTTCCCCGCCTGGTGAAGGTTGTTGTGAACATGGGTGTTGGAGATGCCGCCAAGGACTCCAAGCTGATCGACGGCGCTGTCCGCGACCTCACCCTGATCACCGGCCAGAAGCCGCAGGTAACCAAGGCCCGTAAGTCGATCGCACAGTTCAAGCTGCGCGAAGGCATGCCCATCGGTGCACACGCTACCCTGCGTGGCGACCGTATGTGGGAATTCGTGGACCGTCTGGTTTCGCTGGCACTGCCGCGTATCCGTGACTTCCGCGGCCTCAACGGCAAGCAGTTCGATGGCAACGGCAACTACACCTTCGGTCTGACCGAGCAGGTTATGTTCCACGAAATCGACCAGGATTCCATCGACCGCGTTCGCGGTATGGACATCACGGTCGTCACCACCGCCAAGACCGACGACGAAGGCCGCGCGCTGCTCAAGGCGCTTGGGTTCCCGTTCAAAACCGAAAACTAACTACGTGACAGGTCCGTCCGCGTTTGTTCTTGAGACCAAGCGCAGCGGAAACCGGTACGAGGAAGGGCTATAGCCCAAATGACTATGACAGATCCTGTCGCAGACATGCTTACGCGTCTGCGCAATGCAAACTCGGCATACCACGACACCGTGTCCATGCCGTACAGCAAACTGAAGGCACGCGTTGCCGACATCCTGAAGGCCGAGGGCTACATCGCCGGCTGGAAGGAAGAGGAAGCTGAGGTTGGCAAGAAGCTGACCATCGACCTCAAGTTCGGTCCCAACCGCGAGCGTTCGATCGCTGGTGTCCGCCGCATCTCCAAGCCGGGTCTCCGCGTTTACGCGAAGTCCACCAACCTGCCGCACGTGCTGGGTGGCCTGGGTATCGCAATCCTGTCCACCTCTTCCGGCCTCCTGACTGACAAGCAGGCCGGTAAGAAGGGCGTGGGCGGCGAAGTCCTCGCGTACGTCTGGTAACGGGAAAGGAAGAGAATAATGTCACGTATTGGACGTCTCCCCATCACCGTTCCTGCCGGAGTTGAGGTCAAGCTCGATGGCTCCGTCATCAGCGTCAAGGGATCCAAAGGCGAGCTGAGCCACACTGTGGCCAGCCCGATCGAGGTCTCCCTCGAAGAGAACACTCTCACGGTCACCCGCCCGAACGACGAGCGCAACTCGCGTTCGCTGCACGGCCTGACCCGCACCCTGATCGCCAACATGATCCAGGGCGTTACCGAGGGCTATGAGAAGAAGCTTGAAATCGTTGGTACCGGTTACCGCGTTCAGGCCAAGGGTTCTGACCTGGAGTTCGCTCTGGGCTACAGCCACCCGGTCAACGTCTCTGCACCCGAAGGCATCACCTTCGTAGTGGAGGGTCCGACCAAGCTCTCTGTTGCGGGTATCAACAAGCAGCAGGTCGGCGAGGTTGCTGCCAACATTCGCAAGCTGCGCAAGCCCGACCCCTACAAGGGCAAGGGTGTCCGTTACGCCGGCGAAGTCATCCGCCGCAAGGTCGGAAAGGCTGGTAAGTAAACCATGGCCATCGCAATTAACAAGAAGCGTTCGAACAAGAGCAAGTCTGCAGCACGCAGCCGTCGCCAGCTTCGTATCCGCAAGCGCATCAGCGGCACGGCTGTACGTCCTCGTCTGGTCGTCAACCGCTCCGCACGTCACGTATTCGTCCAGGTTGTCGATGACAGCAAGGGTGTAACCGTGGCTTACGCTTCCACCCTGGAAGCTGACCTTCGCGCATTCGACGGAGACAAGACTGCAAAGGCCAAGCGCGTCGGCGAGCTCGTTGCCGAGCGTGCCAAGGCTGCAGGCGTCGAGGCTGTTGTCTTCGACCGTGGCGGTAACAAGTACCACGGCCGCATCGCCGCCGTCGCTGACGGTGCTCGCGAAGGTGGGCTGGCACTGTGACCGCTGAAAACAACGAAAAGGACATTCAGGTGACTGAAGCTGTAGCTGCTGAAGCAACTGAGACCGCACCCGCTGCCGATGACCGCCGTGGCGCTCGTCGCGGCGAGCGTGGCGACCGTGGCCAGGGCCGCGGCGACCGTGGTGGCCGTGGTGGCCGCGACGGCGGTCGTGAAGCCGAGAAGAGCCAGTTCGTAGAGCGCGTTGTCACCATCAACCGCGTTGCCAAGGTCGTCAAGGGTGGTCGTCGCTTCAGCTTCACCGCACTCGTCGTCGTCGGTGACGGCAACGGTATGGTCGGCGTCGGCTACGGCAAGGCCAAGGAAGTTCCCGCAGCAATCGCGAAGGGCGTTGAAGAGGCCAAGAAGTCCTTCTTCCGCGTTCCCCGCGTTGGCAGCACCATCCCGCACCGCGTGCAGGGTGAAGCTGCTGCAGGCGTCGTCCTGCTGCGTCCGGCTTCCGCCGGTACCGGTGTTATCGCCGGTGGTCCGGTCCGCGCGGTATTGGAGTGCGTGGGTATCCACGACATCCTCTCCAAGTCGCTCGGTTCTTCCAACGCGATCAACATCGTTCACGCGACCGTTGCCGCTCTGAAGCAGCTCGAAGAGCCCGCTTCCGTGGCTGCCCGCCGTGGCTTGCCGCTGGACGAGGTTGCTCCTGCTGCTCTGGTGCGCGCGCTCCAGAACCAGAAGGCAGGTGTTTAGTCATGGCTAAGAACGTGACTCCCTCCGACGCCAAGTTGGAGATCACCCAGATCAAGGGCGTCATCGGCGCCAAGCAGAACCAGATTGCGACCCTCCGGTCCCTCGGTCTCAAGCGCATCGGACACACCGTTGTCCGTACCGCTGACGCCGTGACCGTTGGCATGCTCAACACGGTTCCGCACCTCGTGAATGTAGAGGAGGCGAAGTAATGGCAGAGAACAAGACCGCCGCAGAGGCTGCTGAGAAGCAGAACGCTCTGAAGGTCCACCACCTGCGTCCCGCTCCGGGTGCCAAGACCGCCAAGACCCGTGTTGGTCGTGGTGAAGGCTCCAAGGGTAAGACCGCTGGTCGCGGTACCAAGGGTACGAAGGCCCGCTACCAGGTAAAGGCTGGCTTTGCCGGCGGCCAGCTGCCGCTGCACATGCGCCTGCCGAAGCTGCGCGGCTTCAAGAACCCGTTCCGGGTTGAGTTCCAGGTTGTAAACCTGGAGAAGCTCAACGAGCTGTTCCCGGAAGGTGGCGCTGTCACCGTTGAGTCCCTGGTTGAGAAGGGTGCCGTTCGCAAGAACCAGCCCGTAAAGGTGCTGGGCACCGGCGACATCACCGTCAAGGTTGACGTCACCGCCCACGCATTCTCCGCCAGCGCGACGGAAAAGATTGCTGCAGCAGGCGGAAGCACCACTGCTCTCTAAGGGCCAGTGGGGCGAAAGCCCGTTGTAAAAAAGATCCCGGTGTGCGGGGCTTCGGCCCCGTATACCGGGATTTTTTTGCGTGATTGTGGACTCTCGATTATTAAGACGGCGTCACCAGCGGTTAGACTCGGTTGTTGGGTTTCATTGAGCCCCATCACATCCTTGTACTTTCTACTCAGGAGGACGCTTGCTAAGCGCATTCGGCCGGGCGTTTCGGACGCCTGATTTGCGACGCAAGTTGTTGTTCACGCTGGGAATCATCACAATCTTCCGCTTGGGAGCTTTCATCCCCTCGCCTGGTGTGAACTACCAGAATGTCCAGCAATGCTTGAACAACGGTGACACCTCGCAGGGCATCTACCAGCTGGTGAACTTGTTCAGCGGCGGCGCGTTGCTGCAGGTTTCGATCTTTGCCTTGGGCATCATGCCCTACATCACGGCGAGCATCATCGTGCAGTTGCTTCGGGTGGTTATTCCCCGGTTCCAGCAGCTCTACGAGGAAGGTTCCTCCGGGCAGTCAAAACTGACGCAGTACACCCGGTACCTCACCATCGCTCTCGGCTTGTTGAACGCCACCACTTTGGTGTCGCTGGCTCGATCCGGACAGTTGCTGCCGGGCTGTAACCTGCCCATCATTCCCGATGAGAGCATCATTACCACCCTCCTGCTGATCATCACGCTGACTGCAGGCACCGGCCTGATCATGTGGATGGGCGAGCTCGTCACCGAGCGCGGCGTCGGCAACGGCATGTCCCTCCTGATCTTCACCTCCATCGCTGCTGGATTCCCCCGTTCACTGGGTTCCATCTGGGAGACCAAGGGCCCAGGAACGTTCTTCATCGTTCTTGCCATTGGACTGTTGACTGTGGCTCTGGTGGTCTTCGTGGAGCAGTCCCAGCGCCGCGTCCCGGTCCAGTACGCCAAGCGTATGATCGGTCGACGCACCGTGGGTGGGACCAGCACCTATATCCCCATCAAGGTGAACATGGCCGGCGTCGTGCCCGTCATCTTTGCTTCCTCCATGCTGTACCTGCCGGGCCTGATCTCGCAGTTCAACCAGCCCAAGCCGGGGGAGCAGATTGCTCCATGGGTCGAGTGGATCAACAACAACCTCACCCGTGGCGACCACCCCATCTACATGGCGCTCTACTTCGCCATGATCGTGTTCTTCACGTACTTCTATGTAGCCATCACCTTCAACCCTGAAGAAGTGTCGGACAACATGAAGAAGTACGGCGGGTTCATTCCGGGCATCCGGGCGGGTAAACCGACCGCGGACTACCTGCAGTACGTGCTTTCCAGGATCACTCTTCCCGGAGCCTTCTACCTTGGCTTCGTGGCGTTGATTCCGCTGGTCGCACTCGTCCTGATCAATGCCAACCAGAACTTCCCGTTCGGTGGCACATCAATCCTGATCATGGTGGGTGTTGGCCTGGAGACCGTCAAGCAGATTGATGCGCAGCTACAACAACGTCACTACGAAGGGCTTTTGCGATGACGAGAATGCTGATCATTGGACCTCCCGGTTCGGGTAAGGGTACGCAGGCCGAGCGCATTTCCGAGCGCCTCGGCGTAGTCGCCATCTCCACCGGCGACATCTTCCGTGCCAACGTCAAGGGCGAAACCCCCTTGGGCATTGAGGCCAAGAAGTACATGGACGCCGGCGATTTCGTTCCGGACAGCGTCACGAACAACATGGTTCGCGACCGCCTCGGCCAGGACGACGTCGAGAACGGCTTCCTGTTGGACGGCTACCCGCGCACAACGGCGCAGGTTGACTACTTGGACCAGATCCTCGCCGAGGGCCAGCAGGAGCTCGACGTCGTGCTCCAGCTGACTGCCGACGACGAAGAACTGGTTGCCCGCCTTTTGGGCCGTGCCAAGGAAACCGGCCGCTCCGATGACAACGAGACTGTGATCCGACACCGTCTTGACCTGTACCACGAGCAGACCGAAGCCGTCGTAGCCAAGTACTCCGAGCGTGGCATCCTGACACAGGTTGATGGCATCGGCGGTATCGACGAAGTTACCGACCGTGTGCTCACGGCGATCGAGTCGGCCAAGGCTGTCTAGCAGTACGTTCTCCACATAGCCGGATTACCGGCATGGGAGTGATGGGTGGGTCCCGTACCGTTTGGTGTGGGGCCCACCTTTTTGTTCCCTGTCATGGGGTGGGTGCCAGCCAATTTCGGTCCTGCCCACGGATACAGGAAAATAATTGAAGCACGGGTCCAGGCGGGTCCCACCAGCAACCTTCCAAAGGAGAACATGGCGTTCGGTCAGCCCCGTATTGAATACAAGTCCAACGAGCAAATGCGCACCATGCACCAGGCAGGCCTTGTACTGAGCCGTGCCCTGGACGCTGCCGTTGCGGCGGCTAAGGCCGGAGTCACCACCAAGGACCTGGATGATGTATTCGCCGCAGTCCTCAACGAGGCCGGCGCGAAGTCGAATTTCCTCGGGTACCACGGCTTTCCGGCCACCATCTGTACCTCGGTGAACGAAGAAGTTGTTCACGGTATCCCGGGGGGCCGTGTCCTGCAGGACGGCGACATTATCTCCATCGACGGCGGCTGCATTGTGGACGGCTGGCATTCTGATTCCGCACGGACAGTGATTGTTGGAACCGCGGATCCCGAAGACCAGCGCCTCTCCGATGTCACGGAGGCCGCCATGTGGCGTGGAATCGCTGCCTTGGCCACCGGAAAGTTCGTGGGGGACATTGGCAACGCCATCGACGACTACGTATCGTCCGTCGAAGGCAAGCCCCTCGGCATCCTCGAAGACTATGTAGGCCACGGTATCGGGTCTGAAATGCATATGGCGCCCGATGTCCTGAACTACAGGACCAACCACCGCGGCCCGAAGATCCGTCCCGGCCTGTGCCTTGCCATTGAGCCGATGCTGGTTCGCGGGGACATTGAAACCGCAACCCTCGACGACGACTGGACAGTGGTCACCACCGACGGCAAGCGCTCCTGCCAATGGGAGCATTCAGTAGCCGTACATGAAAAGGGCATTTGGGTCCTGTCTGCCCCGGACGGCGGAGCAGCGCAGCTGGCGCCGCTCGGCGTCGTGCCAGTCCCCATCCCGTAGCTGACATATGAAGGGAGCCGGGCTGCTGAAGCAGCCCGGCTCTCTTCATGCTCGGCGGAGTTTATGCCTTCAGTTTGGGCTTGACGTCCTTGGTGTAGATGCCCTCGAGCGTCTTCTTCAGCTCCGTCATGGTGGCCTGCACATCGCCCTGCTGCGTGAGGATCTTCGCAGCAGACTTGGCCATCTCCTGGTCCGCACCCGGAAGGAAGACCCTCGCGTTGTCCTGGACCTTGGTGGCTGCGAGCTGGTCCATGGCGATCTTGATCTGCGGCGTGGTGGCCAGGACGGTAGACATGTCCGCGGATAGCCGCGTAGGCATGTAGCCGGTGGCAGCGGAGAACGCAGCCGTGTTCTCGGGTTCGGTCATGAACTTGAGGAAGGTTGCGGCGGCCAACTGCTCTTCCTTGCTGATCCCGCTTGGAATGCCCAGCCCCGCGCCGCCTGTCGGGCAAACGCCACTGGTAACCTGGGGACCGCCGGGGAGGAACCCGACGCCGACGTTGAACTTGGCAGCCTTCAGGACACCCAACAGGGAGCCGGTGGAGGAGATGGTCGACGAGGTAAGGCCAGCGGCGAAGTCGTCAGCAGCTTCCTTGGACGAGACGCCAGCCCATCCGTCTTTGTAAATGGAGTCTTGCGCCCACTGCAGGGCAGCCACGGATTCCTTGGAGTCGCAGGTGATGTCCCAGTCCTTGGACCAGCTTCCGCCCCAGCCCCACAGGTTGTTCTGCAGGGTCCAGCCGGCGTAGCCAGCCAACGCCGGGTAGATGTAGGCGTACTGGGCGCCGGAGCTTGCCTTCAGTTTGGGTGCCCATTCAGCGAATTCCTGCCAGGTTGCAGGAGCGCGGTCCCGAAGTCCTGCGGCTTTGAAGTGGTCCTTGTTGTAGTAGAACAGCGGGGTGGACCGGCCGTAGGGGAGGGCCCACTGCTTGTTGTCGTACTTGTAGTCGTCAACGAGGGACTTCTGGAAATCGTCGATCTTGATGTCGAGCTGCTTCACCAGTCCGTCAAGGGGAATGATGCTGCCGTTGGAGAAGTAGCGGAACCACCACACGTCGGAAAGGACCACCAAGCCGGGGAGCCCGGTCTTGGCCGCCTGCGACGTCTGGAACTTCTGGGCAATCTCTTCGTAGTTCGCCCCAGCCGTGACCAGGTTGACCTTGATGTCAGGGAACTTGGCGTGGAACTTGTCGATGATGGCCTTTTCCACGTCCTGCGACTTGCCCGGGTGGTTGGTCCAGAAATCGATGGAGGCGGCAGGCTTCACGCCGCTGAAGTCGATCGTTGCGGTGTCGACGGCGTCTGCCGTGCCCGCCGTCGAGGGTCCACCACATGCGGCGAGGGCCGCTGCTCCGGCTCCGAGGCCTGCAAGTCCCAGGAAATGTCGGCGGTCAAGGTTGGTGCGCATGGTGCTTCCTTTCAATAACGTACTTCGATGCGATTGGTGCGGCGGGAGAATCAACCGGTGACGCTTCCCTGCGTCAGGCCGGCAACGATGTAGCGCTGGAGTGCGGCGAAGACCAGCAGGATCGGAACGATCACCAGGACGGCCCCGGCCATGAGGATTCCCCAGCCTGCTCCGTTGCTTTCGGAGTTCTGCAACAAGGTGAGGCCTACTGGCAGGGTCATCGTCTCCGGACGATCGGTGATGATGAGCGGCCAAATGTAGTCATTCCATTCGCTGACCACTGTCACTAACGCCACAGTCGCGATGGACGGTACCGATACGGGCACGATGATTTGCCACAAGCGTCGCCAATGGCCGGCGCCATCGATCTCGGCCGCTTCAAGGATCGACGGCGGAAGGGTCAGGAAGTGCTGCCGAAGGAGGAAAGTACCAAAGGCAGTGCCGAGGCCCGGAAGGATGATGCCCCACAGGGTGTTCTTGCCTCCCATGCCCGCTATGAGGATGTAGTTGGGCAGGATGGAAACCTGCGCCGGAACCATCAGGGCGACCAGGATTAGGACGAAGATGACGTTCTTGAACGGAAAGCGCACGAACACCAGGGCGTAGGCGGTCAGGATCGCCAGGATGACTTTGACGGTGGAACCAACCACGGTAACGATCAGGCTGTTCGCGAAGAACTGGGCGAACGGAACAGTGGTCATCGCCGTGGCATAGTTCTCCAGGTTCAAGGACTCCGGCAGGATGTTCAGGTCCATGGTGACGATTTCGCCCGGTTGCTTGAACGAGCTGAGCAGCATCCACAGCAATGGCAGGGCCACCACAAGCGTGGCGATGATCAACGGGACGTAGCCGGCGGCGACGGTCTGGAGAAGATTCGCGGGCGAAAACGGCCGGGCCCTTCGGGGTGGCTCAGCTTCGTGCGGGGAAACGACGACGGCGGCTGGTGACGGTGCGCTCATGAGTAGTGGACCTTTCGCTCAACGAACCGCAGTTGGAGGATCGTGATGATCAGCAGGATGGCGAAAAGGATCACCGAGATCGCCGCCGAATAGCCCGCCCTGTTGTAGGCGCCGAAAGCCTGGAGATAGGCCTCATAGATCAGCGTGCTGGTGCCATTGCCCAGCGGAGTCATGATGCGGATCAGGTCAAATGCCTGCAGCGAACTAAGCATGGTGGTGATCAACAGGAAAAACGTGGTGGGGGAGAGCAGCGGGAGCGAGATGTTGAGGAACCGGCGTACACCGTTCGCCCCGTCCAATGCTGCAGCTTCCATCACGTCCCGCGGCAGCGACTGAAGTCCGGCCAGATAGACCACGGCGCAATAGCCCAGGTTCTTCCAGACATACACAATGATGACCATCACCAACGAAAGCTGTGGGTCGTTGATCCACTGGGGGCTCTGCTGCCCCAGGCCCCGAAGGATCCAGGCAAGGACTCCGTAGCCGGGATCGAAGATGAACAGCCACACCAAACCGACGCCCACTCCGGAGAGCACGTACGGCGCAAATACAGCGGACCGCGCGAAGGTGGTGCCGCGAACCTTCGAGTTCAATGCGAGGGCAACCAACAAGCCGAGGATCATGGAGCCGCCCACCGTAATCACGGTGAAGACTGCAGTGGTCCCGAGGACTTTGGACGCATCCTCGCTGGTGAAGAACGTGACATAGTTCTGCAGCCCCACGACCGTGGCCGAAGCAGAACCCAGCGTCCAATCCAACGTGGAGTAGTAGATGTTATTAATCAGCGGCCAATACGTGAAGGTGCCAATCAGCACCAGGTTGGGAAGGGCCATGGCCAGGAAGACAACGAAGTCCTTGCGGCTGCGGCCGGACCAGCGCCGTCTCTCCCGGTTTGGCCCGGGCGTCGCAACCGGCGGGGCGGGAGCCGCAGCGTCCGGGCCTTCCGCAGGCGCGGTGCTGCTCTTGTGAATCAGTGGGGCAGTCATGGGTCACTAACGTTTTCGGGCGAATGTGGGGTCCGCCAGCGCCCGGACCGGGGCGGCGAAGACAGGCCTAGCTCACCACACGGGAGCGGCCTGTCGGGGCCAAAACTGCGTCCCTCAGCGATAGTTGTCTGACACTTCCCAGCCCGTTTACTCGGCGTTCCCCGCGTGTTCGTATTTGAGGCTCGGCTCCCACTTGTTGCCTCGGCGAGTCGCTTGCGCGTCCGGTGGAGAATGGAGCCATGAATTCAATCACCGATGTTGCTGGCGTACGGGTTGGTCATGTGCAGAGGGTCGGGGATGGGTGGTTGTCTGGGGTGACGGTGGTTCTTCCGCCCGTGGGGACGGTCGGATCGGTCGATGTGCGGGGCGGCGGGCCGGGGACGCACGAGACCGACGCCTTGGATCCCACCACGCTTGTCTCCACCGTGGATGCCGTGGTGTTGACCGGTGGCAGCGCCTTCGGCCTGGTTTCCGCGGCGGGCGCCCAACGCTGGTGTGAAGAACAGGGGCGGGGCTTTGTCGTCCCGGGAACGGTGGTGCCAATTGTTCCGGCCGCCGCGATCTTCGACCTCGGGCGTGGTGGCGACGTGCATGCACGGCCCGACGCCGACATGGGTTACCAGGCAGCCGCCGCGGCGTTCGCCTCCGGTGACCATGCCGCCGTCGAGCGTGGAAACGTTGGTGCCGGAACCGGTGCGGTCATAGCCCGCGGCCAGTACAAGGGCGGGATCGGTACGTCCTCGATCGAACTCGACGGTGGCGTGATTGTAGGGGCCATCGCTGTGGTGAACGCGCTGGGGACGCCGGTGGGGCTGGGACCCGGCAGCGCGCGTCTAAGGGAGGAACGACCGAGCGCGCAGAGGGTCGCAGGCCCGTTGGCCCCGCCGCAGGGGCTCAATACGACCCTGGTCGTGATCGCTACGAATGCAATTTTGGATGTGGCCGAGTGCAAGCGGACCGCATCTGCCGGGCATGCAGGGCTTGCGCGGGCGCTGGATCCGTCCCATACCCTCGCTGACGGTGACACCGTGTTCGCTTTGGCGACTGGCGCCGTCGGGCTTGACCGCAGTACTGAACAAGCGAGGCAAGTCTCCTTGATAACGCTCCAAAGCGCGGCGGCGGAAGCCGTGCGGCTGGCTATCCTGGATGGTGTCCTGGCCGCCGAAAGCGTCTCGACGCCGGCAGGTGATTTCCCGGCGTTCGGGACTGCGGGGGAGTGACGGCGGCGGATGCTTGCGCTACCATGGACGGATTTAACTTTCCGGCCCGATTGGCGTAGAGTTATTTGTTGGTTGTCTGTGCAGCCACGCCCTTTTTAGTGTCGTGGTTCCAAGGGGGCCAAGCAAACAAAAAACGTCCGCTGGATCTTCGGTGCCTAACTGAAGGACGGCGGCAAACAACAGTTAGCGGAGGATATGGCCAAGAAGGACGGGGTCATTGAGATCGAGGGCGTTGTGACTGAGGCGCTGCCCAATGCGATGTTTCGCGTTGAGCTCACCAACAAGCACGTCGTTCTCGCACACATCTCTGGGAAGATGCGACAGCACTACATTCGAATCCTCCCCGAGGACCGGGTAGTGGTTGAGCTGAGCCCATACGACCTCACACGTGGTCGTATCGTCTACCGCTACAAGTAAATTGCTGGGCGGCAGGCAATAGTGCCAAGCCGCTCCAGCAGATCAACTGCAAAACACGCAAAGGAACGCCATGAAGGTCAAGCCGAGCGTCAAGCAGATCTGCGACAAGTGCAAAGTGATCCGCCGTAACGGCCGGGTCATGGTGATCTGCGAGAACCCGCGCCACAAGCAGCGCCAGGGCTAATTCCCCTTCCGGGAATCAGCGCCCGCAAGGGCAAACCTGGGTTGCTAGCCCACGCAAGTAAATAAAGGCAGCACAAGCTGTGCCAGGACTGCATTACAGAGCCTGGTCAGCGAACCCCCGGTCGGAGGCTGGGGCCACACGGAACGTGTGGGTGTACTGCCTACGACCTCCGGTTTATTCAAGGAGTACCGCCACTATGGCTCGTCTCGCTGGCGTAGACATTCCCCGCGAAAAGCGGTTGGAAATTGCGCTTACTTACATCTACGGCGTGGGCAAGACCCGTGCACACGAAACCCTGGCTGCCACCGGCATCAGCGCTGACGTTCGCGTCAAGGACCTGACTGACGCCGAGCTGGTCCAGCTGCGTGACTACATTGAAGGCAACTACAAGGTTGAGGGTGACCTTCGCCGCGAGGTAGCCGCTGACATCCGCCGCAAGGTTGAGATCGGCAGCTACGAAGGCCTGCGCCACCGCAAGGGCCTGCCCGTACGCGGACAGCGTACGAAGACCAACGCACGTACCCGCAAGGGTCCGAAGCGCACCGTCGCCGGCAAGAAGAAGGCCGGACGTTAATCCCTCGGGATTGACCTGGTTTTCCCCCGATAACTTTCTGTAGGAGAAACAATGCCCCCGAAGACTCGTGGAGCGGTTCGTAAGCCGCGTCGCAAGGATAAGAAGAATATTGCGCTTGGCCAGGCGCACATCAAGAGCACCTTTAACAACACCATCGTGTCCATCACGGACCCGAACGGTGCTGTCATCTCATGGGCTTCCGCCGGTGAGGTTGGCTTCAAGGGCTCCCGTAAGTCCACCCCGTTCGCTGCCCAGATGGCTGCCGAAGCTGCTGCAAAGCGCGCTCAGGAGCACGGTCTGCGCAAGGTTGACGTATTCGTCAAGGGCCCGGGATCCGGACGCGAAACCGCAATCCGTTCGCTTCAGGCCGCTGGCCTCGAGGTTGGCTCCATCCAGGACGTCACCCCCAGCGCCCACAACGGTTGCCGCCCCCCGAAGCGTCGCCGCGTCTAATTAGGTCTTCCCTGCCTGACCGGCCGGGCCTGCTGTGGATGGTTTTCCGTCCATAAGCATGGCCCGGCTGGTCAGGCTGGAAACCGAAGCCGATTTCCACCACCTGTGTTGCGTCATATAGCGGATGCTCGCCGAAAGGAAACCTAAGTGCTCATTGCACAGCGCCCCACCCTGTCCGAAGAAGTTGTATCCGAGAACCGCTCCCGTTTCATCATTGAACCGCTGGAGCCGGGCTTCGGCTACACCCTCGGAAACTCCCTCCGCCGTACCCTGCTCTCCTCCATCCCCGGTGCCGCTGTAACCAGCATCCGGATCGATGGCGTGCTGCACGAGTTCACCACGGTTCCGGGTGTCAAGGAAGATGTCACCGAGATCATCCTGAACATCAAGAACCTTTCGGTTTCCTCCGAGCACGATGAGCCGGTTGTTGCTTACCTGCGCAAGCAGGGCCCCGGAGTCGTCACCGCCGCGGACATCGCTCCGCCGGCCGGCGTCGAATTCCACAACCCGGATCTGCACATTGCCACTCTGAACTCGAAGGGCAAGTTCGAACTCGAACTGACCATCGAGCGCGGCCGTGGCTACGTTTCGGCAGCTCAGAACAAGTCCGGCGACTCCGAGATCGGCCGTATTCCGGTTGACTCGATCTACTCGCCGGTCATGAAGGTAACTTTCCGCGTGGAAGCTACCCGTGTTGAGCAGCGCACCGACTTCGACAAGCTCATTGTCGACGTCGAGACCAAGCAGGCAATCGCTCCCCGCGATGCTGTTGCTTCCGCAGGTACCACCCTGGTGGAACTGTTCGGTCTGGCCCGTGAGCTGAACACCGCAGCTGAAGGTATCGAGATTGGCCCGTCGCCGACGGACGCTGCCCTGGCAGCCGACATGGCTCTGCCGATCGAGGATCTGGACCTCACGGTCCGTTCCTACAACTGCCTCAAGCGTGAGGGCATCCACACCGTGGGTGAACTCGTTGCCCGCTCCGAGGCTGACCTGATGGACATCCGTAACTTCGGTGCGAAGTCCATTGACGAGGTCAAGGCAAAGCTCGTCGAACTGGGTCTGTCCCTCAAGGACTCCCCTCCCGGTTTCGATCTCGCAGCCCGCGCCGCAGCCATCGAAGAGGACGACGCCGCGTTCAGCGACGACGAGCTCTAAACAGCAGATCTTGGCCGCCGGGTCCAGCAATGGACCTAACCGGCTTACACAACAGGAGAAATAACTATGCCTACCCCCACTAAGGGTCCGCGCCTCGGAGGCGGCCCGGCTCACGAGCGCCTGATGCTCGCGAACCTGGCAGCTGCTCTGTTTGAGCACAAGCGCATCACCACCACGGTTACCAAGGCCAAGCGCCTCAAGCCGTACGCAGAGCGTCTGGTCACCTTCGCCAAGCGTGGCGACCTCGCTTCCCGCCGCCGCGTTCTCGGCCTGATCAGCGACAAGGGCGTTGTCCACGAGCTGTTCACCGACATCGCCGGCGCCGTTGCCAACCGCGATGGTGGCTACACCCGCATCACCAAGATCGGCAACCGCAAGGGCGACAACGCTCCCATGGCTGTCATCGAGCTCGTTCTCGAGCCGGTTTCCCCGAAGCAGGCCGTTGTTGCTGAAGCAACCAACGCTGCTGCCAAGGCTGCTCCGGCTGCTGAAGCTCCGGCTGCCGAGGAAGAGGTCGTAGAGACCGAAGTTGCTGAAACCGAAGAAGCTCCGGCTGCTGAGGCCGAGGCTACTGAAGCTGAAGCTGCTGAAACCGAAGAGGCTCCGGCCGCTGAGGACAAGAAGTAATTCACTGAATTCTTCACAGTAGACTTAAGTCTATGAACGAACGAAAACCCGCTGCCCCCGTTATGGGGGGCGGCGGGTTTTTGCGTGTCCGACTGGATCTCTCGTACGACGGCGGCCCTTTCAGCGGGTGGGCACTGCAGCCTGGTCTTCGCACGGTGCAGGGGTCGCTTGAGGAAGCACTGACGCTCCTGCTGCAGCGGCCCGTCCGCGTGACGGTTGCCGGCAGGACTGACGCCGGGGTCCATGCCCGTGGGCAGGTAGTTCACCTGGACCTGACCGAAGCCGAGTGGCTGGCACTGCCGCGAGGGCACGAACTGGACCCCGCCGTCGCGCTTTTACGTCGCCTGCGCGGCGCGTTGAGCCGGGTGCTCGGCGACTTGACCGGCGCCGTGGAAGTGCACGACGCCGGCCTGGCGCCTGAAGGTTTCGACGCCCGCTTTTCTGCGTTGTGGCGCAGGTACAGCTATCGGATCGCCGACGGTCCGGAGCGGTGGGACCCTGTCCTTCGAAGCATTACCCTGTGGCATAAGTCTGCGGTGGATGTCTCCGTGATGAACCACGGCGTGCAGGCACTGCTGGGACTCCAGGATTTCAGGTCCTACTGCAAACCCCGCGAAGGTGCCACGACAGTCCGTGAACTGCAGAAGTTCTCCTTTGAACGGGGGAGCGACGGCGTCATTGTCGCGACAGTCCAGGCGGATGCCTTTTGCCACAACATGGTGCGGTCGTTGGTAGGTTCTGCGCTGCGTGTGGGGGAGGGCCTGGAGTCTCCCGAGTGGCTGCATGCCAGGCTTCTGGAACGAAAGCGCGACGCCAAGTCCCTCCTTGCCGCCCCCCACCCGCTGGTATTGGAGGAAGTTGCGTACCCGTCGGATGGCGAGTTGCTGGCGCGGGCTGAACTGACGCGGGCGCGCCGGGAGTAGCTCGCTGGTTCGGGCCCAGACGTTGGAGGACCCCCTCCCGGCTCTGGGTACCGGAAGGGGGCCGTTGTGGCACTCCGTGGTCTGGGATCCGCGAAGTGCCGGTCTATGTCCCTGCGGGAAAGATCAGCTGAAGGTTTGCATGATTTTGATGACGGCTGGGCCCAGAAGGACTATGAACAGAACCGGAAAAATGCAGAACAGCAGGGGGAAGAGCACCTTCACTGGAAGCTTCATGGCTTTCTCTTCCGCATTCTGCCGCCGCTTGACGCGGGCTTGCTTGGCTTGTGCACGAAGGACGTTCGCGATGCCGATACCGTACTTGTCGGCTTGGATGACGGCGAGGACGAAGCTGCGAACGTCTGGTACAGCACAGCGATCAGCCAACGCCTCGTAGGCCTCACCCCGTGGTCGTCCGACCTGCATATCCTGGAGCGTCCGGACCAATTCCACGGCGAGCGGTCCTTCGCCGTGAATCGACGCCCTCTCCATGGCGGACTCGAAACCCAGCCCCGCCTCAACTGAAATGAGCATTTGATCGAGGGTGTTGGGAAATTCCAGCTTGATGGCGTCCTGTCGTTTGATCCCGATGTTGACGATCAGAAGATCCGGGAGGAAGTACAGGAGCACAGCCAAGAACATACCGAAGACCGACGCTGCACCGTTCTCACTGGCTAGAACCAACATGACGCCCGAGAGTGCGCCAATGAGGGCAAGCGATGGTTTCAAAGCAATGACCTTGCTGAGCGGCATGGAACTGGGCCGTCCAGCCAAGGCCAACCAATGGTCCAGTTTGGCTTCGTAGCTCCCGGGCATCAGCTTTTTGGCCGCTCCAAGCATGAACGGGGAGCGTTGGTTCTTGGCCCCGTCGCCGCGGCCGAACCCGGAGCCAAGGTTGGACTGGATGGACACGAGCCCTTTCCGGTCTACCGATGCCAGGGACCAGGCGAAGTACGCCAACGGCGTGACAATGAGTGCGATAAAAAGCCATGCAAGCGGAGTCATGATGGGCCTCCTAGAATTTGATCTTTATGGTGCGGCTCATCCAGAAACCACCGACGACGAACAGCAGACAGCTGAGGACAGTCATGGCTATTCCCAATGGGTGGTCTACAAAGAGACGCATATATGTCGGATTCATGACGGCTACGGCAAGCGCCACTACAACAGGCAGTGCCATGAGGATCAGGGCAGACATCTTGCCTTCTGCGCTGAGCGACCGCACGTGTCCCTTGATCTCGCTGCGTTCGCGAATTGTTCCTGACACCTGTTCAAGGACTTCTGCCAAGTCGCCACCCACTTCGCGGTTTATCTGGACGGCCTGGCCAATCCATCGAAAGTCTTCACTTTGCATTCGTGTCGCAACATCTTCGAGGGCCTGCCGGGGGTCTTTGCCTATTCTGACCTCGTTGACTACCCGCGCCAGCTCTTCGGATGTGGGCACTTGTGCTTCACGTGCTGCCGCTTCCAACGAACGCATGATGCTGTGGCCCACACGGAGTCCGCCGATCAACATCTGAATGGTGTCCGTTAGTTGGTCCTCAAACGCGGCTCGTCGCTTCGCCGTTTTGGCGATCAGTATGAACCTGGCGCCGAAGGGGACGGCAATCGCCAGAAGGACGCCGATGATCGGGCTGATGAACAGCCATCCGAAACCTCCCAGGATCAGGAGGGCGATGCCAACCACCACCGTGACGTCAGCCGGGGTCTGTTTGACCCCCGCGTTGTACAGAACCGCCCTATTAAAGGGCCCACCGGACTTGCCAATCGCGCCATCAACCCAGCGGACGGCCGACTCGGAAACACGTCCCACGGCTGAAGGGTCCAACGTTGTTTCGATACGCCGGCGTTCAATCGGAATAGCCTTATTCTTCGGCTTCAGGACCACAACCACAAACAGCATCAGTGAGCCTACGCACAGGCCGATTGCTGTAAAGAACACCCAAGTCTCCACGGCTACCTCCTCCCTAGGGGCAATGTCGTTACGCCGAAGGTGGATGGTGAAACCGAAATTCCCAACTCAACAAACCGGTCAAGGAACCTGGGCCGGATGCCAGTGGGAAGTGCTTTGCCCAGAAAGCGCCCCTGGGCGTCAAGGCCTGCCGAGTAGTCGAAGAGGAAAGCATCCTGCAAGGTCACAACGTCTCCCTCCATGCCCTGGACCTCGGTCACGTGAGTTACCCTGCGGCTGCCATCCCGCAGTCGAGTGACCTGAACAATAAGGTCGACTGCTGAGGAAACTTGTTCTCGGACGGCACGCAGGGGAAGGTCCATGCCGGCCATCAGTACGAGGGTCTCCAAACGGGCTATGGCGTCACGGGGAGAGTTGGCATGGACTGTGGACAACGATCCGTCGTGGCCCGTATTCATTGCCTGCAGCATGTCCAGGGATTCGCCGCCGCGCACTTCGCCAACGATGATGCGGTCGGGACGCATGCGGAGGGAGTTTCGGACGAGATCGCGGATGCTGATAGCACCCTTTCCCTCAATGTTCGGTGGACGGCTCTCCAATCGGACCACATGTTGTTGCTGCAGTTGGAGTTCTACAGCATCCTCGATAGTGACAATGCGGTCCGACTCAGGGATGAACGATGACAGGACATTCAGCAACGTCGTTTTACCTGTACCAGTGCCTCCCGAAACAATGATGTTGAGCCGTGCCTGCACGCAAGCGCTTAAAAGCTCCGCCATCTCCTGGCTTACGGAGCCCCACTCGATGAGGTTCCGTACTGTAATGGGGATATGGCTGAACTTTCGGATTGTCAGCGATGGACCGTTGACTGCCAGTGGAGGGATGATGGCGTTGACACGGGATCCGTCTTCCAACCGGGCATCGACAAGTGGCGAAGACTCGTCAATTCGACGCCCCACCTTGGAGACGATCCGCTCAATGACTTTCCGAAGGTGGGCATCGGAGCTGAACTGCAGATCGGTTAGGGCCAGATGTCCATGCCGCTCCACGTAGATTTGGTCGAATCCATTCACCATCACTTCAGTAACCGATGGGTCCTCCAGCAGACGTTGAAGCGGCCCAAAGCCCATAACTTCATCAGCTATTTCGCGTATGAGGCGACGCCGTTCCTCGGGTGACAAAGGGACCTGCTCGTCGTCGATGACCGCTGAAAGCTCGTCTACAGCGAAAGAACGCAGTTCCTCTTCTGAGGACGAGGTGTCACCGGTCCTGTTGCCCATCCTTTCAAAAAGGGCCGAGGCCGCACGTTGCTTGAGGCCTGCCAAGGCATCAACGGCGGGGAGTGCCGGAGTTCCACCTAAGATAGGACCCGAAGCCAGCGTTGCTGCCGTCCCCTCACCAGCCAAGGTGCTTTCGGGCGAGTGCGAATCGGTGAAGCTGGCCGCAGCAAGCGGATTATTCCTTGTCAACCTCTCGGACAGTTTCATGACACCACCACCCTGCGGTGGAGCTTGTTCTGCGGTGTCGATTCCAATCGCGGATCGAAACGCTGAACCAACTTTCGCAACCCCTTGATCGCCGTGTCCCTTGCCGTTCCCTGAAGGACCGGTACGCCCCGATTCGTCGAGTACGGAAGGGTCCGGGACCGCGGAATCACCGTGTCAATCGGGACACCGATGGTGGCCTCAACATCCTGGACTGAAAGACCACTCTTTCTGTCCGCAAAATTCAGTACAGTGTGTCGGCCTTGCGGCAGGAGTTGGAGTTCCTTCAATACGCTGAAGCATTTTCGGAGTCCCCGAATGCTTGGCACATCCATCCCACAGACCCAGACACCGTCAGTGGCCAGTTCCAGCGTGGCGAGGCAGTGTTCGCCCAAGCCCGGTGCCGTATCCACAACGACGTACTTGAACTCCGTGGCCAACTGATTGAGGAGGCGGGTCACATGATCGGCTGTGATGTAGTCCGACTCGGAAGGCTTCAGTGGTGCGCAGAGTGCGTAGATGCCAGCCGGATGGACGGTCAGGAACGCCTTGAGGACCATGGAGTCCTGAGCGGCTGCACCGTGAACTGCCTCCGTGATGGAGTGCTCCGGTTCCAAGAGCAGGCCGGAGGCGACATCCCCGAACTGCAGGTCCAGGTCCACAATCACCACGCTCATTGGGGCCAGAGCCCCGAGTCCTATGGCCAGATTGGTGGCGACGGTTGTTTTTCCCACGCCGCCCTTGGGCGACATGACGGCTATCACCCGCCCCTTTTCTTGAGCCGGGTCCGCAGCGGGCTGCATTCCTCGCCGCCGGCTGGCGGACGCCAGGCATGCACGCTCCAGGAGGATGCGAAGCTCGTTGACTTCGGCGTCCGGGGCTACGACATCCCTGACGCCAGCATGCATGGCTTTCAAGACGATGTCCGCACTCGGCTCTGCCACCATCAGCAGGCTGATTTCCGGGTACTGTAGGTCGACGACTGTGGCCAGCTTGAATGCATCGTCCGGATTTACGCCCGGGCCAAGGATCATCACCTCGGGGGGAGCACCAGTCATTTGCTTGAAGAGTTCGTCCGTACCAGCCTGGAGAATAGAAGGGGACAGGGTTTGCAGGTCGCCGTGAAGGGCCCCTGTGACGGCCTGGCGGACGCGGGCTTCAAAGTCCCTGACGGCGGTGATGGCTACGAATCGGCTCATTGGAGCAGCCCTCCAAAGGTGGTGGTTGGGGGATCGCTCTTGGCGGTCTTCTCAGTTTGCTTCGAGAGCCATAAGGTTCCGAACTCCGCACCAAAGACCATCTTTGAAGCGTTGGCGTCGCTGAGGGCGACAGTTACATAAGCGGATCCGTTTGGCAGTGCCACCGCCTTTTCGGTGCCCGCTGACTTCTCAGCGTCGGGGGCGGCTTGTTGAACTGCAGTAACCAGGACATCGTGGTAAAGCAGCTTGGTGAAGTTCTTCCAGCCCGTCACATTGGCTGGAAGATTGGCCCCAGCCGCTACGGCGTCATCCACTTTGAAAGATGCGTATACCGTGACGGTGTCGCCGGCCTCGATACGGCCCCCGAGGATGCGCTCGGGCGAAAGGACGAAAGTGGACTCCTGCAGCCCTTCCGGGACCGGCACGGTGCCAGGTGCCAGATCCTTTGGACTCACCAGCTTCATTCCCAGGAGTTGTTCGCCGGGCTGCATGTCAGCGGCGGTGACCTTGCCTGTTTGATCGGCGAGAGCGCTTATTGACCCGGGCGCGACTGCTGATTGAGGCAAAGTTTCGGTTTTTACCTTGGACTGAAGCTCTTCCGCTTTGGTGCCGGCAGGAATGCGTTCCTTCACCACCAGGACACTTACGGGATCGAGCCCCTCTTGTGCACGTTTGTCGGCTCCCTGAACGTAGGTGACCAGTAGGACTGTGCCAATGACTGCCAGAAGCAGTGCAGCTATGCCTCCCAGTAGGCGTGTTTTCACTTTGTAGCTCCTTTCGGGTTCTTGCGTGGTTATTAGCAGGCACTCTTGGGCGCCTACTTGGTGAGTGTCACAACAGATGCTCCGTAGTTCGGAATGCCACCCGTTGCTTGAGAACCCTCGTCGAGAGATACGAAACGGGAGAAGTAGCCTTGGATGGCTCGACAATTGTTGGTGCAGCTGGGCGCCGCCGGGTCCAGCTTTTGGCCGCCGTCGAATTTGTAGCCTGTGACCTGGAATGCGGCGAAACCAACTAGCGTGTATTTGGTCTTGCTGCCGTTTTGAGCAGCCGTTTTGAAGAGCGGTATCAGCGCGGGCGCGTCCATGATGTGCGCCAGGACGGAATTGCAGGTACTTCCATTCGGGAAGTGGTTTCCCGGTTGACCGATCACGACGGCGCTGATGCTGATGTCAGTCGAACACCCGGAGTTGGTCTCCAACCAGCCAAAGCCTCCTGGCTGATAGCCGTTCTGTGCAACGCAGCCCCCTACGGCCGGTGCATTCGTGTCGTACCGAAGGGTCACATGTGTCGGGATAGGCTCACCCGAGAAGTTTCCAGTCGAATTCAGGGATGCCAGTTGTGCGGGTGAGAGGTACTTTTTGAAGACGCACTCGCTGGCGGTCCAGGGGAGCGTTGTGGCGCTTGTTGGCGAACCCCATGTGGCTTCGGCCGTGGCACCTACCTGGGCAGTTTGGAAGCCCAGCACCCGTGCAAACATTAGCGAGAAACTGTTGGCACCGGTTCGCGCATCCCTGGCATTGGTTACCACGCGGACTCTGGTAGCGGCCGGGAATGTGACCACGGCACCGCTGGAGTTGTCGTTCGCGTTGCTGTTGGCGAACTGGCTCCCGGTGGCGGCGCTGCTTCCGCATGTGCCTTCCGCACAGTCAGTAGCAATAGCCAAGGCAGCTGCGTCGGCCCCATTTTGGAGCTGGGCCTTCTCGGCATAGACGGCACCAACATCCACTGCAAGGGCAGCAAAACCGAGAAGGACCACCATCATCAGTGCAACCAGCACAGAGACGGCACCCCGCTCCTTGTCCTCGCATTGGGCTTTGCCGGCTGTAAGGGCATCTGCCGGCGAACACGTTATCCGCCGCATCGCATGACCCCCACTCCTGTCATAGTGATCGGGAAGATGCCCGGAGCTCCAAAGAAGCCCGAGTCCAGGAAACCGGACATCGAACGAAGCGAAACACGGGTGGTCACCGTGACGTTTGCACCGGGTGCGCAGCTTGCGGCGTTGTTGGTGACAGTCACACCCAGGCCGTTGAGCCCCGGGGCCGCAGCCAGCGCCGTGCCGGTGACATTGAGGCTGCCCTCTTTGTAATGAACCGCCGCATACCGGGCACCCTCACGAGCCGCTTCGGTGAGGGACACCTGGACGTTGTAAGCGCGGCCAAACTCCATGATGCCAACAAGGATCAGCAGCAGTAGGGGCAGGACAATTGCCATTTCAACGGCAACTGCTCCTTTTTCCGTGGTTCTCGCTTTCATTGTTTTCTCCCAGAGCCAGAAAGAACGATGCCTTAAATGGCGTCGGCCGGTCGTGATGACTTTGCAGTCTCACGACCGACCGCCGCCTGACTCGCTACGGGATGAGGCCGGCGAACAGGGCCGAAACCCGGCCACCCAGCGCGAACGCTGCGGCGCCGACCACGACGGCGATGGCGGCGACCATGATGCCGTATTCAACCATCGTGGCTCCCTTCTCCTCCTTGGTGAAGCGGTCCTTGACGCCGGCGATGTACGAAGTGATGGTGAACATAAAAGTAGACATTGGAAAATCCTTCCCAGAAAAAGTGAATGCAAAATGGGTTATAGGTCCAGCAAATTATCGGAATTTGCTTCGAGTTCCGAACTACCCCCATGTTTCCTTTAGCGGTTCGGAATTCGATGACATAAGAATTCACCCTGGGTGGCCGTCGCGACAATGCGTAGCCGTACTCGATTTCCTGGTAGGGGCACTACTTGGCGGGGTGCGCCCGAGCTGGGAAGTACTCAGTTTTGGGGGTGCAAGGGACCCAAACTACTTGGTTTTGACAGTGGCCTTATTAATTTCGAAGGGGGGAGTCAGCCTTGGTTAGTGCGTACTCAGGCAGGGCTAAACCATGACCACGGCAACGGCCAGGGCGGCGATGACCATTGCTGGCCCGTGAGCTGTCTCCCTCGGTTTTTCCCCGCGTCGCAGGCGTAACATCAGCACCGTGAGCAACCCGCCCACCACGAATCCCAGCAGTCCGCCGTAGAGTACCTGCGCCCAACCCAAGTAACCCAAGTACAGGCCAAGGGGAGCTGCGAGCTTTACGTCGCCCATTCCGATGCTCCCGGGCGAAAAAAGTCCCAGAATCAGGTAGCCGGCGAACAAGATGGCCCCACCCGCCAGGGCACGGAGCAGCTCGCTCCACGCAGGAGCCAGCGTTGCGGCGGTCGCGAGAAGACCCACGCCACCACCAAGCAGGAGCAGAACCAGCGGATTCGGCAGCAAATGCAGCGTGAAATCAATGCGGGAAAGTTGCACCCCACAGAGCGCCAGAAAAAGGAAAGCCGGCAATTCGGCAGAAAAGCCGAACCGCCACGCGAGCAAGCCAAACAGCAAGGCGGTGACGGCCGCCGTCGTGATCCGGACCCTGGGGGAGGGGAGTCCGCCAAGCCGCGGCAGCCAGGCGTGGATGAGGGACTCGGCCAGCGGGCTCAACAGCAGACCGGGCAGGGCCAGCAGGAGCGGCAAGGCAAGTCCATCGGTCACGTGTTTCCCCCTCATTAACACAGGTACCCCCATGTGCGGTAACCCCATTTTGACCCGGGCGCCCCGTTGAAGGTATTGTTTAGAGTCGTTGTGCGTGTCCTATCTCGATGACACATGCCTTATGGGGGATCCAGTTGCAGGGTCGCTAACTCCTGAGGCATTTCGAGATCCTGGGATGACTGGTACATAGAGCCCTCACCTCTGCTCCGGTAGCGCATACATAGTAGGTACACGCCTTATTGCGTGTCGCCTAAAACATGAACGCCAGAACAAGAACGAGGCAAAACCGTGCGTACGTACACCCCGAAGCCCGGCGATATCAACCGCCAGTGGCACGTCATTGACGCCACCGACGTTGTCCTTGGTCGTCTTGCCAGCCAGACCGCAACACTGCTGCGCGGAAAGCACAAGCCGACCTTTGCGTCCCACATGGACATGGGCGACTTCGTCATCATCATCAACGCTGAAAAGGTCGCCCTCACCGGCGCCAAGCTGGAGCAGAAGCGCGCATACCGCCACTCCGGTTACCCGGGCGGCCTGACCTCCGTCAACTACGCCGAACTGTTGGAATCCAACCCGGTTCGCGCTGTTGAGAAGGCCATCAAGGGCATGCTCCCCAAGAACTCCCTCGCAGCTCAGCAGCTGGGCAAGCTCAAGGTCTACCGTGGCGCTGAGCACCCCCACGCTGCACAGCAGCCGAAGACTTTCGAAATCACCCAGGTCGCCCAGTAGTCCTGGCCACCAACCAACTTTTCATTACAAGGAGAACCGTGGCTCAGAACGAAGAACTGACCGCCGAAGCCGTCGAGGCCGAGGAAACCCTCACCAGCTACACCTCTGAAAGCAGCAACGCTGCTGAAGATGCTCCCAAGAAGGAGCGCCCGGCACTGACCGTTGCCGGCGCAGCTGTTGGCCGCCGCAAGGAAGCCGTTGCACGCGTTCGCGTCGTACCGGGCTCCGGCAAGTGGACCATCAACGGCCGCACGCTGGACAACTACTTCCCGAACAAGCTGCACCAGCAGGACGTCAACGAGCCCTTCAAGATCCTTGATCTCGAAGGCGCCTACGACGTCATCGCCCGTATCCACGGTGGTGGCATCTCCGGCCAGGCCGGTGCGCTGCGTCTCGGTGTTGCTCGCTCGTTGAACGAGATCGACGTCGACAACAACCGCGCAACCCTCAAGAAGGCCGGTTACTTGAGCCGTGACGCCCGCGTCATCGAGCGCAAGAAGGCTGGTCTCAAGAAGGCACGTAAGGCTCAGCAGTACTCCAAGCGTTAATTCGCTGCACGAAAGCCCGTTCCGCCACTGTGGCGGGGCGGGCTTTCGCCGTTTAAGGCGGCCCGCAGGCGCCTGGATTGGGGTTCCAGTGTGACTCTCCGATGCGTCCCTGAACTGATGGTGTCCCGTCGTCGTCTAAACTTGAGCCGATGTCTAGATTATTTGGAACAGATGGCGTGCGCGGTCTCGCGAACGGATTGCTTACTGCTGAGCTGGCTATGCAGCTCGCCCAGGCCGCCGCCGTCGTACTCGGCCATGACCGCGCAACCAACGGCAAGCGGCCCCGCGCCGTCGTCGCCAGGGACCCCAGGGCAAGCGGTGAGTTCCTCGCCGCGGCCGTCGAAGCAGGGCTTTCCAGCTCCGGCATCGACGTCTACGACGCCGGTGTCCTGCCGACCCCCGCCGCCGCTTACCTGGTTGCAGACCTGGACGCTGACTTTGGGGTCATGCTCTCGGCCTCCCACAATCCCGCGCCCGACAACGGGATCAAGTTCTTCGCCCGTGGCGGCCAGAAGCTCCCCGACGACGTCGAGGACGCCATCGAGGCACAGCTGGGCCAAGAGCCGCAGCGCCCGGTGGGTGCCGACGTCGGACGCATCCAGCGGTTCTCCGACGCCGAAGACCGTTACATCGTCCACCTCCTTGGAACCCTGCCCAAGCGCCTTGACGGCCTGAAGGTCGTTCTCGACTGCGCCCACGGTGCAGCCAGCGGGTGCTCACCGCAGGTGTTCAAGGACGCTGGTGCTGATGTTGTGGTGATTGGTGCTGAGCCGGACGGCCTGAACATCAACGAGGGCGTCGGATCCACCCACCTGGGCCCGCTGAAGGAAGCTGTTGTAAAGCACGGAGCTGACCTCGGCATTGCGCACGACGGCGACGCCGACCGCTGCCTGGCAGTGGACCACGAAGGCAACGAGGTGGACGGTGACCAGATCATGGCGATCCTGGCCCTCGCCCTCAAGGACTCAGGGAAGCTCAAGGACAACGTCCTGGTAGCCACAGTCATGAGCAACCTTGGCCTCAAAATCGCCCTCCGCGAAGCCGGAATCACCATCCTCGAAACGGCAGTGGGCGACCGCTACGTGCTTGAAGGAATGCGCGACGGCGGCTACAACCTCGGTGGCGAGCAGTCCGGCCACGTGATCTTCTCCGATTACGCAACTACGGGCGACGGTGTCCTGACCGGCCTCCAGCTTGCAGCGCAGGTGGCACTGACCGGCCGCAGCCTCAAGGAACTGGCCACCGCGATGACCAAGCTCCCGCAGCTCATGATCAACGTCAAGGGCGTGGACAAGGCCCGTGCAGGTACCGATGAAGGCGTTGCTGCTGCGGTTGCCGCTGCGGAACTCGCATTGGGTGAAACCGGCCGCGTGCTGCTTCGCCCGTCCGGTACCGAAGCCCTGGTGCGCGTTATGGTGGAGGCCGCCGACATGGAAACTGCTGAGCGGATCTGTACGGGTCTTGCAGCTGTTGTCCGCGAACGATTGGGCGCTTCCAGCGAATTGGCTGTCTAAGAAACGAAATGGCCCGCTCCCTGATTCATCGGGGAGCGGGCCATTCTTCTTTAAAACACAAACGCTCAGAGGTAGTCCGGCGCCGCTTCGAGCCCGAAGTACTCCTCCAAGGTGGCGATACCGCGTGCCGCCATATCCGTTGCCGCTTCCACGCCGACGTAACGCAGGTGCCAGGACTCGTAGAAGTAGCCGGTGGTTTCGTGGAACATCCACGGGTACCTGACCACGAAGCCGAATTTGCTTGCGTTGGCTTTGGCCCACACGGCGGCGGGCTGTTCAGCGAAACACGGCTGGAAGCTGCAGGCGCCCCCACCGTCGCCGATGTCGAAGGCCCAGCCTGTTTGGTGTTCGGAGTGTCCGGGGCGGGCGGATGCGCGGTCGGCGGCTGCTTGCCCCGTGCTGGCGACATAGCCGTTGTAGGTGGCTACCTGGGTGGTATAGGAGCGGTAGCCCGATGCCAACGTCATGATGACGCCCTCCGCGGCTGCGGCGCCGAACATCTTCTCTGCGGCAGCCGCCGTCGTGCTGTTGACCAATGACGCTTCGCCGCTGACGGCGAGCCGGATGTTGGGTTGCACGAGATCCGCGGGAACGAAGTTCTGCGGGTTCAGCGGCCGGTGCTTGTTCACCACCACCCAGGGGCTGGTTGGGTCGGTGAGGGAGAATTGTGGGGCGGCAGCGCTCGACGGCGTGGCGCTGGGTAGCGGAGTCGCCGCGACGTCGGTGGGGGTGACGGCAGGCGACGCGGACGTGGCCGTCACGGTGGGGCTCGGAGATCCAGTGGGGGTATCGGCCGCAGCGGTTGAGGGCGTGTTGCTGGCCGGCGAGCAGGCTGACAATGCGAGTAGCCCGGCGCCGGCTGTGAGCAGGCCTGTAAAGGCCCTGCGGCTTGGTTGCTGGGTGGCCAAGGGCTCAGACCTTCCGGAGGAGCATACGGCGGATTGAGTGGTCTGCATCCTTGGTGAGCACCAGTTGGGCCCGTCCACGGGTCGGCAGCACGTTCTCCTCGAGGTTCGGCTCGTTAATTCGCTTCCAGATGCCGCGCGCCGTCGATTCGGCGTCGTCGTCGGAGAGCGTGGCATAACGGTGGAAGTAGGATTCGGGCTGCGCGAAAGCCGTACTGCGGAGCTTGCGGAAACGGTCCACGTACCATTCCTCGATGTATGAGGTTTTGGCGTCCACATAGATGGAGAAGTCGAAGAAATCGCTGACGGCCAATCCCTGCTTGCCGTCCATGCGGGGACGCGCCGGAGCCAGAACGTTCAGGCCTTCGACGATCAGGACATCGGGGCGCCGGACCACGACTTCCTTACCGGGCACGATGTCGTATGTGACGTGCGAGTACCAGGGCGCGCGGACTTCCTCCGCACCTCCCTTGACCTCTGAGACGAAGCGGAGGAGCCCGCGGCGGTCATAGGACTCGGGGAAGCCCTTGCGTTCGAGCAGGTGGCGCCGTTTCAGCTCAGCCAGGGGGTAGAGGAAGCCGTCAGTGGTGATGAGTTCCACATTGGGCGTACCGGGCCAGCGCCTGAGCATTTCCCGGAGCACGCGGGCGATGGTCGACTTGCCTACGGCAACGGAACCTGCGACGCCGATGACGAAGGGAGTGCGCTGTGTCTGCTCACCCAGGAACGTGGTGGTGGCGGCGTGGAGTTGGTGGGAGGCCTGCACGTACAGGTGGAGGAGCCGCGAAAGGGGGAGGTAAACCTCCCGGACTTCCTTCATATCGAGGGGGTCGCCGAGGCCCCGGAGACGGAATATGTCCTCTTCGTTGAGGGGCTGCTCCATCTGTGCTGCAAGCCTGGACCAGGTCTGGCGGTCCAGCTCAACAAACGGGGAAGCGCCGTCGCCATTAGCTTCGGTGCGTTGCAAAGTCACGCTCATGATTCTGCCCTCCGCGGGGCGGATCAGGAAATGCGCGACGACGGGAGGGTGAATTATGAGTGACTTGGCTCTCGTCATATAGCCTAAGAGCTGGGACGTCCCACATCAGTTGTTTGCATGAGCCGCTAAGCTTGAGCCCATGTGTGGAATCGTAGGCTATGTTGGCAATTCGTCCCGTAAGGCAGCTGGTCACAGCGCCCTGGACGTCGTTGTGGAGGGGCTGCGTCGTCTTGAGTACCGCGGCTATGACTCCGCCGGCGTCGCAGTGGTGGCTGACGGCACCATCTCGTCCCGTAAGAAGTCCGGAAAACTGAGCAACCTGATTGGCGAGCTCGAAGCAAACCCCATCCCGGAGTCCCTGACCGGCATCGGTCACACCCGCTGGGCGACGCACGGCGGACCAACCGACCGTAACGCGCACCCGCACCTCTCCGACGGCGGCCGCTTGGCCGTGATTCACAACGGCATCATTGAAAACTTCGCCGAGCTCAAGCAGGAGCTCCTCGGCAAGGGCGTCACCTTCGAATCGGAAACCGACACCGAAGTAGCGGCTGCACTCATCGGCGACATCTTCCGTACCCAACTCAACGACGGCGGCAGCCTCACCGAGGCCATGCGCCTCGCCTGCCAGCGCCTTGAGGGTGCCTTCACCCTCCTGGCCGTCCACGCGGACCAGCCCGACGTCGTCGTGGCCGCCCGCCGCAACTCCCCGCTGGTCGTAGGCCTGGGCGAGGGCGAGAACTTCCTCGGCTCCGACGTCTCCGGCTTCATCGACTACACCCGCCGTGCCGTGGAACTGGGCCAGGACCAGATCGTCACCATCTCGGCTGATTCGGTGGAGATCACCGACTTCTTCGGCGCACCGGCCGAAGGCAAGGAATACCACGTTGACTGGGACCCGGCATCGGCAGAAAAGGGTGGGTTCAACTCCTTCATGGAGAAGGAAATCCACGACCAGCCTGACGCCGTAGCGCAGACCCTCCTGGGACGTTCGGACCTTGACGGCAAGCTGACCCTGGATGAGCTCCGCATCGACCCGGAGCTGCTTAAGCAGGTCAACAAGATCATCGTCCTCGCTTGCGGCACCGCGGCCTACGCCGGCCTGGTTGCCAAGTACGCGATCGAGAACTGGTGCCGCATCCCCACGGAAGTGGAGCTCGCACACGAGTTCCGTTACCGCGACCCGATCGTCGATTCCAACACGCTGGTGGTCTCCATCAGCCAGTCCGGCGAAACCATGGATACGCTGATGGCCGTCCGCTACGCCCGCGAACAGGGCGCAAAGACCATTTCCATCTGCAACACCAACGGTTCCACCATCCCGCGTGAATCCGACGCCGTGCTCTACACGCACGCAGGCCCGGAGATCGCCGTCGCGTCCACCAAGGCGTTCCTGGCGCAGATCACTGCCGCTTACCTGTTGGGCCTGTACCTGGCCCAGCTGCGCGGCAACATCTTCTCCGGCCAGATCAAGGACGTCCTCGCGGACCTGTCCAAGATCCCGGCCAAGATCCAGCACATCCTGGACAACGCAGGCCCCCTCCGCGAGCTCGCCCGCAGCATGAAGGACGAAAAGTCCGTCTTGTTCCTGGGCCGCCACGTCGGCTACCCGGTAGCCCTCGAAGGTGCTTTGAAGCTCAAGGAAATTGCGTACATCCACGCAGAAGGCTTCGCAGCCGGCGAGCTCAAGCACGGCCCGATCGCCCTGATCGACGACGGCCAGCCCGTCTTCGTCGTGGTGCCTTCCCCGCGTGGCCGAGACTCCCTGCACTCCAAGGTCGTCAGCAACATCCAGGAAGTCCGCGCACGTGGCGCCCGCACCCTGGTGATTGCCGAGGAAGGCGACGAGTCGGTCAAGGACTACGCAGAGCAGGTGTTCTACGTTCCTGAGACGCCCACCCTGTTGATGCCGCTGCTCACCACGGTTCCGCTGCAGATCTTTGCCGCTGAACTTGCCGGTGCCAAGGGTTACGACGTCGACCAGCCGCGTAACCTCGCCAAGAGCGTGACCGTAGAATAACGGCATGATTGTTGGCATTGGCGTAGACGTCGTAGACATCGAACGGTTCGGCAAGCAGCTGGAGCGGACCCCCGGCCTCCGGGACCGCTTGTTTGTTCCCGCGGAACGCGAGCTCAACACCCGCTCTTTGGCTGCCCGGTTCGCGGCCAAGGAAGCCGTGGCCAAAGTGCTCGGCGCGCCTGCGGGAATGAACTGGCAGGACTGCTGGATCGGGCTGGACGAAAACGGGCCTACCGTTCAGGTCAAGGGCACGGTACTTGCCGTGGCTGAGGCCAAAGGCGTCAAGCGCTGGCACTTGTCCATCAGCCACGACGGCGGCATCGCTACGGCCACCGTTATTGCCGAGGGCTAGGGCAGGCATAACAGAACAATGATCAGCGCCTTCACCGGACAACAGATCAGGGATGCGGAACAACCGCTCCTGGACTCCGGCGAGGGCGCTGTTCTTATGCAGCGGGCGGCCTACGGGCTGGCGCAAGAGGTAGTCCGGCAGGTCAAAAGGAAACGTAAGCTGAGCGGCGCCAGCGTCACGGTCCTTGCAGGCAAGGGAAACAACGGTGGAGACGGTCTTTTCGCCGCAGCCTTCCTTGCCCGTCGCGGAATGCGCACGACGGCGGTCCTCGCCGCCCCGGAAGTCCATCCCGGGGCACTGGCTGCTTTTACCGCCGCCGGTGGTCGGACCCTGCGCCTGGAGCCCGGGAACGCCGAAGAACTCGCCGTCATGTGCGCCGGCGACGATGCAATCATCGATGCCCTGCTTGGTACGGGGGCCCGTGGAGGCTTGCGTGGGGCTGCAGCCGAGCTGGTTGCCGCCTTGCAGGAACTGCGCCCCTCCCTGGTAGTAGCCTGCGACCTTCCCAGCGGACTGGACGCCGGCACAGGGGAAGTCCACTGGCCCGTGCTGAATGCGGACGTGACGGTCACTTTCGGCGGCATCAAAGCCGGCCTGATGACTGACCCGGGGGAGGCCTGTGCGGGTCGGGTTGAACTGGTGCCAATCGGTATCGAATCCGGGCTTGGTTCCGTGAGCCCGGAGCTGCGACGCCTCACTGCCGGCGACCTCGGACCCCTGCTTCCGACACCGGATCGCCGCGCGCACAAGTACTCACGGGGTGTCCTTGGGGTGGTGGCAGGTTCTGCGCGGTTCGCCGGTGCCGCCGTCCTGAGTGTCCACGCTGCAGCACTTGCCGGAGTGGGGATGGTGCGGTATTTGGGCCCAGAAGCCGCAGCGAAGGCTGTGCTGGCCCTGACCCCTGAGGCCTTGTGGGAGTCCGGCGATTCTGGTCGCGTCCAGGCCTGGGTGCTGGGGCCAGGGGTGGATGGGGATGAACAACTGCGGCGCGCCGGGGACGCGGCGAAGAAAGCCATGGAAGTCGGATTGCCCGTGGTGGTTGATGCCGGAGCGCTGGGCGTCCTGCCGGACCGTTGTCCGCCACACTGGATCCTGACACCGCACGCGGGGGAGCTGGCCTCCCTGCTCGATTCACTTCCGGCCCTGGGTGAGATCGCAGTGGCCCGCGACGACGTGGAAGCCCGCCCACTGCATTTCGTACGGCTGGCCGCCGAACTGACCGGCGCCACGGTGCTGCTGAAGGGTGCCACCACACTCGTGGCCTCGCCGTCGGGCGTTGTTTTCAGTCAATCGGAGGGCACTGCGTGGATGGCAACCGCCGGGAGCGGTGATGTCTTGGCCGGCGTTTTGGGTGCCCTGGTGGCGCAGTCCGCCGAAGAGGTCAGGGACGACGACGGCGCCTATGCTGCCTTGGGCTTGGAGCAAGCGGACCGTTGGGCTGCTGTGGCAGCCGTCGCGGCGAGCGTCCATGGCAGGGCAGGAGCCAACGCATCTGCCATTTTTGACGGTGGACCCATTACAGCCTCAGCAATCATGAAGGCCGTTCCAGCCGTCATTGGTTCGCTCAGCGCGGAATACGACCACACAAGACCCTAAGGTTACTGTCGTTGTCGGGGTTCTCTGTAGTCTTGCAACAGTTGTTCGCATCATCAAGAGGAGAACGCATGGAAGTCTGGCCCGGATCGGCTTATCCGCTGGGTGCCACCTTTGACGGCACCGGCACCAACTTCGCGCTGTTTAGCGAGAAGGCCGAAAAAGTGGAGTTGTGCCTCTTCGACGACGACGGCGGGGAAGTCCGCGTAGATGTCACCGAGGTTGATGGTTATGTATGGCACTGTTACCTGCCGCAGGTTCAGCCCGGGCAGAAGTACGGCTACCGCGTGCACGGGCCCTACGACCCCGACGCGGGTCAACGGTTCAACCCCAACAAGTTGCTCCTGGATCCTTATGCCAAGGCTGTCCACCGGCAGATCGATTGGGATCCGTCATTGTTTTCCTACAACATGGGTGACCCGGAGTCCCGGAATGACGAGGACTCCGCCGCGCACATGATGCTCGGTGTGGTGATCAACCCGTTCTTCGACTGGGACGGCGACAAGCTCCCGCGGATCCCGTACCACAAGTCGGTCATTTATGAGGCACACGTCAAGGGCCTGACGCAGACCCATCCGGAGGTGCCCGAAGAGCAGCGCGGCACGTACGCGGGCGTTGCCCACCCCGCCGTGATTTCACACCTGCAGAAGCTCGGCATCACAGCGATCGAGCTCATGCCCGTGCACCAGTTCGTCAATGACGGCATCCTGCAGGACAAAGGCCTGAGTAACTACTGGGGCTACAACACCATCGGGTTCTTCGCGCCCCACAACAGCTACAGCTCCAAGGGCGATACCGGGCAACAGGTCCAGGACTTCAAAGCCATGGTCCGCGCACTGCACAGCGCAGGCATCGAAGTGATTCTTGACGTCGTGTACAACCACACGGCCGAAGGCAACCACTTGGGACCCACGCTGTCCTTCAAGGGCATCGACAACTCCGCGTACTACCGGCTGGTGGAGGACGACCAAAAGTACTACATGGACTACACGGGCACCGGAAACTCGCTCAACGTTCGCAGCCCGCACTCCCTCCAGTTGTTGATGGACTCACTCCGCTACTGGGTCACCGAAATGCACGTTGATGGCTTCCGCTTCGACCTCGCGTCCACCCTGGCTCGTGAGTTCTACGATGTGGACAAGCTCTCCACGTTCTTCGAACTCATCCAGCAGGACCCGGTTGTTTCCCAGGTGAAGCTCATTGCCGAGCCGTGGGATGTCGGCCCCGGCGGCTACCAGGTGGGTAACTTCCCGCCTCAGTGGACCGAATGGAACGGCAAGTACCGCGATACCGTCCGCGATTTCTGGCGCGGTGAGCCCTCCACCTTGGGTGAATTCGCGTCCCGCCTGACCGGTTCGGCAGACCTTTACGAGCACTCCGGACGCCGGCCCTACGCCTCGATCAACTTCGTTACGGCACACGATGGCTTCACGTTGATGGACCTTGTGTCCTACAACGAGAAGCACAACGAGGCCAACGGCGAGGACAACAACGACGGCGAATCCCACAACCGCTCATGGAACTGCGGCGAGGAAGGGCCGACCGAAGATCCCACAGTGCTTGCGCTGCGGGCACGCCAGCAACGCAACTTCATTGCATCCCTGTTCCTCTCACAGGGTGTACCGATGCTGCTCCACGGCGATGAGCTTGGGCGGACACAGAACGGCAACAACAACGGGTACTGCCAGGACTCCGAGCTCACATGGATCAACTGGGACAACGTGGACCAGCCGCTGATCGAATTCACGGCGGCGGTGAGCGCCCTGCGCGCCAAGCACCCCAGCCTGCGACGCAGCCGCTTCTTCGACGGACGCCCGGTCCTCCGTGGCGAAGGTGAGCGGCTCCCGGATATCGTATGGCTGGATGCTGACGGCAGCACCATGAGCCCGTCCGACTGGGACGAAGCCTTCGGCCGCTCCGTGGGCGTGTTCCTCAACGGAGACGGTATCAACGGCCGCGACACCCAGGGCCGGCGCATCACGGACGTCAACTTCCTGCTCTACTTCAACGCCGACCAGGAAGATGTGGACTTCCAGATCCCCTCGGACGAGTACGCGCCCGCGTGGGACGTCATGATCGACACCGCTGGAGAGGGCGCCGAAGCCGGCGTCATCAAGCCCGAGCAGCACCTGAAGGTCAGCGGCAAGTCTCTGGTGGTCCTCCGCGCCCACAGCACGCCCGAGGTTGAGCCCGATCATTCCGTGGCTGCTTCCCTGGCTGCCCTGACCCAGACGAGCACCCCGGAAACGGCATCGCTCACTTCTCCCGCCGTAACGTCCCTGCCCTTCGACTACAAGGGGGAGGGGACCGCCACGCAGGAGAGCGGCCAGGACGGCGACGCTGCAGCTGAGCCGGCTTCAAAGGAGAACCAGGCGTGAAAACTCCCATCTCGACGTATCGGCTGCAGATCCGTCCGGGCTTCACCCTCCAGGACGCTGCCGGGCTAACCGGCTATCTGCGCTCCTTGGGAGTCGACTGGGTCTACGTGTCACCGATCCTGACGGCCGAACAAGGCTCTGATCACGGCTACGATGTCACCGATCCGTCAACCGTGGATGCCTCCCGCGGCGGCCCTGAGGGGCTCGAAGCCCTGGCCCGGTCAGCCCGGGAACAGGGCCTTGGCATCCTGGCTGACATCGTGCCAAACCACATGGGAGTCGCCTCACCCAAGCAGAACTCGTGGTGGTGGCAGCTCCTGAAGGAGGGCCAGGGTTCCAAGTACGCCGAAGCCTTCGACGTCGACTGGGCCTTTGGCGGCGGCAAGATCCGCGTTCCGGTCCTGGGCAGCGATGACGACCTCGACGAACTCAAGGTCGTGGACGGTGAACTGCGTTACTACGATCATGCCTTTCCGCTGGCAGAGGGAACTTACGCCGAAGGTGACAGCCCGAAAGATGTGCATGCCCGGCAGCACTACGAGCTGGTCGGCTGGCGGCGTGCCGATGCCGAGCTGAACTACCGGCGATTCTTCGCGGTCAACACGTTGGCTGGCGTGCGGGTCGAAATCCCTTGGGTTTTCGATGAAGCGCACCAGGAAATTGTCCGCTGGTTCCGTGACGGCCTGGTTGACGGGCTGAGGATTGACCACCCCGATGGCTTGGCCGACCCGGAAGGCTACCTGGCCAGGCTGCGGGAGGCTACCGGCGGGGCATACCTGCTGGTGGAAAAAATCCTTGAACCGGGCGAACAGCTTCCGGAGACCTTCGACTGTGAAGGCACCACCGGCTATGACGCACTTGCCGATGTGGACCGCTTGTTCGTGGACCCCTCAGCCGAGGAGTACCTGAACTCCCTCGACGCCCGGCTCCGTGGAACGGATGCGCCCGCTGATTACCACGCCATGATCCGTGGGACGAAGCGACGCATTGCCGATGGGATCCTGCGCTCCGAGATACTGCGGCTGGCGCGTTTGGTTCCTGAATCCCTGGAACTTCCCCATGGGAAAGTCGCGGATGCCCTCGCTGAGATCATTTGCTGCTTCCCGATCTACAGGACTTACCTGCCTTACGGCGCCAAGGTCCTGAGCCAGTCCATAGAAGAAGCAGCACGGCACCGCCCGGATCTCGACACCGTACTGCGTCGCTTGGAGCCACTGCTCCTTGATGAATCCGGCCCGCTGGCCCGCCGTTTCCAGCAGACCTCCGGAATGGTCATGGCCAAGGGTGTGGAAGACACTGCGTTCTTCCGCTACACGCGGCTGGGGACGCTCACGGAAGTGGGAGCCGACCCCACCGAGTTCTCAATCCCCGCAGGGGTTTTCCACGAGCGCATGGCACGTCGTCAACAGCTCCTGCCGTTGTCGATGACCACGCTGAGCACGCACGACACCAAACGGAGCGAGGACGCCCGCGCCCGGATTTCGGTTATTTCGGAGGCTGTTCCCGAGTGGGAGTTGTTCCTGGGAACGGTTCAGCAACTCGCTCCGATTCCGGACGGCCCCCTCGCAGCGTTGATATGGCAGTCAATCGTCGGAGCCTGGCCGGCTGATCGTGGACGCCTGCAGTCCTACGCCCTGAAAGCGGCGCGGGAAGCAGGAAACTCGACCAACTGGACCGATCCGAATGCCGAGTTCGAACGGCACCTGGCTGCCGCCGTCGACGCCGCTTTTGATGTCCCCGAAGTTGCGGCCGCGCTGGACAACTTCGTTGCCGAGCTTGAACCCTTCGGGACGACGAACTCGCTGTCGGCGAAGCTGATCCAGCTGACCATGCCCGGCGTCCCGGACGTCTATCAGGGCACGGAATTCCGGGATGGTTCGCTGACCGACCCGGACAACAGGCGGCCCGTGGATTTCAAGGCCCGCATCGCGGCACTCGCCGAGTTGGACGCCGGTGCCAAGCCGGCGTTCACGGAGGAATCGGCCAAGCTGCTGGTGCTCTCCCGCGCCCTGAGGCTGCGCCGCGATCGGCCGGAGCTGTTCGCAGGCTACCTGCCGGTGGCAGCTCGGGGTTCGGCGGCAGGCCATGTGGTGGCCTTCGACAGGGGAGCGGAAAAGCGGGGAGCCTTCACGGTAGCCACCCGGCTGCCCAGGCGGCTCGAACGTGACGGCGGGTGGCGGGACACCGTTATCGATCTCACGGTGGACAGCATCGACCAACTGACCGGTGCGTCCTACAGTGCCGGGGCTGTGCCGGTTGCACGGCTGCTTGAGCGTTACCCCGTGGCCCTGCTGGTGCCTGCCACCTGATTCCGGAACGACCAACGTCGTCACTGCAATGCACGCTTGAACACCTAAAGGGAGCATGATGCTGGAGCACGCTGCTGGGAAAAACCGCTATGACGTCTGGGCGCCGAACGCTGGTTCGGTGCGGCTGGTCGCAGGCGGTCAAGAGTACGCCATGGAACAACAGCACGACGGCGCGGCCACCGGTTGGTGGCGCGCCCCGGCTGACGCGGTGGCACGGGGAGCGGACGGTGACTCCTACGGTTACCTCGTGGACGGGGAAGGTCCTTTCCCGGACCCCCGTTCCCGTCGACAACCTGATGGCGTCCACGGCCTGTCGGCGATCTTCGATCCCGACGTCCACCAATGGCAGGATGCCGAATGGAAGGGCAAGGCACTGAAGGGCTCGGTCATTTACGAGCTGCACCTGGGCACCTTCACCCCGGAAGGGACGCTGGATGCGGCCGCCGGGAAACTGGACTACCTTGTGGACCTTGGCGTGGATTTCATCGAGTTGCTGCCGGTCAACGGCTTCAACGGTGTCCACAACTGGGGTTACGACGGCGTCCTTTGGTACGCCGTGCACGAACCATACGGCGGACCCGCGGCATACCAGCGGTTCGTCGACGCTGCCCACGCAGCAGGTTTGGGCGTCATCCAGGACGTTGTCTACAACCACCTTGGACCCAGTGGAAACTATTTGCCCAAGTATGGCCCGTACCTGAAATCGGGGGAGGGCAATACCTGGGGTGACTCCGTGAACCTGGATGGTCCCGGCTCGGACGATGTCCGCCGCTACATCCTGGAGAACGCAGAAATGTGGCTCCACGATTACCACGTGGACGGGCTGCGCCTGGATGCTGTTCATGCCCTGCGCGACGAACGGGCCGTCCACATCCTGGAGGACTTTGGGGCGTTGGCGGACCGGATCGAAGCCGAGACGGGTATTCCCAAGACCCTGATCGCGGAATCGGACCTGAACAACCCGCGCCTCATCTACCCGCGCCAGGACAACGGATACGGCTTGGAAGGCCAGTGGAGCGACGACTTCCACCACGCGGTGCACGTCAACCTCAGCGGCGAGATCACCGGTTACTACTCGGATTTCGAATCCCTGGCTGTGCTGGCCAAGGTCCTGGAACATGGCTTCCTGCACGATGGCAGCTACTCCAGCTTCCGCGGGCGGCACCACGGCCGACCCATCCGGCATGACCTGGCACACCCGTCAGCACTGGTGGTTTGCCTGCAGAACCACGACCAGATCGGGAACCGTGCAATCGGCGACCGGCTCACCGCCTCGCTCTCCTTCGGGAAACTGGCCATCGGTGCCGTGCTGACCATGACGTCCCCCTTCACGCCCATGCTGTTCATGGGTGAGGAATATGGCGCGTCCACTCCCTGGCAGTTCTTCACCTCGCATCCGGAACCGGAGCTGGGCAAGGCCACAGCCGAAGGCCGGATCAAGGAGTTTGAACGCATGGGATGGGACCCGGCGGTCGTTCCCGACCCCCAGGACCCAGAAACGTTCCAGCGCTCCAAGCTCAAGTGGGAGGAAGCAGAAGAGGGAGACCACTCCCGCCTTCTGCAGCTGTACAAGGATTTGGCACAGCTGCGCCATAACACCCCGGAACTGGCGGACGGCGGATTTGGGGATACCTCGGTTGAGTTCGACGACGACGAACGCTGGCTGCAGATGTCCCGCGGCGATGTACGGGTTGTCTGCAACTTCGGGGACGAGGCACTCGCGACACCCCTGGACGGCTCCGTGCTGCTGGCCACTGACCACGAAGCAGCCCTGGACGACGGGACGTTGACGCTTCCTGGCGGTAGCGCCGTCGTCGTCCGTATCAACTGACCTGATTCGAGGGTGACGGCGCCCACATAGCGGACGCGCCGTCACCCTTGGATTGTGCAGTGGCAGGATGGAACGTATGACTTATTCGGCTGCGGAGAACCGCTACGAAACCATGCCCTACCGCCGCGTCGGACGCAGTGGACTAAAGCTTCCCGCCATCTCGTTGGGCCTCTGGCACAACTTCGGCGACGACAAGCGGTTCGACGAACAGCGCGCCATCCTGCGCCGTGCGTTCGACCTTGGGGTCACCCACTTTGACCTCGCCAACAACTACGGACCACCGGACGGATCCGCCGAGACGAACTTCGGGCGCCACCTGAAGGACGACTTCAAGCCGTATCGAGACGAACTCATCATCTCCACCAAGGCCGGTTACTACATGTGGCCAGGCCCCTATGGTGAATGGGGCTCCCGCAAGAACCTGATCTCCAGCCTTGACCAGTCGCTGGAGCGGATGGGCCTGGACTACGTGGACATCTTCTACAGCCACCGCCCCGATCCTGAGACCCCGCTGGAAGAGACCATGGGGGCGCTGGACTACGCAGTACGCTCCGGCAAGGCCCTCTACGCCGGCATCTCCTCCTACACTCCGGAGCAGACCATCGAGGCCGCCCGGATCCTGAAAGAACTCGGTACGCCGCTGCTCATTCACCAGCCCAGCTATTCCATGCTCAACCGCTGGACGGAGAATGGCTCACCCAACCTCTATGAGGCACTGGATCAGGTGGGAGCAGGTTCCATCGCGTTCTCGCCCCTCGCCCAGGGGATGCTGACCGACCGGTACCTCAACGGTGTCCCGGCGGATTCCCGCGCGGCCAAGGAAAGGTTCCTCTCCGAGTCCGCGCTGACGGAAGAAAAACTGGACCGTGTGCGCGGACTCAAGGCGATAGCCGAAGGACGTGGGCAAACCCTGGCCCAGATGGCGATTGCGTGGATCCTGCGCGAGCAGCCGAAGGGCTCGCCCGTTACCTCTGCGCTCGTCGGGGCGTCCAGCGTCGCGCAGCTCGAGGACACCCTAAGCGCTATCAACAACCTGGAGTTCAGCAAGGACGAGCTGACGGCGATCGACGAATTCGCGGTGGAATCCGACATCAACCTTTGGGCGCAGAAGTAGCCAGCAGGAACTGACACAAACAGCAGGGGCCGGTAAGGAACAAAACCGGTCCCTGCTGTGTTGGTTAGAATGCAAGTGTGCGCCGAATGGCGCCGTGCCAATTAGCCGCGCCCTGGACATACTCAGGGACCCGCCTGGCACCTGAGGTTATTTCTCAAAGGAGTTCCGTGTCTTCACATCCGATTCGTGTTGCCATTGTTGGTGTAGGAAACTGCGCTGCATCGCTGGTCCAAGGTGTCCAGTACTACCGCGACGCTGACCCGAAGGCCACGATCCCGGGTCTGATGCACGTTGAGTTCGGTCAGTACCACGTCAATGACGTCCAGTTCGTCGCTGCTTTCGATGTCGATAGCAAGAAGGTTGGACTGGACCTGGCCGACGCCATCGGTGCCAGCGAAAACAACACCATCAAGATCGCCGACGTCCCGGCCACCGGTGTCACCGTTCAGCGCGGCCACACCCTGGACGGCTTGGGCAAGTACTACCGCGAGACCATCGTCGAAGCCCCCGAAGAGGCCGTGGACATCGTCGCAGCGCTCCGTGAAGCCAAGGTTGACGTCATGGTGTGCTACCTGCCCGTGGGTTCGGAACAGGCCGCCAAGTTCTACGCCCAGTGCGCCATCGACGCCGGCGTCGCATTCGTCAACGCCCTGCCCGTCTTCATCGCCGGCACCAAGGAGTGGGCCGACAAGTTCACCGAGGCCGGTGTTCCGATTGTTGGCGACGACATCAAGAGCCAGATCGGTGCCACCATCACGCACCGCGTCATGGCCAAGTTGTTCGAAGACCGCGGCGTCACCCTGGACCGGACGTACCAGCTGAACGTCGGTGGCAACATGGACTTCAAGAACATGCTGGAGCGCGACCGCCTCGAGTCCAAGAAGATCTCCAAGACCCAGGCCGTGACCTCCAACGTCGAGGCTGAGTTGCACGCCGACGACGTCCACATTGGACCGTCCGACTACGTTGCCTGGCTCGACGACCGCAAATGGGCGTTCGTCCGCCTCGAGGGCCGCAACTTCGGCGACGCACCTGTCTCCCTGGAGTACAAGCTTGAAGTATGGGACTCCCCGAACTCGGCCGGCGTGATCATCGACGCCATCCGCGCCGCCAAGATCGGCCTGGACCGCGGCATCGGCGGCCCGCTGCTCTCCGCTTCCAGCTACTTCATGAAGTCCCCACCGGAGCAGTTCAACGACGACCTCGCCCGCGACAAGGTGGAAGCCTTCATTCGCGGCGACATCGAGCGCTAAAGCCCTCAACAAGCGCCCCCGCACCCCGGTGAACAACACCTGGGAGCGGGGGCGTTTGTCGTGCGGCGGGTGGATTTTTTGGGGGAGGGCTAGAACAGGCCCGTGGGGTTGCCGTCGGCGTCGACGTCCATGCGCATGGCGGCCGGTTCCTTGGGGAGGCCGGGCATGGTCATCACCGCACCGGTCAGGGCCACAATGAACCCTGCCCCTGTCTTGGGGATCAGATCCCGTACGTGCACTTTGAAACCCTTGGGCGCGCCCAGCCTGGAGGCGTCGTCGGTGAAGGAGTACTGGGTCTTGGCCATGCACACGGGAAGTCCTGACCAGCCGTTCTTCTCGATCTCGGCGAGGCGTTTGAGCGCCGGTACGGAAAAGTCCACGCCGTCCGCCCCATAGATTTCCTGGACAATGGTTTGGATCTTTTCCTCGACGGAGAGCTCCAGCGTGTACAGATGGTGGAAGTCCGAGGGCCGTTCCAGCGCGGCGGTTACCTTGGCTGCGAGCTCATCACCGCCGTCGCCTCCGCCGCCGCGCCCCCAGACGTCGGCGACGGCTGCGTCCACGCCCTCGGCTGCGCACCAGGCCAGGAGCCAGTCCAGTTCTTCCGGAGTATCAGAGGCGAACCTGTTGATGGAGACCACGGGGGAGATGCCAAACTTTGCCACATTGCCGATGTGCCGCTTCAGGTTCTCCACGCCCGCTGCCAGAGCCTCGACGTTGGGCTCGTTGAGCCGGTCCTTGGGAATCCCGCCCTGCATCTTGAGCGCGCGGATGGTCGCAACAATGACGACGGCGGAGGGCGCCACGTCTGCGATGCGCGCCTTAATGTCCATGTATTTTTCGGCGCCGAGGTCTGCTCCGAAGCCCGCCTCGGTGACGACGATATCGGCGAGCTCCATGGCCGTGCGGGTTGCAATCAACGAATTGCAGCCATGGGCTATGTTGGCGAACGGGCCGCCGTGAACCAGCGCGGGGGTGCCTGCGATGGTTTGCACCAGGTTGGGCTTGATGGCGTCCTTGAGCAGCATGGTGAGGGCTCCCTCGACACCGAGGTCGGCGACGGTCACCGGGGACCGGTCGAAGGTGTAGCCGAACGTAATGCGACCGAGCCTGCTTCGCAGGTCATCCAGATCCGTGGAAAGGCAGAACACTGCCATGATTTCGGAGGCGACGGTGATGTCGAAGCCGTCTTGTCGGGGCACTCCTTGTGCCGGTCCGCCAAGCCCGATAACGACCTCCCTCAGCGCGCGGTCGTTCATGTCCAGCACCCGTTTGAAGGTCATCCGGCGAGGATCGATGCCCAGGGCGTTTCCCTGGAAGATGTGGTTGTCCACCAATGCCATGAGGGCGTTGTTGGCCGACGTCACGGCATGGAAATCCCCGGTGAAATGCAGGTTGATGTCGTCCATGGGCAGGACCTGGGAGTAACCCCCTCCCGTGGCTCCGCCTTTCATCCCCAGGATTGGGCCAAGCGAGGGCTCACGCAGGGCGATCATCACGTTGTTCCCGGCCCGTGCCAGGGAATCGGCGAGCCCCACGGTGGTCGTTGATTTGCCTTCGCCCGCCGGGGTGGGTGACATGGCCGATACCAGCACCACTTTGCCCGGTTTCCTGCCTTGGGGGAGTTGCAGCTTGGCCGGATTGATTTTGGCCTTGTAGGGCCCGTACAACTCAAGGGCGGCCACAGGGATTCCTGCCCGTTCGGCGATCTGCTCGACGGGCAGCATGGTGGCTTTGTGGGCGATTTCCAGGTCACTTAGGACCTTCTGTTCAGACATCGTTGTCCTTTGGCTGTGGCCATACAGGGTGCTGCGGGCCGGGCGTACTTGCGCTGTGCGCGACAATCTACCAGCACCGTTGAGCCAAACAGGCGAGGACTCAGCGCCTGGGGACCAACAAACCGCTGACTGCTTCCCGGTAGCTCTCCAGTGTGATCGCGGCTGTTCGCTGCCACCCGAATGACTCGGCATGGGTGGCGGCAAGCCTTCCCATGCCTTCGCGGGTCTGGACGTCGTCGTAGAGGTCTTCCAGGGCGTCCGCCCAGTCCGAGGGGTCGTGTCCATCCACCAGGAGTCCGGTGCGGCCGTCGGAAATGGCGCGGGAGAGGCCACCGACGTTGGTGGCAACGACGGGTGTGCCACACGCCTGTGCTTCCAAGGCGACCAGGCCGAACGACTCGCTGAAGGAGGGCATGACCACGACATCGGCGGAGCGGAACCAGCTGGCCAACTCGGGAGCCACGACCGGCGGCCGGTGGGTGACGACGTCGTCGAGCCCGGCGTCGTGGATGATCTGCGTGAGGTTGAAGTCCTTCGATCCGCTGAGGGATCCCAGGATGGTCATTTCGAGGTCGATGTCGGGCCGGCGCCGACGAAGGATTCCGGCGGCCTTCACGAACACCTGCGGACCTTTGAGCCGCTGGATCCGGCCGGCGAAGAGGATGTGGAAACTGTCCGGGCGCACTCCCCGGAGGGCGCGGGATTTCTTGCGGAAGGACGGTGTGAAGACGTTCAGGTCGACCCCGGGCGGTGCAATGTCGATGCGGTCGCGGTCCGCCCCGTAGTGGGAGACGAGTTCCTCGGCCTCTGCGGGGGTGTTGGCGACCAGGCGGGCTGCACCGTCGACGATCTTTTGCTCGCCTTCTTCCCGTCTACGGGGTTCGGGGCGCTCGCCGGACTGCAGCACCAGGTTCTTGACCTTGGCCATGGTGTGCATGGTGTGAACCATGGGAACGCCCCAAAGCTCCGACAGTTCCAGCCCTGCCACCCCCGAAACCCAGTAGTGGGAGTGGATGGCATCGTAGCGGCCGTGCAGTTGTTCATGGCGGATCCGGTCTATCTCGCCCACCATCTGGTGGAGGAGCTCCGGCAGCTCTTCTTTGGGAATCTTCCTGCGGGGTCCGGCCATGACGTTGTGGACGCAGACGCCGGGCCCGGGATGCTCGACGGCGGGCTGGTTGGCCTTGGTGGAGCGCGTGAAGATTTCCACTTCCACGCCGGTCTCAGCCAATGCCATGGCGAGGGCCCGCACGTAGACGTTCATTCCGCCGGCGTCCCCGGCACCCGGTTGCTCCATGGGGGAGGTGTGCAAGGACAGGAATGCCACGCGACGAATCAATGGCATGGCGTTCCTCCTGACAAGACGGGGCAAAGGCTGTTTGCCCTGCAGAAAACACTACTCCTGCCGGGCATCGCCTGGCCGAAGCAAACCCGCTATGTGGACAACGCTGCTACCGTGGCCGCTGTGACCGACGAAAAGACTTTCGACATTCGACAAGCAACAACCGCGGACTGGCCCGGCATCTGGGCCGTGCTGGAACCCGTGATCCGAGACGGTGAAACGTTCACCTGGGACCGTGACACCACGGAAGAGACAGCGCGGGCCAAGTGGTTCAAGGAGGCTCCGGGACAGACCTTCGTGGCCGTCGACCGGGGAAGCGGCGAGGTGCTGGGAACCGGCGAATTCCATGCGAACCAGGGCGGTGGTGGCAGCCACGTGGCCAACGCCGGGTACATGGTGGGGGCCAAGCACTACGGCAAGGGCATTGCCCGGGCCCTGTGTGCGTACTCCTTGGCGGAAGCCAAGGCAGCCGGCTTCTACGCCATGCAGTACAACGCCGTGGTGGAGAGCAACGTCCGCGCGGTCTGGCTCTGGCAATCCATGGGATTCACCATCCTCGCCACCGTGCCTGAAGCGTTCAACCATCCTGAGATCGGGTACGTCGGACTGCACGTGATGTACCGGAAACTCTAGGACCACAGCCTGCGCAGTTCGGGGAAAGCCTGCTCGTACCGATCCAACAGATCCTTGCCCAGCGACGCCGAACCCACCAGCGGATGCGCGGCGAAGGCCCGTACGGCGGATTCCCGGTCGCCCTCCCTGACAGCACGAATGGTCAGTTTCTCCACCTCCTTAACGCGTTTCATCAAAGTGAGGAACTGCCTGCCGGGACGCTCCTGCGCAAGCGGCAGGGCGCCGTCGGGCGTTACCTCGCAGGGAACCTCGACGACGGCGTCCCCGGGAAGGCCGGGCACCGCACCATACGCTGTGGCCGGGCCGCCGGCGGCAGACACCGGAGAGTTGGGAACGTTCAGGATCAACTGGGTCCTCCCGCCCCCGAAAAGGGCTTTCATGAGGGCCAACGCCACCCGCTCGTAGCCGCCACCGGCCAGGTCTTCCTCATCCCGTTGTTCGCCGTGGGTGCGGGCTTCGGCCAAATAGCCTTCCTCCCGGGACCGTCGAGCGGCATCCCACAGCGCATAGGCGTGGTCAGAGTCCACCAACGCCGGGTACAGCGAGCGTTGCTGCTGGTGGATGGAGGTGCCCCGGGTTTCCTGTTGGGCCCTGATGGCGTCAGTTGCCTGCGCGGTTTGGTAGTAGTAGTAAAGGTATTCGTTGGGAAGGCAGCCGAGCCTCTTCAGGAGCTTGCGGCCGAACAGCCGACCCTCTTCCATGGACCCAAGGGCCCTCTCGTCCTCGAGCAGGCCGGGCAACAGGTCAGTCCCACCCGGAGCCAGCCGGTATAGCCAGCCGAGGTGGTTCAGCCCAAAGTAGCCCACGCCGTCGAGCATTCCGTCCTTCAGCGGCGCCCCTGCGGCGCGGGCCGCCCGCTGCACCAGTCCGCCTGCGGAATCGCAGATCCCGATCACGTGCCCGCCCAGCACTGGACGCAGCGCCTCGGTGACCATCCCCGCGGGGTTCGTGAAATTGATCAGCCACGCATCCGGGCAGTGGCGACGCATGGCCTCTGCCAGTTCAAGCATCCGGGGAATGGAGCGCAGCGCATAGGAAATCCCACCCGCCCCGGTTGTCTCCTGTCCCAACAGGCCCAAGTCCAGGGCGACGCGCTCGTCTTCAATGCGGCCCGCCGTTCCACCGGGGCGCATCGCCGCGAACACCACATCCGTACCTTCAAGGGCCTGTGCCAGGTCCGTCGAAACCACGACGTCGGGCCGGGAACCTGCCGCGGTGGGCATATCGCGGAGCACAGCCTCAATGGCCGCAACCCGCAACGCGTCGACGTCGTAAAGCACCAGTGAGTCCACCAACCCCGCGAAGGGGCCCGCGCACAAAGCCCGGTACACCAGGGGAACCCGGAATCCGCCGCCACCGGCGATCATGAGCCGCATGGTCCGAGTCTATGCAGCCCGGAGGGTGCAGCGTAGTCTGCCGTGCATGGACGCTATGCCCCAGCGACGTTACGATCCCCTTGCCGCCGTCAGGTCTGACGGCGATCACCAATGCGACCTCCTCCTGACCGGCACGGTGTTCCAGGACATTATTTTCACGGGCTTGCCGCACGCACCTGAACCCGGCACGGAAGTCTGGAGCGAAGGCATGGGAAGCTGCCCGGGCGGCGTGGCCAACCAGGCCATCGCCGCCGCGAGGCTGGGACTGCGGACCAATCTGGCAGCAACGTTCGGGGACGACGGCTACGGCGACTACAACTGGCAGATATTGGAGAGCCAGGAACACGTGGACCTGTCCCTGTCCAGGAGGATTCCAGGCTGGCACTCTCCGGTCACGGTGTCCATGTGCGTGAACCAGGACAGGTCCATGGTGACCCACGGCCACCCTGCTCCCATCAGTGCATCCGAACTGATGGGGCAGCCACCCAAGGCGCTCGCCGCCGTCGCGGACCTGGGTGAGGAACTGGAGCCGTGGATGATGGCCGCGAAGACAGCGGGAACCAAACTCTTCGGCGTCGTGGGGTGGGACCCCACCGGCAAATGGTCCGAGCGTCGGCTCGAACAACTCGGGAACTTCCATGCCTTCCTGCCCAACGCGCCCGAAGCGATGGCGTTCACCGGCAAAGCAGACCCGTGGGCTGCCCTGTATTCGCTGGCCGACCGGGTGCCCGTTGCGGTGGTGACCCTTGGGCCCCAAGGCGCTGTGGCAGTGGATTCGGAAACCGGCGAAGAGGAGTGGGTTCCGTCCCTGCCGGTTTCTGCGTCCGACCCTACGGGTGCCGGGGATTGCTTTGGAGCGGCCTTCATTGTGGGCTGCCTTGCGGGATGGACGCTGGGGGACAGGCTGCGCTTCGCGAACCTCTGTGCCTCGCTGGCAGTCCAGGAAGTCGGAGGATCGCTGGCTGCGCCCGGATGGGGTGACATCGCCGACTGGTGGCACCGGGCAAACGCGCGCAAGGAGCGTCAATCCAGCCAGTGGGTCCGTCGCTTCGCGTTCCTGGAACCGATCGTCAAAGACATCCCGGCGGAGGCGCAACGGCGGGCACGCGCCACCATCGCCCACCTCTCCGACGCACAGTAACGCGCGCGGCCACCGTCCGCGGCCCACCGCAGTTAACCCGAATTCACTGGCACCACTAGAATCTCTAGGGTGACTTACGAAGCAGCAGCAGATATCGGGATCGGATCCAAGGCCTCCATAACAAGGTCGGCCCTGCTGGAACGTTCGGCTGTGATCGATCTCGACGCTGTGCGGCACAACGTCCGCCAGTTCGTCGCCATCGCCTCGCCGGCCTCCGTGATGGCGGTGGTCAAGGCTGACGCCTACGGCCACGGTGCCGTCCAAGTGGCCCGCGCCGCCCTCGACGCCGGAGCGGCCTGGCTCGGTGTGGCGCACATTTCCGAGGCGCTCGCCTTGCGCGCTGCCGGGGTGGATGCGCCGCTGCTGGCTTGGCTGCACACCCGCGAAAGCAACTTCCAAGCGGCAGTCGCCGCCGGCGTCGACGTCGGAATTTCCGGCTGGGAACTGGACGCAGTGGTAGCTGCTGCCCGGGAACAGGAACGGCCGGCGCGGGTGCACCTGAAGGTGGACACCGGGCTTGGCCGCAACGGCTGCACCATCGAGGACTGGGACCAGTTGCTGGGCCAGGCAATGGACTACCAGGACCAGGGGCTTCTGCGCGTTGTGGGTATTTTCTCGCACCTCGCCGTGGCCGACGAACCGCACCGTCCTGAAACCGACGAGCAACTCACTATCTTCCGTGAGGCCATCGCCATGGCCGAGGACGCAGGCGTGGACACCGAGGTCCGCCACATCGCCAACACGCCCGCCACGCTGTCCCGCCCCGACTCGCATTTCGACCTGGTCCGCGTAGGTCTTGGCGTGTACGGGCTCTCGCCGTTCGAGGGCGCCACGTCCGCTGACCTTGGATTGCATCCGGCAATGACGGTCCGCACGCTGCTGTCCAATTGCAAGAAGGTCCCCGAAGGCCAGGGAGTTTCCTACGGGCTGAACTACCGCACCACCGGGGAGAGCACGCTGGGCCTGGTGCCGCTGGGCTACGCAGACGGTGTCCCTCGGATTGCCACTGGCGGCCCTGTGCGCGTCAACGGTACCAACTACCCCGTGGTGGGCAGGATCGCCATGGACCAGATGGTGATCGATCTTGGCCCCATGACAGTCGAGGCCGCCAATGCCCTCAAGGGCGCGGAAGCTGTCATGTTCGGCGACGGCGCCGACGGTGGCCCGACCGCGGATGATTGGGCAGCCGCAGCAAGCACCAACAACTACGAGATTGTCACCCGCATCAGTTCCCGGGTTCCGCGCAGCTACGTCAACGAGCTCGCCACCGGTCCAGCGGCACCTGCAGGTGCCGTCGACGCCGAAACGGCGGCGCTGTGAACCAACCCCAGTGGGAACGCACAGTCACGGTAACGACGGCGGACCAGACCCACGCTCTCGCGGCGGCCCTCGGTGGGGTGCTTGAAGCGGGGGACCTCCTGGTGCTGACCGGGGAACTGGGTGCGGGCAAAACCACGTTTACCCAGGGACTCGGGGAAGGGCTGGGCGTCCGCGCAGGAATCATCTCGCCCACTTTCGTCCTGGTCCGGATCCACCCGAACCTCCCTGATGGTCCCAGGCCCGGTGGCCCGGATCTGGTCCACGTGGATGCTTACAGGCTCGACTCGGCCGCGGAGGTGGACGATATCGATCTCGAGAACACCATGGACTCCGCTGTGACAGTGGTGGAGTGGGGCAGGGACCGGGTGGAGCATCTCTCCGAGAGCCGCCTGGAAGTCGATTTGCACAGGTCCGTGGGCGGCAACAGTGCCGCAGAGACCGGCGGCGTCCTGGATTTTGATACCGAGGACGACGACGAGCCCCGCACCATTGTGTTCCGGGGCTTTGGTCCCCGCTGGTCCGTAGCACCCCGCCTGCTGGACGAAACGGGATCCCGCCCTGCCGAAGAAGGAGGCAACTGATGCTGATCCTGGCCATTGACACCTCCGCTGTTGCCAGCGCGGCCCTGATCTCCGATGACGCCATGGAAGGCGTGGTGGATTCCTTCGCCACCGAGGACACCCGCAGCCACGCCGAGGTCCTTGCACCGGGCATTGAGAAGCTCTTGGCGGGGGCGGGTGTTACCGGAGCTGACATCGATGCGATCGTCACCGGGGTAGGTCCTGGTCCTTTCACCGGGCTGCGTTCCGGTATTGCCACGGCCCGCACCCTCGCATTCGTGTGGAACAAGCCGCTGCACGGACTGATGAGCCTGGACGCGATTGCCCTGGAAGTTGCGGAATCCACGGTGTCGGCTTCCGAGTTCCTGGTGGCTACCGATGCCCGGCGCAAAGAGGTCTATTGGGCCCGGTACACCGTCGCCGATGGCCGGCTCCCGGAACTCGTGGATGGCCCGCATGTGGGTTTCGCTTCTGAGCTGCCGGACTTGCCCGTCTTTGGGGCAGGCGCAGGTCTGTACGCGAAGGTCCTCAGCGCGGACCCGGACTTCGCCGGAACACAACCCAATGCGGCATCCCTGGGTCAGTTCGCCTTGGCCCGGCTCGCCGCGGGACAGGCACTCCTCGACACAACGCCCCTCTATTTGCGGGAATCGGACGCCCAGGTCCCGGGCCCACGGAAGCGTGCGCTATGACCGGGGCCGCTGAGATGTTGCTGCGCGACATGACCGAGGCCGATATTCCCGTGGTCGAGGCGTTGGAACGTCGGTTGTTCCCCGTGGACGCCTGGCCGCTGCAGATGTTCTTTGACGAATTGGCCCAGCCCGAAACCCGCCGCTACGTGGTTGCAGAGGTCGCTGGGGAGATCGTGGCCTATGCCGGGCTGATGTGCATCGAGCCCATCGCGGATGTCCAGACGATCGCCGTCGTTCCTGAATTCGAAGGCCAAGGCATCGGCTCGGCGGTCCTGACCGAACTCATCGAAGAGGCGCGGCGCCGGCGGGCCGCGGACGTACTCCTGGAGGTCCGCGCGGACAACCCGCGCGCCCAGAGGCTGTACGTACGTTTCGGGTTCGAACAGATCCACGTCCGCCCGCGCTATTACCGGGATGGCACCGACGCCCTGATCATGCGCCTCCCGCTGACCGATTCCACTTCTTCTGAAGGAGCTCCGGCATGACCGCGACTTTTCCGCAGGAACTGAAGCAGCCGCTGGTGCTCGGCATTGAGTCTTCGTGTGATGAGACCGGTGTCGGGATCGTCCGGGGGACCACGTTGCTGACCAACACGGTGTCTTCATCCATGGACGAGCATGTGCGCTTCGGTGGTGTCATCCCCGAGATCGCTTCCCGGGCCCACCTGGATGCCTTTGTTCCCACGCTGCAGGAATCATTGCATGAAGCCGGTGTCACGCTGGAGGACATCGACGCCATTGCGGTCACGTCAGGACCTGGCCTTGCCGGCGCCTTGATGGTGGGCGTTTGTGCCGCGAAGGCCCTGGCCTTGGCCACCGGCAAACCGCTGTACGCGATCAACCACCTGGTGGCCCACGTGGGCGTCGGCCTGCTGGATGGAAAGCCCGACGCCGGTGCTGCCGCCGGCTTGGGCGCCGGTCAGTTGCCGGAGAACCTTGGCGCGCTCCTGGTGTCGGGCGGCCACACGGAGATCCTCAGGATCAGGAGCATCACGGACGACGTTGAGCTGCTGGGCTCAACCATCGATGACGCGGCCGGCGAGGCCTATGACAAAGTGGCCCGCATCCTTGGCCTTGGCTATCCCGGTGGCCCTGCCATCGACAAGCTGGCCCGCCAGGGTAATCCGAAATCCATCCGTTTCCCGCGGGGACTTACTCAGCCCAAGTACATGGGGACCGCCGAGGACAAGGGCCCACACCGCTACGACTGGTCGTTCAGTGGACTGAAGACAGCCGTGGCCCGCTGTGTGGAGCAGTTCGAGGCCCGCGGCGAGGAAGTGCCCGTGGCCGACATTGCGGCGGCCTTCCAGGAAGCCGTGGTTGATGTCATCAGTTCCAAGGCGGTCCTTGCGTGCCAGGAGAACGGCATCACCGATGTCCTGTTGGGCGGCGGCGTCGCAGCGAACTCACGGCTGCGCGAATTGACCCGCCAGCGCTGTACCTCAGCCGGGATCACCCTCCACGTCCCGCCCTTGGACCTCTGTACTGACAACGGCGCCATGGTGGCGGCATTGGGTTCGCAGTTGATCATGGCGGGCATCGGGCCGAGCGGTCTTGCCTTCGCGCCGGACTCGTCCATGCCGGTCACTTCGGTGTCACTGCCTGCCCAGGCGTAATCCAGCCCAAAGGGTATTAACTCCCGGGTGTTAACCCGGGCATGCCACCAAGCCGGAAGCTAGGCATCGGGACCCTTGCGCATTTGCTGGACGAGGTCCATCACCACTGCTTTCAAGTCGCCGTCATGCTCGGCTGCGACGCGGCGTTGGCGCTGGTAGCTGGCGCCGCGCTCGATGATCCGGAGGACGTCGGCCAGCTCCTCGGAGCAGCCCAGCTTGGCAGCTACCGGTTCCAGCCGGGCTACTGTTTCCGCGAGGTGCTCGGTGACGAGCTGTTCGTTGCCGTCTGCGTCCAGGATGATGATGGCTTCCATGCCGTAGCGGGCGGCGCGCCATTTATTCTCCTGCACATGCCAGGGTGGCATGGTGGGGATGCTGCCACCGGCGTCCAGGATGGAGGAAAATTCGTCCACCAGGCACTGGGTCAGTGCAGCGATGGCTCCAACTTCTTCGAGGGTGGCAAGGCCATCGCAGATGCGCATTTCGATGGTGCCCAGGTTGGCTACCGGCCGGATATCCCATCGGATTTCTGAGGTGGCGTCGATAACCCCGGTGGTGAACATGTCCTGGACGTAGGACTCGTAGGCCTCCCAGGTTTCGAACTGGAAGGGCAACCCGGCCGTGGGAAGCTGCTGGAACATCAGGGCCCGCTGGGAAGCGTAGCCGGTTTCCTCGCCTGCCCAGTAGGGGCTGGAGGCAGACAATGCCTGGAAATGCGGGAAGTAATTGACCAGGCCATCGAGGACGGGCAGGACTTTGTCCCGGCGATCGATGCCCACGTGGACGTGGACGCCGTAGATGACCATTTGGCGTCCCCACCACTGGGTCCGCTCAATGAGCTTGGCGTAGCGCTCTTTGTCGGTGACAGGCTGGAGCAGGGGAGGGCTGAAGGGGTGGCTGCCTGCGCAGAACACCTCAACGCCCATGGGGTCGGTGACTTCGCGGACAGCTGCAAGGGAGCGGCTGAGGTCCTCTTTGGCGTCCTTGACCGTTTCGCAGATCCCGGTGACAAGCTCCACGGTATTCAGCAGCAGTTCGCGCTTGATATGGGGGTGTTCGTCGTCCTCATTGAGGTCCGGGTGGTTCGCGGCGACGCCCTTCAGGACATCGTTTGCGACCGATACCAGTTCCCCGGTGCGTGCATTGACGAGCGCCAACTCCCATTCCACACCCAGTGTCGACTGCCTGGATGGCGCAAAATCAATCTGCACGTAGTCCCCTCAATTTGTACTTTCCGGCCTTGTGTTGTGTCAGCCGGACACGATTCCCCGCTGCGGGGCCGCCAGCGGTCGAATCAAGTCTAATGCAGCCGGAACACCCGTGATATCGAGGGGCCCAGGCCCGCAATGAGTCGTCATTTGCTAAATAGAATGATTCTCATTAGTATAAACGCATGCATCTCACAGTCGTCAGTTCCCTCGACAGCCAATGCCGGGAAGCAGCCACGGGGAGGTTGGGTCGAACCCACGCCAACTCGGCAGTGGTTCTCCATGACCTGCTGGATGGTTCGCTGGTCCTGCGCAGGGTTTACCGGGATGGACGCCTGGTTGAACGCGAAACGACAGTCCTGGAGCACGGCTGCCTCAGCTGCACCGTTCGGCTCGACGTCGTACCGACGGCGGAACGCCTCGCCGCATACGGGTTCGACCATGTTGTGCTTGGCTTGCCGCCGGGCGTCGCCGCCGGGATGGCCGTTGCCGGGCTTCGCCAGGGGCTCAGCCGCCCGGCTGTCATCGACAATGCCGTGTTGGCGCTGGATCCCGCAGACCTCGATGACCACATCTGGGACCGCCATACCTTGTTCGAGTCCGGCTTCACGTCCATGCCGCAGGATGACCGCACCAGCGGTGAGTTCCTTATCGGGGAGTTCGGCCACGTGGACACGGTCATGGTGTATCCGGGCCTGGGCGCAACGTTGACGGGCGCCCATCCTGAAGGATCGGCGTCATGGGCGACCGGCATGGAATTGCTCGTCGAATTGGCACCGCATGCCGCTGCCGTCGGTACGGCCGACCCCTACCGTCCGGGCTGCTTCGACCAGGCCGAAACCGCGGCACGTAACCGGCCCGGCGTCGTCCATGTGGCGGCGAGCGAAACACCAGGTTCCTTCCGCACGGTGCTTCACAAAGCGAGCCGCCCACTGCATCCGGGCCGCTTCCGTGATGCACTGCCACGGTTGGCCGCGGGTACGCATTGGATGCGTGGCCGGCTATGGATTGCCTCTGCTCCCGCCACACGGATCGCCGTCCAGGGAATCGGACCGAGGGTTTGGCTCGAAAGCACGGGGAAGTGGCTCGCGGATTCGGCCGATGTGGCGCCCGCTGGCACGTCCGCAGGCAAGCCGGGTCCCGACGTCGACTCCGTCCTTGACTGGCATCCGAGCCACGGCGACCGCGGCACGGTATTGGCGATGACCGGGCGCTCGGAAGATATTGATGCCCGCGTAATCCGCGGGCTCCTGGACGAATGCCAACTGACGGAGGCGGAAATGGAACTGGACTTTGGCGTCTGGGACGATCCCCTGGAACTCAGCGACGCCCTCTAAGCCGCACCACCAACAAAAGGAGAAACACCATGAAGGTCAGGAACTCACTGCGTGCGCTCAAGAAGATCCCCGGAGCGCAGATCGTCCGGAGGCGTGGACGCACGTTCGTCATCAACAAGAACAACCCGCGGATGAAGGCGCGGCAGGGCTGATCCCGGTGCTGCATCCATCGGGCGTTGTTTAATGGGTGGATGCCCATCCTGAACAAAGACATGTCCCTGTGCATTTCGCTCGCGGCCCGGCCCAGCAACATCGGTACCCGGTTCCACAATTATTTGTACGATCTGCTCGGCCTGAACTTTGTCTATAAGGCGTTCGCACCGGCTGACATCACCCTCGCGGTGGCGGGCATCCGCGGCCTCCCCATCCGGGGCGCCGCGGTGTCCATGCCGTACAAGGAAGCGGTCATTCCGCTGGTTGACGTAATGCACCCCTCGGCCAAAGCCATCGATTCCGTGAACACCATCGTGAACGACGATGGGGTCCTTACCGCCTACAACACCGACTACATCGCCATAGCCCGGCTCTTGAAGGACCACGAGGTACCCAACAGCCACACCGTGCTCCTCCGTGGAGCAGGCGGCATGGCCAAAGCCGTCGCGGCAGCGCTGCGTGACGCAGGCTTTACCGCTGTCACCATCGTGGCCCGCAATGAAACCGCCGGTCGAGCCCTCGCCGACCTCTACGGGTTCGGCTGGCAGGACGACGTCAACGGTTCGACGGCGGACCTCATCATCAACGTCACTCCCTTGGGAATGGCAGGTGCCGACGAATCGGCCCAGTCCTTCGATGACGCGACGATCGCTGCCGCACAAGTGGTATTCGACGTCGTTGCGCTGCCGTCGGAGACGCCCCTGATTACCGCTGCGCGTTCAGCCGGCAAACCGGTGATCACGGGTGCCGAAGTCATCGCCATCCAGGCCGAAGAACAATTCGTCCTCTACACGGGGGTGCGTCCGACCCCCGGCCAGGTGCGCGAAGCTTCTGAATTCTCGCGCCGCTGAAACCCTAAGCAGACACCGGCTCCACCACGACAGCCACTCGCTCCTCGCCGATCCTGGTGAGGACCAGGGTGGCTGTTTTCGCTTGGCCCTTGCCGGGCTTGGCGGGAAGCAACTGCTTCCGCAACTCTTCGGGGGTGACTGCCGTACCGCGCTTCTTGATGTCCAGCACCGTGATGCCGTTGCTCTTCACCCAGGCTTTCAGGGCCTTGACGTTGTACGGCATGACTTCCAGCACCTTGTAGGCGCGGGCAAACGGGGTGTCGTGCAACGCCGGGGCGCAGATGTAGGCGATGTGTTCATCCACCAAGTGACCGCCGAGGCGTTCAGCGACATCGGCCACCAGGCCCGCGCGGATCACCGCCCCATCCGGTTCGTACAGGAATCCTTCCACCGGCCCGACGGCGGCTACCGGACCGCCGTCGAAATCCTCGCCGCTGGTGATTTCGGCAGCGCCCTGGCTGCCGAGGACCAGCGCTGCGCGCCTTACCCCGGGGCGCGCCACCGCGTTGAACCACAGCGTGACCTCGGTGACATCACCGAGGACGGAAACCCACTGCGCCTCGCAACCTGCGGGCACGGAATCGTGCGGGATGCCCGGACCCATCTTGACGCCAATGGCGCGCCCCGTGGCAGCCAGGTTTTCCACGAACGACAGAGGGGGAGAGAAGGCCTCGGGGTCCCAGATCCGCTTTGTTCCGGAGGTGGACGTGGTGCGTCGGGCGGGATCCAGCCACACTCCATCGATACCGTCCAGCTCCACGGAGGTAGCGTCCGCATGGACCACTGTGGCGTGTGGGAAGGGGATCAGGTTGATCGTGGCGCAGGCAGCAGTCGTCTCGTCCATCTCAACAGCAGTCACGGCGATGTCCATGGACGCCATGGCCATCGAGTCAGCTCCCAGGCCGCAACCGAGGTCCGCGACATGCGAAACGCCGGCCTGTGCAAAGCGCTCGGCGTGCCGGGCGGCGACGTTCAACCGGGTCGCCTGCTCCAACCCGGCCTGGGTGAACAGCATTTGGCGGGCAAATTCGCCGAACTTGGCCTCTGCCCGGGTCCGAAGGCGGGACTGCGTCAGGACGGCAGCGACGAGTTCGGGGGAGTGGCCCGCTTTCCGGAGGTCGGCGTTGACGCTGAATGCGTCGGCTTCCTTGTAAGGCCCCAGTGAGGCAAGAAGTTCCCATCCTTCGGTGGTCAGCAAGGGCGCGATCTGTTCCTGCGGTGCGTGAGGCATGGGATCAAGCCTAACGTCGCAGGATATGACAGCGTGACTTGGGAATCAGCCAGATAGGGTTGTTTTCATGGAAGACAACGCAGCCGCACAGCCGTCCCGCATCACCAAATATGCCCGTCCCGCACTTATTGCGGGCATCGTGATAGCCGTGGTCTGCATAGCCCTGCTCATCATCATCCTGGCCTTGGACTCCTTCAATGCGGCCGCATACTCCGTCACCGGCAAAAGCGTCAACGATGCCACCGATGAAGCACGGGAGATCCGCGACCTGTACAGCGGCGCCCGCATCGGCGGGATTATCGCCCTGGTGATCTCCGGCGTCGTGGCTGTCCTGTCCGCAGTGGTGCTGTACCGGAACCGCGGCAATGCCCCCGTGGATGGGGACGACGACGGCGAGGACTACGGCCTGGACGACCTCACCGGACGGTGACGGGAGTTCACCCATGACGAAATGCTGGCACTCACCTTGACCGAGTGCTAACGCTTACATAGAGTCTTATTAGCACTCTCCCCCGGAGGGTGCTAACCACGCCAGGCGTTCCTCCGGCACCGCGACGACGGTTGCACGCCCCGGCACCCCAGTTCTTAGTCCATGAATCAGCTCATGAAAAGGAGAGTCCGAGTGTCGGTCTCGATTAAGCCTCTTGAGGATCGTATTGTTGTTCGCCCGCTCGAAGCAGAGCAGACCACGGCTTCCGGCCTGGTTATTCCGGACTCCGCACAGGAGAAGCCGCAGGAAGGCGAAGTTGTTGCAATCGGCCCCGGCCGCTTCGATGACAACGGAAACCGCGTACCGGTTGACGTAGCTGTTGGCGACGTCGTCATCTACTCCAAGTACGGTGGAACCGAAGTCAAGACCGGTGGCAACGAGTACCTCGTTCTGTCCGCCCGCGACGTCCTCGCGATCGTCGTAAAGTAACTTCCCGGAGCCCGCACCGCCGCCGCGTTGGAATCATTCCGACCCGTCAGCGGTGCGGGTTTTCTGTCTTGAAAGGACACAACCATGGCAAAGCAGCTTGCTTTTAACGATGCTGCCCGCCGGTCTCTTGAGGCCGGTATCGACAAGCTCGCCAACACTGTCAAGGTGACGCTTGGTCCGCGCGGCCGCAACGTCGTGCTGGACAAGAAGTGGGGCGCTCCCACGATCACCAACGACGGCGTCACCATCGCCCGCGAAGTTGAGCTTGACGACCCCTACGAGAACCTTGGCGCCCAGCTGGCCAAGGAAGTAGCCACCAAGACCAACGACGTCGCAGGCGACGGCACCACCACGGCTACCGTGCTGGCCCAGGCCTTAGTCAAGGAAGGCCTGCGCAACGTTGCAGCCGGCGCCGCTCCCGGCGAGATCAAGCGTGGCATTGAGGTTGCGGTTGAAGCCGTGGCTGCCCGCCTCCTGGAGAACGCCCGCGAAGTCGAAGGCACCCAGGTTGCCAACGTTGCCGCTATCTCTGCCCAGAGCGACGAGGTTGGCGAACTGCTGGCCGAAGCTTTCGGCAAGGTGGGCAAAGACGGTGTCATCACCATTGAAGAGTCCTCCACCACGCAGACCGAGCTGGTCCTCACTGAGGGCATGCAGTTCGACAAGGGCTACCTGTCCCCGTACTTCGTCACCGACGCTGAGCGCCAGGAAGCCGTCCTCGAGGACGCCCTCATCCTGATCAACCAGGGCAAGATCTCCTCGCTGCAGGACTTCCTGCCGCTCCTGGAGAAGGCTCTGCAGGCCAACAAGCCGCTCTTCATCATTGCTGAAGACATCGAAGGCGAAGCCCTTTCCACGCTGATCGTCAACCGCATCCGCGGCACGCTCAACGTTGTGGCCGTCAAGGCCCCGGGCTTCGGCGACCGCCGCAAGGCCATGCTCCAGGACATCGCCACGCTTACCGGCGCACAGGTTGTCTCCCCGGACCTCGGCCTGACCCTGGACTCCGTTGGCCTAGAGGTACTCGGTACCGCACGCCGCATCACGGTCACCAAGGACAACACCACCATCGTTGACGGCGCAGGTTCGGCCCAGGATGTGGCTGACCGCGTTGCACAGCTGCGTGCCGAGCTCACCCGGACGGACTCCGACTGGGACAAGGAAAAGCTGCAGGAACGCCTCGCCAAGCTCGCCGGCGGCATCGGTGTGATCAAGGTAGGCGCAGCCACCGAGGTCGAGCTGAAGGAAAAGAAGCACCGCATCGAGGACGCCGTTTCCTCCACGCGTGCAGCCCTTGAAGAAGGCATCGTTTCCGGTGGCGGTTCCGCACTCATCCACGCCCTCAAGGCGCTGGACGAGTCCCCGGCCGTCAAGACACTGGAAGGTGACGCGGCAGCAGCCGTTGGCATCGTCCGCCGCGCACTGGTTCAGCCCCTCCGCTGGATCGCACAGAACGCCGGCTTCGACGGCTTCGTAGTGACGGCCAAGGTCTCCGAGCTCGAAGCCAACCACGGCTTCAACGCCAAGTCCGGCGAGTACGAGGACCTGATCGCCGCTGGCGTGATCGACCCCGTCAAGGTCACCCGCTCCGCACTCCGCAACGCCGCTTCCATCGCTGCCCTGGTTCTCACCACCGAGACCCTGGTTGCCGAAAAGCCGGCCGAGGAAGAAGACGCACACGCAGGCCACCAGCACTAAGCTGTCTGCGCCAAAAACCCCGGCCACGTTGATTCGTGGCCGGGGTTTTTTCTGTGCGCGCTCTCTCACGTTCCGCCTGTTTGGGGTGGGCGCTCTCTCACGTTCCGCCTGTTTGGCCGGGACGCTCTCTCATGTTCCGCCCGTTTGTGGTGGGCGCTCTCTCATGTTCCGCCTGTTTGGCCGGGACGCTCTCTCACGTCCCGCCTGTTTGGCAGGGACGCTCTCTCACGTCCCGCCGGTTTGGCAGGGACGCTCTCTTACGTCCTAGGTGTGGGGCAGCGTCGGGCTGAAGGGGGTGGGTTGTGAGTGAGCGTCGGGCTGAAGGGGGTGGGTTGTGAGTGAGGGTTGGGCTGAAGGGGGTGGGTTGTGAGTGAGGGTTGGGCCACAGCCTCGGCTACCCGGGCCGCCGGATGGCACCGAGCCGTCGCGGGGGAGAAGCCGGTCGGCGGCTTGAGGGTGTGCGTTTGCCTATGAGCCGGTAGAACACCAGCACCGCGGCGGCAGCTGCCACGATGCCCACAAGGTTCACGGCCAGTTGCATCGCCGATCCCGCAGCCTTGCTGTACTCACCCAGGACGAGGGCCACAGCAACATAGCCGGCCGCTGGCACAGTGGTGACGGAGATGAAGACTCCCACCAGGGCGGAAGACCTGTGGCTGATCATGGACAGCATCCCCGCAGCGCCGGCGAGTGCGGCCACAATCAGCGAGTACGGCCCAGGGTGGTAGATGAACTCCACCGCGGATCCCTGGTCCAGAGCGTCAGCGGGAAACAAACCCAGCGGTACCGACAACCATGCTGCTGCTGCAGTCACGGCCATCGCCACGGGGAACCCGACTCCAAGAGCCAGACAGGAACTCCGTACCAGGCGCCACTTCCGTTCCACCAATCCCACGGACAACGCAGCGAGCGGGCCGAACTCCGGGCCAACCACCATGGCACCCACTATGGCGATGGTGGAATCGGTCACAATTCCGATCGCTGCCAACTGAGCGGCAATGATGAGGAACGCGAGGAAACTCCACGTCAGTTTCGAGTCCTCCCCGGTTTGCCGGGATACCTCGTCCCAGATGACGGAATCGGCGGATTCCCCTGGGGCGGACGCCTCGGCCTCATCCGCGCGTGCGGACAGGACCAGATCCGGCGAGGAAACTGAGATGGAGCCGAGTTCCGGAAGCTTCAAAATGTGCAGCCTTTGTATCAGCTCTTCGGCGGATTCCCGTGCGATTTGGACTGTTATGACGTCCCCGGGCGGCTCCACGGAGGCTCCCTTGTGTACCGCCGTTTCGGCCGCTCCGTTCTGCTCAAGGCAGCATTCCAGAACCGACTCAGACAATTCCGCCGGCACGCATAGGCGCAGCTGGACGATCATGGTGCTCCCTCCGTTGCTTCAGGCTTCAGCGTAGTTCCCGGGACGGTCCGGGGGGCACAACGGGCACAGGCGACGCACAGCCAAGACTGGGATAATCCATAGCTGAACCTGAGCTAATGAGGGCCTTGGAACGCAGCCCGGATGACGGACCCAAGTGGGTTGGCGCGGCCGGACCGCGTATGATGGATGCTTTGTGCCACAGCTTTTGAGGAACTGCCTAACGTGACTACGCCAACGATCCCAGCCCCTGCCCGACCCGGCAGGCGGGCTTCGGGACCCGTTGGAAAGTCGAAGTTCCGCCCTGAAATCCAAGGTCTGAGGTCGCTCGCTGTCTTGATGGTGGTGAGCTACCACGTCTGGATCGGGCGGGTCTCCGGGGGCGTGGATGTCTTCCTCCTCATCTCGGCGTTCCTCATGACCCTGCAGTTCACCGGACGCTATAAACAACGCCGGCCGATGGATCTGCTGCGGCACTGGCTGCACCTGTTCCGCCGACTGCTCCCCGCCGTCGTGGTGGTCCTCCTCGCGACACTCGCGGCCAGCTTTGTCTTCCTGCCGGCCACCCGCTGGGTCGAGGTGGTCAACCAAGGGTGGGCCTCGCTGTTCTACTACGAAAACTGGCTCCTGCAGGGCCTCGCGGTTGACTACTACGCTGCGGACCATAGCCTGGCGAGTCCGCTGCAGCACTTCTGGTCGCTGTCCATCCAGGGCCAGGTCTTCATTTTGTGGCCCGCGATCTTCGCCTCCGTAGCGCTCCTGTGCCGGCGCTTCAGCCTGAAATACCGGGCGACGCTCGCCTATGTCTTTGCGATCATCTTCGTTGTCTCCCTGGCTTACTCGATCATATTCACGGCCAATAACCAGGCTGTGGCGTACTTCGATACTTTTGCCCGACTGTGGGAATTCGCGCTGGGAACATTGCTCGCGCTGGTTTTGCCTGGCCTGAACTTCGCCAAGCCGGTCCGCGTCGTCATGGGCTGGATCGGAGTGGCCGCGATGCTCAGTTGCGGGATCCTGCTGCAGGTCCAGACTGCCTTCCCGGGTTTCGTTGCTTTGTGGCCAACGCTTGCCGCAGTCGCGGTGATCGCCGCTGGCCAGACAGGCAGCCGGCTGGGCGTTGACAGGATCCTGAGCTCACGCTTCCTGGTCCGGCTTGGCGACAACTCCTACGCCCTCTACCTTTGGCACTGGCCCATTTTGGTGATCGCCTTGGCTTGGAGCGGCAAGGACCATGCGGGCTGGATCTCCGGAACACTGATCATCGCCCTGGCTTTGGTCCTGGCCTTCCTCACCACCAAGTACGTTGAGAAGCCGTTCCGGGAATGGAAGTGGCCGGAGGTGAACCGCCGTCGCTCCGCCATTGCTATCGCTGCCTGCCTGGCCGTGGCGTGCGCGCCCCTCCTGGGATTCCAGTACAAGCAGGACCTGGACTTGAAGGCCGCCCAGGCGCAGGCCGCTTTCGATAACCCCGGAGCCCAGGCTCTCCTTCCCGGATATGTGAACCAGGTGGGCGAAAACGCGATGACGCTGCCCACCGCTGAGCAGCTTCCTTCGGACTGGGCGCACCTGACGGAGTCGTGCTCCGGCGAGACCAAACCGGAATCGTCGCTGCTGCTGGAGAACTGCCAGCAAAACAACGTGGGCGATGACGCGACCAAGACCGTGCTGGTTCTTGGCAATTCGCATTCCCAGCAATGGCTGGAGGCTGTTGGGGTGCTGGCTGAGCAACACCATTGGCGGCTTTACGCCATGCTTTACGGCGCCTGCCCCTTCATGACGGATAATCCGGATGCGGACCCGGTGTGCAATGAGTTCAACCGTGAGGTTCGCAGCCACATTGCGGCCCACCCACCGGACGCCGTTTTCATGGTGGGGACCGCGGCGACTCCCTCAACACCGGATGAGCAGCTCACGCACGGGTTTGAGGAACTCATCCCCGAAGTCAACGCCGTTGGTACCCAGGTGATCGCTATGCGCGACAACCCCCGGTTCACCTATAGCCTGACGGATTGTACGCTTTCCAAGGGACCGGACAGCCCTGACTGCCGACCGTTGGAATCGGATGTGCTCGCGGCACAGAGTCCCTTCGACGCCGTCATGGGCAAGTACCAGGATCTTTTCGTGTTGGACATGACCGACCTCATCTGCGACGGAACCTACTGCCCTCCCATCGTGGGAAACACCTTCGTATACCTGGACGACAACCACATGACCAAAACGTATGTAAAGAGCATGGCTGACATGCTCGACGAGAGGTGGTTTGCCGCGACCGGGTGGCAAGAATGATGGAAACCCAGAGCGCCACGGCTGCGTCAGGAACCCCGGAAACCACGACGTCGGAACGCCGTTTCCGTCCGGAAGTCCAGGGCCTGCGTGCCTTGGCTGTGGTCATGGTGGCGGCCTACCACATCTGGCTCGGCAAGGTTTCCGGCGGGGTAGACGTTTTCCTGTTGATCTCGGCGTTCCTGTTGACGTTGTCCTTCACCCGCAAACTTGAGGCTAACCGGCCCTTGCGCCTTGTGGGGCACTGGCTGCACGTTTTCAAGCGTTTGCTGCCGGCCGTCGTCGTGGTGTTGCTGGCGATCCTCGCCGGGACCTGGGCACTTATCCCGCAGAGCCGTTGGCCCGATGTCCTCACTGAAGCGTGGGCTTCCCTCCTGTACCGGCAAAACTGGCAGCTTGCTGCCTTCGCGGTGGACTACTACGCCCAGCAGCACGTGGATGCCAGCCCGCTCCAGCACTTCTGGTCGCTGTCCGTGCAGGGCCAGGTGTTCATTCTTTGGCCGCTGATCTTTGCCGGCATTGCACTGTTGCAGCCGCACCTTGCCAAACGGTATCCGGGGCGGAAAGCCGTTGGTCACCGGCAGCTGCTTTTCGTGGCGTTCGCTGTGGTGTTCGTGGCGTCACTGCTGTTCTCGATCCAGGAGACCTACAGCAACCAGGCCTACGCCTACTTCGACACCCGCGCCCGACTGTGGGAGTTCGCCCTGGGTTCCTTGCTTGCGCTGGCCCTGCCATACCTGAAACCGGGGCGGAGACTCCGGGTTTTCCTGGGCTGGGCCGGCATCGCAGCCATGCTCTCCTGTGGGCTGCTGCTCACGGTTGACCGTTCATTCCCGGGCTTCGTGGCACTGTGGCCCACCCTGGCTGCGGCGGCTGTCATCGTCGCGGGGCAGAGCGGCAGCAGGTGGGGTGTTGACCGGATCCTCAGTTCCCGCCCGTTGGTCGCTGTGGGAGGTATTTCCTACGCCCTGTACCTGTGGCACTGGCCCATCCTGGTGTTCTTCCTGCTCGCTTCCGGGACCACCACGCCGAACATCCTGGAAGGTATGGGCATTATGGCCGCCGCCGCAGTGCTTGCGGTGGCCACTACCAGGTACGTCGAGCAACCGTTGCGGCGCTGGAAGTGGCCGGACGTGCGGTCCTGGCGTGCCGCCGTCGTGATTGTCTCCTGCGGTGCGCTGTTGGCGTTGCCGGTCACTGCCTGGCAGGGCGCCATTACTGCAGAGGCAACGGCAATTGCCTCCCAGCCCCATGAGCTGACCCCGGGCGCGGCCGCACTGTCCCCGGATTATGCGGGGGAGCCGTCGGCGGAGGCCCTGGTCATCCCTGCGCCGGCGGCCATGAAGGATGAGTGGGCGAACGTTGATGGTGAGTGCACCGGGGACAACGTGCCCAGTGATCCTGTGCTGGAGGGCTGCCTCCAGAACGGGGAGCCTGAGGTGGTCACCAAGAGAATTGTCGTGCTGGGGGACTCGCATTCCCAGCAGTACATGGCTGCCCTGGGCCCCATCGCCAAGCAGCATGGCTGGGAAGTGGTGACGCTCCTTAAAGGCGGCTGCCGGTTCGGAGCGCAATCGTCGGAGCGGGCCGATTTTTGCAACGACTTCAACAGGGCAAGCTCCGCTTACGTCCTGGAGCACAAGCCTGATGCCGTGTTCACGGTGGCGTCGCTGACGCACGTGGACGCGCCGTTCGAAACTGAAGTGCCGGGCTACCTTGAGGGCATCAAACCTTTCACGGACCTTGGCATTGACGTGGTGGGCGTCCGGGATAACCCGCGATTCAGTTTCAACATGCCGGAGTGCGTCCAGAAAAAGGGCAAGGATTCGCCGGACTGCAATGTTCCGCTGGAGGAATCTTTGGCAGCATCCTCGCCGTTGGACGACTACGTTGGCAAAGTCGACCGCTTGTTCCTGATGGACATGAGCGACTTCATTTGTGAGCAGGGAACATGCCCGGCAGTCGTGGGCAATGTGTACGTCTACAAGGATGACAACCACCTCAGCAAGACGTACGTGCAGACCATGATCCCGATGTTCGAGCAACGGTTGCTGGCCGCTACGGGCTGGTCTGACAGCTAGTTTTGGCACCGGCCGGCGGCTTGGACAACGTACGACGGCGGCCTGCCGCCAGTGCTGTTGCTCACAGTCAGGCGTCGCGGAATATGGCGATCGCCGCGGAGGTTCTACTATTTATTCAATACCGGCAGCACCTTCTGCCATGCAGTACCTATGCACAGGCCAGTCCCGTAATGACGGGCTGGTCATCAGTTGCAACCCCTACCAGTTAAGCCCCCAAGAACCCAGGTAAGAGGCGCACACTCATGACCGAGCCCGAACACAATCCGTTTGGCTTCATTGGCCTGACGTACGACGACGTCCTGCTGCTCCCCGGACACACCGATGTTATTCCGTCCGAGGCAGACACCACATCACGCATTTCCAAGCGCATCACCGTGCAGACCCCGCTGCTTTCCGCAGCGATGGACACGGTCACCGAGTCCCGCATGGCGATTGCCATGGCCCGCCAGGGTGGCTTGGGTGTTGTCCACCGCAACCTGTCCATTGATGACCAGGCCGAGCACGTGGACCGCGTCAAGCGCAGCGAATCGGGCATGATCACCAACCCGTTGACCATTGGCCCGTCAGCCACCCTGCAGGAACTGGACGAGCTTTGCTCCCGTTACCGCGTATCCGGCCTGCCCGTTGTTGACACCGATGGCAGGCTCCTGGGTATCGTCACCAACCGCGACACCCGGTTCATTCCGGAGTCCGACTTCCCGCTCCGCAGCGTCGCCGACACCATGACCAAGATGCCGCTGATCACCGGTCACGTGGGCATTAGCCGCGAGGAAGCTTCGCACAAGCTGGCCACCAACAAGATCGAGAAGCTCCCGCTGGTGGACGAGCAGGGCCGCCTCAAGGGCCTTATCACTACCAAGGACTTCACCAAAGCCGAGCAGTACCCGTTGGCTACCAAGGACGATGAGGGCCGGCTCCGCGTTGGCGCAGCCATTGGTTTCTTTGGTGACGGCTGGGAGCGCGCCATGAAGCTCATCGACGCAGGCGTGGACGCATTGTTCGTTGACACGGCCAACGGTCACTCCCAGGGCGTTCTCGACATGATTTCGCGGCTTAAGTCCGATCCGGTTGCTGCGCACGTGGACGTCATTGGCGGCCAGGCGGCAACCCGTGAAGGCGCCCAGGCACTGATCGACGCGGGTGCCGATGGCATCAAGGTCGGCGTTGGCCCGGGTTCCATCTGCACCACCCGCGTGGTGGCAGGTGTCGGCGTTCCGCAGATCACCGCCATCTACGAGTCGGCCAAGGCCGCCATTCCGGCAGGCGTTCCGCTGATCGCCGACGGCGGGCTGCAGTACTCCGGTGACATCGGCAAGGCCCTGGTTGCAGGTGCGGACACCGTCATGCTCGGCTCCCTTCTGGCCGGTTGTGAGGAATCCCCGGGTGACCTCATCTTTGTCAACGGGAAGCAGTTCAAGAGCTACCGTGGCATGGGTTCGCTGGGTGCCATGCAGTCCCGCGGCAAGAACACGTCCTACTCGAAGGACCGCTACTTCCAGGCAGACGTCTCCGGTGATGACAAGCTCATCCCTGAGGGCATCGAAGGCCGTGTGGCATTCCGTGGCCCGCTGGCTTCGGTGGCTTACCAGCTGGTCGGTGGCCTCCGCCAGACCATGTTCTACACCGGCGCTCCCACCATTCCCGAGCTCAAGGCACGCGGTAAGTTCGTCCGGATCACGCCGGCGGGTCTTAAGGAATCACACCCGCACGACATCCAGATGACTGTCGAGGCGCCGAACTACGGCTCCCGCTGATCTGATCTGCTGGTCCCCGTGGAGTAACTCACGGGGACCAGCTGTTTAAGCCGGGGCGGCTGAAATGTCGGTCCGGAAGCATAGGCTGGGCATATGTCTGAAAAGCCCGCGGAACCGCGGCACCCGGAGTCGGTCCGGCTGAACCCACTTCAACCTGGCAAGGCACCGCCCCGCAAGCTGGCGCTGCGTCCGTACGCGCGCGCCGTCGGGCAGGTCCTCAAGGTGAGCTTCAAGGCTTCACCTGCAGCGGTGGTCATGAAGGTTCTAGGTTCACTGATCTCGGCCACGTTGCCGCTGGTCACCACCTACTTTGCCGCGCTGACCACCACCGCCCTGGCGGCCGGTTACGCGGGGGATCCCGACGCCGGTCCGCGGGCAGTCCTCTACGTCGTCGTCACCGCGGCCCTGGGGTTGTTTTGGGGTGCGTTCAGCAGCGTTGACCGGTACATCCAGCAATTGATGAGCTTCCGGGTTGGCGCGATCGTGGGCGACATGATGTACGAACGCTTCCTGGCCTTGGATTTCTGGCGCTATGACGACAAAGAGACGGTGGACCTCTACGATCGCGCCAAACGGTTTTCCGATTCGTATGCCCGGGTACTGGACCGTATCGCTGCCATCTTTACGCAGCTGGTGTCCGTGATCCTCGCTATCGGTGCGTTGCTGCTTGTCAGTTGGTGGATCGCAGTGATCGTGCTGGTGGCGATTGTGCCCAGCGTCTATTTGCAGTTCAAGCTCTCCCGTGAGCAGATCGCGCACTGGAACACCCAGGTGGATTCGCGCCGGCAACGGCGGATGATCGAGCAAAACCTGCTCCGGCCGCAGCACATTGCGGAAATGCGGCTCTATGGAATCGTGGGGTACCTGATGGACCTGCGCTCCCGGTTGCGGGACGCGGACGAGAAAAGGCGCCTGGATTTCCAAAAGCGCTATATCCCCAAGCAACTGGCAGCAGACTCCCTGCAGTACGGTGCCGAGGTCGTGTCGCTGATCTGGGTGGTGGGTCAGATCATCGCCAGGGCGCAGCCGGTAGGTCAGTTCCTCTACGTCCAGCAGATCGTCAGCCGTGCCTTGTCCACAGCCAACAACCTCGTTTCCTCGCTGAGTTCCATTGATGAGGACCTGGCCAACCTCAAGGACTATGAGCTCTTCATGGCGCTGCCGATTCCAAGTGGCAAGGAGAAGCCCCTGGCCGTATCTCCCTCGACAGTGGAACTGAGGGACATCCGTTTCAGCTACACCGGCAGTGACATCGAAGTCATCAAAGGCATTTCGATGACCATCACAGCGGGCCAGCATATTGCCATTGTCGGTGAAAACGGTGCAGGAAAGTCCACCTTGATCCGCATCCTGGCCGGACTGTACCGGCCTGATTCGGGCCAGGTCCTGCTCGACGGCGTGGACCTGGCCGGGATTGATGTCACCAGCTGGCATAGGCACCTCGCGGTCCTGAGCCAGGAGTTCCTCAAGTACGAGTTCGCCACGGCGGCCGACAACATCTACCTGGGCGATGTCGATGCGCCACGCGATGATGCCCGCGTCCGGCGTGCCGCCTCCGACGCCGAGGCCATGGAATTCATCAACAAGCTTCCCAACGGCCTGGAGAACCACGTCAGCAACTGGATGGAAGACCCCCGGGGCCGGAAGGGAAGCGGACTATCCGGAGGCCAGTGGCAGCGGCTGGCCATGGCGCGCAACTTCTACCGCGACGCCTCGTTCATGGTCATGGACGAGCCCACATCGGCCATTGATGCGCTGGCCGAGCACCGCATCTTCACTCGTCTCTTCGCCGATCGCAGCAGCACCATCATTGCCATCAGCCACCGCTTGGCCACCATCGAAAAGGCGGACATCGTGTACATGCTTGAAGACGGCCGGATCGCCGAGCAGGGGACGCATAAGGAGCTTGTTGCGTTGCGTGGCCGGTATTTCCGGATGTTTGAATCCCAGCTGTCCGTGGACGAAACCAGTCGGAACGTTCCTTAGTCACGGTGTTTCGTGGCGCCGCGTGGCTGGGCCGGGCCGGTGGCGTGGGGTTGGTGGGATAAACTCGAGCAGTGACTTATGAGATTGAGATTGGCCGTGGCAAGCGTGGGCGTCGTGCCTACTCCCTGGATGACATTGCGATCGTTCCGAACCGCCGGACACGTGACCCGAAGGACGTCTCTGTTTCCTGGCAGATCGATGCCTACAAGTTTGAGACTCCGGTCATCGCAGCCCCCATGGACTCCGTGATGTCCCCCGATACCGCCATCGCTTTTGGCCGTCTCGGTGGTCTTGGCGTCCTTGACCTTGAGGGCCTTTGGACGCGCTATGAGGACCCGCAGAAGGTCCTCGACGAGATCGCAGGACTGGCGGACGAGACCAGCAGCCCGGCGGTCACCCGGCGCATGCAGGACTTGTACATGGCACCCATCCAGCCTGAGCTCATCAGCTCCCGCCTCGCCGAGATCCGCGCCGCTGGCGTTACTGTGGCTGGCTCCCTGACACCGCAGCGGACCCAGGAACACTACAAGACCGTGGTGGCGGCCGGCGTCGACATCTTCGTCATCCGCGGTACCACCGTTTCGGCGGAACACGTCTCCAAGAACCACGAGCCGTTGAACCTCAAGCAGTTCATCTACGAGCTCGATGTACCCGTGATCGTGGGCGGAGCCGCCGGCTACACACCAGCCCTGCACCTCATGCGCACGGGAGCTGCCGGTGTGCTGGTTGGCTTCGGCGGCGGCGCAACAACCACCACCCGCCGGGCCCTGGGGATCCACTCGCCCATGGCTTCGGCAATCTCCGACGTCGCGGCCGCCCGCCGCGATTACATGGACGAGTCCGGCGGCCGTTACGTCCACGTCATTGCCGACGGCGGCATGGGCAGCTCGGGCGACATTGTCAAAGCCATCGCCATGGGAGCCGACGCCGTCATGCTCGGCAGCGCTTTGGCCCGCGCCGAGGAAGCCCCCGGTCGCGGCTGGCACTGGGGCCCGGAAGCGCACCACCTTGAAACACCCCGCGGGGACCGCGTCAACGTCGGTACGGTCGGTCCCTTGGAAGAGGTACTTTTCGGACCGGGCCACCACACGGACGGCACGTCCAACCTGATTGGTGCGCTGAGGCGCTCGATGGCGACCACCGGGTACTCGGACCTCAAGGAGTTCCAGCGCGTTGACGTCGTCGTGTCACCGTACTCGGGCAACTGATTCTGCTTTGAAGCCCCGGCTTCCGGATAACATCCGGAAGCCTGGGTTTTTGCGTTCCGGTGCCCTGCCCAAGGAAGCACCCAACAAGTAGGGTAGGGAACTACCAGCTGTTGCGTTTGAGGAGGGGTCCGATGAGCAATATCGCAGGCGGTCCGCAGGGGAATTCGCAGGGAGCTTTGAGCCCGGAATCCCGCGCCGCGTCGATCGAAGTCCTGAAAGCCACGGCCGAAGCCGGCAAGGAACTCGACATCCTGATCGTGGGCGGCGGGGTGGTGGGAGCCGGCGCAGCCTTGGATGCCGTGACCCGCGGCCTGACCGTAGGGATCGTCGAAGCCAGGGATTGGGCCTCAGGAACTTCGTCCCGCTCGTCCAAGCTCATCCACGGGGGACTCCGCTATTTGGAGATGCTCGATTTCGGACTGGTCCAGGAAGCACTGCAGGAACGCGGGCTGCTGATCCAGCAGATCGCGCCCCACCTGGTCCGCCCGGTTCCTTTCCTGTATCCGCTGACCCGCCGCTTCTGGGAGCGCCCCTACGTAGGCGCCGGCATCATGCTGTATGACACCCTGGGCCTGACTTCCGGTCACAGCCGAGGCGTGCCCATGCATAAGCACCTCTTCCGGCGCGGCACCCTGCGCGCTGCTCCGAGTCTCAAGGACGACGCCTTCGTTGGGTCCATACGCTACTACGACGCCCAGGTCGATGACGCCCGGCTGGTGGTCAACCTGGTCAGGACTGCCGCCCATTACGGTGCGCACGCAGCCAACCGTGTCCGGGTGGTCGACTTCCTCCGGGAAGGTGAACGCGTGGTGGGCGCCAAGGTCGAAAACCAAGAGGACGGCAGTGTCTTTGAGATCAGGGCCAAGCAGGTAGTCAACGCCACCGGCGTCTGGACGGATGAAACCCAGGCAATGGTCACAGATCGTGGGCAGCTCAAAGTCAGGGCTTCCAAGGGCATACACCTCGTTGTGCCCCGCGACCGTTTCCAGTCCACCGTGGGGTTAATTCTGCGTACGGAAAAGTCAGTGCTGTTCGTCATTCCCTGGGGGCGGCACTGGATCATTGGGACTACGGATACCGACTGGAAGCTGGACAAGGCGCACCCGGCGGCTTCCAGCAAGGACATTGACTATGTGCTGGACCATGTCAACAAGGTCCTGAAGCGTCCATTGACACGGGAAGACGTGGAGGGAGTCTACGCAGGGCTCCGTCCGCTCCTGGCCGGCGACAACGATTCCACGGCCAAGTTGTCCCGCGAACACGTTGTGGCGCATCCTGTGCCGGGCTTGGTAGTAGTGGCCGGTGGAAAGTACACCACCTACCGGATCATGGCCAAGGATGCAGTGGACGAGGCGACCAGGGCCATGGACGAGCGTGTTCCCTCCAGCTGCACGGAAACCATTCCGCTGCTCGGCGCCGAAGGGTTCAAGGCCGCGTGGAACCGGCGTGGCAGGTCCGCCGAGCAGGCCGGTGTCCACGTTGCCCGCGTCGAGCACCTGCTCAACCGTTTCGGCTCAATGACCCCGGAAGTCCTGGACATCATCTCCAACCGACCGGAATTGGCAGAGCCCCTTCCAGGTGCAGACGACTATCTCGCCGCAGAAGTCGTATATGCAACAACCCACGAAGGCGCCCGTCACGTTGATGACGTTTTGACCCGCCGCACCCGTATTTCCATCGAAGCCTGGGACCGCGGTGTGTCTGCCGCGCCCGTAGTAGCTAAGCTGATGGGAGAAATCCTTGGCTGGAGCGAGACCCAGCGCGAAAGCGAGATCAAGCACTACCTGGCGCGGGTGGAAGCTGAACGACTTAGTCAGCAGCAACCCGATGACGAATCGGCCGATGCCGCACGCATGGGGGTGGATGACATCGTTCCCCTTCGCTGACCAGTTCAGGGAAATGCGGTCCCAGGGCCACACTGGAGGGAACACGACTTGGCTGAACCACTTGACCGCTATGACGCGGAACTGACAACCCCGGACACTGTCATCCTCGAACTTGTCGCCCAGGACAAGATCGATGCTGCGGCCCAACTGGCCACGAAGCTCCACGCGGCTGGCCGGATCACCAACCTCGAGTGCTTCCTGGAGCAGGTACATTCACGTGAACACCAACTGGCAACGGGGCTTCCCGGGGGAATAGGCCTTCCGCACGCCCGCAGCGAGTACGTGGACAGGATCTCCATCGCGGTGGGCGTGACCAAATTCGGCCACGCCCTGGATTTCGGCGCAACCGATGGGCCTGCAACCCTGATCCTCCTCATCGCCACCCCGGCAAGCTCCTTCTCGGACCACCTTGAGGTGCTGGCCACCCTTGCCCGGTCCCTGTCGAAGGAATCTTTCCGGGAATCACTCCGCCGGGCGCACGATCCCGAAGTCATCTCAGAGCTCATCAACTCCAGCTTGGTGTTCTTCGACCACTGAAGTCTTGTGCACTGAACACCCGTTTCGTTGTTCTACAGCTGGACGAAGTACGGTTAAGGGGTGTTAAAAACCGCGTTGAAACCCCGCTGGATCGCAGGACTGGTCTTTGCGCTTGTGCTGTCCGGGGTGTTTGTGCTGCTCAGCCAATGGCAGCTCAGCCGGTCCACCCAGCACGAGCCTCCCGCGCCGTCCAGCATCGAGGAAGTAAAACCCCTTGTGGACGTCCTCAAGCCGGGCGAGTTCTTCCATGGATCCGTCTCCGACCAGATGGTCAGCGCGACCGGAAGCTATGACCCCGACAAGCAGGTCCTTGTGGAGGGCCGCCTGTACAACAACCAAAAGGGTTACTGGATCGTCTCCGCCTTCGCGGTCAATGACGCCCCAAAGCTCAGCGGCGTTGCCGCCTCGCCCCGGACCTGGATTCCGGTAGCCCGCGGCTGGGTGGCCGACGCCTCCCAAGCCGGGCCGCCGCCGTCGGGCACTATCACCTTGACCGGTCGCCTCATCCCGTCTGAAGCCCCCGTACCGAACGTCGACGCCGGTCCAGGACGCGCGTCGGCAGTGTCTACCGCGGAACTCATCAACGACTGGCAAGTCTCCAGCTATCCCGGCTTCGTCGCCGCGACGTCGGAGATGGCCGGTGGGGTAGCTGTGCCGGCCTCCGACACGATGAAGCCCCTCAATATCCCCGCGCAGCCGCCTGCCGAGCAGGTCAACTGGCTGAACCTCTTCTACGCGGTGGAGTGGGTAGTCTTTGCCGGCTTCTCGATCTTCATCTGGTGGCGGCTGGTCAAGGACGACTACCGCCGGGACCTGGAAGAGGATGAGGACGACGAGTTCGACGCCGAAAACGGTACAGTCAGCGAAAACGGCGCTGAAGAGCCCACCAGCACAGATTCGACAAGCCCAGAGCAACAACAAAAGGTGCAGCAATGATTGAGCCCAAACCGGCCGTCCAGCCCGAGCAATCCGGAAACAAGCCCAAGAAGCGGCGGTTTGGCGGAACGGAAGCCCAGATCCGTTCTGCGCTGAAGTTCTACAAGGTGATGGCCTACCTCACGGGTGCGATGCTTCTTCTGCTGTGCGCGGAGTTGATTGCCCGCTACGCCTTCGGTGTTTCGCTCTACGCTGGCGGTACCGATGCGGTCACCGGACAGCCGTTCGGTTTCGGTTTTGCCGAGTCTGAGCCGAAGGGAGTCCTTGGCGGCTTCAACATCTCCACGTCGGTGCTGATCGTGCATGGCTGGATGTACGTGGTCTACCTGGTCTCGAACTTCCGGCTGTGGTCCCTGATGCGGTGGCCGTTCTCCAAGATGGTCCTGCTGGCACTCGGTGGCGTCATTCCGTTGCTGTCGTTCTTTGTCGAGAAGAAATTCCACGCAGAGGTTGAGGCCGAGTTGGCCGCGAACCCCCAGGCCTCCAAGCGCTACTAGGCACCACTGGGCGCCGCGGGTGTGAGATGCCTAACGACCGGCCCGGTTTTGGCCCTTCCGCGCCATCGTCAAGGTGCACCGGGGCGGTCCGGCAAAGTAGTCTTGGTGGGTGACTACTCCCACCGCACCCCAGACTTCCCAGAAGCCGGTGCTGGTTGTTGACTACGGTGCCCAGTACGCGCAGCTGATTGCCCGCCGCGTCCGTGAAGCGAATGTGTATTCGGAAATCGTTCCGCATACCTTCACCACCGAGCAGCTTCTGGCCAAGAACCCGGCAGCCATCATTCTTTCCGGCGGACCCTCCAGCGTCTACGCCGAGGGCGCGCCGTTCGTGGGCCCGGACCTCTTCGAGGCCGGCGTTCCGGTTTTCGGCATCTGTTACGGATTCCAGGCCATGGCAAATGCCTTGGGTGGCAAAGTGGCCCAGACCGGTTTGAGGGAATACGGTGCAACCGAAGCGCTCCTCGTGGGTGACGCACGTTCCATCCTTGATGGCGTCCCGGCGTCGCAGAACACCTGGATGAGCCACGGCGACTCCGTACACGAAGCTCCCGAGGGCTTCGAGGTACTGGCTACTACGGCCGGTGCCCCGGTAGCGGCCTTCGCCAACGACGAGAAGCGCCTTTACGGTGTGCAGTGGCACCCCGAAGTGAAGCACTCGGTCCTGGGCCAGCACGTCCTGGAAAACTTCCTCTTCAAGGGCGCGGGCCTTACCCCGAACTGGACAACCGGGAACATCCTCGAAGAGCAAGTGGATCGTATCCGCGAGCAAATCGGCGATTCCAAGGTCATTTGCGGTCTCTCCGGTGGCGTTGACTCCGCCGTCGCAGCTGCATTGGTCCAGCGTGCTGTCGGCGACCAGTTGACCTGTGTCTTCGTGGACCACGGCCTCCTGCGTGAAGGCGAAGCCGAGCAGGTTGAACGGGACTTCGTTGCCGCTACGGGTGTCAACCTGTACGTTGCCAATGAGCAGGAACGCTTCCTCTCGGCTCTTGCCGGCGTGAGCGATCCCGAAACCAAGCGCAAGATCATCGGCCGTGAGTTCATTCGCGCCTTCGAGGAAGCGGAACGGGCCATCATCGCCCAGGCCGCAGCCGACGGCGAGAAGATCAAGTTCCTGGTCCAGGGCACCTTGTACCCCGACGTCGTCGAATCCGGCGGCGGCGAAGGTGCTGCGAACATCAAGAGCCACCACAACGTGGGTGGGCTTCCCGAGGACCTGCAGTTCGAGCTTGTCGAGCCGCTGCGCGCCCTGTTCAAGGACGAAGTCCGTGCCGTCGGCGCTCAGCTTGGCCTGCCGCAGGAAATCGTTGGCCGCCAGCCGTTCCCCGGCCCCGGCCTGGGTATCCGCATCGTTGGCGAAGTGAACAAAGAGCGCCTGGACCTGCTGCGCAAGGCTGACGCCATTGCCCGTGCGGAGCTGACGGCCGCCGGTTTGGACAACGACGTCTGGCAGATGCCGGTCGTCCTGCTCGCAGACGTCCGCAGCGTTGGCGTACAGGGCGACGGCCGCACTTACGGGCACCCGATCGTGCTCCGTCCGGTGTCCTCCGAGGACGCCATGACGGCTGACTGGTCCAGGTTGCCTTATGACCTCCTGGCCCGCATCTCCAACCGCATCACCAATGAGGTGGATGGCGTGAACCGCGTGGTGCTGGACGTCACAAGCAAGCCACCGGGAACCATCGAGTGGGAATAGCATTCTGAATGGCCGGCCTCCCTTGGGAGGCCGGCCATTGTGCTCAAACCGGGGGCATCGTGAGCCTCCAAGGGCCAGTTGGTTGCGAACTGGCGGCGAATTTCGCGTCGGAACAGCGTTGCGAAGTGGGCTGGCGGGGTATTCCGGCTACCCTCGAAAGTATGCCGGTATGGTCCAGGGCGTCTAAAGCTAGTACAGAAAAGAAGGCAGAAGTTGTGTCATTAGGTCTAGGCCAGGAAGAGGGCTCCGAGGAGCTCAGGAAATGGCTGTCTGGTCTTAAGCCCGTTACCGGGGCAGATACGATGCTGCGTTTCGTTAAGACCCCGGAAGGCGCCATTGACCTCAGCAATGCGCACCCGTCGGGCCTCGCCCAGCTGCTCGCGGGCCGCAGGACGCGCCTGTCAACTCTGATCAGGGACAGGCAACAGTATTTGGTCGCTGCCCGGGCAGCCCGGAATATCCGGTCCAAAATTTTCGAGCTCAGCAACGACCGCGGTATCGAAGCCGGATACTTGTCCGCCGGTACCGTGGTGTGGACATCGGCAGTAGGTGGGAAGCCCCAGCGCGTTTCCGCGCCGGTCATGCTTACGTCCATTGTCCTCACCGTTCGGCCGGGCGAGGACGACTTCGAACTCCAGCTCACCGAACAGGCCCGTATGAACCCGGCCCTGGTTCGGCACCTGAAAACGGTGCACGGCATCGTCTTTGACGTCAATGCGGTCGCACGCATGGCCTACAACACCGCAAGGCTCGACCCCCAGCCGGTTTTGGACCGCTTGGCTACCTTGGTCCAGCCCATTCACGGCGCGGAGGTGGAGTTCAACCTGCTCGTCACCACCTTGGCTGACCTTTCCGGGAACCTGGATGATCCGTGGATCAACATGAACAACCCCACTGTGGCCGCTTTGGCCAGTGCAGCCAACGGTGGCGACATTGAGCCTGAACCCATCAAAGCGGGCAGGTTCCCCGATCTTGACCAGCGGAATCCCGCTGATGAGCTCCTCTTGCTCGACGCCGACACGGACCAGCAGTACGTGGTGGACGCAGTGCGGGCTGGAGATTCGCTTGTTGTCAGCACTCCGCCGGGGAGTGGGCAAACACAGACCGCGATCAACGCCATCGGTGCCTTGGTCAGCGAAGGCAAGTCTGTACTGGTGGTGGGGGACAGGCAGTCCAGCCTTACTGGTTTGTCCGCGCACCTGGAGTCGCTGGGCCTTGATTCGATGTTCTTCCGGCCGGGCAATGGAACTACGCCGCAGCAGCTTAAGGGCCAACTGGTCCGTGCCATCATGCGCAGCGAGAAAGCCCTGGAGCCTCAGCTGGGTAACCTTCACCAGACGTTGATCGAGCACCGGCATGCCCTGATGGACCACGTGGCATCCCTGCACAATGTCCGTGAGCGTTGGGGTTGTTCCCCGTACCAGGCTATGCAATCGCTCGCCGAATTGACGTCCATCCACCCTGCGCCATCCACGACGGTGCGGTTGAAGCGCAGCGTCCTGGACAACATCAAGGACCGCGAGGAACTTGCCGGCCGGTTGCGCCGTGCGGCCGAACTGGGCAGCTTTAGCCGAGCCTCGACTTCCAGCCCCTGGCATGGCGCACGCCTGGTGACCCGCAAGGAGACAGAAGAAGCCCAGCAACTGGTTCGTTTGGCTGAGGAGAAACTCCCCATCCTGCGTGACCGCATGAAGCAGGTTTCCGACCACGCCGAAATCAGGTTGGGCGAAACGTTCACCGAATGGGGAGCCCAGCTTGAACTGCTGATTGCCGTGCGGGAAAGCCTGGACAAGTTCACCCCGGACATCTTTGACCGGCCTGTCCATGACCTCATCTCCGCAACAGCCAGCTCCGCATGGCGACGTGAACGGAACCTGGAAATGCCGTCCATGCAGCGTTCCAGGCTGCGGCGCGTAGCCAAAGAATACGTACGGCCCGGCGTCCACATCGCGGACCTCCACAGTTCGCTGGTACTCGTCCAGGAACAGCGAGCCTTGTGGGCCGGCTACGCGACGACGCAGCGTCACCCGGCTGTGCCGTCCGGCCTTGCCGACCTCGGTGCTCTTTACCGGGAATTGGACGGCGAACTGCACCGGCTCGGCGAAGCCCTCAAGCACACTGCTGCCGGAGGCTCCCTGCACCAGACGCCGTACCCGGAGCTCATGGAGCGGTTGGAACGCCTTGTAGCGGACACAGCCACCCTGGAGACCCTGCCCGAGCGGACGCTGTTGATTGAAGAGATGCGCGAGCACGGTCTTGGTGAGTTGCTCGCTGACCTTGCTGCCCGCGAAGTCCCGGCACCCTCGGTGGCCGCGGAGCTGGACCTTGCCTGGTGGCAGTCTGCGCTGGAAGCCATGATCAGCGGCGACGACTACCTTGCTATGTCCGATGGCGATTCGCTGCGCCGCCTCGAGGCCGAATACCGCCTCGCGGACCAGGCCCACATCGCCAGTGGCGCGGCCCGGCTTCGTTGGCAGCTGGCCCAGAAATGGCGTCAAGGCATCCTCGAACACCCGCGGCAGGCCGAGTTGCTTCGTGCCCTGTTGAAGGATGGGCGTGTGACGTTGCCGGCACTGAGCGCCCAGGCACCGGACCTTGTTCCGCTGCTGGTGCCGGTCTGGTCGGTCAGTCCTTACCTGCTGACCGGAGTACTTCCTGCAGAACAGAAGTTTGATGCTGTGGTGATCATCGACGCTGAGTCGACCTCCTTGCAGGCAGTTCTTCCCGCCATTGCCCGGGCACAGCAAGTAGTGGCCTTCGGAGATGCAAAGATCGCCAACGCCCGCACTTTCAGCGTTGCCGTGGAACCTCCGGTTGCCGGTGTAGCCAGCCACGAGGTTGTGGACAGCGCCTTCAAGGCGCTTGCCCGCGTGCTGCCCACATGGCAGTTGAATTGGGTTTACCGTGCCGTGGACGAGGACCTGATCCTCCAGCTGAGCAAGAACTACTACGACGGCGGACTGCGGCGCCTGCCCGACGGCAATTCCGTCACGGGGCTGGACCGTTCGATCCTGGTGGAATACATCCCCGATGGCACTGGCCTCCCGGGTGCTGACCACGAAGGTGTTGAGTCCGTCACCGCCGAAGTCAACCGTGTGGTGGACCTGGTGTTCGAACACGCCAGGCTTCGTCCTCGCACATCCCTGGCCGTAGTAACGGCCAGCCTCCGCCATGCGGCCAGGATCGGTGAGGCCATCAGGCTCCAACTGCCAAACCACCCCCTCCTGTCCACTTTCTTCGGAGCCGGTCCCGAGTCCTTCAGGGTAGTGGACCTGGAGCGCGCCCAGGGCTTGGTGCGGGATCACGTCATTTTCTCCCTCGGCTACGGTCGCACACCTCACGGGCGTGCGCTCCACTCCTTCGGGCCTTTGTCCACCGAAGGCGGGCGTAACCGCTTTGCTTTGGCAATGACCCGTGCCCGGCGGTCCATGCACGTGCTGACGTGCTTCCGCCCCGAAGACCTTGACCAGGATCGACTGGCTCACGGTGCCGTCGACTTCTACGAATTGCTGGACCGCGAACTCTCTGGAAACAGCAACCTTGGAACACCTGCTTCCCGCGCCGTCGCCAGCGAACAAGCGCTCGGTGAAGATCCCTTGGTGGCTGATCTTGGGGAGCGGTTGCGTGCTCGTGGAGCACGTGTGTGGCATCTCTACGATGGAGTGCTGGACATCGCTGCCGCCGCGGATCCGGTGCACACCATTGGCCGGGAGGGTGCCGAGATTCCCACCCCGGTGGCCATCGAATCCGATGGCACCGAACGTTACAGGCGTATGAGCGTGCGCGAGCGAAGCCGTCTGCGGCCGCAACTGCTGGAGCGCATGGGGTGGCGGTACATGTCGTTGTGGACGATTGAAGTCTTCACGGACCCGTCGTCCTGCGCCGACCGCATCGGCTCCTACCTGGGACTGGAAAACCACATCCCGCAGCTCGCTTCCTCTCCCCAGCATGGCTTCCTGGACGTGGATGTTGAACAATTGAACCTTGACAAAGCACCGCCTTCCTTCGCGCCCAGCGCACGAAGGGCGGCCGGCAGGAGCGAGGCTGGCCCCAAGCCGGCCGATGCTGCAGCCGACAACGGAAAAGAAGCACCAATGACGGAACAAGTAACCGGCGGGGAAGACAGCGCTGCGGAGCGCTCGGAGGATGCCGGCCAGGCCGGCGCTGAGGGCTCGGAGGAGTCGAAGGCTGTTCCAGCCAAGCCGGCCCCGCAGGGCATTCTTCCAACCAAGGCTGCAGAGGACGACCCCCGCCGTTGGGGAGATGAGTCCGGTTATGACCACGAGGAGTGGCTCAAGGAGCAAAAGCCCCCGCACTGGGGCTGATGCCAGCCTGACGGAACGTCCTTTCACGGGCTGACCAGTACAAAGAAAAGCTTGCCCTGCGTTGATGCGCCGGCAAGCTTTTCTGCTTGCCGGGGGTCGGCAGCCACAACCACCAGGCCGTCGTTGTCACCCGTACCGAGCCACTCCCCGGCCTTCCCGCCTTGGGCAGAGGTCCACAGCACGGCAATAGGACCAGCCAGGACCTGGCTTTCGCCGGACTCATCGTAGGATCCGGCTGCGGTAAGGACCACGGACACCAACTGGCCGGGGGAAAGTAACTGGATGGATGAAGGGTCGGCCATCCGGAGTGGAACCGCTGCCGTGCCCGGGGGTGATCCGGTGAGCAAGCCAGGACCCAGCAGGCTGGACTCCGTGGGGATCTGGCCCTGGCCAAGGGGTGCAGCGAGCTGACGCCCTGCGAGGGCGCCGGGGTCCTCAAATGCGGTGGGGATTGCCAAACCCTGGGTTACAGGAATGGTGGTGAAGTCGGAAGCGGCCAGGTTGGTGCCGCTGGGGAGGTCCCGGACAGCCACCAGTACGTTGACGCGTTGCTCAGAAGCGGGCGTGAGCTGCTGGACTGCGATGCCGGCAGCCAGGCAGAGCAGGAGCGCGACAGTGAGGCGGCGGTTCCGTCCGATCAAGGATCCGAACCTGCGTTTCAGGCCACGCCGGGTGTCAGGGTTGCGCGGACGGTTTCGGCTGAACCTGGAATCAAAGGGGGCGCGCAGCGGCGCACGCGATGGGGGAGACCATTTACCGGCGGCTGCCGCTGATCGCTCGGCCCGGGCAAGGAGTGTGCTTCGTGACTGATGTGGCATGCAGCCACGCTAGCCAGCACGGCACCCACGGAAACAGTGCCGGGCTGGGCTATGTGGAAAAGGGAGCTCTTAGCTGGCTGCGGCTGCCGGGGCCGGAGTCGCGGCGGGAGCCGACGACGCAGGTGCGGGCGCTGCGGGAGCGGCCGAAACCGTGCTTCCTTTGGCGTCGCGGGAGTCAGTGCGGTAGAAACCCGAGCCCTTGAAAACAACGCCAACGCTGTTGAACTTCTTCCGAAGCGCTCCCTTGCATTCGGGGCACTCCGTCAAGGAGCTGTCAGAGAAGGACTGGACGATGTCAAAGGCATGGTCACAGTCTTTGCAGGCGTATGCGTAAGTGGGCACTGAATTCCTCCTTCAGGACAGGGTTCAGGTCCTGTGCCACGCATCCGGAGCGTCTCCGGGTTAGCAGTCGCAGGGCCTGAGTGCCAATTCTATCATCCGGCGCCATTGCAGCATTCGTGCCGGACTGAAGCTCATAACATCGAACCGGGGCCACCTATTCCGGGCCGTCGAGGCGAACGGTTCCGGAGGGCGTGAGCACTTCCCGCACGGGGCGGTCGAAAGCTTCGGCGGGTATGGAACCGGAAGGCAACAGGTCGTCGTCGTACACCACCGCGATGGTGGGCGGCCGCTGGCCGGATGCGTCGAGTCCTTGGAGGAGCCGGTCATAGTAGCCGCCTCCTTGGCCGATCCTGTTTCCGTCCCGGTCAACGGCCGTGGCCGGCATGAAAATCCCTGCGGCGTCCGCGATGACCGAACTTTCCAGCCTTTCGCCCTCGGGTTCGTCAATGGGGGCGTAGGAGGACCGCACGAACACGGTCGACGGCGTCCAATACACCCAACTCAATTGCCTTTCCGGCTCGCAGACCGGGAGCAGGATACGGTGCCCGGCGTCGTGCAGCGCCTGAATCAGGGGCAGCGTGGGGGGTTCGAAAGCGACTCCAACGTAGACCGCAAAAGTGCCGGTGGCGGGGGCCCTTGTTGCTGCCCAGTCCGTGCCGTGCCGGGCTATAGACGCGCCGGCGGCTGCAATCTGCTCTGGCGCAAGGCTTCGCCTGTGAAACCGGCGGCTGCTCCGGATCTCTTCCTTCGTTGCCATATGTATCCGTTCTTTGGGTCCGTACGTAACACCGGAAGGAGCAGGAGGGCTGCCCTTCCCTGAAACAAAAAACCCTCTTTCGGTGCGGCGGGGTTTAGCCGTTGATGTCTTCCTTCCGTTAGATTAGTCCGGTGACTCTCGATAACAATGCTGTCCGTAAGGCCGTCATCCCCGCAGCGGGCCTTGGCACCAGGTTCCTGCCTGCAACAAAGGCGATGCCCAAGGAAATGCTGCCCGTGGTTGATAAGCCAGCCATCCAGTACGTCGTCGAAGAAGCCGTTAAGGTGGGCCTGCACGACGTCCTCATGATCACGGGGCGCAGCAAGCGCGCCCTTGAAGATCACTTCGACCGTGTGCCGGCCCTTGAGGCAACGCTTGCCGAAAAGGGTGACACTGCCAAGTTGGAGGCCATTCAGTCGGCCACCAACCTGGGCGACATCCACTACGTTCGCCAGGGCGACGCCAACGGGCTCGGCCATGCAGTCCTTCGTGCAAAGCAGCACGTCGGCCACGAACCGTTCGCCGTGCTCCTTGGTGATGACCTGATCGATCCTAAGGACGACCTGCTCAGCGAAATGATTGCTGTCCAGCAGAAGACCGGCGGATCCGTGGTGGCCCTCATCGAAGTTGAGCCATCAAAGATCAGCGCCTACGGCTGCGCGGACGTGGAGGACGAAGGCGAGGACGGCTACGTGCGCATCAAGCAGCTCGTGGAGAAGCCTTCGCCGGAAGAAGCTCCATCAAATCTGGCCGTCATTGGCCGCTACGTCCTCCACCCGGCCGTGTTTGAGGTCCTGGAGAACACAGGGCCGGGCCGCGGAGGGGAAATCCAGCTGACGGATGCCCTCGAGGTGCTGGCTGCAGGCGAGGGTGAAGGCTATGGCGTATACGGCGTGGTCTTCCGCGGACGCCGCTTCGACACCGGCGACAAACTGAGCTACCTCAAGGCCTGCATCGAGCTCGCCTGCGAACGCGAGGACCTCGGCCCCGAATTGCGCGAGTGGCTGCCGACCTTCACTGCAGCACTTCCCAAGTAACAACGGATGTACGGCTCTGCGATCTGGCCGGTGACGCTGGAAAGCGGAGACCTGTTGCTGCGGCCCATCCGTTACCGCGATAAGCGGGAGTGGTCCGAAGTCCGTTCACGGAACAGCGAATGGCTGGCGCCATGGGAGGCGTCCAACCCGGCTCCGGGTGGGCGCCTCCCCAGCTATCGCCAGATGGTGGCCTCCCTGAACGACCAGGCCCGTCAGTCCACCGCGCTGCCATTTGTCATTGTCGAGCGGACGCCCGGCTTCCGTGAACCGAAAATCGTAGGCCAGTTGACGGTATCGTCCATTGTCTGGGGTTCGGCCATGATGGCTACCCTGGGCTATTGGGTGGATAGGGACCGCGCCGGGCATGGCATCGCTCCGACGGCCGTTGCGATGGCGACAGACCATTGCTTCCGCGTGCTGGGCCTGCACCGCATGGAAATCAATATCCGCCCGGAAAACGCGCCAAGCCTCAGGGTTGTGGAGAAACTGGGTTTCCGCGATGAGGGCTACAAGGAACGGTACTTGCACATCAATGGCGAGTGGGCCGACCACCGTTCCTTTGCACTTACTTCCGATGAAGTTCCCGAAGGACTCCTGCGCAGGTGGCTCAGCGGACAAACGGGCAGGTCATAGGCCTTTTCGGCCCTAACTCCAGTCATTTGCGGACTCGCCCACGACACACCGGCCTCAATGCCGCCGCCCCCGGTCATTTGCTTCTACGGTTTTGAATGTGGACTTCCCTCTCAGCAGCTCAGTGATACTCGTGGTCGCTGTCGCGCTGTGGATGGTCTGGGTGGCGCCTTATGTTTTACGGAACAGGCGTTCACAAGTCCAAACAGTGGCTGTTCCAGCAGACGCAATCGACGACGAACCAGACGAACCGCAGGCAGGGGTGGTACTGACTTTGGCACCTCAGCAGGAGAAACCGATGGAGACCATGCACAGGACAGCACCGGCGTCGCCCCAGGGATCCACACCGGCCGAAACTGCTGCCCGGAAGTCGTCCTCCACACCCTTCACTATTCGGTACGCCCGCTTTACGTTGGCGTTGTCGGGCCTTGCCCTGCTTTTGACGGCGATCGTTTCAGGCATCCTTTGCCTCTTCGGTAAGGGATCGCTGTGGTTGCCGCTCGTCTCGCTGGTCGGTGCGGTAGTCGCCGTCGTGGTGTTGCGCAGGCTTGCCCTTCGGGACCTGCGCGAACGACGCGCGCGGCGTGCAGCGCAGGCCGCGCCGATCCCGACTCCCGCCCGTTACCTGCCAAAGGAAGAGCCGGACGAGCCCAAGGCGACCACCGTCTTCGATGCCGAGGCCGCCAGCCGCGAAGCCAACCGGCCTACAGCTGATGAACTGCGTCAAGCCGCGCTGGCAGTTGCCGTGGCAGCCGGGGATCACTCGGCCAAGTCTGCCCAGGAATCCAAGGGCGCAAGCTGGAAACCTGTGGAGGTCCCGAAGCCCACGTATGTCGATGCCGCGAAAGCAGCGCGCCCGGCACCTGAGCCGCTGGATCTCCCGGAAGCCCCCAAGCCCGTGGGCAAGCCCATCTTGAAGCAGAACGCCGAGCAGGCCGAAGCGGTTGCGGTTTCCGTCAAGAGCCAGAGCGCCCTCAGCAACCTGGATGACGTCCTTCAGCGCCGTCGCGCCTAACAGCCCTCCATGACCAGTATCTGCGTTGCAGGGGGCACCGGCCAGGTTGGCCGGGAAGTTGTCCGCCTCGCCGTGGCTGCCGGGCACACGGTCTCCGTTCTCAGCCGCCACGTGCCCGCCATGGCCTCAGCGGATCGTCTCGACGGCGCAGCCTACTTCGCTGCCGACGTCACCACGGGCGACGGGCTGGCCGCCGCCCTGGCGGGTACCGACGTCGTTATTGATTGCCTTGAGGGACAGTTCGGCAAAGCCAAAAAGCAATTCGCCGACGGCGGCGCGCGCCTCGCCGCGGCTGCCCACCTGGCCGGGGTGGTCAGGATTGTGGCGCTGTCGATCATCAACTGCGATCTGAGCACCTATTCGTATTACGTTTCCAAGGCCGAAAAGGAGCGCGCGTACGCCGAGTCGCCGCTGCAAACCGTGGTCGTCCGGGCCACGCAGTTCCACGGCCTCGTCGCGATGGTCTTCGCCGCAGGCGCGCGACTAGGACTCATCCCCACTTTCAACGGCGCCAGGTTCCAGACCATCTCGCCGGCGGATGCCGCGGCCTCCCTGCTCGAAGCGGCCACGGCTGAGGCGGAGGCTCCACCGCACAGCGTCCGCACTGTAGGTGGCCCGGAGGAGCTCACCATGCGGCAGATGGCGGAGGATTGGAAACGCGTCACGGGCGCCCGCGGAAAGATCATCGGGCTGCCGCTGCCGGGCCCGATGGGCGCTTACCTGCGTGCAGGCCATAACCTGGTCCCCGAACAAAAGGTTGGTTCCGAGACGTTCGTGTCGTGGTTGGAAAAGCGCCGCGAAACTTTATAGCCTAGGGACACTGGTCCGGCATCAAACCGGACCCAGGGGCTATAGCTCAGTTGGTAGAGCGCTTCGTTCGCATCGAAGAGGTCAGGAGTTCGAATCTCCTTAGCTCCACCCATTCAAGGCCTAGAATCCGCGGAAGTTTCCAGCCTCCGCGGTCGTCTGCAAGCCTTTCAGGCCTTACTCGAGAGCCAGAAGCATCGCTCGGAGCGGTCCGATGAGCTCCTCATGAAGGCCGGGGACGCCGGCTATCAGCATCCGTTCTTTCTCGATCAGCGTGGTGAACGCCGCTTCCACGGTGGCTCGGCCACTGCCGGTGAGCCGCACAAGGACCACCCGGCCATCACGGTCGCTGACGCGCCTCTCTACCAGGGATCGGTCCAACAATCGGCTTACACGGTTGGTCATTGTTCCGGACGTGACAAGGGTCTGTTGAATCAGTTCCCCGGGGGTGAGTTCATGCGGCGGTTCGGACCTTCGCAGAGCCGAAAGGACATCAAATTCCCACCCCTGCAGATTGTGTATCGCGTAGGCCTCCCTGCGCGCTGCGTCCAGACGCTGCGCGATCCGGCCGATGCGACTGAAGATATGAAGAGGGGAGGGATCGATGTGGGGAAGAGCGCGTTTCCATCCGTCGATAAGCAGGTCGACGTTGTCGGCAGGTGCGTCAGGGGTTGCTTTCACACCATCCAGTATATCTTGACGTCAAGATATTTTGGCGGGTAACGTCACGCTCGTAACCTAAACCGGTCCCGAACGGAGCGCCCTATGCCCATCGACTTCTCCAGCCCTGGCAACCGCAATACTTATGCCCTGCGCGTTGCCGACCCGACGTGGACGCAAGGCATCACCGCGCTGATCGATCCTCGAGGCCTGCGGGTAGCGGACATAGGGTGCGGTGGAGGGATCTATTCGACCTCATGGCTTGAACTCGGAGCTGAGTCAGTGGTCGGCGTCGATTTCTCCGCCCAGATGATCGAAGATGCCGTCACGCGGGCTGACGAGTCGCCGGACCTGACCTTTTTGCTGGCAGATGCCACCGCGACAGGGTTGGTGGACCACTCGGCTGATCTGGTCTTCCAGCGGGCCCTGGTTCACCATCTCGAGGAACCAGTACTCGCTTATCGGGAAGCTAAAAGAATCCTAGCCCCGACCGGGCGTTTGATGATCCAGGACCGGACGATGACGGACGTACGTCGACCTGGATCGCCGACACACCTCCGTGGCTACTTCTTCGAACTTTATCCCCACCTTCTTGACTTCGAGGCAGCGCGCCGCCCCAAGGAACAACAGGTGGAGGCCGACCTTCTTTCGGCTGGGTTCAGCAACGCTGAACGACACACGCTTGCCGAAAGGCGCCGGACCTACGCTTCAATCGATGAGTTGTCCGACGACCTGAGAGCACGAACGGGCCGGTCCATACTGCATGAGCTCACCACTTCGGAGCTCGAGCGCCTCATCGATTACATTTCCGCCAAGGTCGATGCCGAAAAGCCAATTGAGGAAATTGACTACTGGACCGTCTGGCTAGCCGCTCCGCCAAGGCAGTTTTTTGATGCCAACGATTCTGCCGTACTAGGACGCTGAGGGTTCAGCCAATAGCCGTAGAGAGGCCCATCCATCGAATTCCAAACCTCATGTTCCTTTGGCGTGACATTGCACCGCTGCGAGGTCAGGTGGCCACTCATGTCTGACCCTGCACCATGCCTCATGCTGTAGGGCTTTGCCGCGTCGGAGCTCAATCCTATTTCAAGCTGAACGGTTCGCCAGTGGCGTCCAGCCTGTCAATCGTCGAGGTCAGATGGGGCCACACGGCGGTTGCTCGATCGGTGGCAAGGTGTTCTGCAGAATGTCTTCCTCCCATGGGCTGAGCTGGGCGTCGTGCACGTTATACACCCTGATACTGACGGCCTGGTTGTCATTGCCACCAGGGTTTGGCGAGGTGATCTTCCAGTGGGTAGTTTTTGAAAATTAGTTCCGTCGGAATGACTTCCGGGGCCCCTCCAGATTATTTTGAGTCATATTGAGAGTTACCTCCATCCGGAGCTCAAAATCCCGGCTGTCCTCGCTGAAGTCCCTTCGGGAGTCCAGCTGACTCATCGGGTCCAACTCACGGAGTGTCACCCAGTGTGAGGCAAGGTGCGGAATCTGCTCACGGGAGAGGCTGCCCTCCCCGCTGAGTCTGCCGATCTCCAGGTCCTCGGAGAACGGGCTGTACCGCGCTTCATCGGTCTGAGCCACAAACGAGGTCCAGTCCCTCCAGGTCGGCCCCTGTGTCACCCGCGCCCCTAAGTACGGTCCACAGGATGTTCTCCACATCGGATGCCGTGCAGTCGGACGAGACGCCGATCAGGTATGAAACCAGGGGGCCGCGAACTGCGATGTTCCCTCCGCGGGGGTCGCTGTCTATCCAGGTGACGCACGGCATTGCGACGAGTTTTCGGTCCAAGCCGAAGACACTCGGAGTCGCCAGTGGGGCGACAAATCTGTAAACGCAGGATGACAGGAGCACGATCACCACCAGTAGGACTCCGAGACCTACTATCCGGCCAGTCCTTGCTGATCGCAGTGCAGGTCCGTTCGATGGAGCAGCCTGATCCTTGGCAATGCGGTCTGTACCCTCTGCCACGCCGGAATAGTAAATCCAACGATTAGCATAACCCTGCTGGTCTTGACGGCGTGAATAGAGCCCACGACAAGGGCAGGGACGACGGACCCGGCCGCATTCGACAAGATAACCCCATTGTCTGCGCCCGGTCTGCGGCATATCGTTAACTATCGTTCAGTATCGTTCGCGACGTATTGAGGTGGGCAAGATGCAGGATTCATTCCCCGCAGGCGGATTTATGGGCAACAGTTTTGACGGGATGTGGCAGGCCGTTGACGAGTTTCGTTCCCGGTTTGAGAAACGGTCCGGAACCAGGGCAGGGCGGGGCGAACTCCGCACGGCTGTCCTGGCACTGCTGGCAGAGCGTCCCATGCACGGCTACCAGATCATCCGTGAAATCGATGAGCGCAGCAAGGGGAGCTGGAAGCCAAGCGCCGGGTCCGTCTATCCCACCCTGCAACTGCTGGCGGACGAAGGGTTCATCAGCTCGGAGGAATCCAACGGACGCAAGATCCATTCCCTGACGGAGGCCGGTCGGGAGTACCTGGCTGAGTCTGAAACGTCCGCGCCGTGGGAGTCGTCGGGTACTGGTGCGGGCCCAGGGTTCGGGGCCCTTCCCAAAGCCGGAATGGCGCTTGCGCAAGCGGCGGCGCAGGTGGGCCGCACCGGGACGCCCAAGCAGGTGCAGGAAGCTGTTACCGTGCTCGAAGAGGCACGACGCCGGCTCTACTCCATCCTCGCCCAGGATTGACAGGGGTGACGTCGGTTCGGCGCGATCGGGCAGATCCAGTACCGGGCGGGGGTAATACCCGTGCCCGCTATCGCCGAATCCTGCGTTTCGCCGCTTGGCACCTTTCCGTCACGTGGTGGTTTGAGCTCTTACTGCCGCGGGTGGGGCTGCGTTGGGTGGGGGAGCGGAACCGGGCCCGCAGGATGCGCTCCTTCGCCCGACGGTTCCATGACCTGGCGGTTGAGCTCGGGGGCCTGATGATCAAGGTGGGGCAGTTCATGTCTTCGCGCCTTGATGTCCTTCCGCCGGAGATCACTGCCGAATTGGAAGGGCTGCAAGATGAGGTGCCTGCGGTGCCTTTCCCCGCGATCCGTTCCCTTGCCGAGGCCGAACTGGGCGCGCCCTTGGGGGCAGTTTTTGCTTCGATCGAGGAAGTGCCCATCGCCGCGGCCTCCCTCGGCCAGGCGCACCGGGCACAGCTTCTGCCCGCTAATGCCGCTGACACCGGACTCAGCAGCGTGGTGTTCAAGGTTCAGCGCCCGGGCATCCAAGCAATTGTCGACGTCGACCTGGCCGCCTTGCGCAGGGTCGGAGGCTGGCTGAGCCGCATCCGCCTCGTGTCTGACCGGGCCGATGTGGCGGCCCTGATCAAAGAGTTCGAGAAGACCAGCCTCGAGGAAATCGACTATTTGAACGAGGCGGCGAACTCAGAACGATTCGCTGCTGATTTCGCCGACGATGCGCGGGTGACGGTGCCCGCCGTCGTCTGGGAGCGGACAACCAGGCGCGTACTCACCCTTGAAGACGTCACGGCCATCAAAATCACCGACGCCGAGGCGTTGCGGGAAGCCGGCATTGACCCTGCCGAGGTCGCGCCGGTTTTCGCCTCCGTCATGTTTGACCAGCTTTTCACCAACGGTTTCTTCCACGCAGATCCTCATCCGGGCAATATTTTCGTCACTCCAACGAAAGGCCAGGCTGAACATCCATGGCGGCTGACGTTCATCGATTTCGGCATGATGGGCGAGGTGGCCCCGGGGACTCGAAGTGGCCTGCGCAAACTCCTGATTGCGGCCGCATCCCGTGATGGCAAGGGGCTGGTGAACGCCATCGGCGACGTCGGAGTGCTGATGCCTTCGGCTGACAAACCTGAGCTTGAACGGGCCATGTCGCAGCTCTTCGACAGGTTTGGCGGGATGGGCTTTGCCGAACTGCGGGACGTGGATCCACGCGAGTTCCGTGACTTTGGTGCCGAGTTCGGCACGGTGGTCCGGTCGCTGCCCTTTCAGTTGCCGGAGAATTTCCTGCTCATCATCCGGGCCATGTCCCTCACCTCGGGCGTTTGTAGTTCGCTGGATAGCCGGTTCAATCTTTGGGATTCGGTGGAGCCTTACGCGGCACAGTTGATCCGTGATGAGCGCGGTGGGCTCGCCAAGGATGTGGCGGCCCAGGCGTTGGATGCCGCGGTGGTAGCCCTGCGGTTGCCCAAACGCCTGGATGGCGTGATCACGCAGATCGAGGACGGCACGCTGCAGATTTCCAGCCGACGGCTGGAACGGCAAGTGGCACGCCTCATCCGTCTTGCACACAGGGCTGTGGGCGCAGTGGTCTTTGGGGCCGTCCTGATTGCGGGCGCCGTCGTTCGGCCAACCGACCCTGCTCTGGGTACCGTTCTGATGATCGGCTCGCTGCTGCCGCTGCTTGCCGGCTGGTGGGCCGGTCGCCGTGGATGATGGGCGCGGAATGGGCAAGGCGTTGCAGGTGCGCCCGGAAGCGCGTCTTAGACTTGCCGTGTGACTGACATCCCCGAACGCCTCCCGCCGGAACCCGGCAGCCTGGCCGGCCCAATCCTGGTGGGCGTCATGCCCGGTCAACACCCGGTTGTGGTTGAGCAGGCAGCCCGCATGTCGGCCCTTCTGGGACGGCCTTTGGTGTGCGCTTACGCTGACGCTACGGTCTATCCGGTTGATGGCACCGCCGGGGGTCCCTGGGCGCCGATAGATCCTGACGGTGTTGATGAGGATTCCGAGGCCATTCCGCGCTCGCTGAAGGCATCGTTGACCGCCCAACTCGCTGGGGCGGGCGTCGAATGGTCTCTGGTGCCACTGGCTGGGGAGCCCGCACACGCGCTGGCCCGCGAAGCCCATGCACTGGACGCGTCCATGATCGTGGTGGGCACCCGGGACCATACGCTGGCGGCCGCACTTAAGGAAATGACCTCCGGATCCGTGGCCCGCCATCTAAGCCACCGTCAGGACCGTCCCGTGCTGGTTGTCCCCGTAAATCCGAGGGTTCCGGCCGACGATGACGACAACTGAGGCCAAGCGACCAGTCCACCTTCATTGGCGGTTCATTGGAACGGTGGCTGGAGGCGGGGTCCTGGGAGCGCTGGCGCGTTACGGCCTTGGTTTGGTCATTCCGGCGCCAGGGGGGTGGCCTCTTGCCACCCTGGTGATCAACCTGACCGGCGCTTTGGCGCTCGGTGCACTGCTCGAAGGATTGTCACGCAGGGGGCCCGACGCCGGAAGCCGCCGGGTCCTCAGGCTCGCCTTGGGCACGGGGTTCTTGGGCGCCTACACCACGTACAGCACCTTGGCAGTGGACGCTGTGCACTTGTTCGCAGCGGGAACGGCACCCGCAGCCATGGGTTATCTTGCCGCCAGCCTCGTGGGCGGTGCTGCCGCTACCACGGCAGGTATCTGGTTGGGTTCGTGGCAGCACAGGCTCGTCAAAGGCCGGACGCCGTGACAGTGGTCCTTTTGGCACTCGCAGGCGGACTGGGCGCGGCGGCCCGATTCGTCGTGGATGGACTCGTCCGTGCACGCTTCCGGACCGCGTTGCCGTGGGGCACCATTGTGATCAACGTTTCCGGTTCGTTGTTGCTGGGCTTCCTAGCAGGACTTGTCATGCGTGGGCAGGCGCCCGAGTCGCTGCTGCTGATCGCCGGCACAGGCTTCCTGGGTGGCTACACCACGTTCAGTACTGCCAGCCTTGAGACCATTCGCCTGGTCCAAAGCGGTCGAACGGGTTTGGCGCTGGTCAACGGGCTGGGAACAATGGCCGCCAGCGTTCTGGCCGCTGCAACCGGCGTGTGGATCGCTGTTCTTTGACCCCGCTGGCGGCGCCCCCAGGCACCCGGCCATCAGGACGGCCGCCGGAAGTTCAGCTTCCGGCGGACTCCTCGCGTTCGAGTGGCTTGGCTGATTCGCATCGGGTCAGCAGGGACAGGCGGCTCGCGATACGTGCCAGATCCACCGGCATAACGCTTCCGGAACCGGCGCCGTCCCAGTCCAAGGGACCCTTGCCTACCAGGAACAGTGTGATGTCCTGATCGTGGAGCACGTCTACTACGTTGCTGAACCGCTGCCAGGCGGGCGCCAGCGCAGGGTGGTTTCCTGCTGGTGAGGGAACATCGTCGATCACCCACGTGGCGTAGCTGTCAGCCAGGGCAAGGTAGTCCGCGGGCGACGTCAGCCCTCCGCACAGTTCGTCAAAGCCCACCCAGAGCAGATCCGGATCGGAATTCCTGACGACGATCGGATGCGTGGTGGGGGTCAAAACGCGGCTCTGGATAGGGGCAGGTGTGAAGAGGCCAAGGCGACCCAGTTGCGCGGGCGTCCCGGGCGTAATGATGCGGCCGGACCGGAACCCTTCCGAGGGGTTCTCGGGGGAGTCGGCGCCTGCAGGTACACGCCGGAAATCCAACGCGCCGGAGATCTCCACGATGTCCATCATGTCTTTGATGGCCTGGATGGTGGGCACGAAGTGCTCGTGCCACAAGGGGTTGGGCAGGAGGTCGTCCGGAGCGTAGTTTGAGGTCACCACCAAGGGAATGCGTCGTTTGGCCGCATCCCGCAGGAGGCGGGCGATGAACATGCCGTCTCCGACATCATGGACATGGAACTCGTCAAAAAAGAGCACATCGATGTCAGCCAGCAGCGCATCAACGGACTTCTGGATCATGGTTCCGTTACCCGCAGCAGGCCCATGCGTGCCGGCATGGAGCGAGCGGAAGAAATCGTGGAAATGCACCCGCCGCTTCCTTACCGGCAACCTGGCGTAGAAGCTGTCCATCAGCCAGGTCTTGCCGCGGCCCACAGGGCCGTGAAGGTAGAGGCTTCGTGGCACCTTTCGGGACAGCGCACGACGGCGGCCGGTCAGTTGGGCGCCAAAAGCCGCCAACCGCTCGGCTGCTTGGCGCTGGCTGTACTCGAGCTCGAAACCGGAGCGGCCGGCGTCGTCCGCTAGGTCGTCAACCATGGCGAGGCGGGCGGAACGTACCGCCGGACCGATCCCCAGGGTTGGTGTCACAGCCATCCTTTGCGCTTGAAGATGAGGTACATAAGCAGGGCGGCGCCGAACATCAGGCCAATTGCCAGCGGATACCCGTACTCCCAGTGCAACTCAGGCATATTGTCGAAGTTCATCCCGTAGACGCCTGCCACGAAGGACGGGGCGAAGAGGATGGCCGCCCAGGAGGAGATCTTCTTTACCTGCTCGTTCTGTGCGGCACTGGCCTCGTTCTGGCGGTTCGCCGTGAGCGTTCCGTCCAGGGTGAGTGCGTTCTGGAGGATGTCCCGGAACGAATTCGCACGGGAAATGACCCGTTGTGCATGGTCCTCGACATCCCGCAGGGAACGCTGCAACTCGATGTCCACACCGTATTTTTCGAAGCCCCTTTTCAGGAGGTCCATCATTTCCGGGAGGGGATGGATGGCCCGCTGGAACTGGATAACTTCCCGCGAGAGTTCGTAGATCCGGCGCGATACCGAACTGTCGCCGCTGAAAAGTTGGTCTTCGATCTCGTCGATGTCGTTTTCCAGCCCGGCGATCACGGGCGCATAATCGTCCACCACCTGGTCCACGAGCGCATACAGCACGGCTTCCGGACCGTGCCGCAGCAGATCGGGGCGTTCTTCCAAACGCTTGCGGACGCGGGCCACTCCTCCCGTTTCAGCATGCCGGATGGTGACCACGAAGTTCGGACCGGTGAAGACATGGAGTTCGCCGAATTCCACGGTCTCGGTCTCGTCCAGGTAGCGGGCGGGGCGCAGCACCGTGAACAGGCTGTGGTCGTAGCGCTCTAGCTTGGGCCTCTGATGCGCCGAGACAGCGTCTTCCACTGCCAGTTCGTGGAGGCCGAACTCAGCGGCAACCGCCGCCATTTCCTCCTGTGTTGGCCGGTACAAGCCGATCCAGGCCATGCCCCCGTGGACCGAAAGGGTTTCGAAAGTCTGCTCAAGGCTGCTGGGGGTGGCAGTGCGTACGCCGTCCACATATACGGCATTGTCGATGATGGTCACTGGTTGAACGCTACTGCATGGCCCCGATGATGGCCCCGGCGACAGTCATGGCCACCAGGTCGTGGCCCGAATCGATCAACGTCACTGCCGTGGGGCGTCCTGCGAATCCGTTATGGATAACGTGCCCGCCGGAGCGGAAAACCAAGGCAATGACCAGGGCGAAGAAGCCACCTGCAAGGAATGTGTTCAGTCCCAGCGCGCTGATGAGGATGGCCAGCAGGATGCTTGTGACGGCTGCTGCAACCATCATGGGGACCCAGATGCCGGCGCCGCCCTCAATGTTCTTGAGATCGTCTTCGGTCTTGCCAATTGCCTGCATCCACCGTCCTCCAAGAACGGCTGGCATGTACCAGACAAAGCCGATCACCATGCTTGAAACGAATGCCAAAAGCACGGCGAGCCAATTGATCTGGGAGATGTGTGAGAGCCAATCCATGCAAGAAATCCTAGTCGGCCCGGGCCGCCGCTCCGGGGCTCTGCCCTTCGGACTTGCCGCGTGTTGGAGCTGCAGCCATCCTTCCGATCAGTGGCTCGGTCCGGTAGGGAATATGCGTGTGCAGCGCCAGAACCGTTTCGGTCCTGATCACTCCCTTGGTGCGAAGGACGGCGCGCAGGGCGGATTGGAGGTTGTGGGTGTCCGTCGCAACCACCCTGCACCAGAGATCACCGCGGCCGGAGATTTCGTGGACTTCGAGCACCTGCGGTATCAGGCGCAACGCCCCGATGACGCCGTCCAGTTCACGGTGGGTGACTTCGATCGTGACGAAAGCGACGACGTCGTACCCCACCTTTTCGAGGTCCACTTCACGGCCTGCTGCCTGCAGGACTCCGGAGCGTAGAAGCCGCTTGATCCGGCTCTGCGCAGTATTGCGGGCTATGCCCAGCGCTTCGCTCAGTTCGGCGACCTGGATGCGGGGGTCCCGGATGAGTTCCAGCAGGATTTTCAGGTCCATGGGGTCAAGACTGTTCAAATGGTCACTCCAGCTCACTCTGACGGCTACACTTTGAGCCTTTTGATCAATTCTTGTACTTGTTTGCTTCTTTGAGCGCAGCTCTATTGCATTCTATTGCCATCACTGTTCAGTCGTGCTGGTTCTCCCACAAGGACGCCCCAGCCCGGCCACCGAGCCCGAAGGCATGGAAATGACTGTCTTGAGCGAACTCCGCATGCGTCCGGCCACCGCCGCACGCTGGGGCTGGGATGCCTCCACCACCGCCCGGCTGGTCCTTGCCGGGGTTGTGATCTTCACACTGCTGGTTGGCGCCAACCTCGCCACGCCCTTGTACCCGCTGCTTCAGGCCAGGATCGGTCTGTCCTCCCTGGACGTGACCATCGCCTTCTCAAGCTACGTCCTGGCGTTGGTTGCGGTCCTCATGGTGGCCGGTCACTGGTCGGACCACATCGGACGGCGTGCTGCGCTGGTCCTGGCTGTGTTGGTGGGTTTGGTGGGCGGCATGATCTTCGCCAACGCAGACAGCCTGGTGACGTTGTCCATGGGCCGGGCACTCCAAGGCGTGGCCGTGGGTCTCGCCACCGGTGCGAGCTCCGCTGCACTCCGGGAATTGCTGCCCCAAAGGCCGGACTGGGCGTCACGTTTCACTCTGCTCTCCTCGGCCGGCGGCGTAGCGGCAGGCCCGGCAATCGGCGGCCTGTTGTCACTCCTGCCGGACCCCACACGTACGCCCTACTACGTTCACTCCGCAGTGCTGCTGGCCGCCCTCATACCGCTGTGGTTGCTCAAAGCCCGGCCGGCCATTGCGCCTGCGGAAGGCCCCAGGCCATTGAAGGTCCTGGCCCCCAGGAAGCCGTCCATTTCCAAGGACGCGCGCGGTGCCTTCTGGATGGCAGCGGCCACCGGATATCTGAGCTTTGCGGTGTTCGGCTTTTGCTTGTCCCTGGCGCCGGGATATTTCGCCACGGTGGTGCACGCCGATTCGCGGCCGTTGATAGGAGCCCTGGCCGGTCTCACCCTGGGAGCTTCGGCCCTAAGCCAACTCCTCGGGACCCGTGGACGATTCGTGGTCCCCGTTGCGTTGGCCATCCTGGGTGTCTCCGTGGTCCTGGTGGGAGCAGCGGCTGCGTGGTCGAGTCCATGGCTTCTTGTGGCCGCAAGCATTACGGCCGGAGCGGGCCAAGGCATTGCTTTCCGCCAGGTCTTCAATGAGGTGGCCGGAAAGGTCGAAGCGGCACGTCATGCACAGGTCATCAGCACGGTCTACGTGATCACGTACTTGGGCAGCGCCGTTCCGGTGATTGGGCTGGGACTGGCGGTCTCGTCCCTCGGGCTGCAGGCCGCCGTCGTGGGTTTTACGGTCCTTTGCGGAGTGGCGGCATTGGCCTTGGCGGCGGTGTCTCTTCGGAGCGCCCTGCGGGCCTGACAGATCGCAGCTATTCCGGGAGCGGTCCGCGGTTTCCCGGAATGTGCTGGAACACCATGGTGGTCTCCGTGTGTCCCACCACGGGATCGGTGGCGAGATTGTCCAGGAGCCAATTGCGGAGATCATCGGTGTTGGCCACTGCGATATGCAGGAGGTAGTCCACCGAGCCAGTGGTGTGGAACGTGGAGATCACCGCGGGAAGCTTGGGAACGCGTGCCGTGAAACGGTCGATTTGGTCGCGGTCGTGGGCACGGAGCCGAACAGCAATCAGGGCCTGGACCGAGCGCCCGATGGCCGGCAAGCTCAGGACGGCCTCGAAGCCTTCGATGATGCCCCGCTCCGACAGTGCCCGCGTCCGCATCAAAGCCGTGGACGGGGCGATTCCGACGAGCTCAGCCAGTTGCTTGTTGGAGATCCGCGCATCATCCACCAACGCCGCCAGGATCCGTTCGTCAATCGAGTCCAAGGGCTCAGTGCTGGCCGTGGTTGACCGAACATTCTTCGTGGGGTTGCTCACGGATCCTCCTGAAATTGCCTGTCATTCATCCTAGACCGTGAAATCTTCAGCTGACTATCAGGCGGGGGACCTCTGGCGGTGTACCGCCAAGGTGACAACCGCCGTCGTGCACGAAAGTGCCATGACAGACCATGCCAAAGCGGGCCACCCGTAGGCCTGAAAGGCCAGGCCGCCAGCCCAGCCGATGATGCTCGAGCCCAGGTAGTAGGAGAGGTTGTACAGGGATGCTGCCTGGGCGCGGCCCGTGGTGGCAATGGCGCCGGTCCATCCCGAGCCGACGCTGTGCGCCGCGAAGAAGCCTCCTGTGAAGATCACCAGGCCGGCCAGCATGGCTCCGAGGTTCTCCGTCAGGGTCAGGGCCAGGCCTGCGGACATGACGGCGATCCCGGTTACGAGGACGTTGCGTCGGCCGAACCTGGTGGTCAGGCCGGCGGCCCATCGTGAACTGACGGTGCCTGAAAGGTAAGCCAGGAAGATGAGACTCACCACGGTGGTCGGGAGTCTAAATGGTTCAGCGTGGAGGCGGAATCCCAAGTAGTTGTAGACGGCCACGAATCCGCCCATCAGCAAGAAGGCCTGCAAATACAGCGCCAGGAGTTTGGGATTGCGGGAATGTCCGCCCAAGGTCCTGACCGCTCCCCGGAATCCCATGGCTGGAGAGGGGCTGAACCGGCGTTGCCTGGGGACGAGTACCAGGAAAAGCACGGCTGAGACGGTGGCGAGCAGGGAGACGGCCAAGGCCGCGGCGCGCCAGCCCCACAATTCGCCGACAGGACCAGCAACCAGCCGGCCGGCGAGCCCACCCAGGGTGGTTCCCGCGACGTAGCTGCCCGCTGCGAGGGCGGTATGGATCTTGGTGACTTCCTCGTTGAGGTAGGCGATGGCGATGGCTGGAATGCCGCCCAATGCCATGCCCTCCAGCGTCCGGAGACCCAACAGCAGGGGGAGGGCCGGTGCAAGCGGAACCATCAACCCGAGCAGGGTGGCTGCGGCGATGCCGATGGCCATGGCCCGTACCCGGCCGATCCGGTCTGCCACAAACGACCACGGCAAAACCGTGGCGGCCAGTCCTACGGTTGCCAGGGAGATGCTCAGTGCCGCCTCAGCCGCTGTGATGTGAAGATCGCTTGCCATGAGCGGGAGGACGGCCTGCGTGGAGTAGAGCTGGGCGAACGTCGCCACCCCGGCAAGGGCCAAGGCAGCCAGGACGCGACGGTATCCGGAGGAGCCTTTGGCATGCCCGTCCCACGATTGCGTGTTTCCCATGACCTTCGTTTTACTCACCGGGCAACAGTAGGCTTCAGGCATCTTCATGATCCAATGCATAGGTTAGCTATGATTCATGCAATACGGCATGAATCATTGGCCACGCCAAGGAGCGCCATGGAACCCGATCACCATCAGCTCATCCAGCTTCTCCCGCTCCTGCCTGTCCTCGCGCAACTTGGCCGTACCGAGCACATGACCGAGACAGCCGAGTTGCTTGGGGTGCCCCAGTCCACAGTCAGCCGGGCCGTGGCAAGGGCCAGTGCGATTATTGGCATGGATTTGCTGATCCGGGATGGCAGGGGCATCCGCCTCACTCCCGCAGCCAGGACATTGTTGCCCTACATCGAAGATGCCCTGGAGGACTTCCAGGCCGGGCTGGACCGGGTGAGGCATGAATCTGACGTAGTGCGGGGGCGCATTGGCGTCTCCTTCCAACACACGTTCGGGGAAGCCACCCTGCCGCTGCTCATCAGCGCCTTCCGCGGGCGCCATCCCCAGGCCGTCTTCGAACTCAGGCAGGGTCCACGGGACGACTGCCTGCAGGAACTCGCAGCGGGGGAAACCGACTTCGCGTTGATCGCCCCTATTGCGCCCGATGGCAAGGGCATCCGGTCCCTCCCGCTCTACCGTGAACCGCTGCGGGCTGTCCTGCACTACCGCCACCCGCTGGCAGGGCGGCCCAGCGTGCGCCTTTCCGAACTCCGGCACGAGCCTTACGTCACCCTGCCCACCGGTGTTGGGCTCAGGGCACTGGGCGAGGAACTGTTCCGGGAGGCTGGCTTCCGCCCCCGGATCGCCTTCGAAGTCCAGGAATCCACTACCGCACGCGGACTGATTTCCGCAGGCCTGGGCTTCGGCATCCTCCCGCCTGCAGGGCCCGGCTCAGGAACCGGACAGTTCCTTCCGAAAGCCGAACTTGGACTCGTCGAAGTAGCCATCGAGTCCGGACTCGCTTTCAGGCAAATCGGCCTGGCATGGCGGGAACGGAGCTTTGAACCCGACGCCGTCCGGCTCTTCCGCGAAATGGTGGTCACCGAGGGCGGCGGCCTGCTGGCCGAACTTGTCAGAGCCCGGTCAGGAACTCCCTGACCACGTCCGTTGCCGAACCTGTCCGCGACTGCCGCCAACCGGTACCCGCCCACAGGTTCAGGCGGTGCGGATCCCCGGCGGCGGACGAAGCTGCCCGAACGGGTGAGGTGAGGTGGTGAATGGCAGGGTAGCCCTCCGGCGCGTCAGCGTGATCGCGAACGAACTCATTGACCAGCGAACGCGCCGTGCGTCCCGTGAACGCCCGCGTCAAGGCCGTCGCGGTGAACGCCGGATCGCCCAAGGCATCTTTATGCACCTGCCTGGCGCCACTTTCGTCTGTCCGGACCAGGGCCGTGCCGATCTGCGCGGCTTCCGCCCCGGCCGCCAACACCTCGCGAAGCGTCGCGGTGTCCATGACCGCACCTGCCGCTATCAGCGGAAGTCCGACGGCGGCCCGCACCTGGGCGACCAGTTCCGCCGTCGTCCGGGCTTCCGGTGCCTCGGCTGGTTCGTTGGCGTGCGGGAGGAAAGCTGCGCTGTGGGCGCCAGCGGACCCGTGCTGCACCACGATGGCGTCCGGACCTTCTTCCGCGGCGGCGAGGGCCTCCCGGACATTGGTCACGCTGGAGATGACCGTGGTGCCGGCCTTTTGCAGCGCACGGACAACCGTTTTTCCGGGCAGGCCAAAAGCAAAGCTCACCAGTTCCACCGGATCGGCAAGCAGGGCGTCGATCTTGTCCTGCCACGCGTCGTCGTCATCGAGGCGCAGCTCCGGCAGGGCTACACCATAGCGGGCGGCTTCGGGCTCCAGTTCACGCCGGTATTGCTCGAGGCGTGCCACCGCTTCGGCATTGGGTGGGAGCTGGTCCGGGTTGGGTACAAAAACGTTCATGCCGAACCGGATGTTGAGGTTCCGTGCCGCCGCGATCTCCCCGACCATGGACTCAGGGCTCTTGTAGCCGGCGGCAAGGAAACCGATGCCCCCGCCGTCGTGGACGGCCTGCAGCAGGGCCGGGGTTGATGTTCCGCCAGCCATGGGGGCTGCGATGAACGGGGTGCCAAACATGGATCCAGGCATGTGCGGTTCCTCCTCAGGACGCTCCAAGCTAGTCTTTCACGGTGAACAATCTTGACTCTTCCCAACATTCCCCTGCCCATGAGGAAGTCCTGAGTGGCACAGTCATTGGGCTCGATATCGGTGGGACGAAAACCCGCGGCGTGCGGTTCGAGAACGGCATGCCTGTACGGGATGCGAGTGCGGGCAGCTCGAATGTCCAGAACGTAACCCGCGAGCAGGCGGCAGCCAACCTCGCCGAACTCTTTGGCAGCATCGGCGGAGGGGTTGTCGAGGAGGTCTACGCAGGAGCGGGTGGCATAGACACTGACGAAGACGCCCAGGCGCTCGCAGACCTGATTGCCCCGCACGCACCCGGGGCCCGGATCACGGTGGTCCACGATTCGCGGCTGCTGTTGGCAGCTGGTGGTGCGAGCACTGGTGTGGCCGTCATCGCCGGCACCGGCTCTGCGGCATGGGGGAGGAACGACGCCGGCGACGAGGCCCGGGCGGGTGGCTGGGGCTACCTCCTGGGCGACGAAGGCAGCGGGTACTGGCTGGGCCGCGAAGCCGTCCGCCACAGCCTCCGCCGGATGAACCAGGGCCTGGAGCCGGATCAGCTCAGCCGTGCCCTGTTGGAGTCCTGCGGCGTGGAGGAACCCGGTAAGTTGATCGCCCTCTTCCATTCGCCGGACACGGGACGCCGTTTTTGGGCGCAGCAGGCCCGCTTGGTGGTGGAAGCAGCCGACGCCGGTGACGGCGTCAGCCTTGCACTGGTGCAGCAGGCCGGTGCCGACCTCGCCGACCTCGCCGAACAAGCCATTCGCCAACTCGGCCTGGACGGGCCTGTGATCCTGGGCAGCGGACTGGGCATGAACGTTCCTAAGCTCCAGGATGCCTTCAAAGCCAGGTTGGCCGACGCCGGCATAGTAGACGTCCGGATCCTGCAGCAGGATCCGGTGTTCGGGGTTCCCCGGCTTGTAGCCGAGCAGCGCGGCTAAACTCAGCCGCGGGTGCGTGGCCGGAGTTTGACTCCGGGAAGCGGGGGAGCCGGGATTCGTCCGGCTTCGGGGCCGGCGTCGGGCCCGTGGCCGTGGACGACGCCAAAGCGCGAGGTAGCGGCAGCGTCGTCGTCGAGCAGCCCTTCGGCTTCCCATTCCTCGCGGGCCTTTTCCACTTCCTCATGTGTCCGCCCCACGAAGTTCCACCACATCAGCAGGTCTTCGCCGAACGGTTCGCCGCCAAGGAGCATGAATCGGGTGTCGGGCTGGGCATCTACGGACAGGGTGGCCCGGCCGGCGCCGAGGTAGGCCAGGGGGCCGGCTCCGATGTCTTGTCCGTCGATCACCACGCCGCCATCCAACACGAGCACAGCGTGTTCAAAGTCCGGGCGGAGTGGCAGCTCAAGAAGTCCCGTGCCAACGATGTCGGCACCGACTATAGGGCTGAACATGGTAGCGGGGGAGCGCTGTCCGGCGAACTCTCCCACCATGACGGTTGCGGTGTAGCCAGGTCCGGCAGCCACCGGAAGATCACGGACCTGCTCGAAGGAGGGTGCCCGGTGGCGGTGCTCGTCAGGAAGGGCAACCCAGAGTTGCAGCCCCCGGGACATGGGGATCTCAGCCACCAGGGAGCCTGGACCTGAGTCCGTGTTTGCAGGGAGGACGGAGAATTCCGAGTGCGATATACCGTGGCCCGCTGTCATGATGTTCAGCTCGCCCGGACGCACCACCACATCACTGCCGACACTGTCGCGGTGCCGGACGGCACCTTCCAGTGGCCAGGTAACGGTTTGGAGCCCGCAGTGCGGGTGGGGAAGCACGCTCATGGCCACCCGATCGGGCCCGAAGCTGTCCAGGAAGCACCAGGCTCCAACAGTTGGCAGCCCGCGCTGGGGCAGGGTGCGCATGACGTTCATGGCGCGGACGCCACCCAGGGGAACTTCCCGCTCGGGCCACAGCTGAACGCATGGACCTTGCCCCTCTGGTGCAGCGGGGCAAACTTCCTGCGCCGGGGAAGTATCAAGATTGGTCATGTGTTCATCACCTGTGCATAAATGTTGGAAATTGAGCTAATCTGTTCCACGTGAACAACGCCCTCTTGAGCTACCACGACGCTGTCCTTTACCGTTCGGGTGAACCGTACCGCATCCTCGCCGGAGCCATCCACTACTTCCGCGTCCACCCGGAGCTGTGGCAGGACCGGCTGCGTCGGCTCAAGGCCATGGGTGCCAACACGGTGGACACCTATGTCGCTTGGAACTTCCACCAGCCCCGGCAGGATCAGGCCCCGGACTTCACCGGCTGGCGTGACCTGGGGCGGTTCATCGACCTCGCTGCAAAGGAGGGCCTGGACGTGATTGTCCGCCCGGGCCCCTACATTTGCGCGGAATGGGACAACGGCGGCTTTCCTGCCTGGCTGACTGGCACACCCGGCATCGGCCTCCGGTGCATGGACCCGGTCTTTACCGCAGCAATCGAGGAATGGTTCGACCACCTCCTCCCCATCATCACTCCGCGCCAGGCATCCGCGGGCGGTCCCGTCGTTGCCGTGCAGATCGAGAACGAGTACGGCAGCTACGGCGACGACCACGAATACATCCGCTGGAACCGGCGTGTCCTTGAAGCGCGCGGGATCACCGAACTGCTTTTCACCGCCGACGGCGGCACCGACTACTTCCTCGACGGCGGCTCAGTGGAGGGAACCTGGGCGACGGCAACCCTGGGGAGCCGGGGTGACGAAGCGGTGGCAACCTGGCAGCGCCGCAGGCCCGACGAGCCGTTCTTCAATGTCGAATTCTGGGGCGGCTGGTTCGATCACTGGGGTGAACACCACCACCGCAGGGATGCCGGGGATGCGGCGTTGGAAGCCCGGAAAATGCTCGACCTTGGCGGCTCGCTCTGCGTCTACATGGCCCATGGTGGGACCAACTTTGGCCTGTGGTCCGGCAGCAACCACGACGGCACCATGCTGCAGCCGACAATCACCAGCTACGACTCGGATGCACCCATCGCTGAAAACGGTGAATTGACCGCCAAGTTCCACGCTTTCCGGGGTGAGTTCTACCGCGCCCAAGGCATTGAGGACCTGCCGGAGATCCCCGCAGAACTGCTCGCCGAAGCTCCGGTGATCCCCGCACGCTCGTTGGCCTTGCCGGACGCTCCGGACCTGTTGGAGTTGCTCCGGACGGCCGGTAAGCCCACCAGCAGCGTCAAGCCCCTCAGCTTCGAGCAATTGGGGCTCGACGCCGGAATGGTCCTCTACGCCTCCGAAGCCATCCTTCCCGGACGCGCCGATGCCCCCACGGAAAGCCGCCTGAAAATCGCTGGGCTGAACGATCGGGCCTATGTGTGGGTGGACGGCGACTTCGCCGGGGTCCTGGATGATGTCACTGGTGCTGAGGGGCTCGTTGTCACCGGACGTGGCGTGCAGGCCAAGCTCGAGATCCTCGTTGAGAACCTTGGCCGCATCAACTACGGCCCCCTGACCGGACACGGGAAAGGCATCCTGGGTGGCGTGCTGATCAACCAGCGCTACACCTTCCACTGGACACAGACGCCCATTGCGCTGGCAGAGTGGAAGGAAGAAGACCTGGAGGGCCTGGTTGGGGCCGACTTCGACGTCGCGGAGCCCGCCGATACCTATATTGCGCTGCCTGATTCCGGCAAAGGCTTCGTATGGCTCAATGGCTTCCTGCTCGGACGGTATTGGGAAAGAGGCCCTCAAAGGACCCTTTACGCCCCGGCCCCCTTGGTCAAAGCCGGCAGCAACACGATCAAGGTGCTTGAACTGGGCACGGCGGGGACCGTCGTCGAGCTTCGCGAAAAGTCAGACCTCGGCCCGGAAGAAGACGGGCCTATTTCCGCTGCGGAGCTCTCCTAGCAGGAAGACCCCCGGAGCGGCACATATGCTGGCACCATGACCCTGCAGTTCGATACCCGCCCAGCCGCCTACGCCGTGATCGTCAGGGATGGACGAATCCTGCTTGCTTACTGGAAACAGGACGATAAGGAAGGCTGGACACTTCCCGGCGGGGGACTGGACTTTGCGGAACATCCTGTGGACGGATGCCGGCGGGAAGTCTTTGAAGAGACCGGCTATGAGGCGAAGATCGAACGGATGCTGGGCATCGACGTGGGCCACTGGCAGGATGACGTCCGGCCCGATGGGACCGTGACGGACTTCGAGGCGCTTCGCTTGGTCTATGAAGCCACCGTCGTGGGAGGCGAGCTCACCCACGAGGTGGATGGAAGCACCACGCATGCGGCCTGGATCCCCTTGGAAGACATCGGGAAGCTGAACAGGGTCGCGCTGGTGGACACAGCCCTGCGCCTGCACCGTGAGCGACCCGAGAACGGGAAGCTCAACTAGCAGGCAGGCCTAGCCAAAAGCGGCGGCTGTTGGCTACGCTGAACTTCGTTGCCGGTTTTCAGTAGCCGGTCCCAGATGCCGAGGAGGTGGATTTTGATGATTGCCATAATCTTGCGCGCCCCGCACACAGTTGCAGCGCACTGTCATCACCCCACCATTCCTGTCCCGGCATCAGCCTGCCAAAACTAGGGCAGCCGGGCCTCAGCAGAGGTTTCCATTGAATACTTTCGCTTCTTCAAGCAACCCTTCAAACAGTTCTACCCAGCAACTCCGCGGGCCGATCGACTATGGCTACACCACCAGCACTGCGGAACTCTTCCGCGCAAACACGGCTCCTGATGCGCGGGCCACGCCCGGCCGCGTAGTTCGTCTCGACCGGAACCGTGTCCTCGTGGCATCACATGACGGTCTCCTCCACCTGCCCTACCCGGCGCACGGCGTGGTTCCAGCCACGGGGGACTGGGTGTGGCTTGGCCACAACAGCGCAGGCGAGCCAGCCGTCGTCGAGGTCCTGCCCCGGCAATCGGCACTGAGCCGCAAGCGCGCCTTCGAGGCTTCCTCCGAGGAGCAGATCCTGGGGTCCAACATCGACATTGTGGCAGTGGTGGTTCCCGTGGACCGTCCGCTGACCCACAACCGCCTGGAACGGACCCTTGTTGCCGCCTGGGACTCGGGCGCCACGCCGCTGGTGGTCATCACCAAAGCGGACCTTGCCCACCTGGCAGATGACGTAGTGGGGGAGGTGATCCTCCAGGCAGCCGGTGTGGAGGTGGTCACCACCTCCGCCGAGCAGGGCGACGGTCTCGATGAACTGATGCGGCACATCCCGGGGGGTGCAACGCTGGTCCTGCTAGGCCCCTCCGGCGCCGGTAAATCAACCCTCATCAATGCACTCGCCGGACGGGAGGTCCAGCAGACCGGAGCCGTGCGGGCCGGAGACGGCAAAGGAAAACACACCACAACGTCCCGGGAGTTGGTGCCATTGGCCGGTGGCGCCGTGCTGATGGACACCCCGGGCGTTCGCGGTTTCGGGCTCTTCGACGCGGATGACGGCATGGACGAGATGTTCGGGGACCTTGACGAGCTCTTCGCACAGTGCCGTTTCGCCGACTGCGCCCACCAGGCAGAGCCAGGGTGCGCCGTTCAGGAGGCGCTCGCCGACGAGTCCCTCGACCCCAGGCGTTGGGCCAGCTACCTGAAACTTCAGCGCGAACTGGCCGCCCTCACCAGGAAACACGACGCAGCAGCACGCCGTGCCTACCAGCGGGAATGGCACCAAAAGGTCATGACTGCGGACAGGGGTCAGCGTGCCGCTGAGCGCCACAGGCACGATCAAGCTGAAGAACGCGCAGCGAAGGGAGGCAAACGGCGCAGACGTTGAACATTGCCGATTCATTACGGAATCCGTGGCGGCGCTGACAATCGTCGGTGCCGCTGGCTACGCTGGGTGAAGATTGCTTTGCAGCCGAGTAATAAGCCTGCATATGATCGTTTGGCTCTACCGATAATGTCCGCCAAAGATAGGTAAGCCCGGGTATGGCTGAAGCCATGATTGAGTTCAAGAGCGTCACTAAGCAATACCAAGGCGGGCAGCCTGCGGTGGACGCTCTGAGTATGTCGATCGACGAAGGTTCGATTACCGTCTTCGTCGGGCCTTCGGGTTGCGGCAAGACCACCTCGCTGCGCATGATCAACCGGATGGTGGAGCCCACCAGCGGAACCATCACGGTGGGCGGCGACGACGTCTCCCGCGTTCCCGCGGCGCAGCTCCGCCGCTCCATGGGGTACGTCATGCAGTCCTCCGGTTTACTGCCGCACCGCTCAGTGCTGGATAACATCGCCACCGTTCCGCGGCTCAACGGTGTTTCCAAGGCGGCGGCGCGGAAGCGCGCAGCGGAACTGCTCGACGTCGTTGGGTTGGCTTCGGTGCTTGGCAAGCGGTACCCTTCCCAGCTCTCGGGGGGTCAGCAGCAGCGCGTCGGGGTGGCCCGGGCGCTCGCTGCTGACCCGCCGGTCCTGCTCATGGACGAACCCTTCAGCGCCGTCGACCCTGTGGTCCGCGACGAACTGCAGCAGGAACTCTTGCGGCTCCAGCGGGAATTGGCCAAAACCATCGTCTTCGTCACACACGACATCGATGAAGCCACCGTGCTCGGAGACAAAGTCGCTGTGTTCGCTGTCGGCGGCAAGCTCGCCCAGTACGCGGCGCCAGAAGAAATCCTCCGGGCGCCGGCCAACGACTTTGTTGCCTCCTTTGTTGGACGTGACCGCGGTTTCCGCCATCTTGCCTTCAACGCCGCCGACGCCGTGACGTTGCACCCCGTGACCATGGTCAGTCCCTCCGATGGCCCCGATGCGGGCCGCCGGTCGGGGGAATGGGCTTTGGTGGTGGACGCAGAATCGCGGCCACTTGGTTGGTCTTCTCCGCGCGACGGAGCAGGCCTGATTCCGGGCGGTTCGCTGTTCCGCAAGGGCGATACCCTGCGCCGCGCGCTCGATGCTGCGTTGTCGTCGCCGTCGGGCCTTGGCGTCGCAGTGGACGACGACGGCCGGGTGGCCGGAGTCCTGAAGGGGCCGGAAGTCCTTGCCCTGATCGAGGAAGTCCGGCACCACAGGGAGGATGCCACCTGATGGAGTGGTTCCTCGCCCACAGCGGCATGGTCCTGGGACTGGCCGGGCAGCATCTGGTGCTCGCCATTGTTCCGATGGTCCTCGGCCTGCTGATTTCGATTCCCTTGGCCCAGCTGGCCCGGCGCAATTCTGCCCTACGGTCGGTGGTAGCGACCGCGACGTCGCTGCTCTACACGATTCCGTCCTTGGCCCTCTTCATCATTCTTCCCACGGTCCTTGGCACACGGATCCTGGACCCCATTAATGTGGTGGTTGCGCTGACCATCTATGCAGTTGCCCTTCTGGTGCGAGCCGCAATGGATGCCTTCGACTCCGTTGACGATGACCTCCGCAACGCAGCCGTGGCCATGGGCTTCAAACCGCTGCCCAGGTTCTTCCAGGTGGACCTTCCGCTGTCCCTGCCCGTGATGTTCGCGGGCCTTCGCGTGGTGTCGGTCAGCAATATTTCGTTGGTCAGCGTCGCAGCGCTCCTTGGTGTGGGGAATCTTGGAGTCCTGTTCACAGACGGCCTCCAGCGCACCTTCGTCACCGAAGTGGTGGTGGGTATTATCGCCATCCTGGTGCTTGCGCTGATCATGGACGCCATCCTGGTTATCCTCGAGCGGTTGCTGACCCCGTGGACCCGGGCAGTTGGCGGGAAGTCCCAACGCCAGGACGCCAACGCGCTGCTGACGGAGCCAAAGTCCGGACCCGCCGTTCCGCACCCGGGCATGCGCGCGGACCCGGAGGTGTCCTCGTGAACATCTTCGCGGAGACCATCGCGTGGTTGATCGATCCCATCCACTGGAGGGGAAGCGGCGGGATCCCAACCCGAACCTTCGAACACCTCCAATACAGTGCTTTGGTGCTCCTCATTGCCGCAGTCATCGCCGTGCCCATCGGGCTGTTCATCGGCCACACCGGCCGTGGGCGGGTAGTTGCTGTAGCGGTGGCCGGTGCGCTGCGTGCCCTGCCGACGCTCGGTTTGCTGGTCCTGTTCGCCCTGCTCGCCGGAAGTGGTTTGATGCCCCCGGTCTGGGCCCTGGTGATCCTGACGGTCCCCCCGCTTCTCGCAGGGACCTACGCCGGGATCTCCAGTGTCGACGCCGTGGTGGTGGACGCCGCCCGGGCCATGGGAATGACGGAACTCCAGATCCTCTTCCGGGTGGAACTTCCCAACGGCTTGCAAGTCATGTTCGGTGGCATCCGTACCGCGGTCCTGCAGGTCATAGCCACAGTCTCGGTGGTGGCCTACCTGCCCTTGGGTGGACTGGGACGCTACCTGTTCGACGGGCTCGTCCTCCAGGATTTCCCGCGCATGCTTGGCGGTTCCCTGCTCATCGCCGGGCTCGCCATCGCCGTGGATTTGATTCTTGCCGGCGTACAGAGGCTTGTCCTCTCGCCCGGCCTGACCCTCGATTCAAGCGGCCGCCAGAAGGCGACCGACGATCTCACAGCCACAGCTCCCGCCGAGGCTGCCGTTCAAGGAGGTACACCATGAAAAACCCCGTCCCCATGACCCTTACGCGCCGTGGTCTCGGCGGCCTCGCAGCCGGCCTGGGTGTAGCCCTCGCGTTGAGCGCCTGTGGCGGCAGTCCGCTGGCCTCTCCATCCACCTCGGCCCCCAGTGGCTCGGCCGCCGGCGGCTCGCTGGTGGTCGGCTCCGCCGACTTCCCGGAAAGCCAGGTCATCGCCGAGATCTATGTGGGTGCCCTGAATGCCGCCGGCCTGACGGCAACGTCCAAGCCGAACATTGGATCGCGCGAGATCTACTTCAAGGCCGTCCAGGATGGCTCCGTAGACCTGGTCCCGGACTACTCGGGCAACCTGCTGTCCTACGTTGATACCGAGGCCTCCGAAGTCTCAGCTGAGGACGTCTATAAGGCACTTTCGGGCAAGCTCCCTGACGGCCTGGCCGTCGCGGAAGCCTCCAAGGCCGAGGACAAGGACGCCATGGTGGTTACAAAAGCCACGGCTGAGAAGTACAAGTTGAAGTCCATCGAGGACCTGGCGAAGGTCTGCAAGGACTTCACCATGGCTGCTCCGGCCACGTTCGAGACCCGTTCCTACGGCTTCCCGGGGCTGAAGAAGAACTACAACTGCGAGCTCAAGGGGCTGCAGCCGTTCAACGACGGGGGTGGCAACCTGACTCTGCAGGCATTGTTGGAGGACAAGGTCCAGGTGGCTGACATCTACACCACCACCCCGTCCATCGTTGACAACGACCTCGTGGTCCTTGAGGATCCCAAGAACAACTTCAAGGCCCAGCAGGTCCTGCCGCTGTACAACAAGGCGAAGATGACCGATAAGGCCAAGGAAGCGCTCAACAACGTTTCCAAGACCCTGACCACGGACGACCTGATCAACCTCAACCGTGCAGTCAGTGGCGACCAGAAGCAGAGCCCCAAGGATGCCGCAGCCGCTTGGCTGAAGGACAAGGGCATCGTCAAGTAACACCTGACGAAACCGCGTACGACGGCGGTGACGGACCCGCGCGGGCCCGTCACCGCCGTCGTCGTTTGTGTGAGTCAAGTCTCAGCGGAAGTCCATCACCCGTGTGGCATATTTGAGGAATGGCGAATTTCAAGCAGTCCACCAAGCTTCATAATGTCCTCTACGACATCCGTGGACCGATTCTTCAGGCCGCCCAGCAGATGGAGGCGGAGGGTCACCGGATCCTCAAACTGAACATCGGAAACCCGGCTCCTTTCGGCTTTGAAGCGCCTGACGCCATTTTGGTGGACATGATCCGCCACTTGCCAAACGCCCAGGGCTACAGCGATTCACGGGGCATTTTCTCGGCCCGGACCGCAGTCTCGCAGTACTACCAGACCCGCGGAATCCAGAACATCCACGTCGACGATATCTACCTGGGCAACGGGGTCAGCGAACTGATCACCATGTCCCTCATGGCCCTCCTCGAAGACGGCGACGAGGTCCTGATTCCCACTCCGGACTACCCACTGTGGACGGCATCGGTTGCTTTGGCCGGCGGCCGCCCCGTTCACTACCTCTGCGACGAAGACTCCGGTTGGCAGCCCGACCTCGAGGACCTCGAAGCCAAGATCACGCCCCGGACCAAGGGCATCGTGGTCATCAACCCCAACAACCCCACCGGCGCCGTCTACCCCGAGGAAACCCTCAAGAAAATTGTTGCCTTGGCCGAGAAGCACGGGCTGGTTCTTTTCTCGGATGAGATCTACGAAAAGATCCTTTACGAGGACGCAGTCCACGTCAATCTCGCCGGACTAACCGGAGACGACGTCCTCTGCCTGACGTTCAGCGGGCTGTCCAAGGCCTACCGGGTCTGTGGGTACCGTGCAGGCTGGATGGCTATTTCGGGGCCCAAGAAAGATGCCGCCGACTACCTTGAAGGCATCAACCTGTTGGCCAACATGCGCCTGTGTGCCAACGTTCCGGCACAGCACGCCATTCAGACGGCTCTTGGCGGCTACCAGAGCATCAACGACCTCATCCTGCCCGGAGGCCGCCTGCTGGAACAACGCAACAAGGCCTACGATCTCCTCAATGCCATTCCCGGAGTCAGCACGCAGCAGGCCAGGGGAGCGCTCTACCTCTTCCCCAAACTGGACCCGGAGGTCTACCACATCAGGGACGACGAGAAATTTGTCCTGGACCTCCTGAAGGAACAGAAAATCCTGGTCTCCCACGGGCGAGCCTTCAACTGGGTACGCCCGGACCACTTCCGGATGGTCACGCTGCCCAACGTCAAAGACATCGAAGAAGCGATTGGCCGCATGGCTGACTTCCTGTCGAGGTACCCGGGCAACTAGCCTGAGGTCCATGGCCGCGCCACGGGGGCGCGGACCGGCAGAAAGGCACGCCTGATGGCTGAAGTTGAGTTCGCCAAGAGTCCGGCCAGCGTATTAAGGGTCGGATCTGGGTTTTCGCTGGCGGAGGTGGATCCGGAATCCACCCCGGGCTACGACGGTGCGAAATCCGACGGAAAGTCGCTGCTCTCTGCCCAGGATTCACGGTTGGCGGACTTACAGGAAAAACTGTTCGCCGAGGGCAAGTTCGGCAATACCAAGCGGCTTCTGCTGATTCTGCAGGCCATGGACACTGCAGGCAAAGGCGGCATTGTCAGCCACGTCGTGGGCGCCATGGATCCGCAGGGTGTGCAATTGGCAGCTTTCAAGGCGCCCACGGACGAAGAGAAGGCCCACGACTTCCTCTGGCGGATCGAGAAGCACGTTCCCGATGCCGGCATGGTGGGAGTTTTTGACCGTTCACACTACGAGGACGTCCTGATCCACCGCGTCCACGCGTGGGCGGACCCTGCTGAGCTGGAGCGCAGGTACACGGCCATCAACGCCTTCGAGGCAGGCCTGGCGGAGCAGGGCACCACGATCGTCAAGGTCATGCTCAACATCAGCAAACAGGAACAGAAGAAGCGTCTCATTGCCCGGCTGGACGATCCCAGCAAGCACTGGAAATACAGCCACGGCGACCTGACGGAACGTGCCTACTGGAACGACTATATGGACGCGTACAGCGTGGCGTTCCAGAAGACCTCGACTGACATTGCCCCCTGGCACGTCGTACCAGCCAACAAGAAGTGGTATGCCCGCATCGCGGTTCAGCAATTGCTGTTGGATGCGCTCGAAGGGATGCATTTGGACTGGCCCAAAGCCGACTTCGATGTCGCCGCTGAACGGAAGCTCGTCGAGGCATCCTGAGCCCCTGCCGGACCGTTAGCCGGTAGTGGTGGAAGCCCCGGCGTCGTTGCCTGCATCGCGTGCCGAGGCCAAGCGCTTGCGGGCGCCCTCAAGCCAATCCTCGCAGCGCTTGGCCAGCGCCTCGCCACGCTCCCAGAGCGCCAGTGATTCCTCGAGGCTCGCCCCGCCGGCTTCGAGTCGGCCAACAACGGCCACGAGCTGTTCCCGGGCTTCCTCATAGCTCAAGGCGTCCAGGGAATCAGGTGCCGACGCCGGTGAGTTGTTCTCGGTCATGATGTCCTTTGATTGTGATGCTGACAATGTTGGCTGTGGAATCAATGTTCCAGGATCTGTCCTTGGCCCTCGGAGACAGCCCGGAACCGACCCTCCGCTACACGTATCGCCAATTCCGCGCCTTTGGGAGCCTCCTCGGGGCTACTGACCACCTGATGCCCGGCTTGGTCGTCGCCGACGAGTTGGACAACCGCATAGCCGCGGTCCAGGGTCTTCTGGGGCGACAGGGCCCTGACCTGTGCCCGCAGGTGGTGCACCTGGTCCAAGGCGCGTACAACAGCTGTGTTGACCGCCGCGTGTGAGCGCCGTTGCAGGCGGTGAATATCCTCGGCCCGGGCATCGACCATGGACGCGGGGGATGCCAAGACCGGACGGGATCTCAAGGAGTGGAGTCGGTCAGTTTCCCTATCCACCATCCGGCCAATGCTGCGGCGGAGGTGGTCCCGGGCCTGACGCACCATAGCCAGTTCCTCGGCGACATCCGGGACGATCCGCTTTGCAGCATCGGTGGGAGTGGAAGCGCGGAGGTCGGCGACGTCGTCCAGGATGGGCCGGTCTGCCTCGTGGCCGATCGCACTGACAACAGGGGTGGTTGCTGCAGAGACAGCACGAATCAGGTCCTCGTTGCTGAAAGGAAGCAGGTCCTCCAGCGCGCCGCCGCCTCGGGCCAGGACAATGACGTCCACGTGCGGGTCGGCGTCCAGCTTCTTCAGTGCGGCGATGATCTGTGACACCGCCGTGTTGCCCTGCACGGCTACCTCTCGAACATCAAATTCCACAGCTGGCCAGCGCAGGGCGGCGTTACGTAGCACGTCCTTCTTGGCGTCCGAGTCGCGGCCCGTGATGAGGCCGATGCGGTGGGGGAGCAAAGGCAGTTTCCGTTTGCGCGAATCAGCGAACAATCCTTCCGCGGCCAAAGCCTGGCGGAGGCGCTCAATCCGAGCCAGCAGGTCGCCGAGGCCAACGGGTCGGATGTCCTTGACCGACATGTTCAGGCGGCCAGTCTTGACCCAGAAATCCGCCTTGACCAAGGCAACTACCCGCGACCCGCGCTCCAGCGGTAATTTCTGCCGGTCCAGGACCGTGGACCACACCGAAGCCGGCAGCGAAATCTCGGCGTCGACATCACGCAGTGTCAGGAAGGCATTGCCACCCCGGCGGTTCAGCTCGATGACCTGGCCCTCGATCCAGGCTGCGGGAGCCCTCTCGATGTGGGCTTTGAGCTTGCGGGAAAGAAGCTGCAAGGGCCAGGGATTATCCGGACTGGTCTCGGCAGCAGTCCCGGGGAGGGTGGACTCCGGAGTCGCTTCAGCGGACATGGCAGGTCCGTGATTGGCCCGGAAGCCGTGGGTGTACCAGCATGATCACTATCCTCGCTCGGGGTGCGGCAACTTGCTCGGGTGCGGCAACTCGCTCAGGTGCGGCAACCTGCTCGGGTGTGGCGCAGCGCCGCGTTCCAACTCTATCCATAGCTTTACCTGGTGGCTCCGACATTTTTCGGATCATGTGGACAGACCTAGGATGGTGGCACTGGACCCCGACCCCGAGGATGACTTTGCGTACCTTCGTTTCAGCAGTGGGAGTGATCCTCGCCCTGGTGCTCACTGCCGTCGCCGTTCCGGCCGCGTGGGTGGACCAAAACATTGTTCAGGAAGATGGCTTTGCCCGCATCGCCGGTGGATTGGGCAGTGATCCCGATTTCCAGGCGCGTCTGGCGGACGCCGCCGTCGGCTCTTTCGAATCCTCAGTCAACCTCCCAGGGCCCATCAAATCCCTGGCCGCCGGGGTTCTTGAACAGGCGGCGTCCGGGATGCAGTCCTGGAGCGACTATCCGCAGGCTTGGGAAGAGACAGTGAGGAACAGCCACAAGCTGAACTTCGGTGCGGCTGGGCAGCCGGAAGAATCAGGTGCTTCCACGGCCCTGGTCTTGGACATTGGGCCCCTGGTCAGGCTGATCCGCGACCATTTGGCCGACGCTACGCGCGTCCGGCTCGACGTCCCCTCTGAACGGCTTATTTCGCTGGGCGAACCGTCCCACCGCCAACTGGTGGAAAGGGTCGCAGCCTTTGCTCCGTTATGGTGGGTTGCCGCCCTGGGAGCTCTCGTTTCGGCGTTGCTGGCTTTGCTTGTGGCACGCAGGAGGCCTGCGGTCCTGGCATTCCTGGGGCTGGGCGGCCTGGCCGTGGCGGGGCTCTGGTCGGTTGGATTGAATGTGTCTGAAGGAGTTGTTGGCAACCTCTCCAACGGCAACGAACTGGCAGGGCTGTTCATTTGGAAGTTTTTCACCGCCGTCCAGTCCGGTTTTGGTCCCTGGACAACGGTGGCTGCCCTGATCTCGGCCGCCTTGTTGGTCATCGGCTTGGTCGCCTGGATTATTTCCGCGAGACGACCATCACCTTATGCCCGAGGATAATGACCTGACCGGTAACATTGTGGGATGACCTCCACAGCAATTTCCATCCCGATGCCCAGCGTGCCCCGGAGACGGCGATCGCCGGAAGAGGTACTGGCAGCGGCACCCGTCACGGGTCCCAAGAAGGTGCTGTTGGCGGCACCCCGCGGTTATTGCGCCGGCGTGGACCGGGCTGTCATTGCGGTCGAAAAGGCCTTGGAGCACTACGGCCCGCCCGTCTACGTCCGCAAGCAGATCGTCCACAACGTACACGTGGTCAGCTCCTTGGAAGAACAAGGCGCCATCTTCGTCGAGGAAACGGACGAGGTTCCCGAAGGCGCCCTGGTGATCTTCTCCGCGCACGGAGTTTCACCGGCAGTGGTGCAGTCGGCAGAGGACCGCGGCTTGCGCACCATCGACGCGACGTGCCCGCTGGTCACCAAGGTCCACCGCGAAGCCGTGCGCTTTGCCAAGGACGACTACGACATCCTTCTCATTGGCCACGAAGGCCACGAGGAAGTCGAGGGCACCGCCGGCGAGGCCCCCGAGCACATCCAGATCATCAACGGTCCGCACGAGGTGGACAAGGTCACAGTGCGCGATCCCGAGAAGACCATCTGGCTTTCGCAGACCACGCTGAGCGTGGACGAAACCATGGAGACCGTGCGCCTCCTGAAGGACCGCTTCCCGACTCTGCAGGATCCTCCCAGCGACGACATCTGCTACGCCACCACCAACCGCCAGGTGGCCATCAAGAAGATCGCACCGCAGGCTGACCTGGTCATTGTGGTCGGCTCGGCCAACTCGTCGAACTCGGTGCGCCTGGTTGAGGTTGCCCTCGAGTACGGGGCCAAGAGCTCCTACCGCGTGGACTTCGCCAACGAGGTGGATGAAGCCTGGTTCGAAGGCGTCGCTACCGTTGGCGTCACCTCCGGTGCGTCCGTTCCTGAAGTCCTCGTCCAGGATGTCCTGCGCCTGCTGGCCGACTACGGCTATGGCGAGGTCCAGGAAGTCGTAACAGCGGAGGAAGATCTCCTCTTCTCGCTCCCCAAGGAGCTGCGGGCTACTTTGAAAAAGGCCGGGGATGTCTCCCGGGCCCTCGGTGGCCGCGGGAACCGGGCTACGTCCTAGCAATAAGCTTTTTACTGAACTGGCCCGCAGCGGGCGCCCTTCCTGGTGGAAGTGGTCGCCGCTGCGGGCCAGTTCGTTAAGCCGCAGACTCCTGGGGCTCTTCGCTAAGAAGTTCCGGAGCGGCCAAAGCCCGCGGGACAGCTTCCACGGACATGGGGGCCGTGAGGCCAGCATCGTCCATGGTGTTCAGCTTCCGCGCGGTTGGGAGCACACGTGCTTCGAGGGTGCCCACCATGGCGTTGTACCGGTCCACCGATGTCTTGAGGGAGCTTCCCAGCTTGCTGACGTTCTCACCGAGTGTGCCCATGCGCTCGTAGAGCTGCTTGGCGAGCTCGAACAGTTCGTGCGCGCTGTCCGTGAGGACGTCCTGCCGCCAGGTGAAAGCCACTGACTTGAGGACTGCCAACAACGTCCCCGGTGATGCCAGGACGACGTTCCGGGACAGGGCGTGTTCAAGCAGGCCGGGGTCGGCCTCAAGGGCAGAGGCAAGGATGGACTCGGCCGGGAGGAAGCAAATCACCAGTTCCGGTGAGTTCCCCGGGATGTCCCAGTACTTTTTGCTGGCCAACGCATCAATGTGCGCCTTCAAGGCCTTTGCGTGCTGGGCCAGGAGGGTCTTGGAATCGTGGGCGGAGGCTTGCGTTACCGATTCACCGAATGCCCCTTCTCCGTGGAGTTGTTCCTGTGCCGCGAGGTAGGAGGCCAATGGGACCTTGGCGTCCACCACCAGCTGCTTATCCCCGGGCAACTGGACCACAAGGTCGGGTCGCAATGTGTTCTCGGTGCGGCCCGAGTGGACCTGCTCATGGAAGTCCACGTGCCTGAGCATCCCGGAAGCTTCAACCACACGGCGAAGCTGGACTTCGCCCCACTGCCCGCGTGTGCTGTTGGAACGCAGGGCAGAGGCCAGGGCATGGGTTGACCGAAGTAGTTGTTCATCGGACGAACGGGCGTCCTGCAGCTGTTGGGCGAGCTGTCCGTACTGCTCAACGCGGTCACGTTCGAGCAGCGAAACCTGCTGCTGCACCGCGGTCAGCTTTTCCGCCACGGGCGCCAGGGCGCGCAGGACACTTCCGTCAGAATTCCTTGCTGCGCTCAGCTCGCGGTTCTGTGTAAACAAAAGCCGCCGCTCGGCGTCGGCTGCTGCGAGCTGTGCCGTCACCTCCGAAAGGCGCGACGATACGGCGTCGAAGTCCTCCTCCAAGCCGGCGCCCCGGCGTCGGAAGACGACGTAGCCGGCCGCCAGACCCACGGCCGCGCCGATCAGCAACATGAGTAGTGCCAAAACGAATCCAAATCCATCCATGTGGCAACCCTGACACAGGGGTACGACAGTTTTAGTGAGGTTGTGGCCGTGGGGGTCGCCACAGCGTCGGGCCGAACAAGCATGGACAAGGTATCAACGGGTAGAATCAATGCTCGTGGCTCTTACTATTGGCATCGTCGGACTGCCCAACGTCGGCAAATCAACCCTTTTCAACGCACTGACCCGAAACCAGGTGCTCGCCGCGAACTATCCGTTCGCGACGATCGAGCCGAACGTGGGTGTAGTCAACCTGCCGGATCCGCGCCTCGCGAAGCTGGCCGAAATCTTCGGTTCGCAGAAGCTGCTGCCTGCCCCGGTATCCTTCGTGGACATCGCGGGCATTGTAAAGGGCGCCTCCGAGGGCGAAGGCCTGGGCAACAAGTTCCTTGCCAACATCCGCGAGGCCGAAGCCATTGCGCAGGTAGTCCGTGTGTTCGATGACCCGGATGTCATCCACGTCGACGGCAAGGTTGATCCGCGCTCCGATATGGAGACAATCAACACTGAACTGATCCTGGCCGACCTCCAGACCATCGAAAACGCGATCCCGCGCATCGAAAAAGAAGTCAAGATCAAGAAGCGCGAAGCTGCCGAACTGGCCGCCATCAAGGCTGCCCAGGCTGTGCTGGAGCGCGGCGACACGATTTTCTCCTCCATCAAGAGCGACAAGCTCGAAATGGGGCACCTCAAGGAACTCGGCCTCCTCACGGCCAAGCCTTTCATCTACGTCTTCAACGCTGACGAAGGCATCCTCGGCGACCCGGCCAAGCAGGAAGAACTTCGGGCCTTGGTGGCTCCGGCCGACGCGGTCTTCCTCGACGCCAAGCTGGAATCCGACCTCGTGGAACTGGACGAGGAAGAAGCCCGCGAAATGCTGGAAATGAATGGCCAAAGCGAGTCCGGCCTGGACCAGTTGGCCCGTGTTGGTTTCCACACGCTCGGCCTGCAGACCTACCTCACGGCTGGTCCGAAGGAAACCCGTGCGTGGACGATCCGCCAGGGTGACACGGCACCCCAGGCAGCCGGCGTCATCCACTCCGACTTCCAGCGTGGCTTCATCAAGGCCGAAGTTGTCTCCTTCGACGACCTCATCGACGCCGGCTCCATGGCTGAGGCAAAGTCCCGCGGCAAGGTCCGCATTGAAGGCAAAGAATACGTGATGGCCGACGGCGACGTGGTGGAGTTCCGCTTCAACGTCTAGCGAATCAAGGCAAGAAGTAGTTCATAGAATCACCTGGCGTCCAGCTTCAGAAGCACGCCCGACCGTGCCTCTGAAGCTGGACGCTGCCGTCTAACGTTTTTTGGGGCGAGAGGAACCGTGGCCGAGGAACGTCCGCAGCAGCCAGAGGCACCGAAGCAGCCGATCAAGCTGCGCAGCCTCGCCCCTGAATTCAGCGGCCAGCACGGGATCTACGTGTGGCACCTTGAAGAGGCGGTCCTCGACAAGAGGAACCGCGACATCGCCCTCACCGGCCGCTACGGAGCCGGCAAGTCCAGCGTGCTCGACAACTTTCAGAAGAAGCACGACAAAGACACTATCCGCATCAGTATCAACACCATTGGCCCGGATGATGACGACGAGGACCTGACCAACCGGATCCAGAAGGAACTGGTCAAACAACTCGTCTACCGGCTGACACCAGGGAAGATCCGTCGATCCCGGTTCGCCCGCCCCAAACCCGTGACCAAGTTCAGGGCGTTCCTGCACGCCCTCTTTGTCAGTGTTGTGGGTCTGGGGCTTCTGTGGGTGCTGGGGGTGCGTTCCGGGCCCGGCTGGCCGGACGCCGCAGCGGACTTGCCCGGGTACCTCGTACGGGCTGGAATGCTTTTCGGCCTTGTTCTGGCGTCGCTGTGGGCGGCACGGTGGATCATCGGCGACCGGATCGTTTCGGAGGTCACGACTGCCGGCACGAAAATCGCCCTGGGCGAAGGCCCGACCACCTACTTTGACAGCTTTCTCGACGAGATCGTTGCCTTCTTTGACACCGTCAAGCCGAAGTTCGTGATCTTCGAAGATCTGGACCGCTTCGAGGATCCGCAGATCTTCGACTCGCTCCGGGAACTGAACACCCTCGTCAATGCTTCCGCGAACCGGCAGGCGGGGAACGAGCCTCTTCGGTTCATCTACGCGATCAAGGACAGCCTGTTCGAGCAGCTCGGAACGGATCCGGAATCCAAAGACGAAAAAGATGAAGAAGAGAAGCTCAAGGACGGCGAGGAGCTGGTAAAACTCGGTCTTGCCGAGAACGTCGTGTCACGTCCTCTCCTGGACTTGATCGCACGGCACACCACCGACATGCGTCTGATGAAGAACATCTGCAACGAGTTCGTGGTGTTCGCTGAGCATCTGCTGTGGAAGAAGAAGAACCGTGCGCCGGGCATGACGGCGGACCATCTCTTCGCACTTGTCGCGTACAAAAACTTCCACCTCGCTGACTTCGAGGCAATCTCGCAGCGCACCAGCACCCTCGATAAGCTCGAACAGCTCCATCGCGACGAGGTCAGGACCCTTATCGAGGGTCTGCAGGAGCAGCGGCGCAAGCGGATGAGGACCGAGGAGCAGCGCGATCGGAAAGAAGCCACCGCAGTGGAGTTGGGGGGCAGGCTTCGCGATCTCAAGGACATGTTCCCTTCCCCGAACGGCTATTCATACTCGTCCGTCATGGTCGATGACCAGGGCTACGGGTTTAATGCCGTCGACACAGTGGAATTCTGGGAGCGCGTGGCCAAGTCGAAGTCCTTCTCTCTCGTGCAGAACCGCGGGGCTACGGTGACGCCCTCTGCAGGACAGATCGGCCGCGTCTTTCCAGAGGTCATGAGTTCCGCGCAATGGTTGGATCCCGATCCCGCCGAATCTGCCCGCCTGCTTCGTCAATACGACCAGGACATCGCGGGGTTGCGAGGTGCGGACTTCGCCGGACTGGCCAGCTACGAAGGCGTACCGAAGGGGCGAATCAGGTTCGATCAGCGCATCACCGAGGTACTTGAGTCAGAGCTGGCGCGCGATCTCGTGCGGCGGGGTTTCATCACGCGCAACTACGCTGAGTACTCCGCGATCTTCTACGGCAAGTACGTCGGCGTCGACGTGGCGTTCTTCTACAACCACAGTGTCCAGCCGAACGAGATGTACCTCGACTACGAGTTCACGTCGGAAAAGGCCATGAGCAACCTGCTTGAGCAGGTGCCGGCGGACTTCATGAGCACCGTAAGTGCTCTGAACCTCCAAGTCGCGTCCTACTTGCTCAATGAAAAACCAGAAGACGCGAAGAAACTTGTCGCGTACGTCGTCATGCATGACGGCAAGGACGTCCATGCATTCATGGATGCCTTCCTCAACACACCTGACGCCCCTCGCGAGCTCCTCATCCAACAACTGACAGAGCACCCGTGGCCCGATGTCTTCGAGTACGTCGCGAAGCACCCTGGCATCCCGGACGAAGAGACGCGGCTGAAGCTGTTCGACACGGCGCTCCTGAACGCGCTGAGTATCGACGTCTATGAGATCGGCAATTCCTCGAGGGCGCTGCTCGAGTCTTCCTATCAGCGTCTCACCGCCCTCAGTCAGAGTCAGACTGCAGCACAGACTGAGCGGGTCTTCGAAATCCTCGAGGCGGTGGAGCTGGTGGTCACGGACCTTAGTGGCCTGAGCACGCCGCTCCGGGACCGTATCGTGGCAGCGCACAGGTACAAGCTCAGCTCACCAAACCTGCAGATGGCACTCGGGATCGACGTAGACCCGACGCTCGACGAGGTGCGCCAAAAGCAGAGCGTGTGGGAGTTCTGCAATAAGCGCATCGGGGACTACATCGCTTCAATGGATGCCATCGGGCCGATCGTGCTCACGGAGTCCGTGCTGGTCGATGTCATCAACGAGCAGCACGAGTCATGGACCGAGGACCAGCTGCGCGAAGTGATTGAGCAGAGCTCCGCTCTCGCCACGATCCAAAAGATCGAGGCTGTCCCGCAGCTGACCTGGCCTTTGATCGTGGATGCGGGCCTCCTGGCTCCGACGGTCACCAACGTCTGGGCTTACGTGCAGGCTCACGGGTTGACGAGCAGCTGCCTGGACTTCTGACCACGGGGGGGTCGATACGGTCGAACTGCGGGACGTCGAGAAGGTTCCAGACGAGGACCGTGACGTCCTCGCGGTCCGCGTGCTGAATGCTTCGACGCATCTGACGGCGCAGGCCAGGGTACAGCTCGTCAAGCAGCTGAATCTTGAGTCCGCGGTTGAGCCCGCCGAGATTACTCCGAATCCCGACCAGCGTCGAGGAGCCGGTCGTGGAGCAGCCGCTCAGCACCCGTGACGCGATGATGGAGAGGCTCAAAGCTATCTGGAGGTCATGAAGGAGCGGAGCAGGCAACGCGCTGAAGCGCTCGAACATGAAGCTCTCAAACCCACTGTCGAGGTGGAGAGGTCCTCAGCATCCGCTCCGGCCGAACCCGCAGCCGGCGCATCCGCTATGGCCGCGGAACAGGAACAGGTTGACACAGTCGTGGTCAAGGAAACCACCGTTACCGCTTCGGCTCGGGAGCAATCGCCGTCGGAGCAGCCTTATGTGTCAGCCTTGGCGAACACCCGGATAAAGTCCGAGCGGTCCCAGAAGATTGTCGACGCCGTCGCTGTCTGGGAGCCGGATGCTGTTGCAGCGCTCGAGCGTGGTGAGCGTCTGGATGAGTCGACGATTCCCCACGGCATCGGTCCGAAGTTCCTGGAGAGCCAGGGACCTGGACTGCACCCCGAGGTACGTGCGCAGCTTCAGGCGCGTGAGCTCAAGAAAGACCAGATACGAATCCTATATACCCAGATCCACGAGATTCGCGAAAAGCGAGTTGAGCTTGGTCAGCCGGCGAACGAATCGCAGTGGAAGCTCTGGGGTGAAGTCGAGACCGAGCGGATCCGTGAGGATACGAGAGTCAGCCGCAGGGCGCGCCTGCAGAGCGAACTTGCCGACGGCTTCTACGAGTCGAACACGGCTGCCAACACTGCCGAGGTCGGTAGACAGCAGAAGGCTCTATCGGATGTTACTGCCCAGATCGAGCAGAGGAAGGACGCTTACTTGGCGAGGCTTTATGCAAAGAATCCTGAGCTGAAGCCGTATTCGCTGCGCAGTCGGTTGAGGTGCCGAGCGCTAGGGCCAGCTTCAGCTCCCTGGACGAACAATCTGCGGTACGGCCTGGATAGCATCTGTTGCCGATTCAACAATGGCGATTTCCTCATTCGCCGTCGTAATCATGACCCCGCGGACGGGCAGGCTATTTACTACCGTCCGGATCAGCAACGCAACGGCTATTGCCAGCGACAGTTGTGCCGAGATCGCCGGTATACACCTGAAGAACCAATCCATCCGGTCCGAAGCCGTTGGTTATGATGAGCTTGTTCGTGGCCGTCGACTGATCAAAGACCTTCACGTCGTACCCGCGGGACTTATAGAACGCCTCGACCTTTTGCCTTAGCATCTCGCGCTCGGTGTCGCCAAGGGGCCCTCTGGTCCTGGATCCGCCGAATTCTTTGCCGCTTCCGGTTCTCTGGAAGTTGCAGTAGCCACCTGCCGGAACATCCTTATTGGTCCAATCACCCGGCGCCATCGCTTGGATCTCATCGAGTAGTCCGAAGAACTCCGCGCTGGCTGCTTCTGGCGTCATTGTCGTTCCTTCTCCGCTGCTGGGAAGATCGCTTGTTGAATTCGATTGCGAAGATGAGGGAGTCGCCGTTCCGTCATTGCCCGGTGTTGTGGAGAAGCATCCGGACGCGAGCAGAAGGACCGAGCAGGCCGTGAAAACGGTTGCCGTCATTCTTCGTCTGTTCAGCAATTCTGGTTCCTTCATTTGTTATGCACCACGGGTTTTCCTGAGTTCGTCAGACTATCTGTCAGGCCGAGTGAGGCGTTGGCTTGGTTGATGCTGGACTCGGTACCTACGGAAGCGTATCCAAGTTTGCCTTCTGCCTGGAGCCAGCCGTGGTTCTCGGTTGGTAATGCTGACACTTCGTTTTCGGCAGTCCCGGTCCCATCGGCTCCGAGCTGCGTCGCACCATAACCGGGTAGGGGCACTGTGAACGATGGTCCACCCTGAGGAGCCTGGAACGTCTGCGTGTGGAAGCCTTGAATACGTTCTCTGCCTACGTTTCCAATTTCGGAGACATTGTCGACGGTGAACTTGGTCTGGTAGACATCTGCCCCGGGGTTGAGGTGAAAGTCCTTTACGCCTGACACTCCCTGCAGAACGCCAATATCAGCGTTGAGATTGACGCTGTCGACAGCTACGCCCTCCACAGCTGCAGCTTGGGCCGTCAACGTGCCATAGGACAAGCCAGAGATGTTATTTCTGGCAACGTTTCCAAGGCTGTCCTGAACGGCCGCGAGAGCGTTGATGTCTTTCCTCAGGAACGACCCACCTGTCCTGGCATTGGTGTCGTCAAAGACACCTGCAGCTGATGCAGGTTCAAAAGCTAACCATCCCACCACTGCCAGCCGTGGCGGGTTTCCTGCCGGGGTCGAACTCAGCTCGGCAATGCGGTATTGCTCTCCGTATTGGCCGTCGGCGGCCCGGACTAGATCTGGCATGCTCGTGGCCACCGTTGTATCGACACCCGGGACTTGGTATGTCGTAACTTTGGCCGCATCGAGATCTCCGACGCTGATAGCAGCGCCGGGCTGTTCAAGATTGAGGCTGATCAGTTGCTTCTCAATACCACTGCGACCGGGCTCCAAGGCACTTTTGATGCCTCTGAGTCGGTCGAGGTAGCCCGGTGTGTTCAACCACGTTGGCGGAGTTGGGTGGGTCCCCTTGGCTGTCTCGTGCACGAAGACGTCGAATTCCTTCAGCATCTGCGTCAGCACTAACTGGTTGGCTTGATTTCTTGCAGTGTAGGAAACCCCTTGCAGATTTCCGATGATTGACGGGAACGTATTGATGAGGAGTTTCTGGGTTTCGCCGGGAGTAACTTTGCCGGTGCCGGTATCTACTGTGTGGCCGAGGCTGGTCCACCACGCTGCTGTCACGGCAGGGTTGTATTCCTGCTGTTGCAGTAGTCCCTGGAGTCGGGCTTTGTTCGCTGGTGCGGCGAGCCATGTTTTCAGCTGCGCGGCGTTCAGGGTCGCGAGGTCGTTCAAGCCCACTTGGCTTGGTGCTGTGTACTGGATGAAGAGGCCGTTGAGCATGCTGTCCGCTATAGCGCCACTGCCGGCTGTTTCGAATGCGGTGGCGACCTGCTCTATCCAATCGGCGTCTGCTGCGTTGGCGGCGAGGAGCTGCTCAAAGCCGGCGACAAATGATTCAGTCTCGATGTTCACCCAGGAGCACGATGCTGTGAAGCTGCTCCAGGCATTTTTGACGCTGCTGAAGTGTGAGTTCAGGGTGTTCGTGGCAGTCCGGGACACTGACGCGAAGCCGCGCAGCTTGCCTGGATCTGCTGAGGTGGTTCCGGTTCCTGGTCCGCCGGCGAACCGGGGCCGTTCCCGCGGAGAAAACACAGCTGAGACAGGCGGTGCCGGGACCGGTGTACTCTCGGGCATCGGGTCAAGGACCATGGTGGCGAGTGTCGCGGATGCTTTCGCGATGTCACCGGAGAGCAGGTGCTGTTTGCGGATGTTGTCGCGCTGCTGCCAGGCATCCATGTTCTTTTGCCGGGCTTTCTCTTGCTGTGCCCTGTGCTTGGCGTCGCGAACGTCGTCCGCCAGAACTGCCAGAACACCTGAGAGCTTGCCGCGATCATCGGACCTGATGCCGCAGGCGTCCTCGAACAAACGTGCGTAGCCGCCGTTGAAGTCCTGCACTGCCTGCTCCACGGCTCCGTACAGGAAGCCACCCTCGGCACGCAGAACCTCGTCGGCGGCGTTCGCAGCACTGATCAGCGCATCGGCTGCGCCGTCATCAAAAGCAATTCCCATGCCTGCCCCCAACCAGAACAATAAATCCAACGACTAGCATAACCGCTGTTTGCGCGGTTGGGAGTTTAAGGCGCCAGCCGACTTTAGGGTGGGTGTATGCCAGAGGACGCCAAGAAGCATAGGTTCCTTACGACGGAGCAGGTTGCCGAGGAACTGAATGTGTCAGTGAACCAGATCCGGGCCTTGCTCAAGTCAGGCGATCTGCGGGGTATCCAGGTTGTAGGCCGGAACGTCTGGCGCATTGCTGCCACCGATGTGGAGAGCTACATCGCTGAGGCGTGCAGGGTCACTGCAGAGCGGATCGCCGCCGGCGAACTGCCTGAGTAAAAGTCTTGCTGATGCGAGGCATGAAAGCCTGGGTTCGATATAGCAGGAGCGCGATGCTGCGCTGAAAATGATCGAGTCGTTATTCCCGGGCGATTTTCACATTCCGCTGGATTCACCCAACAACAAAGAGGAGTGGAAGATCGGAGGCGAACCCATGCTGTCTCTCGGCAAAGCCAACGACCTCTTCGTCTCTCTCAATGTCAAGACGGCTAAGGCGCTGTACGACTCTTTGTCCGATCTCTCGCACCCTTCATCATGGCCCTCGCCCTTCAATCGGTAGCTGTGGAGGTAGAAGGTGTGACATTCAGGACCTATCCTCCGGTCGCCGAAGTCCTCGACTACCAGGCCCGTTTGGGCTGCCTGATACTTTACAAAGCTGCTCACACCTTCGCGGGCTACCACGGCCTCAATACTGACACCCTCGAGCGATGGGCGGAAACAGCTCCGGGGCACTGGTTTGGTCCGACGGACAAAGCAGAAGACTAACCGGACACTGTATAAAGGGGACTTGATATGGACGTCCTGGCGACGGTAATTGCCATTCTCGGTGGCGTAACGGGTCTTTCCGGCTTCATCATCTCTTTACAAGCGGATCGTCGCGCTACGCGGGCCGACAAGCGTGCGGCCGCATCAGACCAGAGGGCGATTCGGGCCGAAGAGGAAGGCGCACGCGCAAGAAAACGGGAACTGTGGAGCGAAGTCATCAGTGCCATGCAGGACGTTGTGGGCGCCAACGTTCTTGCCCAGGATCTCCGACCGGTTCTCGTGCGGGTTCGTTCCTCCATGATGGAGCTCGTTGATGGCGTCACCAGCGACCATTACAGGCGCCTGGATAAGTGGATGAGCGTCGAGCACAAAGTGATCAACGGACTGCTCGAGCAGACGATGCTGAAACTGAGCGGAAGCGGTCACACCGTGAAGCAAATAGAAGATGCCCATCATCCGCCGAACGAGTGGGCCGCGATGTTCATCAACAATCTCCGGGTAGCCCGGAAGCTGGAACCAAGCCCCGAAGTCGAAACCAGCAGCGACAGAACGTGGTTGAGTTCCGCTTCAACGTCTAGAGTGCCAAGTCCACACAAATGGCCGCCTTGAACAGCAGTTCCTGGCGGCCATGTGCTTTAAAACAACGGCCACGGAACTGCAGACGATTCTCCGCTGGGCGCTGGGAACTGCCCAACAGAGCGCAAGCGGTCGGAGCGCAACGCCAATGCTTCGACTTCTTCGGCACTGAGCAGCCCCGCGAGTTGTTGACCCAGCTCGCCCCGGAGCCCGTCGCGGACACGATCCAGTCCGGCGAGTTCATCTGCGTTCAGCGCGTCCCCAATCCACCCCCACAGCACGGTGCGCAGCTTGTGGTCCTGGTGAAAGGTGAGCCCATGGTCCACGCCGTGCCGGTGTCCGTCAGCCATGGCAAGAATGTGGTCACCCTTGCGGTCGGCGTTGTTCACCACGACGTCGAACACCGCTGTGCGCCTGAGTGCCGGCGTATCTTCGTGGACCAGCGCAACGGTCCGTCCGTTCTCGTCCTGGCCTTCGAGAACACGCTTCCAACCCGTCTCCGGCACTGAATCCGCAGCCACCAGATCCACGGCGTTTTGGGCCGGGTCCTGGTCCTGCCACAGTTGCACCATTCCTTCGCCCAGTGGGCCATCGCGCAGCCACGTGCGGGGAACGACGCCCCACCCGAAGGTCTCCGAGACCAGAAAAGCGGCCACCTCACGGTGAGCCAGGGTCCCGCTGGGAAAATCCCAGAGCGGACTTTCGCCTGCTATCGGCTTGTAGACGACCGCAACCTCGCCGATGCTGCCCAGGAACGTGGCGTTGGATGCCGTCGTGATGCGTCCGGTGAGGGTGAGCTCCGCGGTCAGCAGGTCCGGCGTCGGCATCAGAGCCCGGGGGAGGGGCAGACGTGACCTTCGGCATCCATCGGGTTGCCACACAGCGGGCACAGAGGACGGCCGGCGTCCACGATCTCCCGGGTGCGCTTGGCGAACGCACGGGCTGTTCCTACCGGCATCCGTACCAGCAGCATTTCGCGGTCGGAAGCATCATCCAGGTCCAGCGCATCATCGTCTTCGTCATCGAGCTCGGAGATGGGATAGGCCTCGATCACCACCTGGGCCGTGGTGGGGTCCCAACCCAGGCTGATGGCTCCGGTACGGAACTGCTCCTGGACGGGCTCCAACGGATCATTGTCCACCAGCTCTATGGGAGTGCCCGTGGGAACACTGAAGGGATTGCCTCCCACCGTGATGAGCTGGTCGAGAATCTCGTCGATTTTCTCGGCCAGGAGAGCCGACTGCTGCTTCTCCATGGCGATACTTACGATCTGTTTCCCTGCGCGCACCTGCAGGTAGAACGTGCGCGCGCCCGGAAGGCCGATCGTACCGATCACTACCCGATCGGGCCAAGCAAACTCGTGAACACGTGTAGGCATGTCAATATTCTAGGCAGAGGACGCTCAGGGCGTCGTGTGCCCGGCGCCGCCGCCCACGGGGGCATCCCCCGAGGGCGCGCTCCGGGAGAGCCAGGAAAGATCGCCGGCCACGGTGTTGGTCGCGACGACGGCAGGCCGGGGGGAGCCGTAGCGGACGATCGATACCGAGGCGGGGTCAACGCTGAGGCGCTGGAAGAGGTCAAGGTGCATTCCCAGCGCATCGGCGAGTATGGACTTGATGACGTCGCCATGGCTGACCGCCACCCATACGGACTCCGGGCCGTGTTCGGCTTCGAAGGCTGCATCGTGGCGCCTGATGGCTGCTACTGAGCGGGCCTGCATGGCGGCCATCGACTCGCCGCCGGGAAAGACGGCTGCGGATGGTTGGGATTGTACGACCTGCCACAGGTCCTCGGTTGCGAGTTCACTGAGCCTGCGTCCCTGCCACTGGCCGTAATCACACTCGGTGAGCGCAGGTTCGATCGGGGAGTACGGCTTGATGGCCTGGCGGTCAATGATGAGTTCGGCAGTCTGCCGGCAACGTTCAAGGGGGCTCGACACCACCCCGACCAATGGCACCGACGCAAGCCGGTCTCCGGTGACGGCTGCCTGGTCGCGCCCGATCGCGTCGAGGCTGACTCCGGGAGCCCGCCCGGCCAGGAGTCCGGAGGCATTGGCTGTGGTGCGTCCGTGCCGCACGAGGATAACTGTCGCCATTCCCTTAGCCTAACTACACGCCCGACGGCGGTCGGTCGCCAGCCCGGCACCGGCGAAGATCATTCCTGTCCTGCTGTCAGACAGCGAATGCTACCACCGAGTAGCGTTTGACTTGAAATTCCCGGCAGTTTAGGCATGTAGAGGTTGCGGAACGGTTACAGTTTGGCCATCAAGTCCCAACATCCGGACGCAATGTGGGTAGGCTTACACTCACATGTAGGCAACGTCACAGTAGGAAACTGTGCTTGTGCCTGGGGGGAATCACGAATTTCCCCTCCTCAACTCCACGACTCATAGGAGGCGGAATGCGTTTCTCGCGCACTTCCAAAGCTCTAGGCGTAGCGGCGATCATCGCCCTCGCAGCCACCGGTTGCGGTGGCGGCGGTAGCAACAACTCCGGTTCATCCGCAGGCGACCCCAACAAGGTCATCATTGCTGACGGCTCTGAGCCGCAGCGCCCGCTCATGCCGGCAGACATCAACGAGGTCGGCGGTGGAAAGATTGCCACGCTGATCTTCTCGGGCCTTGTCAGCTACGACCCGTCCGGTAAGCCCGTCAACGAGCTGGCGGAGTCCATCGAGGCGCCTGACGCCAAGAACTTCACCATCAAGCTGAAGAAGGACCAGAAGTTCACCAACGGCGAAGCCATCACGGCCAAGACGTTCGTTGACTCGTGGAACTTCGGTGCAGCAGCAAAGAACGCGCAGCTCAGCGCCACGTTCTTCGAAAGCATCAAGGGTTACGACGAGACCAGCGCCGAAGGTTCCACGGTGGCGACCATGTCCGGCCTCAAGGTCGTTGACGACACCACCTTCACCGTTGAGCTCAAGCAGCCCGAGTCTGACTGGCCGCTGCGCCTCGGTTACACGGCCTTCATGCCCGTTCCGGCAGCAGCTCTTGCTGATCCCAAGACCTACGGCGAAAAGCCTGTAGGCAACGGCCCGTACAAGATGGCAGAGAACGGCTGGCAGCACAACGTGCAGATCCAGCTGGTCCCGAACGCCGACTACAACGGTCCGCGCAAGGCCAAGAACGGTGGCGTGACGTTCAAGATCTTCCAGAACGACGACGCTGCATACCAGGACCTGCTGTCCAACAACCTGGACATCCTGCAGACCATCCCCACCAGCGCACTGAAGAACTTCAAGACCGACCTCGGCGATCGCTTCATCGAGAAGCCGTACGCGGGCAACCAGACCATTGCCATCCCGGAATACCTTCCGGAGTGGAGTGGCGAAGCCGGCAAGCTGCGCCGCCAGGCCATCTCCATGGCCATCAACCGCGATGAGATCACCAAGGTCATCTTCAGCGGCGGTCGCCAGCCGGCCAAGGACTTCACCGCTCCCGTCCTGGACGGTTACAGCGACAGCATCCCCGGTTCTGACAACTTGAAGTTCGACGCCACCAAGGCCAAGGACCTCTGGGCCAAGGCAGACGCCATCCAGAAGTGGGATCCGAACACCGTCTTCACCGTTGCATACAACGCTGACAAGGGTGGCCACAAGGCTTGGGTTGAGGCTATGACCAACCAGCTCAAGAACAACCTCGGCATCAAGGCCGAAGGCCTTCCGTTCGCCACCTTCAAGGAAGCCCGCGATCTCGCGACCTCGGCGAAGCTGACCGGTTCGATCCGTGCCGGCTGGCAGGCAGACTACCCGTCGCTGTACAACTTCCTCGGACCGATCTACAAGACCGGTGCAGGCTCCAACGATGCCCGCTACGCGAACCCCGAGTTCGACAAGGCTATCTCCGATGGCCTGTCCGCCCCGAGCGTTTCCGACGGCAACAAGGCAATGAACAAGGCGCAGGAAATCCTTCTCAAGGACCTGCCTGCCATCCCGCTGTGGTACCAAGTAGCACAGGGTGGCTGGAGCACCGGCGTCTCGAATGTTGACTACGGCTGGGACGGCGTCCCGCTCTACTACAACATCACCGGCAAGTAAGCGCGATTCGGCGGCGGAAGTGCTCAGTTGAGCACCTCCGCCGCCTTATCTCGTTGCAAATCAATGACGCCCAACTCTGGTTGGGCGTCCTTGTGCAGGCCTACACTGCCTTGGCATGGAACGTTTGCACATCAGACGAAAAGGTTCTTTGATGAACAACTCCGCTGCACCCCAGCCCCGGGTGCCTGCTGATCGGGGTGTGGTGAGCTGATGGCCACCTATATCCTTAAACGATTCCTCCAGCTGATTCCCGTATTCCTGGGAGCGACACTGCTGGTTTATTTCCTGGTCTTCAGCCTGCCTGGCGACCCCATTGCTGCTCTCTTCGGTGACAAACCCGTCAACGAAGCGGTCGCGGCCAAGCTGCGTGCCCAGTACAACCTGGACCAGCCCTTCATTGTTCAATACCTGCTCTACCTCAAGAGCATCTTCACGTTCGACCTCGGCCAGGACTTCTCCGGCCGGCCGATCGCAGCCGTACTTGGCGAGGTCTTCCCCGTGACAGCACGCCTCGCCGTCATGGCCCTGATTTTTGAAGCCGTCTTCGGCATCGCCTTCGGCTTGGTCGCAGGTCTTCGCAAGGGCAAGCTTTTCGACGGCACCGTGTTGATCGCATCCCTGATCGTCATTGGTATCCCGATCTTCGTGCTCGGCTTCATCCTGCAGTTCTTCATTGGCGTGCAACTGGGGTGGGCCAAACCCACGGTCAGTGCGGCGGCTACGGTTCAAGACCTGATCCTGCCGGCCATCGTTCTTGGCCTGGCGTCATTCGCTTACGTTCTGCGGCTTACCCGCACCAGCGTCATCGAGAACATGAATGCCGACTACGTCCGGACCGCGACGGCCAAGGGCCTGTCCCGCTTCCGGGTCATCAATGTGCATATTCTCCGCAACTCGCTCATCCCGGTGGTGACCTTCCTGGGAGCCGACCTCGGCACACTGATGGGTGGAGCAATCGTCACGGAAGGCATCTTCAACGTCCCCGGTGTGGGTAACCGTTTGTATCGTGCCGTCCTGTCCGGTGAAGGCCCAACCGTGGTCAGCATCGTCACAGTGCTGGTGTTGATCTACTGTCTCTCCAACCTGCTCGTTGACCTTCTGTATGCCTGGCTTGATCCGAGGATCCGTTATGACTCCTGAAAATAACCTCACTGGGCAGGACACCGCCCCGCGCCACATCGAGCACTTCGTTGCCGATCTTGAAGAAACGCCCCTCCAGGCGACCGACAAGGTCAAGGAAGACTCCGCGCCTTCGAGCCTCTGGGGCGAAGCGTGGAAGAACCTGCGCAAGCAGCCGCTGTTCATCATCTCGGCGATCATGATCCTGGCTGTCGTGGTTGTATCGCTCTTCCCGGGCCTGTTCTCGCAGATCGATCCCACGTCCGAGGCCTGCCAGCTGTCCAACTCCGATGGCGGGCCCGCTTCCGGGCACCCGCTCGGGTTTACCCAGCAGGGCTGTGACGTTTATGCCCGCGTCATCTTCGGCACCCGTTCCTCGGTGACTGTTGGCCTGTTCACCACCATCGGCGTCGTTCTTTTTGGCGGCATCATTGGTGCGCTGGCCGGTTATTACGGTGGCTGGGCTGACGCCCTGCTGGCGCGCCTGACGGACATCTTCTTCGCCTTGCCGCTTATCCTCGGCGCCATTGTCATGATGCAGCTGCCCGTGTTCCGTGCGAACCGCACGGTGTGGACGTTGGTACTGATTTTGATCGTCTTCGGCTGGCCGCAGATTGCCCGCATCACCCGTGGCGCAGTGATTGAAGTCAGGAATGCCGACTTTGTGGTCGCTGCCCGCTCGCTGGGTGTTTCCAAGTTCCGTTCGTTGTTGCGCCACGTGCTCCCCAACTCGTTGGCTCCGATCATCGTTGTGGCAACCATCTCGCTGGGCACGTTCATCGTGGCCGAATCCACGCTGTCCTTCCTCGGCATCGGGCTCCCACCGAGCGTTATGTCGTGGGGTAACGACATCCAGGCGGCGCAGGCATCGTTGCGTTCCAACCCGATGCCTTTGCTCTACCCGGCTATTGCCCTGTCGATTACAGTCTTGAGCTTCATCATGCTCGGCGATGCCCTGCGTGATGCCCTCGACCCCAAAGCGCGTAAGCGATGAAAGGCGAAGCCATGAACTCTTCAGTTCACATCCAGGAAGAAGTCGCCGGCCCCCAGCGTCCCCTTCTGGAGATCAAGAACCTCGCGATCAACTTCGCCACCAGCACTGGTGAGGTCAACGCCGTCAGGAATGCGCACCTCACGGTGATGCCCGGTGAAACTGTGGCCATCGTGGGCGAATCAGGTTCGGGGAAGTCGACGTCGGCCCTCGCCGCCATCGGTTTGCTGCCGGGGAACGGCCGCGTAGCCGGCGGCGAGATCCTCTTTGACGGAGAGGACATTGCCCACGCCAGCGAGAAGCGGATGATCGAACTCCGCGGCAACTCCATTGGAATGGTGCCGCAGGACCCGATGTCCAACCTCAACCCGGTGTGGAAGATCGGTTTCCAGGTCAAGGAGACCTTGAAAGCCAACGGTCTTCCGTCCGGCCCCGAGGATGTTGCCAAGGTTCTGTCCGAGGCCGGCCTGCCTGACGCAGCCCGCCGCGCCAAGCAGTACCCGCACGAGTTCTCGGGCGGCATGCGCCAGCGCGCGCTGATCGCCATCGGCCTTTCCTGCCAGCCGCGCCTGCTGATCGCGGATGAGCCGACGTCGGCCCTTGACGTGACGGTACAGCGCCAGATCCTGGACCACTTGGACAAGATGACGTCCGAGCTGGGTACGGCTGTCCTCCTCATCACCCACGACCTCGGCCTGGCGGCCGAGCGGGCGGACAAAGTAGTGGTCATGTACAAGGGCCAGGTTGTGGAATCAGGTCCGTCCCTCGAGCTGCTCCGCAACCCGCGGCACCCTTACACCAAGCGACTGGTGTCCTCAGCGCCCTCCCTGGCTTCCCGCCGTATCCAGGTCGCCAAGGAACAGGGTGTCGAGTCCGACGAGCTGCTGGCCCCCACGGAACCCGTGGTGGTCGAGTCGGCACTTCCCGAGGAAGTGCTGAAGGTTGAGGACCTGACCAAGGTCTTCAAGCTCCGTGGAGGCATTGGCAAGACCACTGATTTCACGGCTGTTGACTCAGTCTCGTTCTCCGTTCGCCGCGGTACCACCACCGCGATTGTGGGGGAGTCCGGCTCGGGCAAGTCCACTGTTGCCCAGATGGTGCTGAACCTGCTGGAACCGACGTCCGGAAAGATCATTTTCGACGGCGTCGACACCTCCACGCTGAACAGCCGGGACTTGTTCAAGTTCCGCCGCCGGGTGCAGCCCATCTTCCAGGACCCGTACGGCTCCCTCGATCCGATGTACAACATCTTCCGGACCATCGAAGAGCCGTTGCGCACCCACAAGATCGGCACCAAGGCCAGCCGGGAGAAGAAGGTCCGTGAGCTTCTGGACCAGGTGGCCTTGCCGCAGTCGACCATGCGTCGCTACCCGAATGAACTCTCCGGCGGTCAGCGCCAGCGTATTGCGATTGCGCGAGCACTGGCCTTGGACCCCGAAGTGATCATCTGCGATGAGGCCGTCTCCGCTTTGGACGTGCTGGTGCAGGCCCAGGTCCTGAACCTGTTGGCAGAGCTCCAGGACAACCTGGGCCTGACCTACCTGTTCATCACCCACGACCTCGCCGTTGTGCGGCAGATCGCGGACCACGTCTGCGTGATGCAGAAGGGCAAGCTGGTGGAAACGGGCAGCACGGACGACGTCTTCGACAACCCCCGTGAGGCGTACACCCAAGCCCTGCTGGATGCCATCCCCGGTGGTTCGCTGCTTCTGCCGCCCGAGGTGGCCTGACCCGGCGTCGAACACAAATAAAGCCGCATATAGCAAGAGCCGGTGGTTTCCCCAAAGGAAACCACCGGCTCTTGCCGTTTAAGCTGCCTGCAGGCCGCTACTGTGCTGGCGTCGCGGTTTCACTGTCAGGACGCGCGGTCAGGCCCAACGCGGCGAGTTCGCGGGCCAGGACGGCCCCCAGCTTGGCGTGTCCTGCGGGTTTCAGATGGACGCCGTCCTGGAGATCTCCCACCGCGTTGTACCGGGTGAGCCAGTCGCCGGCGCTGACGAACGGTATGCCGTGTTTTGCCGCGATCCTGCCTACGAGCGCGTCCACTTCGGTGCGTCGGGCGCCGCCGTTACTGGCGCCGCGGGCGAGGGTACCGATCATGGCGAGCTTGGAGCCTGGGTAGCGCTTGGTCAACGCCGCCAGCAGCCGTTCGGCATTGCCGGTGATCTGGGCGTCCGTTGCCCGCTGGGTGGCGTCGTTGCCGCCGCCCTCGATGACGATCAGGGGAGGCTCGCCATAGGGGAGTACCCAGTCGCCACGCTGGAGTGCGTCAATGTAGTTCCCCGTCTTGCCGTTCGAAGCAACATAGCCCGTCCCGCCCATGCCCACGACATGCAGCTTGTATCCCAGGGCAGCAATGCCCTGCTGCGGCCAGGAGTCCTTGGGCATGGCCTGCGAGTCTCCGATCAGTACCGCCGTGTGGCGTACGTCGGCCAGCACCAGTTCATTGCGGTTGTTCGTGGGGTTCTTGTACAGGGAACCGACAGGCAGGTTCAGTGCGGTGGGGGAGGGCGCGGACCGCAGGGGTTTTTCCGCGGCGGACGTTTGTGCCGGCCCGGGCGCGGCTGATCGCGTTGAGACGGGTTCGGGTGGTGTTTGGTTCTGTCCGCAGCCCACCGAAAGAACGCCGACGGCGATCAATGGTGCGAGCATGCGGAACGTTGCCGGGGCTTTGCGCATCGTAGGTCTCCGTGTGGCACTGGTTCTGCTGCAATCATGGGGCACGAACGCCGGAAAATCCAGCAAGTGGACGTGTGGTTACTAAACAGTGATGTGCTGTGAGCAAGGCCACATCCCAGCCGCTGATGGCTTGCTTTTTAGGCGCATAAATGCTTCTGCGTTTAGACTTGCTTTAGGTGCCCTGTGTCCCGGGGTCTTTTCGCTGTGTGTTCCGATCAAGTCGATCAGGTATGCGCGCGGATACAAACAGCTGACTTCACCACTGAATCGAGTCATTAACGCATGTCTGAAACCATCACCAACACTGCGTCGCGGAGCGATCTGCGCAACGTCGCGATCGTCGCACACGTTGACCACGGTAAGACCACCCTGGTCGACGCCATGCTCAAGCAGACCAACTCCTTCGCTTCCCATGGTGAGGTTGAGGACCGTGTCATGGACTCCGGTGACCTGGAGCGCGAAAAGGGCATCACCATCCTCGCGAAGAACACCACGGTTGCCTACAACGGCCCGTCGTCCAATGGCGAGACCATCACCATCAACGTCATTGACACCCCCGGCCACGCCGACTTCGGTGGCGAGGTTGAGCGCGGTCTGTCCATGGTTGACGGCGTCGTCCTGCTGGTCGACTCCTCCGAGGGCCCGCTGCCCCAGACCCGCTTCGTGCTCCGCAAGGCCCTTGCAGCGCACCTGCCCGTCATCCTGCTGGTCAACAAGACCGACCGTCCCGACGCCCGCATCGACGAGGTTGTCCATGAGTCCATGGACCTCCTCCTGGGCCTGGCTTCGGACCTCGCGGACGAAGTTCCGGACCTGGACCTGGACAAGGTCCTCGAAGTTCCCGTTGTTTACGCTGCCGCCAAGGTTGGCCGCGCATCCCTGGACCAGCCCGCCAACGGCTCGGCACCGGAGAACGAGGACCTCGAGCCCCTCTTCAAGACCATCATCGAGCACATCCCGGCTCCGACGTACAACCCGGACGGCGTGCTGCAGGCCCACGTGACCAACCTGGACGCCTCGCCGTTCCTTGGCCGCCTCGCCCTGCTCCGCATCTACAACGGCACGCTCCGCAAGGGCCAGACCGTTGCCTGGGCACGTGCCAACGGCGAGCTCAAGAACGTGAAGATCACCGAGCTCCTGGCAACCCAGGCGCTCACCCGCGTCCCCGCCGAGTCGGCTGGTCCGGGCGAGATCGTCGCTGTGGCCGGTATCGAGGAGATCACCATCGGTGAAACCCTCACGGATGCCGAGAACCCGCAGCCGCTGCCGCTGATCACCGTGGACGATCCCGCGATCTCCATGACCATCGGTATCAACACCTCGCCGCTGGCCGGCAAGGTCAAGGGCGCCAAGGTCACGGCCCGCCAGGTGAAGGATCGCCTGGACAAGGAACTGATCGGTAACGTCTCCATCAAGGTCCTCCCCACCGAGCGTCCCGACGCCTGGGAAGTCCAGGGCCGTGGCGAGCTGGCACTGGCCATCCTCGTCGAGCAGATGCGTCGTGAAGGCTTCGAGCTCACCGTTGGCAAGCCGCAGGTAGTCACCAAGACCATCGACGGCAAGGTCCACGAGCCGATGGAACACATGACCATCGACGTGCCCGAAGAGTACCTTGGCGCTGTTACGCAGCTCATGGCAGCCCGTAAGGGCCGCATGACCAACATGGCCAACCACGGTACGGGCTGGTGCCGCATGGAGTTCATCGTGCCTGCACGTGGCCTCATTGGCTTCCGCACCAAGTTCCTCACGGACACCCGTGGTGCCGGTATCGCCGCGTCCATCTCCGAGGGCTACGAGCCGTGGGCCGGCCCGATCGAGTACCGCACCAACGGTTCCATGATCGCCGACCGCGCCGGTGTTGTTACCCCGTTCGCCATGATCAACCTGCAGGAGCGCGGTTCCTTCTTCGTGAAGCCCACCTCCGAGGTTTACGAAGGCATGATCGTCGGCGAGAACTCCCGCGCAGATGACATGGACGTCAACATCACCAAGGAAAAGAAGCTCACCAACATGCGTGCGGCTTCCTCCGACACCTTCGAGAACCTGACGCCGCCGCGCGACCTCACCCTCGAAGAGTCCCTCGAATTCGCCCGTGAAGACGAGTGCGTCGAGGTCACCCCGGATGCCATCCGTATCCGTAAGGTCATCCTGGACTCCAACGAGCGCGCGAAGGCCAACCGCGCCCGCGCCAAGTCCTAGCCTGTACTGGCCTGAACCAGCCAGGAACAGCTGAATGAAGAGAGGAGTCGCCGGTGCGGCCCGTGGCATTGCCACGGCCGTCCCGGCGGCTCTTTTCGTTGCCGCGGCAGGAACCGCCCTGCACCGTCAAAGCGCGCTCTGGTCCGGCGTCGAGGTCCCGTGGGGAGTCGCCGCGGCCCTGGTGCTTCTGGCGTCCGTTCAGTTGTGGCTGGCCGCTTGGACGCGCTCGATAGCCCCAACGGCGGTAGCCGGCGTGGTGAGCTATGCCGCCGTCGGCGTCCTGTCCTCTGCGGGCGCGGCCAAGCAACTGGTCCTGGGCGACGCCGTCGGAAACGTGTGGGTCTTCGGCATCGGCGCAGTGACAATGATCATGCTGGTGGTTGTCAGTCGCCTGCGATTCGGGAAGCCCGCCGCGGCGGTGGCGGCGGAACCTCTTTCGCGGCGATGACCATCGCCAGGGGAATCTCGACGTCGGACGTCCGGGTCCGCACGGTGCAGCTGCTGTCGCTGCTTCTCAATACGTAGCCCAGCGCGTCCGTTAAGCCGTCTTCGATCCTGTAGCGCACCACGACCCGGATTCCCGGCTCTGCGCTGCGAAGGAACTGTCCGGGTGGCAAATGCGGCGAAGTCACGGATTCATACTAAGACGCGGGCTAGGTTGGCGTCGGCGCACTGTTGGATAATAGGCTCGGAAGTTGAGTGCCCGGCATGATGCCGGCCGTATTACCCCGGTCATCACCGGGACAAACTGTGGAGAGGTCTGGGACGTGACGTACGTAATCGCGCAGCCGTGTGTGGATGTCAAGGACAAGGCATGTATTGAAGAATGCCCTGTCGACTGCATTTACGAAGGTGAGCGTTCCCTCTATATCCACCCCGATGAATGCGTCGACTGTGGTGCCTGTGAACCGGTATGCCCTGTTGAGGCCATCTACTACGAGGATGACACCCCCGAAGAGTGGGCCGACTACTACAAGGCCAACGTCGAGTTCTTCGACGACCTCGGTTCGCCGGGTGGAGCTGCGAAGGTCGGTAACACGGGCAAGGACCACCCCTTCATTGCCGCACTGCCCCCGCAGAACCAAGACCACTAAGGGCGGTAGTTTCGTTGATTTCCGCGGCGCCGGCTTTCGGCCTGAACCTGCCTGACTACCCGTGGGAGGCCATGGCGCCCTACGTTGCCACCGCCTCCAAGCACTCTGGTGGCGTGGTGAATCTCTCCATCGGCACGCCGGTGGATCCCACACCTGGATTGATTCGCGAGGCCTTGGCCAACGCATCGGACGCGCACGGCTACCCGACCGTCCACGGCACTGAGGCATTGCGTCAAGCTGTGGTGGACTGGTTTGCAAGCAGGCGCGGCGTACCGGGGCTGGATCCGAAGGATGTCATGCCGACGGTGGGCTCGAAGGAGTTGGTGGCCTGGCTGCCGTTCCTCCTCGGTTTGGGCGCCGGGGATGTCGTTATGCGCCCTACGGTTGCTTACCCGACCTATGACATTGGAGCCTCGCTGGCCGGTGCCACGGCAGTTGCCGCGGATGACCTCGAGGCACTGGACCCCGCCACCCGTGCGAAGGTACGGCTGATCTGGATCAATTCGCCGGGTAACCCCACTGGAAGCGTCCGCGACGTTGAGTCGCTGCGCCGGATCGTGGCACAAGCCCGCGAGATTGGCGCCGTGGTGGCTTCCGATGAATGCTATGCCGAACTCGGCTGGGGCGAATGGGACGCCCAGCGCGGGGGAGAGGCTGTACCGAGCATCCTGGATCCCCGTGTTACCGGCGGTTCCACGGACGGTCTGCTGTGCGTGTACTCCTTGAGCAAGCAGTCGAACCTAGCCGGGTACCGTGCGGCCTTTGTCGCCGGCGACTCAGCAATCATGGCCAACCTGGTGAACAGCCGGAAGCACGCCGGCATGATCGTTCCCTACCCCGTCCAGGAAGCCATGCGGGTGGCACTGGGGGATGCCGGCCATGTCCTGGCCCAAAAAGATCTGTACCGTGGCCGCCGCGAAAGGCTGGTCCCGGCGCTGGAGAAGTTCGGTTTGCAGATCCAGGAATCCAAGGCCGGACTGTACCTGTGGTCCACTGCGGGAGAACCAACGTGGGACACCGTGGCGCGGTTCGCGGAGCTGGGCATCGTGGTGGGGCCGGGTGTTTTCTACGGAGACGCTGGAAGCGGCTTTATCCGTGTAGCGCTCACGGGCAGCGACGAACGTATTGATGCCGCCGTCGAGCGCTTGGGTACAGGCTCATAACAAAGCTGTGACTTGCGCCACTTATAGCGCTATTCCGCCAGTAACCGGACGGCACGGATTAGTTCCGCAGGGTTACTGGCGGTAGCTTTTTAACTGACTATCAATGGTGGCCTTCTCTAAGAAAGCACTTCGGCCGTTGGAGCCCTGCAACAGTAGGGCCGAAGGCGGCGACACCAGAAGTTGGTTGGACAAGCGTTCGATAGAGGCCCAAAGGCCTCATGAAGGGGACTCCATGACTGAGACCACCAGCGCGACACTGCGCCATGCCGGCGGCGAACTCGAACTGCCGCGCATCAAGGTTGTAGAAGGAAACGAAGGCTACGACGTTTCCAAGCTGCTGAAGCAGACGGGCGCCGTCGCCTATGACCCCGGCTTCATGAACACAGCGGCCACCACCTCGGCCATTACCTACATCGACGGCGACGCAGGCATCCTGCGTTACCGCGGTTACCCGATTGAGCAGCTCGCGCAGCACTCGAGCTTCCTCGAAGTTTCCTACCTGCTGATCTACGGGAACCTCCCCACTCCCACGGAGCTGGAAGAGTTCGACCAGAAGATCCGCCGCCACACGCTCCTGCACGAAGAACTCAAGGGCTTCTTCGGCGGGTTCCCGCGCGACGCCCACCCCATGCCGGTGCTTTCCTCGGCCGTTTCCGCGCTGTCCACGTTCTACCAGGACTCGCTGGACCCCTTTAACGCGGAGCACGTGGAAGTTTCCACCATCCGGCTCATGGCCAAGCTCCCGGTCATCGCCGCTTACGCGCACAAGAAGTCCATTGGCCAGCCGATGCTGTACCCGGACAACTCCATGAACCTGGTGGAGAACTTCCTGCGTCTGAGCTTCGGCCTTCCGGCCGAGCAGTATGAAATGGACCCGGTGGTCGTCAAGGCCCTGGACCTCCTGCTCATCCTGCACGCCGACCACGAGCAGAACTGTTCCACGTCCACCGTGCGCCTGGTGGGTTCGTCCAACGCGAACCTCTTCGCCTCGGTGTCCGCCGGCATCAACGCCCTCTTCGGTCCCGCCCACGGTGGTGCCAACGAGGCCGTGCTGAAGATGCTCCGCCAGATCCAGGCCGACGGCATCAAGCCCGAGGATTACATGGAGAAGGTCAAGAACAAGGAAGACGGCGTCCGCCTCATGGGCTTCGGACACCGTGTCTACAAAAACTACGACCCCCGCGCCAAGATCATCAAGGCAACGGCACACGAAGTTCTTGGCAAGCTCGGCGGCAACGACGAACTCCTGGACATCGCCATGCGCCTTGAAGAGAAGGCCCTTGCGGATGACTACTTCATCCAGCGCAAGCTGTACCCGAACGTCGACTTCTACACCGGCCTGATCTACAAGGCCATGGGTTTCCCGGAGAAGATGTTCACTGTTCTGTTCGCCATCGGCCGCCTCCCGGGCTGGATTGCCCAGTGGCGCGAAATGATCAACGATCCCCAGACCAAGATCGGCCGTCCGCGGCAGCTCTACACAGGGGAGCCGGAGCGCAACTACCCGGCTAACTAGTACAAAGCCAGTAACGACGGCGGCCGCCCACCTCGCGCGAGGTGGG